>JAJDCO010000054.1 GCA_029260795.1 Planctomycetota bacterium | reverse complement strand
ATCTACCCATGCCTGCTGCGTCAAGCTTCCTGCGCCGCCTCGACGACCTGCAGCGAGGTCGACTGCGGCGTGCTCGGTCGCTTTCCTTGCATCCACGGGCATCTTCGACACCTCGCGACGATGTCTGGTGAGAAATGCGGGCTAGGTCTTGGCCGCCGCTCGCTTCTTCCTCTGCGCGGCGCTGAAGTCGACGTAGAAGCCGCTCTTGCGATCGACGAGCTGGCACGAGCGCAAGGTGTGTACGAGGTCTCGCCAGCGGAAGCGCTTCTCCCGGACCAGGTCCGGCCAACGAGACTTGATCGCTTCGTGGGCTTGCCGTAGCCGATAGAAGGGAATGCTGGGCGCGATGTGGTGCGGCACGTGCACGTTGATGTCGTGGCTCAGGAACTCGCACCAACGCGGGAACCGGCAGTAGATGGTCATCGCCAGATTGGCGGTCGCCGCCGACCAGCGCAGCTTGTCGAGGAACGGCACCTCGACGTGTGAGTGGTGCATGAGCGTGACGGTGCTGAACCAGCCATACGCGATCGCCCACGGCACGAAGAAGTACTTCACCAGTCCCCAGACTCCGACGGTGGCGAGCATCGTCGGGAAGAAGACCGCGGCGTAGATCGCGACCACGATGATCGAGAAGCGGACCGAGTCGCGATCCTTGCCTTCCTTGAACCGCTTCAGGTCGAAGGCCATGGTCGCCCACTGGTGCATCGTCCCGGCCCACCAGAACCAGGTGCGGATCATGCGGTACACGAAGCGCGGACGAACCGACAGCTTGCGATACACCGCGACCGGCAGCGGTCGCCAGTCGATGTCGCGCTCGAGGCTGTTCGTGTTCGAGTGGTGATGATGGTGCAGGAGCCGCCAGGCGTGGAACGGATACAGGAACGGCGTCAGCAGGAAGTGCCCGACGACCGCGTTCACCTTCCCGCTCGACGAGAAGGAGCCGTGCCCGCAGTCGTGTCCGATCACGTAGAGGCCCCACACGGCGGTGCCGGCGAGGAACCAGATCGGTGGCAAGAGCCACCAGTACGGATTGATCACCAGCAGCCACCAAGCGGCGATCGAGACGCCGATGCTGGTCGCGATCGCGGCGGCTTCTCGCCCCGGCTTTCGCACGAAGCACTCGCGTGGGATCGTCTTGACGAGCTCGGCCGTTGTCAGCTGGGCGCGACACTGCTCGAGCGAGGCGAGGATCTCGCCGCGCCGAACGTCGTCGGGCGGAACCGGAAGGGGACTTGCCATCTGGGGAACGGGGTCCCTCGTGCTGGAGACTTGGTGGGGGCGGAACCCGGCTTCTGCTCTTGGCCCGATTCTAGGCCCGGGGCGGGGGCTGTCAAACCATTAGCCGGGTCGGTCGCCGGTCAGCCGAGCACCTCTGAACCGGCCGAAGCACGGTCCTTCGGTGCTGATCGACTCAGCGGGCCGACGCGATGAACTCCTCGATCGAGGCTTCCCAGCGATCGAGTACCGCCTTGGGCCCGGTTGCCTTGAAGAAGAACATTCCGCCCCGGGGCGATTCGACGATGGCTCCAATCAGCCGCTGATCGGGCTTGTTGTTGCGTCCCGCTGAAGGATCCTGCATCGACACGGCCGAGGAGAGCGTTCCCGTCAGGTCGATGGTCGTCACGGCCATGCCGTTGACCGTCTGCTGCTCAATCGTCGCGGCCTCCCGAGAGTCGCTGCCATCCGGCTGCGAGTACTGGGAGCTCCAACGATCCAGGTTGTCGCGGACGGTGCCACCTTGACCCTGTCCAAAGTTGAAGATCACCATCTGAGCCGGCTCGCCACCCTCGTCACTCGGCAGCTTGAACTGTCCGCGGCGCATCGCATTCTCGGGGCGCTCCACGACCCAACCCTCGGGTACGACCACCGAGAGCCCGCCCAGATCGAGTCGATCTCCGGCCGCGACCTGCTCGGGCGGCGTGCTTCCGGGACCGCTCGCTCCACCGGGCGTAATGTCGATCGCGTCCTCGGGAGGCGAACCGGCGTCCTTGAGACATCCACTCGACAGGCACAGGGTCGAGACCGCGATCCAGGTCTTCCAAGAGCTCATGAGTCACCTCGTCCAGAGAGAAGTCGAAGGACAGTTTCGCGTGCGCGTTCTAGCCGCCCGAGCCCGAGGGAATCAAGCTCCGAGTGAGGCTTCCGCGGACCCGGTCGGCGCGGGAAGGATTCGGCGCGGGCTGAATGGTCTCGACGATCTCCAAAGGTTCCAGCACCTGGACAGCCGATGAAGAGGCGGGGAGGTTCCTCGCGCGGCGAGGCACCCTCGCTCGTCCGGATTACGGGGAGTCAAGATGATGTCGATGCGGGTCATCGCGTGCCTGGGCCTCGGCCTATGGGTCGGATCCATCAGTTGTAGTACCGGCGGCGGGTCGGCGGTGGGCTTCGCCGCGAACGACTCCTCGAACGAGGTCGCCGGCGTCCTGACCGACTGGGATGGCGATGGGAATCTCGACCTCTTGCGTGTCTCGACCGAGACGCAGCCGGTCGCGATTCTCCAGGCGCTGTTTGGCGATGGGCGAGGCCGCTTCTTGGACAACACCCCGAACTTGACGGAGACCACGTTGAGTGGGTCCGCCAGTCGAGCCTTGATCGCTCGGCTTTCGAAGGGCCGTCTGAAGGCGCGCGGCCTCGAGCTGCTGCGGGTTCAGGAAGCCGATGAGACCAGATTCTACTTCGTGATCTTCGGCTGAAGGAGGCCCGAAATGAGAACACGTCACACCGGCCACATCGCCCTGCTCTTGGCATTCAGTGGTCTCCTGGCTTTCGGCGGATGGTTCACGGCGACCACGGAGGCCCAAAGCAGCGGCGCCTGGATCACCGCGATTCTGGATGCGGGTGATCTCTCTGGATTCGACACGGGAGCTCCCGAGGGAGGGCTGCTCCTGATCCGAGGCAGTGGATTCTCAGCCGTTCAAGACAATCGCGTGCGCTTCATCTACGCTCGCATGGGTCAGAACGAGTCGGTCGAGGTCGATCCCTTGTACTGCACGGTCGTTGGCGAGGAAGACGCCCTCGTGCTCACGGCACCCATCGGCATCGAGCCGGACGTCAACGGGCTCGGCTTCGCGAGCCTCGCCGTCTCGGTGACGGCGGACGGCGTTCCCGGTGCGAACAGCGCCGAGCTCCGCTTTCGGCCGGCGGCGGCCCCCGAGCTCACGGGCTGCTCTCCCGCTTCTGGTGGGGGGGGCACGCTGCTCACGATCGAAGGCAGCCAACTCGGCTCCTTCGGGCTCCAGCCGACGGTCACCTTCGAGAGCGCCGGATCACCGCCCGCCTTGTCGAGCTTTCCTGCCATCACGACAGGCAACCGGATCTTCGTCTTGGCACCCGACGGGCTGCCCGATGGCCCGGTCACCGTGCGTGTCCAAGTTCCCGGCGAAGCCGAGGTCACTTGCCCCGGCTTCTTCGAGTATCGAATCGACCCCACACCTCAGGTCGTGGCCGTGCTGCCCAGCGCGGGAACGCCGGGAAGCATCGTGACGATCGAGGGGACGAACCTCGCCAACGGAACCGAGCCCACGGTGACCTTCGGTGTCGACCCGGCTCTCGTCATCGCCTGGAGCGATGCCTTGATCTTGACCGAGGTGCCTCGCTCGGCAGGGGCCGGAGTGCGAGAGATCATTGTCGATCGCGGGGGACAGTCGAACTCGCCGGGGCAAGCGTTCTTTACGGTGCTGCTACCCGGTTCTCCGTCGATCGACTCGATCGCGTCGCCGAGCGGCGCCACGGCCGTGCCACCCGGACTGCCGGTCCTCCTCGAAGGCAGCTTCCTCGGCAACGCCAGCTACCCGCCCCAGGTGCGCTTCGGAACGGCTCTGGCCCACTCCGTGCCATTCGGAGAGGATCGCGCTCTCGCGATCGTTCCCTATGGCCTGGAGTCGGGGCTGGCCGATGTCTCGGTGCGCGTCGTACGCGAAGGGCAAGAAGCCACGGGCGTCGCTCTCGAGGGGATCGAGATCCTGGCGGCCGCTCCACCAACCCTGTTCGGCGTCTATCCTGAGACCGGCGCACCACCGAACGGCGACGTGCTGGTCGTGGGCACCGGCTTCGGTGGCCCGGAGGCCGAAGTGACCGTTCAGTTCACGCGCGGTGGCGAGGACGTATCGCCGGCCCAAGTCATCACACACACGCGCGGCACGATCCGAGCCGTCGTCCCGTCTGATGCGATCTCGGGGCCGGTCGAGATCTCGGTCGAAGGCTCCGATCCGGCGGTGCTCACGAGCTATCCGATCGTCCCGGCGCCCGAGCCGTCGATCGACGCGGATGCCAGCGATGATCAAGGCCTGCGCGGTCAGACGATTCGCTTGCGCGGCGAGGGTCTGTGGCTGTTCGGCCAAACGCCGACCGTGACCTTCATCGGAGTCTCCGGCTCCGCGACGGCGGTAGCACCGATCCGGTCTTCGACCGATCTCTTCGTCGTGGTCCCCGAGGATGCGGAGTCGGGCCCGATCACGATCACCGTGACGGTCGCCAGCACGACCAGCAACGGGATTCCGTTCACCGTCGAGGATTGAGCAGCGGGCGTCGGCCTCTTCTAGCTTCAGCGCTTCGGCCAGCGCTCGACACGCGCGGCCGCTCGATGGAGAAGCGGGTCGATCGCACCGGCGAGCGTGAGCGCTGTCTCGCTGCCGTGGCAGTTGAAGAGCACTGCCCAGTGGAGGCCGTCATGTCGCCTCACCAGGAGCGTCGACGTGCCCGGCATCAACAGTCCCCCGTGCCAGGTATTGGCGCGACCGTTGCCGACCGGCCGGACAAGCCAGCCCCGCGCGTAGTAGCTTGGAAGGACCGAGCCGTCTTCAGCGTAGCCCGCGGAGCCAGACGGGGGCTCGAACATCTTGTGGACAGTCACCTGCTTCAGAACGCGCCTGCGCGATGAGTGGTCCAGCGCCAACGCGAAGTGCACGAGATCGGAGGCGGTGGCGATCCAGCCACCATGAGAGTCCATGACCTCGTGATCGATGAGGTAGGGGGCCGGTACCTGGCGATCGGGAGCCCGGACCGGTGCCCCCACTCGTCCGTGCGGATCGTAGTAGGTCACCTCGCCGTCCGCTCGCTGCTCGGGAAGTGACGCTCCGATCTGCATGCTCTCGATTCCGAGCGGCTCGAGGATCGATTCCCGCACGAACGCCTCGTAGGTCTGGCCGCTCTTCTGCTCGATCACGCGCCCGAGGAGGCAGTATCCGAAGTTCGAGTACGCCACTCGCTCGCCGGGCGCGAACTGTAGCGGCTGCCGGATCATGTACCGAATGAGATCCTCGTGCGACGGCGGCACCGTCGTGCCGAGCACTTCGGCGACGCGATCGTAGATGAACATCGGGTCGAAGCTCTGCTGGCGATCCCAGCCGCCCCGATGCTGGAGGAGATGGTCGATCGTGATCTCGGCCAGGCGAGGATCGACGGCATGCTCTTCGAGGTCCTTGCCGAGCTCGAGGACTTCGAAGACGAGATCGTCGAGCGAAAGCTCTCCGCGCTCCACGAGCTGGAGAATGGCGACGGCCGTGAACGGCTTCGAGATGCTGGCGATGCGGAAGCGCGAGTCGGGCATCACGAGCTGGCCGCTCTCACGATCCGCCACACCGAATCCGCGAGCGTAGAGGATCTTCCCGCGACGCCCGATCGCCAACGAGGCACCGGGAACGTCGTGCTTGCGGACGAAGCTCATCATCAGCTCGTCAAACGGCTCGAGCCCGGCGACGGCGTCGCCCGTCACCGGCACGGCCGCAGAGTCTTGCGGACAGGAGGCGCTCGCGCCGGATGCCAGGACGAGTAGGAGACAGGCGAGACGCATCATGGCAATCCTCCGGCGGGCGACGGTCGAGTAGCGGCCATGTCGGAGCATACCTGCGGATCGGGTGCCTCTGTCAACGCTCGACGTCGACCGCCGTCTCCTCGTCTTCGACGATGCGGATCTCACGGTGCTGCTCGCCGATTCGCAACGAGTAGTGACCCTGTGACCGAGCTCGCCAGAAAACCCGAAGTCTCTTCGGCATCTGTCGCAGGCTCGACGAGCTCGGCCGGGTCGCCGCCCTCTCCGGCCTCGGCTCCCGAGGGGGACGAAGAGATCCATCGGCCGCTCCGAGACGGGAGACGGCGAGCTCGTGGGACCCGAGATCGCATCCCACAGTTTTTGGTCAGGGTTTTTGGCTCGACCCCGTCCAAGTCGCGGCGCCGCTTGTCCCTGTGAGGCACCATGGTAATCTGAGCGCCACTCGATGGCCCGGCCGAAGGCCCGGTCGCACCCGCTGGACCAGGGGAGTTCGATGATCATGAGGATTCTGACGGCTTTGTCGTTCGCGGTGTTGATCACGTGGACCTCGGACGCCTGGGCCCAGGGTGCCTCGCGCGCCCGTTGGAGCCTGCGAGTTGACCGCTTCACTGGAGATACGGTCCTCCTCTACGGCAATCAGGGCGTGCTCGTCGACGTCGAGCTCGAGACCGAGAGCCGTCAGGGTTCCCAAGAAGCCCGCCTCTGGGAGCTCGAGCGCGGCAATCGGAGCCGCTACGAGGGCGTCACGGCGGACGGAATGCGCTTCGAGTTCGGTCTGGTCGTCGGTGACGATCCCAAGGAGGCCCGTCTGGTCGCGACCCGTCGCGCCAACACGGGATCGGATCCTCTGCGGCTGCGAATCCGGGCCGTCGTTCGCTTCGGGCGACAGCCGGTCCCGGTGCGGCTCGAGCCGGACGAGACCGGTGTCCTCCAGACCAGCCTGGGTGGAGTGTTCAGCCGTCGCTGTGACGCCGTCTTCGATCGCGCTCGCGGACAAGCCGTCCGATTCGATGTCGGACTGATGCGAGGCGACAAGGACTCGATCTTGGTCGACCGTCAATTGGTCTTGAGCGATACCGAGGTCGATCTCCTGAAGCTGAGCTACGACGAGGCCGTTCAGGTATCGTCGGGTGGTGACGGCAGGGTCGATGGCGAAGCGGAAGCGCTGCAGGGACCGGCCCCGGTGGGCTGGGTGGCTGGACCGAACGGGTCCTTTGGCAGTAACGAGATCGAGATCCTCCAAACCGCCGTTTGGATGGCCCAGCACTGGCTGCCTCTCGGCGCGGATACGCTCTGGCTCGGCTCGGATGCGCTCCTGACGGCCTTGCGCGACGCCAGTCGCCCGGAGCAGGATGCGGGCGCGTCGACGAGCGAGTTTCCGCGCGGTCTGCAGTGGCTCAACGATCAGCTCCGCCGAGTCGGATTCCGGCCGGGAGTCGTCTTCAATCCGTTCATCGAGCCCCGCGAGGACGTGTGGGAGTCCAACGCCAGTCGATTGCTCGGAGGAGAAGCCGCTCCTCTGCGGCCGGGTCAAGAACCGGTTCGATTGCTGGACCCGACCAGCCGGGGCGCCTGGGAGTTCCTCGATAGTTGGGGGGAGCTCTTGGGACAGACGTTTCGATATCGGGATCTCGTCCTGACGGATCAAGGAGCGATCGTCGAGCGATGGGCCGGAGCCCAGGCGCGCTGGAGCGCGCCCTCTACACCGGTGGCCAAGGCCTATACCGATGCGATCGCGCGGCTGCAGTCGAATCTCTCGGGCGGTGGACAGCTCGTCGACTACGACGGGTCGGTTCCGCTCGAGCTCGCACCCTTGTTCGAGGTCGTCGGAAGCTCGCCGCACTCGACGGATGGCTGGAATGGCGTTCGCGAGTCACTGCGGAACACGCTCGGCGGGTACTTCACCCAGAGTGGTGAGCGGAAATCCTTTCCCGGCCCGATCGCGTTGTCCGAGCCCTTGACCATCGGGCAGGTCCGAGCGGGTGTCACGCTGATTGGCCTCACCGGCCAGGCCGCCTTCGCAACGGGAGACCTGCGACGCCTGAGCGCGGAGCGTCGGTCTGCCTTTGAAGCGATCATTCCTCCCCAGCCGGTGCGGCCGCTCGATCTCTACACCTCGCCGGGCCAGCCGGACATCTGGAATCTCCGCTTGCGGATCGTCGAGCGGGAATGGGATGTCGTCGCCTTATTCAACTGGGGCGAGCGCACGCAGCTCCGTTCGGTGGACTTCGCGACACTCGGTTGGGAGCAACCCAAAGCGCCGCGTCACATCTTCGAGTTCTGGGAGCAGCGTTATCTCGGTGAGGCGCGGGAGTCGTGGACGGTGTCGGTGCCGCCCACGAGCGTCCGGCTCTTCCTGCTGCGGCGAGTCGAGAACCGCCCGCAGGTCGTCGGCGTCTCGCGCCACATCATCCCCGCGTTGCCCGAGGACCTGGCCGTCAAATGGGACAGCGACCTGGGCGTACTGATCGGCTCCTTCAAGAACGTCCCCGATCGAGAGTACACGTTGCACATCGCCTTGCGCGGTGGCGACGTCTACTGGAACGTCGACCGCTTGCAGGCTCGCGGCGCGGCTCCGTTCATCGACGACTCGACGGGCCTGCTGACGCTCCGGTTCGGCGCGACGCCGCGTCCTCCCGAGCGCAACACGTTCCGGATGCAGCTCAGTGCACAGCCGAGAGAGATCTTGGCACTCGATCCACCGGCGCCGCTGCTGGGCACGCCACTCGACGAGCAAGTCGTGCTGCGTTGGCGCGGTGTCGATGGGGCGTGTCTCTACGAAGTGCATCGAGATGGTGAGCGCATCGCGCGGGACTTCGACACGACCTTCATCGATCGATTCGCACCGCCCAATCAGCGCGTGCGGTATGAGGTGTACGCCATCGATGGCCTCGGTAGGCGCTCTCCGGGTGTGTTCGCGACCGTGAAGAGCCTCCCGGCTCGAGATCGGGGCCTCGATCAGCTGGTGCCGGTCGCCATCGAAGGGCCAGGGAGTTGGGGGCGCTCCGCTGCCGGTGGAGGTCAAACGCTCGAGGTGGCCGGGACGAGATTCCGCGGATGGGTGTCTCAATCCGGAGCGATCACGCTGCACTACGAGCTGCTCGGTCTCTACAAGAGATTCTCGGCGCGGGTCGGAGTCTCGGGATCGGGCACGGTGGTCTTTCGAGCCCTCGTCGATGGTCAGGTCGTCGCCGAGAGTGAGCCCGTGACTGCCGATTCGCCCGTTTGGCCCATGGACGTCGAGATCGCCGAAGGTCAAGCTCTGACGCTTCAGGCAGAGGTTCAAGGAGACGGATTCCCGACCAGCGTCTGGGGTGATCCTCGCCTCTGGGTCCGCTGAGAGGCACGGCAAGTTCGGAATAGCCGGTGCGATACCAGGGTTCCCTGGCCGGCGAACGAGACGGCCTGTCGCTGCCTCGTCGTGTATGCCTCTGATCGAATCCACCCGTGGAGATGACCATGGTTTCGAGCTGGCTTGCGGTGGCGCTCTTGCTGATCGGCGGAGACGCTCCACCCGAAGACGTGGTGAGCGTGACCGCTCGCCTTTCCGAGAGCCGGCTGATCGTGGGTGAAGCCGTCGAGATCTCCCTCGAGATCTCGATCCGAGACGGCTGGGCTGCCTCCGAGGCTGGGGTTCCCAAGCCGATCCTGCAGATTCTCGTGCCTGAAGGCGTGCGCCTCGAAGGGCGGCACCTGACGGAGTATCGCGAGCTGTCGCGCAACGAGTTCTTGCAGTCGCCGTTCGAGCGGTTGGTCGACGTGGGAACCCAGTCGATCCGGTTCACGCTCGAGTCGGAGCCGGCTGAGGATGCCATCTTTGCATTCAACGTTCTCGCGTACGTGAGCCAAGACCCGACCCAGAACGCCTGGTTCATTCGACGTCGCGTCGAGTTGGCGCTGAAGCCGGGCGCCAGCTCGAAGAAGGTGGCGAGCTTCCCCTCGACTTGGAGCGGCAAGGACGGACTCGCGATCGGTGAGAAAGCGGCGGCCTTCGTGTTGCCGCGGTCAGACGGGTCCACGGTCGACCTGAGTGAATACCTCGGCAAGCGCCCGATCCTGGTGACGACTTACCGGGCCTTCTGGTGACCCTTCTGCGCCAGGCAGCTCGTGCAGCTGCAGAAGCAATGGGATCAGTTCGCCTCGCAGGACGTGTTCGCCATCGCGGTCGCCCAAGAGGATGAAGACCTCGAGTCCCACGGACGCTTCTACAAGCCCTTCGGCGACGATCGGCCCTTCGAGATCGTCGCAGACCTCGAGGGCAAGACGCTCGGCTCCTATGAGCGCACGGCGACCTACTTGATCGATGAGAAAGGCGTGGTCCGCGAGGTCTTCCCGGCCCTGATCCACATGCGCCCCTCGTGGTTCGCCGTCCGCAATCGCTTGCAGGAGATCGTCGGCGCGGCCGACGCGAAGCGAAAGTAGATTCGAGCCCGCGACCGGGACGGCGCTCGCCGCCCCGGTCGCAACGACATCAGAGCTTGTTCGTGACGGAGTCCCCGACGCGCATCGGCTGTCCTTCGACGGCCACCTGAACCCGAGCGCGCGCACGTTTCGCTTCCGTTTCGACGATCTCGACCTCGCCGAGATAGATCGAGCCACGATACACGTGGAAGCGATCTCCCACGCGGACTCCGTCCTGCTTGCCGGCCGCGAGCTCGATCACAGTTCCGGAAGCCTCGGGCTGCGACGACGGCAGAGCCTGAATCGTCGTGTCGATCCGGTCGTCGACACGAATGGACGTGGTCGATTCGATTCGTCCTTTCCGGATCACGGTCTTCGGTCCGGTTCCATCTTGGGACGTCAAAACGACCGACTCGGCCTCGATGTGGATCTCGGTCTCGGCCGTCGATCGAGTCACATTCACCGAGACCAGTGGCTCCTCTCGAATGGAGACGATGCGCAGCTCCACCTGACCCGGGGGCGAGTCGATGTCGAACAGGAATTGACCGCGCACCGAGGCCGCTTCGATGCGCGAATCGCCCGCGAGCGTCACGCCTTGATCCGCGCCCGTCGTGCGCACGACGACCCGCATCGTCTTGGCTCGAATCGCGATCGTGCCACGGGGGTCGATTCGCAGGTCGGCTCCCTCCAGCTCGATGGAGACCAGCGTCGACTGCCCCGGTGGACTCGGGATTCGAAGGACTTGACCGACCTGAAGCTGGGCCGGGGAAGTGATTCGATTGAGCTGGGCGATCTCAGGAGCGTGTTGGGCCGATCCGAGAAACTGCTGCGCGATCCGGGACAGCGTGTCCCCGGCCTTCACCTGGTACGAACGGCCCTCCCTCGTAGCCGCACTCGAGCTGGCGGTCTCGGAAGGCAGGAGGCGAACGATGTCGCGAACGGCTGACCGAATCGCTCCGTTTCCCTCGACCTCGAACAGGCCATCGACCGAGAGGCTCTTCAGGTCGACGTTCAGCTCGAGCTCCTCGATCACGCTTCGGGCGGCCTCGGGGACTTCGGGGGAGCCGATGAAGATCGAACGGTCCGGATAGGAGCCGTCCGCCCCGGTGGGCCCCGAGTCGAGATCCTGGACCCAGCTCGCAACGAGCTCGAGATCCGCCGTCGAGCCGCGAGCAAAGACCGCCGAGCCCCGGGAGGTGAAGCGGATCCGTCCCTCGAGAGCCGACCGCGCTGAGCCCTCCATCAACGCACCGAGCGCCTCAATCACATCCCGGGCGTCCGCGTGACGGAGCTGGAAGGCGCGCACGGTCTGGTCGGATTCACCGGGAAGCGGAGACGGTTCGTCCTGCTCTTGGAGCTCGAGGTCGTAGAAGGCGTCGTGGGCATCTTGCCTCGCGGACGGTGTCGGAGTCGAGTGGGACGCCGGCGACGCGCCGGGAAGCAGCACGGCGGCGAGGGCCAGGATCAGCAGGCCGGCCGCCGGAGAGAGGCGAGCGCGGCGAGCGGCGGCCGGGCGAAGGAGCCGACGAAAGCGTCGCTCGAGCGAGTTACGCGACGTCGCCATCGCCAGCGCCGCTCGCGGAGGAGGAGATCCGCCGCTGGCGGCCACGCGCAGCAGCGTCTGGCAGTAGAGGGGCTCGGAGTCGGGGCGTCGGGCGAGCACGGCATCGTCACACCAGTCTTCGCGAGCCTGGCGAATCTTGCGATGAAGCAACCAGATCATGGGATGGAACCACCATGCGATGGACAGGAGGAGTTGAAACCCGCTGACCCAGAGATCGCCGTGGCGATGATGGGTGAGCTCGTGCTCGAAGACGGTCTCGAGCTCGTCGGTCGACAGGCGCGAGAGCATGGACTCGGGCACGAGCACCGCGGGACGTATCACTCCGAACGCGATGGGAAACGTGGCCGAGGACGAGACGAGAAGGCTGGGCGGGCGTCGCATTCCGAGACGAGCGACGCAGGCTTCGAAGCGCTGGTAGGCCGCACCGCTCGCGACCCGTTGGGCACCCCGCCGGGTGCGTCGCAGGCGCAGCTGCAGCCACAACCCACCGAGAGAGACCCCGATCACGCCCAGCACGTACCCGCCCAAGGCCCAGGCCGGGGCCGGCAGCGCGCGCTCGAGAGGCTCGAGCGGTGCCGAGGCGAGCGGCCGGCTGGGTCGCGCGGGAGCTGGGCGACGAGTGGAAGCCCTCGAGAGAGGCGCGGTCTCACGGGTGGGGGGCGCGAACGGGCCAGTGCTTTCGGCGTTGGTGACGATCGTCGCGAGCTCCCGCGGCGAGGTCGCGACGAAGGCCTCGCGGATTCGAGTCGACGGTTCCGCTCGCGACGGCTCGTGAGAGAGCGTGTGCGAGAAGAGCCCGGTCGGGGCCGACCAGATCGGGGGCATCGCGAACTTCAGTAGGGCGAGGCAAAGGATGGCGTAGTTGATCGGAGAGGACCAGCGGCGCAAGCGGCCGACCAGCAGCAGAGCGATCGCGGCCACCAAGGCCACCTGCAGCGACGCCGACAACAACAGGGGCCACCAATGCTCGGCCCACTCGATCCAGCGCTCGGTGAACGTCATGAAGGCTTCTCCTTCGACTCCGCCTTGAGCTCATCCAGGAGCTCTTGGAGCTGCACGATCTCTTCCGGGCTGGGCGGCTTCGTCTCGAACAGCGAAGCCACCAGGGCGACACCACTGCCGTCGAAGACCCGCTGGACGAGATCGCCCAGGATTTGACGCTGGGTTCGGGTCGGTGCGACCCGCGATCGGTACACGAAGGCCTTGCCGGTCCCGGCCTTCTCGCGAGCGACGAGCCCCTTCGATTCGAGGCGCTTGAGCAGAGTCGAGACCGAGGCGTGACTCATGGGCCGCGAGGCCGCCAGTCGCTCCCGGATCTCGCGGACGAGCTGCGGGCCCTGGCGCCACAGGCAGCTCATCACCTCGAGCTCCGCCTTGGGAAGGTCCGTCATCGGCCACGCTCCTTTGCGTTCAGAGTGACGATGCCAAAATAGACAATTGTCGATTTGCTGCAAGTCGAAAATCGACGCGTGTCTATTTATTCCCGATCGGACCGGCGGTGGCAACCACGACTTTCAATCGGTCGCCCTCAGGAAATCCGGCCAAGGTCGGGAAGTCGACGGGGGCGCTCCAGCGGCTGACCAAGGCCGCCTCCCGTCCCGCCGCGCGCGCGCCGCGAGCGACGTGCTTCAAGAGCTCGGGCCAGCCGAGCCGTCCCTCGTTGGACGCGACGACCAGCAGCCCGCCGGGGCGAACGGGCCGGAGCCCCAGCGTGACGAGGCGCGCCAGATCCCGCTTGTTCGTTTGGACTCCGCGGCGGCTCGTGGAAAAGGCGGGTGGATCGAGGATCACGGCATCGAGCGGACCCGAGTCCCAGCGCTCCAGCACTTCGAGCACGTCGGCGGTGATGAAATGATGCTCGCCACGCGCTGCGTTTCGCGTCAGGTTCTCGCGAGCCACGTCATGACACCAGCCGGACTGGTCGACGTTGAAGGACTCGCAAGCGGCTCCAGCCGCGGCGGCCACCGTGAAGCCGGCGGTATAGGAGAACGCGTTCATGAAGCGGCGACCCGCCAGCATGCCGGCGAGACGTTGCCGTGTCTCGCGATGATCGAGATAGAGGCCGGGCTTGACGCCGTCCTGAGTGAAGGCGCGATAGCGAATCCCGTTCTCGAGGACCTCGGCCTGCTCGGGAGGGGCCACTCCGGCGAGGAGGTCGAGGCAAGGAGCCTGACTCCGCTGACGCGGACGGAGAAGGACGCCGGTGGCGCCGAGGGCGGTGAGGCGCTCGATCAACGGAGCCGGGATCGTGCTCCAGAGATCCGAGTAGGGTTGGACCACGATCCAGTCGGCGAAGCGCTCGATCACGAGTCCGGGTAACCCGTCCGACTCCGCGTTCACCAGACGGTAGGCGTTCGTGTCGTGGAGGTTTAGCCAGGTTCGTCGCAGCTCGAGAGCTCGGTCGAGCCGCTTCAGGACGAATCCGAGGTCGAAGTGCTCACCGGGCTGTCGCGAGAAGATGCGGACCGCGATCGTCCCCTCGGGCTCAAAGAGGCCGCGACCCAAGAATCGCCCCGTCTTCGCGTCGTGAACGTCCAGCTCATGACCCAGCGGCAACGCACCCAACCGACGTACGGCCGCATCGCGAAAGACCCAGGGATGTCCGGCGGCGAGGGTGTCGGTTCCGGAGCTGAGCTCCAAGAGATCGGGGGCTTGTCGGGGACGGGAATGCGAACGCGGGCGGCGAGGCATCGAGTAGTTCCTCGAGTACGGGGAGAATGACAGCGGATGACGCCGCAAGGCGTGCGACCTGGGTGCGCGCCATGATAATGTGCCCGGCCTCGAATACCCTCGCCTTCCCTCGCCAGGAGCTACGCTGCATGGACTCGGCCCCGCAGCCGCGACCCGCGGAGGACGCCCCGGCCCGCTGGCAGCCGGAGCGGGCTCTGCCGGCCTATCGATTCGTCCCGGGTGTCGGGCTGCCGCACCCGATCAACGATCCGAACGGACATAGCTACGAAGGCGGCCAACCTCCGGCCTGGCCAGGACCCTGGGAGCCCGATGGCTGGGCTCGCAACGTCGACTACTTGTATGGAATCGATCTCTACAACCAGGCCTTCTGGTGGGAGGCGCACGAGGCGTGGGAAGGTCTGTGGCAGGTCACGGACAAAGAGGGACCGCCCGCGCTCTTCTTGCAGGGCCTCATTCAGGTCGCGGCCGCGCTGTTGAAGGCCTTCATGGGATCGGCCGAAGGGGCGGCTCGACTCTCGACCAGCGGTGAAGCGAAGCTGGTGAGCGTCTTGCGGAGCGGCCGTTGCCACGAAGGCCGCTTCTTCATGGGGCTCGATGTCTCGGACTTCGTGAGCCAGGTGCGCCGGCACTTCGCGCCCTATCGAGCGGGTCAAAGCTCGGCCGGTCGCGGATCGGCGATGCCCACGCTCGTCCTCGAGGAAGAGCCTGGATGAACGCTCTCACCCAGGACCGAGTACTCGACGCGGCCGTCGTGGGGGGCGGGATCTTCGGAAGCACGCTCGCCTGGCAGCTCCTGAAATCTGACCAAGACGTCGTGCTCTTCGAAGCGGCTGCCCGGCTAGGCGGAACTCTGGGCAGCTCGCACTCCGACGGCTTCGTCTGGGAGCGCGGGGCGAACGGATTCCTCGACAACGTTCCTTTCACCCGCGACCTGGCGATCGACGTCGGCCTCGAGTCGCGACTCCTGCCCGCGGCACCCGCCGCCCGCCACCGTTTCCTCCTGAGGCGAGGTCGACTGGTCGAGCTGCCCGAAGGCCCTGCGGCCTTCCTCCGCTCGCCGCTTCTCTCTCTCGCGGGTCGACTGCGAGTGATCACGGAAGGTCTTCGCCGCTATCGATCACCCGAAGGTGAGGAGTCCGTCGCTTCGTTCGCTCGTCGGCACTTGGGATCGGAGGCGACGGAGGTTCTGATCGATGCGATGGTCACCGGGATCTTCGGGGGCGACGCCGAGCGGCTGTCCGTGGAAGCGGCGTTTCCGCGTCTGGTGGCGCTCGAGCGAGAGCACGGCAGCTTGATCCGCGGCATGATCCGCCGCCGGCGAGCCGCTCGCGCCCAGGGCGCGACCGCGGGTGGCCCCGGTGGCCCGGGAGGACGGTTGAGCTCCTTTCCCCTCGGGACGCAGGAGCTCGTCGACGCCCTGGCGTCGCGGCTGGGTGATCGGGTGGCCTTGGAATCGAGACTGACGGACGCGCGGCGGGTCGGTGAGGAGTGGCAGCTCCGATTCGCCACCGGCGAGACGATTCGAGCTCACCGACTGGCACTCTGTATTCCTCCCCATCTCGCGGCCGAGGTACTGCAGAGCGACCACGAGGTCTCGGCGCTATTGAGAGAGATTCCGGCTGCCTCGATCGTGGTGGTCGGTTTGGGATTCGAGCGGGATCACGTCAGGCACGCCTTGACTGGGTTCGGATACCTGCGCCCGCGCCGCGAGCCGGGCCGGCTCTTAGGTTGTCTCTTTCCCAGCGTCTGCTTTCCACCGCATGCGCCCGAGGGGCAGGTGAGTCTGCGCGCGATGATCGGAGGCGTTCGGGATCCGGAAGCCCTCGAGCTGAGCGATGCCGAGATCCAGAGGACGACGCTCGACGAGCTGCGCCCCTTGCTCGGGCTCCGAGGGGAGCCGCGCGTGGTGAAGCTCCAACGCTGGCCTCGGGGCATTCCGCAGTACGAGGTCGGTCACCTCGGCCGCCTGGCTCGCCTGGAGGAGAAGCTGAACGATCGTCCGGGGCTGGCTCTCGGTGGCAATGGCTATCGCGGCATCGGCCTCAACGATTGTGTTCGGGAAGCGGGCTCGTTGGCAGAGAGTTGGACCGGGTCGACTCACGAGGCGTGATCGGACTTTCGACGCCCTCCGTCTCCACGACCTTCGTGACCTTGCTTGAACTTGCTGAATCTGCGCCAAGACCCCAGGCACCTGACGCCAAAACTGGTCTCGAAGGTAAACCGATTCGCAGGTCGGCCGATCATACGTTGATGAAGGCGGCGCTCGTCGGGCGTCGCGTCATGAACGCGCACTTGCGAGGGACTCCCGGGGGGAGCTCTCCAGAGGAAAGGGCTGACCGAGCATGGCGAGCAATCTGAGTTGCATCGGCTTCGCGGACATCCGCAATGCGGAGTCCTTCTCCAAGCTGGTGCAGCGCGCCCTGCGTCGGGGGGAGCGCTTGCGGTTGGGAGCTCGACGGGGGTTTGTACGATACCGCTGTGGGGGCGGAGTCGAGCTGCGAATGCTCGTCGTACAGAACGAGCTCTCTTTCTTCTCACCCGCGTTCTGTGAAGGTCGCAGCGTCGTGGCCACGCTGAGTCAGAAGTCACGGCCCGAGGGTGACGATGGGGAGCTGATCGTGACGGCTCACATCCACGGCTCGGCCGAAGCGGCTCGTGAAGGGGAAGGCATTCTGACGCGCACTCGAGTCGCCATCACCGACTCGCCGCTCGTGGATGAAGAGAGCCTCTGGAACAACCAGCCCGTCGAGCTTCGCTTGGCCTGCTGTGCTTCGGGTGGGGTCCAGCTCTTCGACACCGAAGCCGAGTTCGACGAGATCGTGAACCGAGAGTGGCGAGAGCTACGAGCCGTCCGCGAAGCCGAAGAGGCTCGCGAAGCCGCCGACGTCGCCGAGATCATGGCCAACGATCCCGAGGCGCATCTCGCCGATAGTGCCTCGACCTCCGCCTTCGAGCCCCCTTCCTTCGACTCCCAGGGTGTGATCGAGGTCGACGCCAACAAGCGTCCCGTTCCCTCCTGGAGCATCAAAGGGTGGGGCGTCCAGAGCTTCGTTCCGACCGGCATGCTGCGATCCGACGTCGGCGTCGGGACGGCGGACGTCTTCCTCAATGGCTTCGTGCGCGAAGCCCTCTGGCGTCTCAACGACGACGCCGATGGTGGCCCCTTCTGGAGCATCGCGGTCGAGACCTGCGGCTTCACTCTGACGGTGCTGTGTGATCCCGAAGATCTTCCGCGCGAGCCCAAGTCGGGCGACGTGATCTCGGTTCACGGCTGGCTGCATGCAGATCTCGCTTCGATCTGCCCCGCCCGCTCCAGCGATGACACCTTGAGCCGCATCTTCGGCGCCTGATCTCCCAGGCCACCTGTTTCTGGCCCGCATTTCGGTTCCCCCGACACATCCGAGTCCACCGGACGAGCGGTCGATGAACCTGCGTTCACCGTGAGGACTCGATTCCCACCAAACGCGAACCGAAATGCGGGCTTCGGGGCCGAGAGCCTCAGGGCGTCGACGGCCCATGTGGGCGCCCGCGCTGGAACCGCTCCCTCGCACTCCGACCTCGTCCATGATCCGCAGGCGACTCGCCGTGGGCGAGAAGGGGACGGATCGCGCTGACGTCACCGTAGTACGCGCACCAGCGGATCAATGAGACGCCTGCGTCGTCGGCCGTGCTTGCGGGAAGCCCCGCGGCGAGGGCCTCGAAGACCAGATCGGTGCGTCCAGCGCGTATTCGTTCGAGCATCGCGAGTCCTTTCCGGTCGGGGCTCTCGGTGAATGGGCGGTCGAGCCGTGTCGGAAGCGATGGTAGTCTCCGGGCGAAGATCCTGTCGAAGGCGTGAAGCTCTCGAGTCCTTGCCGCGCGGTCGTTCTCGGCTTGAGGGACTGAGATCGAAAGAACCGGGAGGCTCGAGGGTCTGGACACCTCGACGGTTGTCGACAGAATCGTCCCGATCTCCAGCGGAGGACTCGGATGTTGTTCCAGAACCTGAGAACGGCGCTGGGCGTCGTGTGTGGCTACGCGGTGATGGTGGCGCTCATCACGCTCGTTCAGGAGACCTGGTTCGGAGGCGTCGGCTGGTACCAGAGCACCGCGGGCGTCCTCGCCATCGCCGGCGCGCTCACGGCCCTCGCGGCTGCTCTGGTTGCGATCACGGCCACGGCGATCGCGCGACCCCCGCGGCGAACGGCGGCCGCGATCATGTCGGTCCTGGTCGTCGTCGAAACGACGGCATTAATGGTCATGGGCAAGGTCGCCGGCCCGGAGTGGTTCGACGTCTTGGCGGCGGAATCGCTGATCGTCGCGATCCTGCTCGGCGCCGAGCTCTTTCTCCGCTGGCGACGCGCGAGAGTGACTGGGGAGCACGTATGAACGGCCCGAGCGGGATTTCGAAGGCACCGATCTGGATCCCGGCGATCTTCTGTGCCGGGTTGTCTCTTCTGAAGATGTTCTTGCCCAATGGAGCCGGAGACCCGGCGTTCTACAGCTTCCTGCCGATGTGCTTCTTCTTTGCGGCCATGGTGCAGCTCTCCCTCTGGAAGCGCATCGAGATGCTGGAAGAGATCGTGCGAGACCGCCTGACGGAAGCCGATCGTGGGTCGACCAACGAATCCGACTGAGGGGACGACTGTCGTGCAGGGCGAGAATGTGATCCGCGAGTACCGAGACGATGACCTGAACGACTTGTTGGACTCTTGGTCGGCTGCGTCCGAGGCCGCGCATCCTTTCTTGAGCGAGGCGTTCCTCGCCCAAGAGAGAAAGAACATCGCCGACGTCTACTTGCCCAACACCGAGACCTGGGTGGCCGAGACCGAGGGGCGAGTCGTCGGGTTCGTGGCGCTCATGGGCAACGAGATCGGCGCGATCTTCGTGCATCCCGCTCAGCATGGGACGGGGACTGGCCGAGCTCTCATGGAAAAGGCCCAGGAGCTCCGGGGCGAGCTGTTTGTCGAGGTCTTCACCGACAACGCGATCGGGCGGGCGTTCTATGCGAAGTGTGGGTTCGAGCCGATCGGCGCGAAGGTTCACGAGGCGACCGGGTTCGAGCTCCAGCGCTTGCACCGACCGGGTGGCCCGGACGGCGATGCCGCGGATTGAGCTCGTGACCGAGATCGGAGCGACCCCCGAGGTCTGCTTCGACAGCACCCGGGATCTCGGTCTCCACCTCGAGTCGATGGCCCATTCCGGAGAGCGCGCGGTGGCGGGAACGACATCCGGACGACGACGTCGTTCGCCGATCCGCTGAGCGTTCCGGCGCTTCGCCACTGCCGTCAGACACTCCTTGCCGCTAGAATCGACCACCCCGTTGATTCGCTCCGATCCCGTGCGAGGTTCATTGCAGAATGCCCATGGAACCACTCGAGGATGGGCTCCTCCAGCCCACGCTGACCGAGGCCGACGACGCCGTTGGATTCGCGGCGCCGTGGAATCCCGTCCACCTCGTCCTGCTGTCGTTCTTCTTTGGCCTGCCGGTCGGGGGCGCTCTGGCGGCACTCAACTACCGGCGGCTCGGGTGGCAGCAGCGAGTGGCCCCGACATTGGCTCTCATCATCTTGCTCAGCCTCGGCGTCGTGATCTCGAGCCTGATGTTTCTCGAGGCGAGAGGGTGGGAGTTGGACGACGACGACAAGCTCTGGTCACGGACCGCGCACCGCGTCTTCGCCATTCTCGTGACGGGTGCCATTGCACTTCAGCAGCGTCGTCGATTCCGACTCGCCGTGGCAACCGGTCAGGAGATGGGGCGCTTGTTCATGCCGGCGCTGATCGCCTTCTTGGTCGGTGGAGGGATCAGCCTACTGCTCGGTTTGATCGGCATCGCGATCCTGAAGCCGGCGTGAGATCATTGATCGCATGAACGAGCATCCTGAGTCGCAGCCGAGCGCCCTTCACAAGATCGAGCACTTGATCGACATCGAGCAGTGGTCGCTCGCCGAGCGCGAGGTCCAGGCGCTCATGGCAGCCGGCCATTCATCCGCCACCTTGCATGTGCTCATGGCTCGCTGCCGCCTGGGCCGAGAGGAATGGAAGGGGGCCGTCGAAGAGGCCGAGACCGCCCTGGCGGCTGATCCTGAGGAGGCCGACGCGCATTGCGTGCTGGCAGCGGCCGTCATGCAGCTCGGCGAGAATCGGAGAGCCGAGGAGCACCTGCTCGAGGCACTTCGGATCGACTCGACCGACAGCCGTGCCTTCCTTCTCTACGGCCACCTCATGTTCGTCGCGGGACATCTCGAGAAGGCCGAGAAGCTCGTGCGACGCGCCTTGAATCTGAATGCCGAGAGCAGCGGCGCGCACGGCCTGCTCGCCCGCATCCTGGCCGAGAAGAACCGCCGGGCGGCCTCGCTCGATCATGGGCGACGCAGCGTCGGGCTGGCAGCCGATGACGATCGCAGTCATCTCAACCTCGGCATCTCGTACCTGCAGGCCGGCCATCCGTTCCTGGCTCGCCGGCACCTCCGTGAGGCGGTGCGTCTCGATCCGAGCGACGAAGGAACCGTCAGCGCCTATCTGGCTGCCGACCGCGCTTGTCGTTGGCTCTACCTTCCGATGTACTACTCGAGCCTCCTCACGCAGCGGCTCCCCGGACGACAGTTCGCGATCTGGGGTGGGATGCTCCTTCTTTGCTTGGTCGTGCTGCCTGCGTTGGGTGTCGATCGACTGGCGTCGATCTTGCTCTATTCCTACGTGGGCTTCTGTCTCTATACCTGGATTGCCGAGCCCTTGACCTCCCTGTGGATTCGAATCAGGCCAACCCGATGAGTGACAGCAAGCGCGCCGCGCTCGAAGCGCTGCAAAAGGCCCTCGAGAACGATCCCCGAAATGCGCCGCTGTGGATGCACTGCGCCGAGCTTTGGGCAGAGCTGGGCCAGACCGACGAGGCCATGCGAGGTTTGCGCACGGTGCTGGAGATCGAGCCCGGCTCTCTCGTCCCGCTCCGTCAGCTCGTCGCGCTGCTCCGCGAGTCCGGTCAGCTGTCCGAGGCGCTCATCCGTGTCGAGCGGGCGCTGGAGACACAGGACGACGCCGACCTGCGAGGGGAGCTCGTCCGGATCCATCTGGCGCGGGGCGACGTTGCCGGTGCCCGGCAGCAGCTCGATCGTCTGCGCTCGGATCACCCCGACCTCGATACCAAGGAGCTGGAGGAGGCTCGGAAGCGATTGGCTGCCGGCGGTCCGATGGAGACGGTCGGGAGCACGCCACCCGCCCGAGCCGAGCCCGAGGATCCACGCCTGGCGGCCGTCGAAGACGACGCGGCGGACGCCGACGCTTGGGCGCAGCAGTTCGATTGGGGCGACCTGAAGGTGAGCTTCGAAGACGTGGTCGGGCTCGACACGGTCAAGAATCAGATCCGCCTGCGGATCATTGCTCCCTTCCAGAGCCCCGAGGTCTATCGGGCATTCGCGCGTCAGGCCGGCGGTGGAATCCTCCTCTACGGTCCACCCGGCTGCGGCAAGACGTACATCGCCCGAGCAACCGCCGGCGAGTGCCAGGCTCGCTTTCTCTCGATCGGGATCTCGGAGATTCTCGACAAGTACTGGGGCGAGAGTGAGAAGATGATTCACGGCCTCTTTGAGGAGGCGCGACGCCAGACTCCCACCGTGCTCTTCTTCGATGAGTTCGACGCGTTGGGCTCGGCCCGGGGGCGTTCCAACTCTCAGTTCTGGCGCACGCTCGTCGATCAGCTCCTGCAGGAGATGGACGGGATGGCGGGTCGCAATGAGGAGATCTTGCTCTTTGCGGCGACCAACGAGCCGTGGAGTGTCGACGCCGCGTTTCGGCGTCCGGGTCGTTTCGATCGCGTGCTGTTCGTGCCGCCACCCGACGAGGCCGCCCGCGCAGAGATCCTGAGACGTCGACTCGGGAAGCTCCCGGGTGGAGATGCCATCGACCCGGCTTCGCTCGCGGCGCGCACGGCACTGATGACGGGCGCTGACCTGAATGAGCTCTGTGAGCGAGCGGCGGAGCGGGCCCTGGCGCAATCGCTCGAGACCGGAAGCGTTCACCCGATCCGTCCTGAAGACTTCGATCGAGTGCTCCAGAACATGGAGATCTCGGCTGCGAGTTGGTTAGCCACGGCACGCAACTTCGCCCGCTACTCGAATGAAGGCGGGCAGTACGACGAGCTCGCCCACTTCCTCAAGAAGGTGAAGAAGTGGTGAGCGTTCACGAGTCGGGGGCTGAGTGGGTCCCCGGCTCGAGCGGTTCACCGGGTCGTCTTGTTTCGCTCTGACGCTCGCGCTCGCGGACGCCCTCTTCGGTCAGGTATCCTGTCGGCGAGCTGAGCACTTGGCGAATGACGAGGAGGATTCATGAACGGCGAGATCGTGCAGTTTCCCAGCAACGGGGGAGCGACTCAGGGATACTTGTCACTCCCGACATCGGGATCGGGCCCCGGCGTCATCGTCTTGCAGGAGTGGTGGGGCCTCCATGACCACATCAAGGAAGTCTGCGATCGATTCGCCGGTGAAGGCTTCGTCGCGCTCGCCCCGGACCTCTACCACGGCGAGTCGGCGAGCCATCCCGATGACGCGGGTCGTTTGATGATGGCGCTCGAAATCGATCAGACTTCCCGGGATCTCGCCGGCGCCGTGACGTACCTCGCGGCGCGCCCGGAGACTCAGGGCGATCACGTCGGCTGCGTGGGATTCTGCATGGGGGGCCAGCTCGCCTTGTACGCGGCGACCGAGAACGAGGCCATCGGCGCTTGCGTCGACTTCTACGGGATCCATCCCAAGGTCGAGCCGCGGCTCGAAGGCTTGGCCGGCGCGTTTCTCGGACACTTCGCGGAGAAGGACGAGTTCGTCACTCCGAAGGCCGGGCAGGAGCTCGTCGACCGGTTGAAGCAGCTCGGAAAGCAGGCCGAGATCGAGGTCTACGCCGGCTGCGACCATGCGTTCTTCAACGATAGGCGCCCCGAGGTCTATCAGGCCGAGGCAGCCGATCGGGCTTGGAAGAGGACGCTCGCATTCCTGGGAGCTCACCTGGGCTGAGCCCCACCCTGGCAGAAGATGGGCGGAGCAAAGTGCCAGACGCGGGGTCCCGCAGTCCCCTCGCCGGCTCGCTCGCCTGCCGACCTCGGCCAGCCTCGAAGGCGTCTTCCCTGGGACCGCGGGCGGCTCGCCGGCTCTTGTCCCGGGCGTCAGCTCCGCTTCGCCGCGACGACCTGTGTGAATTCGAAAGACGTCGTCGGCTGCGCTGCGCGGACGCACTCCGGTCACTTTCGGGGGCGTCTTCCCTGATAGGGGTAGGGAAGCCCGGTTATCCCGGGCTCCCCTCCCTCCGAACCGGACGTGCGGATCTCCCGCATCCGGCTCTCCGGTTGGTGGTCTTACCACAGTGTGGACTGGTGTCTTTGATCCCGGGCCACTTCCAAGGAGAAGAGCCCGAGACTCGCGAAGGGAGATCTCTTCGCCCCTCACTTGAGGTTCATCCAGCATGCGATCCGTCCAGGCGATCGGTCCGACCCGCCGCGTTGCGGCAGGATCGCTCCTGCTTGCATAAGCCAAGCCACTTGCGCAGGTGTGTCTTCCGATCGCTTCGGTCATCTCACATCCCTCTGTGTCAACGTGAGGTGAGACACTCAGGCGTGGTAGTTTACTGAGCAGGCTTGAGGTCTGAGGTCCGGCTGCATCCGATCTTCCGGCACTCGAGCCGGCCCGATCGGGAACAAACGGCCACCCGGGTCCGTCTGTTAACTAGAATCTCCTGCCGCCCCCAGCCCGGGGGCCTGGGCCGTCCCTGCCGGGATTGGCCTTCTCCCAGCCCTGATCTCAAAGCCCTGAGCCTTGCTCTCGTCGTCGTGCGAGATCCTGTGCCCCGTTCGTCGGGTACCGGACTCTGGCCGTCGCTGCCAGCCGGGGTCCGGAGGACACCTCTGATATGCTCACTCGACTCACCCTCTGCCTGCTCGTCGCCGGACTCTGCATCGGATGTGCGACTGTCCAAACGGTCCAGCCCGGTGAGACACCGCAAGACGTTCGCTTGAAGCTCGGAGATCCCGACGAGGTCTTCTTCTATGAGGGCGGCCACGAGACGTGGTGGGTCTTTCGGCCCTTCTTCGGCGAGACGCGGCTGGTGCATTTCATCGGGGAGCGGGTTCAAGCCTACTCACCCGGCATGATCGTGAGCGACGTCGAGGCTTCGCTCGAGCGCTCGGCACCGCGCTGAGTCGATTCTCGGCCGTCGGGTCAGTGGCGACGGCGAGAGGCGATGGTCGATGACCGAGGCGAGCTCGATCATCGACCGAGGAATCGTGAGCGTCAGGCGACGGCTTCCTTCTCCATAGCGTCGGAGTAGCTGCCGGAGCGTGCGGCTCCATTGCACTTGGCGCGATGGTAGTAGGCGCGTTGGCCAGCATCGAGGGAGTCGGGCTTACCACCCCAGGCCTTGAGGGCCGGCGCCTGGAGCGCGCGTCCGTACGAGAAGCTCATCTGCCACGGGAACCCGCCGAGCTGGTTCATGGCATTGAGGTGTGCGGTCGCCAGCTTGTCGCTCTGACCACCCGAGAGGAAGACGATCCCGGGCACCGCGGCGGGAACGGTACGGTTGAAGCAGCGAATGGTCGCTTCGGCCACCGCCTTCACGGGCGCCTGCTGCTTGCACTCGGAGCCCGAGAGGACCATGTTCGGCTTGAGCAGCATGCCCTCGAGGGAGACATGCTGCCGACGGAGCTCGTCGAACACGAGATGCAGCGTCTCGGTCGTGACGATCTCACAGCGCTCGATCGTGTGGGAGCCGTCCATGAGGACCTCGGGCTCGACGATCGGCACCAGGCCCTGCTCCTGACACAAGGCCGCATACCGAGCGAGTGCGTGCGCGTTCGTCTCGAGGCAGTAGCGGCTGGGTAGCGTATCCGTAATGCTGATCACGGCGCGCCACTTCGCGAACTTCGCGCCCAGGTCGTGGTACTCGGCCAGGCGCTCCCGCAGGCCGTCGAGGCCTTCGGTGACCTTCTCAGACTCGGCACCGGCCAAGGCCTTCGCGCCCATGTCGACCTTGATGCCCGGGTGAATGCCCTGCTTCGTCAAGAGGTCGCGCAGCGGCTTGCCGTTCGAGGCGTTCTGTCGGATCGTCTCATCGTAGAGGATGACCCCGCTGACGAACTCGTTCGCACCTTGAGTCGTGAAGAGCATTTCGCGATACGTACGACGGGTGTCTTCGGTCGAGTCCACACCGATGGAGTCGAAGCGCTTCTTGATCGTCGGCGAGCTCTCGTCGGCGGCGAGAATGCCCTTACCCGGGGCAACGAGGGACTGGGCGATCTTGGCCAGCTCCGTGTTCGAGGTAGCGATGGGAGGATCCTCCTGGAATCGAGTGATATCGGTCGGGACCGTTCATTTGTAGGTGAAGTCGCAGATCGTCCCTTTTTGAGGTGGGGGATTCAAGGTCTCGCGCCCGCTCACGAGCCCTGGCACTCCTCGGAGCCGTCTCCTAAGATGGCCGCCCGGGTCGATCGCGGCTCGAAGCCACCGCGTCGGTTCCGGTGTTCTCGGCGGTCCCGAGTGTCGTCCAAGAGGAGAGACCATGAAAACGCGTGTCGGCGCTGGCGGTGAGATCGTGCTGCCGGCCGAGCTCCTCGAAGCGACCGGGCTGCTCGAGGGCTCCTGGATCGAGATGGTCGCCGAGGGTGACCGGATCATCGTGCGTCGAACCGCCCATGATCCCTTCGAGGAGGCCAAGAAGGCCAAGCCGGAGCCACCGAGCCTCGCCGATCTCGTTCAGAATCAACGCGACAAGAAGAGTCAGGCGCGTGAAGAGTTCGACCAACGCATCCAGGACTCGAGCGAAGACGACGAGCCCCCTCGGCCTGAGGACCATCCCGATTTCTGGCGCTGAACGGACAGGGCGGGCGGCGTGAGCGAAGAGATCATCGAGCGCGTGCGGGTGGGCCTCGCCGTTCGGGCTCCCAAGAAGCTGACCGTGGAAGGCTACGGGCGGGCGGCGGTGCTCGTTCCCTGGATCATCCGACCCGATGGGTTTCGGGTCGTCTTGACCGTGCGGTCAGCCCACCTGCAGCATCACCCTGGGCAGATCTCCTTTCCGGGTGGAAGGCGTGAGCCGCAGGACGACTCCTCATTGACGACGGCTCTCCGCGAAACCGAAGAGGAGGTCGGGCTGGCCCGAGACCGGGTCGTGGTGCTCGGCCGACTCGATGACCAGATCTCGAGGCCGTCGCGCAGCGTGGTCACACCCTTCGTGGGGGCGATCGAGGGGCCGGTGTCGCTGCGCCTCGATGCCGAGGGGGAGGTCGCGCATCCTTTCGAAGCCGACGTGGCTGCTTGGCGGCGAGGCGAAGGATACGAGCGCCGGGAGGCGACGACCCACGACGGGTTTCCCTGGACCGACCATCGATTCTCGACCGGGGAGCACCTGGTCTGGGGACTGACCGGGCGCGTGCTCCGACAGTTCCTGGATCTGCTCGAGGAGGACTGAGCCATGCGGCCGTTGATGATCGAGAGCACGCAGCGAGAGCAGATGATCGACATCACCCGAGCGGTCGAGGAGCTGTTGCCGAAGTCGGCCTTGGAGAGCGGCTGGGTCGTCGTGTATTGTCCCCACACGACGGCCGGGCTGACGATCAATGAGAACGCCGACCCGGATGTCCAACGCGACATGTTGCATGCGTTGCGCGAGCTCATTCCTCAGGAGTTCGGCTTTCGACACTTCGAGGGCAACGCCGACGCGCACTTGAAAGCATCGCTGATGGGGTCTTCGCTGATGGCACCGATCGAGGATGGCCGCTTGGCGCTCGGGCGATGGCAAGGCCTGTATCTTTGCGAGTTCGACGGCCCGCGGCAACGCACCTTGCGCGTGGATGTCTTGGCGAGTGCGTCCGGCTGAAGCGCTGGATGGCGGCGGCACCCGATCGAATGCGTTACTGTGGGCGGGCGTGATCGAGGGCGGCCTGGACCGCCGAGTATGACACCAGCGACGTGAGACGATGTCACCCGAAGAGCGCGATCCCGAGGAAATCGACGAGCCGACCGACTCGACCCGATCCACCGAATGGAAAGGGCCGGGACCGCGTCCCGAATCCGAAGACGACCCCGAGGTGACGCGCCCGTTGGAAGGTGCGTCGGACCAAGAGGTGGGGGACACCATCGACTCGTGGTCGCCGGAAGCCGACCCGTCTTGGTCCGAGCGAGCAACCCGGCCGGCGGGCGGCCTGCTCGCCGGACACCTGCTCGGCGCTCGGTCCGCCGACGACGAGGATCACATCGGCCCGTATCGCATCCTGCGCAAGCTCGGCGAAGGCGGCATGGGAACGGTATTCCTCGCCGAGCAGCGGGAGCCGGTCCGTCGACGGGTCGCGCTCAAGTGCGTCAAGCTGGGCATGGACACTCGCGAGGTCGTGCGCCGGTTTCAAAGCGAGCGCCAAGCGGTCGCCCTGATGGATCACCCCGGGATCGCGAAGGTCTTCGATGCTGGGTCGACGAGCGAAGGGCGACCGTACTTCGTCATGGAGTACGTTCCGGGCGAGCCCCTGACCGACTTCTGCGATGGCGCTCGTCTCTCGAATCGCGAGCGGCTGGTGCTCTTCATCGATATCTGCCGTGCGATCCAGCACGCCCATCAGAAGGGGGTCATTCACCGCGATCTCAAGCCCTCGAACATCTTGGTCAGCCGCCAAGACGGTGTCCCGGTACCCAAGGTCATCGACTTCGGGATCGCCAAGGCGATTCATCAGCCGATCGAGGCCCAGACTGAGCTGACTCGTCAGGGTCAGATGATGGGAACACCGGCCTACATGAGCCCGGAGCAGGCCTCCGAGGGCATGGTCGACGTCGACACTCGCAGCGACATCTACTCTCTCGGTGTGCTGCTCTATCGCTTGCTCGTCGGGCAGCTTCCCTATGACCTCGAAGCGCTGCGGCGCGGCGGGTTCTCGGAGCTGCGACGCTTGCTCGCCGAAGAAGAGCCTCAGAGGCCGAGCACGCGCTTCGCCAAGCTCGGAGATTCGTCGACGACCCTGGCCGAGCTGCGAGGGGGCGTGCCGCTCCAGATCGTGAGACAGCTTCGCGGTGATCTGGACTGGATCACGATGAAGGCCATGCACAAGGACCGGGGGGAACGGTACCAAAGCGCCTCGGAGCTCGCGGCTGACATCGAGCGCCATCTCAAAGACGAGCCCGTCTCGGCGGGCCCGCCGACGATGGCCTATCGCCTCCGCAAGCTGATTCGCCGTCGAAAGGGGGCGATGCTGGCGGCGCTCGCGGTGACGGTCACCTTGATCACCGGGCTGGTGGTGAGCTGGAGCCTGTACCGGCAAGCCGAGTCGTCGCGTCAAAGCGAGCAGAAGGCGCGTCGGGCGGCCGAGTCGGCCGAGGCCCTCGAGCGAGCCAGCCGAGAGCAGGCCGTGCTCGATCGCAATCGAGCGCAGAATGCCGAACGCCTGGCGGCCGAGCGCCTTCAACAGGTCGAGGAGTCCCGCCAGCGCGAGCTGCTCGAGGCGGAGCGAGTGCTCGTCATCAAGGACTTCCTCCTGGACATGTTTCGGTCCGCCGATCCGGGCCGTAACGGTCGTCGCATTCTCGTGGTCGAGATCCTGGCGCAAGCCGCCGCGCGGTTGGCTCCCGCTTTCGTCGAGCAGCCGCTCTTGAGGGCGACCTTGGCCGGTGTCGTCGGAAGGACGTTTCTGGAGCTGGGTCTCGTCCAGGAGGCCGAGGCTCTCATCGAGGACGCGTACGATCTCCTTCGACTGCATCTCGGCCCCGATGCCCCCGAGACGCTCGCGGCGGCCAATCGGTATACCGAGTGGCTCAAGGTGAGCGGCCGGCTGCTCGAGTGCGAGCGCCTGACGGCCGACACGTACGCCCGCTGCCTGAGGGTGCTCGGTGAAGAGGATCGTGAGACGGGAGATGCTCGCCGGCAGCGAGCCGACATCCTTCGTCGCCTGAGCCGCTTCGAGGAAGCGGAAGACTTGGCACGCTCCGAGCTAGCGATGTGCGAGCGGCTCCATGGGCCCGACGATCGATCCACGCTGGATGCCGTGCACCAGCTCGCCAGCGTCCTCAAGTCGCGAGGCCGTCGCGAGGAGGCCGAGTCGCTCGCCCGGCGGGCTTGGGACTCGTTCGGCGAGCTTTTGGGCGCGGGTCATCCCGATACCTTGGGAGCCCTCGGCACCCTGGCGAATCTGGTCAACGAGCTGGGACGGGCGGAGGAAGCCGAGCCGCTCTACCGGCAGCTCTTGGAGCAGAGCCGCGACGTGCTCGGGGATGCCCACCGCAACACGCTCAACGCGATGCACGGGTTGGCCCTGTTCCTCCGAGAACGCAAAGAGCTGGTCGAAGCCGATGAGCTGCTCGTCGCGGCCATCGAGGGTTGCCAGAACCTCTTTGGTCTCGACCATCACGATACGGCTCGCTTTCTGGACGGGCTGGCTTCGGTCCGCATGAGCCAGATGCGTCCGGATGCGGCCGAGGAGCTCTATCGGCAGGCGCTGGGAATCCGTCGCCGTGTCCTGGGCGAACGCCATCGCATGACCGCAGTCTCGATGGACAACCTGGCAGGCCTTCTCCGCCAGCGCGCGGATCAGGCTGAGGAGGCCGAGTCGCTCATGAGGCAGGCTCTCGACATGAACCGCGAGGTTCTGGGACCGGAGCATCCGGACACCTTGGTGACGACCTTCAATCTCGGGACGTTCCTGTCGGACAAGGACCGCTTCCAAGAGAGCCTGCCCTACTTCGACGAGCTCCTCCGTCGAGCGTCGGATACCTTCGGGGCGGAGCATCCCTATCTCAAGATCTTCTCACGCAAGGCAGGGTTCGCCTTCTTGAGAGCCGGGCGCACCGAGCGCGCCGCCGAGATCCTGGAGCCGCTGCATGCCGCTTTGGTCGCCGAGGGCGGGGAGAACGACCGAGAGGCCCTGAGGGTCCTGAAGCTCAAGGCCGAGCTCTATGAGCGACAAGGGAAGACGGCCAAGGCCCAGAAGGCGCGGGAGATCCTCCGACTCTACGGTCAGCAGTGACCGTGGGGGCGAGAATGCCGCCGGTCATGGGAGTTGGCGGCGGTTGACCCCTGTCGGCAGCGCGTTTATAAGTCGCGGTAAGAAGATGAGCATGAGACGAGCGGCCTTCCGGCAGGGCCTCGTCTTGCCCCAAAGGAGCCAGATTGATGGTAGCGTCCAAGGCCGAGATCCGCAGCTTCGACGACTTTCGCGAGTATAGCCTCTGGTACCTGCGAGACGTCGGCTTGACCGTGCCCGAGATTCTCGGCAACGAGTTCAAGATCGTCCTCGCCAAACCGAAGGACGACGAGATCGAGTTCGGAGACTTCGCCGGTCAAAAGCGCTTCCGCGGACCCGAAGACTTTCCCGACGGCGAGTGGAACGGTCGGTCTTACATCGAGATCCTGGCCAACCTCGCGAACATCCAGGGCGATACCGAGTTTGGCTCCAACGAGCAGCAGGTCGGGCTTTGGGAGAGCGCGCCCTCGGACTACGATCGCAAGATCCTCCTCTCGGTGATCAACGAGGAGTTCCGGCACGGCTGGCAGATGGGCTTCTTCGAGACCGACGTCATCAGGACCGAAGAGGCCTTCACGGCGGCGCAGAGCCTGCTCGAGCGCCGCTCGGGTTCTGGCGAGGATGCTCGGCTACTGGGTGCGTTCAACAACCCGATCAAGGACTGGATCGGGATGTACAGCTTCCTCGAGTTCATGGACCGAGACGGTGGCAGCCAGCTGACGCTGCTGGCCCGCTCGGCGGTGATGGACCTCACCCGCTCGATGCTGTTCATGCTGCGCGAAGAGGCGAAGCACCTGCGCAGCGGAGAGCAAGGCTTCGAGCGCATGATTCGGGGTGGCAAGCTCCCGATCGAGCTGCTGCAGAAGTACGTCAATCTCTTCGCACCTCTCGGCTACGATCTCCACGGCGGTGAGCGCTCCACCAATGCACTCATTTACTACAAGCTGGGTTTGAAGGGATTCTATCCGAGCCCAGGACGCGAGAGCTACCTCGAGCGACCGGCCCGCGAGGCCTTCGACCGTCAGCTGTTCGAGGACCTGGCCCATCGCGAGCTCAACAATCGGGACCACGGCTACAAGTTTGTCGATCTGAACCTGAACGGCCCGACGCAAGACATCAACAAGGAGCTTCTCAACGGCATCACCGTGACCTTCTACAAGCGTGCTCTCGAGTCGCACTTCCAGAAGTTTAACGACCTCATCAAGCAGCACCACCCGACCGGCACTCCCGAGCTCGTCTTGCCGTCCATCCGCTTCCATCGCGATCGACCCAGCATCTACGCCGGGGAGTGCTACGACATCCACGGCAAGCCGATCGAGTCGCAAGCAGTGTACGAACGCTACATCGCCGACAACCTCCCGTCCGAGAACGACCAAGCGCGTCTGCAGGAGGTGTTCGCCGAACCGGACTGGATCGCGCCTCCCGAGATGGATGTCTACAAGACGCCGACCAAAGTCCAGTCGACCGACGAGGTCCTCTACCAAACCGTCTTCGGGGATCGCAGGTCCACGCGTTACACCTTCAACCTCTCCACCGCGGCCGAGAAGCGCGAGCAAGAGGCGCGGAAGTCCAAGGCGACGAAGAGTTCGGGCGATGAGGGCCAAGCCTTCTGGGCCTTCATGGACTCGGAGACCGACTGAGCTCGAGATCACTGGACCCTCGAGAAGACGACGGGGCGGGCCGAATGGGCTCGCCCCGTCGTCGTTGGTTTCGGCTTCGAGTGCGGCGGCTCGCAAGGGAGCTGTCGGAAGCTAATTCGAGGTAGCGGCTTGTGCCGTGTTCCCTAGAGTTTCGGTCCGATTTGCCTCTGCGGATTGGTGGGATATACTCCCTGTGCAGGTCGTCCAGCATGGGCAGCCTGCGGAGGAAAAGGGGAATCGGCCTACCATGGGACTCGCGCCCGCGCCGGTCGCTCCTCGGAAGATGCCAACCCTCGAATAATCCAGACTTCAGCGCCTCCGGAGCCGGTCCGTCGGCGCGTCGTCGAACGCTGGGAGCAGTCCCATCGGGAGACGGTGCGTCCGTAGGGAGAATGCGACCCACCCGGCAGAGCAGGCGCCTAAGGAGATCGTCCAAGATGAAGCGCCTACTGTGCAACGCACTGCTCATGGCGGCCTGTGCCGCTTGGGCAGCCGAGGGGCGAGCCGATGTGACGTCAGCGACGTTGAACATCGGTGGCCCTGGTTCCCATGGCTCGAACGGCTCGTCCGACCCGGGCACGCTGGATGATGGTGCGACCGAAGCCACGGCCACCCTCACCTTTCACTTCAACGATGCGAGCAACACGCTCACGATCGACCTCGAGAACACTTCGCCCGTTTCGGTCGGAGTCGCCAATCCGCTCCTGACAGAGCTCTACCTGAGCATGCCCCGCCAGGTCACGGGTGCCATTTTCGCTGACCTGCAATGGAATCAGAGCCCGACCGGTCCCAAGCTCGAGCTGAGCTTCGACCCCGACGTGCTGATAGGAATTCAGCACAATGACTCGGGCGCTTTCGGAGCCTTCTCTCTCAAGCTGACGACTGGCACCGGTCTGCCCGATGGCTTCGCCAATGCCGCGGCCGACACGATCGCGGCCGATCCGGCCGACGTCCACTTCGGTCCGGCGAGCATCAAGATCCTGCTCCAGGGCAACCTGGATGGAATCGAGGCGGAGTTCTTCGCTCGCGCCTTCTCCTACACGACGGGCGGGCTTCAGGCCGCGCACGTGGCGGCCGGCTTCGAAAAGGGTGGTCCTTCGACGACTGCCGCCGGTCTGATCACCGACGAGCTCGACGGCTGCGCGCCGCTCCTCTTCTGGGACGAGCCGCCGATGATCAACCATGACTTCTCGTTCATCTTCAGCGGCAAGCAGGGCTGCCATGGCTGTGCGATCTGGTCGACCGGCAAGGAAGAGACGCCGATCACCGACACCTTCAGCCTCCTGATCGGACCCGACCTGCACATGTTCTACGTCTTCGAGTTCAACGACAGCGCCTATCAAACGCTGACCTTCGCGATCCCGAACAACCCCGCGCTGGTCGGCATGGTCTTCGCCGTCCAGTGGGTCTCGATGGACATGACGCCGTCGAACACCGGGCTGCTCGGCTCGAACGTCTTCTGCGATCACATCCGAGACGACTGCTGAGTCTCATCCTCCAGGACCGTCACACGCTCTTCGGAGCGTGACCTGGACCGTGGTGGCCGGTGAATCTCCCCGCACCGGCCACCACACTTTCATTGGTTGGGGACAGGGTCGACGCGTTGACACGCGTCCTGCTCCTCGGGACGATGCCGGGCTCATCGTCACGAAGGGAGACCCATGAACGACTCCGGTCTGGAATTCTTGCTCGACCAAGGAGGGCTGGCCGCCGCTTCCGAGCTCGCCGATTGGACGCTTCGCCCAGCCGACCAGCTGCAGGATCTCGAGCGTCTGCGCGCTCGATTCGGATCCGAAGGCGGACGCGCGTTGTATGACCTCGAGCTGCTTCGACGTCGGGCTCGCATCAAGTTCCGCCTCGCCGACGCGATGATCTTCGAGCGGGGCGGGCTCGAGCAGGCCACTTCCGAGCCGGTGGCACGGTTGCGCGCCGCGCGCTTTCAAGAGATCGGCGTGCGCTCGATCACCGACCTCGGCTGCGGGTTGGGGGGAGACGCTCTGGCACTCGCTGCGGACCACGAGGTCCTCGGCATCGAGAACGTCCCGCTTCGGGCAAGGCTCGCGGAGTTCAATGTCCGTGTGTATGAGCCCGAGGCCGAGTTTCGGGTCGAGGAGCGGGACCTCGAGGCTTGGTCGGACATCGAGACCGACGCGTTGTTCTTTGACCCGGCCCGACGAGACTCCGGCGGGCGGCGAGCTCAGAGCCCGACCGAGTATCATCCGCCACTCTCCTGCCTGGACCGTTGGCTTCCTCGTGTCCGAGCCGCAGCCGCCAAGGTCGCTCCCTCCGTGCGAGCTCACGAGCTGCCGCCCGATACGGAGGTTGATTGGGTTTCACTCGAGGGTGAGCTCAAGGAAGCGACCCTCTGGTTCGGGGACGCGCGGCGCGGCATCGCGCGGAGAGCGGTCATCCTTCCGGGTGAGCACGTTCTCGAGCCGTCTTCGGACGCCGTCGAGTCGATCGGGGCCATCGGAGCCGTCTTGCTCGATCCGGATCCGGCCGTGATTCAAGCCGGTCTCGTGGAATCGCTCGCCCAGCATCTCGGCGCCCGCCGGATCGACTGGACCGTGCCTCATCTGACGGCGGACCAGCGAGTGGATTCGCCGTTCGCGCGCTCTTATCGCGTCACCGAGGTCGTCGAGCGGCCCTTGCGTCAGCTTCGGCGTCGTTTGAAGGAAAGGCGTCTGGGGCGCATCACCCTCGCCAGCCGTGGCGTCACGATCGACCTCGAGAAGCTGCGCCCAAAGCTGCGCGTGCCTGGCGAAGAGTCCGCTCATGTGATCTTCACCAAGCGCGATGGTGAGTCGGTCGCCGTGATCTGCGTCGCGCCGGGCTCGGCGAGCTGACCCCTGAGATCCCGAGGGACGCGCGTCAGGCCTGCAGGATCTCGATGTCGTAGCCGTTGGGATCCTTGACGAAGATGTATTGCGACGACAGCTCGGGGCGAGAGCGTCGAAACCACCATCCGTTCGCCTTCACCTTTTCGATGACCGCGCCCAGGTCGTCGGTCGTGAAGGCGAGATGCCCGAACTGGTCGCCGAGCTCATACTCGGACTGGCCGTGGTTGTAGGTGAGCTCCAGGTAGTAGCACTGGCTCTGATCGGTCAGGAAGACGAGCGTCGCTTCGTCGCCGATCGGCTTGCGGGAGACCTCCTCGAGGCCGAGGAAGTCCGTATAGAAGTCGAGGGTCGCCTCGAGGTTCTTGACCCGGATCATCGTGTGTGCCAGCTTCATGCGTGCTCCTCCAGCAGGGATACGGGAGGCACTCTCGTAGCAGAATGATATCCACCGGTCAAACGAGTCGAGATCGACCGTCCACCTGGAGGCGAGGGCTGCGCATGCTCTGGATCTCGATCGGGCTCGGTCTGCTGCTGCTCGCCGTGCTCGGCTACGTCCTCTCTTCCGCGATCGTCCGCCCTCCACGGGATCGGCTCGTGGCGCCGGAAGAAGCGACCGTGATGTTGGCCGACGGACGCCGGGTGGAGCCCGACATCGTGGAGATCCCGAATCGACGCGGGCTGACGCTTCGCGGCAACTTCTATGCGGCCCACCCGGGGCGAGCGCCGGCGATCGTCTACGGACACGGCAACGCGTCGAATCGTCTCGAGGTGTTGGAGATCGCAGACGATCTCCTGGGCGCCGGCTTCCACGTGCTCGCGCTCGACTTCGCGGGCTGCGGCCGGAGCGAGGGTGACCTGATCACTCTCGGTCACGACGAGTGGGGCGATCTGGCTGCCGGACTCGACTGGTTGGCCGCGCGGACCGATGTCGATCCGGAACGGCTCGGGTTGATCGGTCGCTCGATGGGCGCCGCTTCGGCGCTGCGCTGCGCTCCCCGCCACTCGGGAGTGCGGGCTCTGGTCGTCGACAGCCCCTTCTCCGATCTGGCGCAGCTCTGCCGAGAGCAAGCCGGCAAGATGGGCGTGCCGGTCTTCCCGTTCTGGCCACTCGTCCGGGGCTTCGTTTGGATGCGCGCCGGATTCGACCCCGCAGACGTGCGCCCGGTGGACTCCTTGGAAGAGCTCGCAATACCGGTGCTCATGATCCATGGAGAGCAGGACGAGCTGATCGGAATCCACCACGCCGAGCGCTTGCTGGCAGCTCGGCCTGAAGCCACCGAGCTCTGGCGCTTACCGGGCATGGGGCACAACGACGTGCGGCGGAACGGATACGGTCAACGGATCACCCGCTTCCTCGTTCGACATCTCGACGTCGATTGAGGGGCGTTCAGCCTCACTCGAGCGTGCGCGCGATTCGACGAATCGACTCGTCGTCGAGGCGGTCGAGCTGCTGAAGCAGATTGGCATTCGGGTCCAAGGCCGACAGCTCGTCGCGCCGCGCGTCGACCTCTTCGAGGAAGGCGTCCAGCAAGCGGCTGAAACCGTCGGAGTGGGGGGGAGCTGCATCACGATTCGGCAGGTACCCGAGAGCGTGAGCCAATGCCAGGCGAGGAGAAGCCGACTCGGCAAGGGCCACGCGCTGAGCCCGGCCCTCGAGCGTCGCCCGAATGCCGCCCGCGGAGAATCCCTCGCTCGTGAGCAGTCCCAGGCCTCGCCAAAGATTGGAAGTGATCGGCAAGAAGTAAGCCACGTCGACCAGGTGACCTTGCTCGTGAACGGCCACTCCGTCGAAGACGAGCTCGAGGGCCTCGGACCAAGCCTCTTCAGCCGGGCGATCGTGCCAACCCATCGAGAGCGCCATGCGCGCCATCACGCCCAGCGGCTCCCAGGTCGAGCGACGCTCTTCGGAGCCGACCGCAGTCCGGGGCTCGATCGGGGCCAGATCCGCCGGGAGTCGGGCGCCGCGCAGCATCTCGTGCGCCGTCCGCCGGACCGAGTCGAGCTGCACGTAGTAGAATCCTTCGAAGGTCGCGCCGGCATACTCCGCGCCGGCCGCTTCGGCGACACCTCCGAAGGCTTGGCTCTCGCAGACGATCTCGTCGAACTGGAGCGGAGTACCTCCTCGTTCGAGGGTCACGCGTTCGCGGTGGGAGACGATGCTCATCAGCGTCGCCTGGACGGCTCCTCCCGACTCCTGACCGAGCAGAAAGAAGCGATTGCCCTCTCGAAGGTACTGCATCAACCCGGCGCCGTCGGGATCGAGGATGTCGCCGATGAGGAAGTAGGACTGAATCGGAGGATCGCCGACCACATCTCGACCCACTGTGGCGAGTGACAACGATCGGAGCTCCTCGATCACCGCGAACAGGGAAGCGGCGAGGTCGGGGCGCCGGCCGGCGTAGATGTCCTTGAACAGACGCGAAAGGCCATCCTCGAAAGCCACGCGCCTCTCGAGTCGATCGAGTGCGTTCTCGGCTTCCCGATCGTTCGTGGTCGCCGCGATCTGCCCCCAGACATGTCGTGCCTCATCGAGCCAGCCGACGGTCTCGAGGGCGGCCGCCAGCTCGCGACGCGCGTTGAGAGCCACCTCGCCTTGACCCATGGCCGCCTCGGCTGCCCGCTCGAGATTCTCGAACACGGGGCGCAGTCGATTCTCGGGCGCTCGAAGCAGGGAAGGCGGCACCGTGCGCTTCCAAGCAGCATAGCCGCCTTGGTAGTCTCCGAGCTCGAACGAGAGCCGACGTACGGCCGGCAAGATGTCGGTGGGGCGGGCGCCAGCCGCTTGGGCTTCACGGAAGCGCCGAATGGCGCGCCAGGAGTGCCCCAGCAGCGCGTGATAGTGCCCCAGGCTCGTCAGCACTTCCGGGGCAGGGTCGGGTCGGAGCCCGGGGCGGCTCGCGTCCAAGGCGCGGCGCCATGTCACCGGATCCGCGGTCGACAGGCGTCGGCGGACGCTGCGCTGGGCGAGCTCGGAGTCGGGCTGCCGACGCAGCGCCTCGATCGAAGCCTCGATCGCACGCTCGTGATCTCCGACCTGCGACGCGAGCTCAGCCATCAAGAGGGGACCATCCGGCCGACTGCCGTGAACGGCCGCGAAGAGCGAGGCCAGCTCCAGGGCGCGCTGCGTATCGCCGCTCGCCTGCTCGAGGGTGATCGCCGCGATCCAGGTATCCGCCAGCCGGGGCTCGGCCTGGAGTGCCGCCGAGAGAAGTGTGCGAGCCGTCGCGAGGTCGCCGTCCTCGAGAGCGAGCGTGCCGAGCCCGTGCAGCGCCCAAGGGAATGCCGGATCGAGCTCGAGAGCACGACGAAAGTGGGCTCGCTTGGGCTCGGGGTCGTTGAACAGACGGCCATACAAGTAGTGGGCGGCCGGGTCGTTGGGCGATCGTTCCAGGCGAGCGCGGTAGACGTCGAAGAGCGCCGCCTTGCCCGCGCCCCGCATCAGGAGCTTCTGATAGGCCCGATGGAGCTCGATGTCGTCCTCGGCCTGCTCGAGCGAGATCTCGTAGGCACGGAGGGCTTCCTCGAAGCGGCCGGCCGCCTCGAGGCGTCGGGCTTCTTCCCAGGCAGGGGGCCCGGCCGCGATCGCGGCTCCGATGTCGATAGTGCGGAGCTCGGTCGATCGGCAACCAGCCAACCCGAGGCAGAGGGTTGCGGTCGCCACGAAGGCCACGATGGAGCCGTTGGCGTTCAAGTTCAAAGCCGATTAAGATGGCGGCGGGTGAGCCCGAGCGACTTCTCGCACGTCGATGCCCCCCGACGAAGCGGCGAGAGGCTCGCCTCTTGTAACGGATGCCGGCAGCTCGCGAAAGCGGCGCCCGTTCGCTCTCTACGATCACCTGATGGAGGAGACGATGAGGACGGCGATTTTTACCCTCCTGGCCGCCGCGCTGATGGCGCTCGGTCTGGCTCCGACCGCCGAGGCTCAGCGCCGCAATACTCGGAGGACGACCGCGTCTCAACCACCCAAGCCCGTCTCGGCCGGAGAGATCAAGATCCCTTGGGCGAAGTCCTATCGGAGCGCCTTGGAAGAATCGGCGGCTCGAAACGTGCCGGTGCTCGTCTTCTTCATCGAGGACGGTGAGGAGGCGAACGAGCGGGTCGTCAACGGCGTGCTGCCGGACAAGCGGATCTCCGAGCTCTCCGAGCGGATCGTCTTCGTGATCGCGAGCATGGCCGATCATGGCGAAGTCGAGGTCGAGGTGGACGGCAAGACCCACAAGGTGTGCGCACGCTACGGACACCTGAGCAAGAGCCAACGGCGTCGCGCCGAGATGGAAGTGCGTGGGAAGATCTTCGGTACCGATCCGATCAAGACACCCTTGTACGTTCTGATCGGTCCCGATGGCCACGACATCTGGCGCAAGGAGGTCGACATCGACATCGGGGACACACCCTCCGAGCTCGTGACGGCGGTCATGAACGACATGAAGCGCCTGGGCCCGGGGATGTCCCGTGCGGACTACTGGCAGGCGACGTCGCTGCTCGAGGAATCCGAAGACCTGATTGCCAAGGGTGAGCTGGCCGTCCTCATGGACGAGCTGAGACCCTACGCCACCGACTCACGCTCGAAGTGCTCCATCATCAAGGAGCTCCAAGGCAAGATCGTCGAGGTCGACCAAAAGGGTAAGGAGGCGGTGCGACGGTTCGAGCAGATCCTCGAAGCCGGAAACGTCGTCGATGCCATCCTCGACCTGGAGGAGCTCGTCGACAGCTTCGAGGACATGGAGACCGGCGACCTGGCGGAGGAGACGCTCAAGCGCCACGAGAAGACCGACGCCGTCAAGGCGAAGAAGTCGGAGCTCCGAATCGAGCGGTCCGCCTTGAAGCAGCTCGACTCCGCACTGGCCCTCGAGGATCGCGGCCGCGCCTCCTCGGCCTTGAAGAAGTATCGTTCGATCGTCGAGAAGTACGGAGGAACACGGGCCGCTGACGTGGCAAAGGAGAGGGTGCAGGCTCTCGATGGCTGAGGGCGGCTCGGTACGCGTTCGGATCGCTCGAGCGGCAGTCCTTTCGACTCTCGTTGCCGCGTTCGTCCTCACGAGCTGTGCCGTCGCGCAGAAGGTCGTTCGACCCCGCGTCGAGACGCACCAGCTCACGAGGCCGGACGGGGAGCCGGTCGCCTATCGGTATCTCCTGGTGGAGCCTCCCGAGCTCGAGCCGGGCCAGAAGGTTCCCCTGGTCTTGTTTCTTCACGGGGCCGGAGAGCGTGGCGACGATCCCTGGCAGGTGAACCGCCACTTCGTCACTCAGATCGTCGAGCCCGAGTTTCGAGAGCGATTCCCCTGCTACGTCGTCGCTCCTCAATGTCCCAGGGAGAAGACCTGGTCCGCCGCGACCTGGAGCCTCCCAGATTCCGAGGCGATGCCGCCTGAGCCCACCGAGCCGATGCGAGCGGCGATCGAGATCCTCGAGCGTTACCTGAAGCTACCGGGAGTCGATCACTCGCGCGTGTACCTCACCGGGCTGTCGATGGGTGGCTTCGGAAGCTGGGAGCTCGCGGCACGACATCCTGAACGATTCGCGGCCGTGATTCCGATCTGCGGCGGCGGTGATGAGTCACAGGCAAAGCGCCTGGCTGGTCTTCCGATCTGGGCCTTCCACGGCGCGGAGGATCGAGTCGTCCCGGCCGCGCGCAGTCGGGACCTCGTCGAGGCCATCCGTCGGGCCGGTGGAACGCCCAAGTACACCGAGTACGCAGAAACGGGTCACGACTCCTGGTCACAGACCTATCGAGATCCGGACGGAGCCCTGGCCTGGATGTTCGCGCAGTCGAAGAAGCCGGCGATCCGGGCCGTGGACGAGGATCGCGGCGAGAGTGACGGAGGGGGCTGACGGGCTCGGCTCGTCACTCGTCCGTCGAGCTCCGGTCGCGCCGCGCCGGTCAGCCTTCCTCGCCCAAGGTCTCCAGAATCTCGTCCGGGATGTCGAAGTTCGCGAAGACGTTTTGCACGTCGTCGTGATCGTCGAGCTCTTCCATCAGAGTGAGGATCTTCCGAGCTGCGTCAATCTCGGCGACGGCGATCGTGTTCGACGGGACCTGCTGGAGCTCGGCGAGCTCCGTCGAAACCTCGTTCGCTTCGAGCGCGGCTTGGATGGTCGAGAAGTCGTTCGCTTCCCCGGTCACGATGAAGAGGTCGCCGGCGGTCTCGAGGTTCTCGGCTCCTCCTTCGAGGACGATCTCCATCAGCTTGTCTTCGGCAATCGCCTCTCGCGAGACGTGGAAGACGGCCTTCTTGGTGAAGAGGTAGGCGACACAACCCGGAGCTCCGAGCTGACCGCCACGGCGTTCCAGGAGCTTCTTGATCTCGGGGGCGGTGCGATTCCGGTTGTCCGTGAGTGCCTCGATCATGATCGCGACTCCCCCGGGCGCATACCCCTCGTAGGCGAGCTCTTCGAAGGTATTGGCTCCCAGCTCGCCCGTGCCTTTCTTGATCGCACGCTCGATGGCATCGCGGGTCATGTTGCCGGCCTTGGCCTTGTCGATCGCGTACTTGAGCTTGAGGTTCATGTCGAGGTCGGCGCCGCCTTGTCGGGCCGCCGACATGATCCCCTTGCTGAGCTTGCTGAAGAGCTTGCCTCGACGAGCATCGACGACCGCTTTCTTGTGCTTGATGCCCGCCCAGTGGGAGTGTCCAGCCATCTTTCGCCTAAGCCTTTGAATGGTGTGCGTTTGAGAATCAGAACGTCATTGGACCAAGGGAGACGTGAGCCGTCAACTCGATGGATCGACCAACGGGAGGGCTTCACACAAGGCCTGCCAGAGGCCGTCGTCGCCGGGGAGCGCGGCCTCGGCGGACGGGGTGAGCCCTCGAGCCCGCAAGGCCGCCGAAGTGGTCGGTCCGATCGAGATCGCGCGCGCTGAATTCAGCATGGCATCGAGGCCATGTGAGACGGCCAACGCAGACCAGGCCTCGACGGCACTCGGACTGGCGAAGACGATGGCGTGGGCGTCGTGCTGTAGGAGCTCATCGATGACCTCGTCCTCGAGACGTTCTCGGGGCTCGGTGCGATAGGCCACGACCGACGTGACGGTCGCTCCCCGATCCTGGAGTCCATCGCCGAGCTCGGAACGAGCTCGGTTGGAGACGGGCAGCAGGAAGCGAAGGCCGCTCAAATCGCCGGAGATCTCGGGCTCGGCGAGCAACCCACTCGCACTCGCGGTCTGAGCCTCCAGATCGGGAGCTCGCGCCAGGCGTTTCAAGGCTTCGGCCGTTCGAGGACCGATGGCTGCGAGACGGGGCGCAGGCGGCCAATCGGTGCGCCGCTGCGCCACCGATTCCACGGCGGCCGGGCTGGTGAAGACCGTCCAGTGGTAGTGATTCCATTGCAGGAGAGCCGCCTCGAGAGGCGCCGAATCGGCCGGCGGCCCGATGCGAATCATGGGGATCGCGAGGACGGTCGCACCGGCCTTGTGCAATCGAGTCGCCAAGCCGGAAGCACGATCGGGCGGCCGCGTGAGAATCACGCGCCGCCCGGAGAATCGGTCGGAAGCCATTAGGAGAACGCCGGCGAAGCCGGTTCCAAGATCAGCGCTTCGAGAACTGGAACTTCTTCCGCGCGCCCTTCTGGCCGTACTTCTTGCGCTCCTTCATGCGTCCGTCGCGAGTCAAGAAGCCACCATCGCGGAGGGCTTCTTCTTTGGTCTCGTCCATGGCCATGAGCGCGCGGGCGATGCCCAAGACGACGGCGCCGGCTTGACCGGAGATGCCGCCCCCTCGAAGGTTGACCCAGACGTCGATCGAGTCCTTGACGTTGGCGGCCTCGAGAGGCGCCATGATCAGGACTCGGTGCTGCTCGTTCGGAAAGAAGTCCGCCAACTCTTTCTTGTTGACTTGGAACGCGCCGCTACCGGGCTTGACCCGGACACGCGCGACCGACGACTTCCGACGACCCGTACCCCACTTGAAAGGATTGTCGACCACGACTGATCGCTCCTCGGTTTTCGATGACCCTTGCGATCCGCTCGTCAGCCAATCGAGAGCGGCTGCGGCTTCTGAGCTTCGTGACGGTGATCCGGACCGGCGTAAATCTTGAGCTTGGTGAGCATCTGACGGCCCAGTCGACTCTTCGGCAGCATGCGTCGCACGGCCTCCCGAATGACCTCCGTCGGCTTGCGCTCGTGCATGCGAGCGTATGGTACCTCGCGGAGACCGCTCGGCCAGCCGGTGTAATACCGGTAAGTCTTCTGCTCAGACTTGCGCCCCGTGAGGCGAATCTTCTCCGCGTTCACGATGACGACGAAGTCGCCGGTGTCGATGTGCGGCGTGTAGATGGGTCGATGCTTGCCCTGGAGGATCGTCGCCAAACGAACCGCCAGGCGACCCAGGACCAGATCCGTTGCATCGACCAGATGCCACTGGGCCTCCACCGAACCCGGTTTGGCCACGTAAGTCTTCATACGGCTTTGCTCTCGAGTTCCCTGCCCCGGCGGGGTTCTGCGGTACGGAGTCCGCCCGAAAAGCTCAGAAGCTTATCAGCCGACCGGGGTTTTGCAATCAAAAAGTCACGTTGGCACGCGATCACACTCGCTTCAGGGACCCCAGATCTCTCGCCTGGGTTCCGGCTGCACCGACCGGATCGACCCTCGCCTGGTTTTCCATTGGGAATCGGGGGCCTCCTTCCGCGAGGATTGGCCTCCGAGGGAAGACGTATTCGATCGCTTGCCCGAGAAGATTGGCGATTCTTCTCCGGGTAGCGGAGTTGTCACATGTCAACAGAGTGGGATAGCCAGTCTTCGGTCCGGCAGGTGGTTTTGACGGATGGTGCGATGGGCACCGAGCTCTGGAGATCGGGCTGGCCCATGGATCGACCGACGATCTGGGCCGTTCGTGAGCGGACCCAGCAGGTCGAGGCGATCCACCGGGCGTACGTCGAGGCCGGCGCGCGAGTCGTTCTGTCGAATACTTTCATGGGATGTTCGCCGCGTCTGGGCGACGACGCCGAGATGGAGACGCTGAATCGGGCCGCCGTGAAGCTCGCTCGCCAGGCCGCTGGCTCGCGGGCTCGCGTCTTGGGCGACATCGGTCCTCTTTGGGATCTGATCGAGCCGCGTGGCCCCTTGTCCTTCGACGATGCCCAGTCCGCCTGGGAGCGTCAGGCCGAGGTGCTGCTCGAAGCCGGAGTGGATGGGCTCCTCGTCGAGACCCTGGCAGGGGTGGAGGAGCTCGAGAGCGCGGTCGTGGCGGTTCGACGTGCTGCCCCGAGAAGCTGGTTGGCGGCGTCTGTCGCATTGGTGGAAAAAGAGGGAGGCGGCATCACGACGCTGACCGGGGAATCTCTCTCCGTCACCTTCGCGGCGCTCGCCCGGCAAGACGTCGACATCGTCGGCTTCAATTGCGGAACGCTTCGACTGACGCAGTTTGCCGAGATCCTTCCGCTGGCACTTCGGGCCGGGCTCGGGCTCCTCTGGATCCGAGCCGGAGCGGGCCTCACTCCAGAATCCTCCCTCGAGGAAGATCCTCCCGTCACGCCGGAAGACTTCGCCGCCGGCTTGGTCGACCTCGCCGCCGCCGGGGCCACTTGGCTCGGTGGCTGCTGCGGGACTCGCCCCAAGCACATCGCTGCCGCGGCGTGGGCCTTGGAGATCGAGCCGCCCACGCACCAGCCGGGTTGATCTGCGAGAGCGTGCCACGATCCGAGCAGGCCCGCGCGATGTCAGTCGCCGGGTGCGCGTGCGAGGACAGCCGCAATCGGACAGCGTACAATCTCCCACTCCCCGTCCGATCGAACTCAGCCCCGATGGCAACGATGAATGAACCCAACGAGAAGCGGGCGCACGATCTCTTCGAAGCATGGCGCGTCGCTGAGCCGGAAGAGACGTTCGTCGACCTGCTAGCGCGTCATCCCGAGCTCGATGTCGAGCTGCGAGCACGGAAGGAGCGCGACGAGTCGCTCGCGAGTAGCGCGTTGCTGTTCGGCAATCCTTCGACCACTGCACCGGCCCCTCTCCCCGAACGCCTGGGTGACTACCGCATCCTGGACGAGCTCGGCCGAGGCGGCATGGGAGTCGTCTACCGAGCCGAGCAAGAGAGCCCGCAACGCGCGGTCGCGCTGAAGGTGATTCGCGGCCGTCTCGACTCACCCGAGGTCCGTCGCCGATTCGACTACGAGGTTGCCGTCCTGGGTCGACTCCGGCATCCCGGGATTGCCCAGATTCATGAGGCCGGCTCGACGGAGTTGGCATCGGGCGAGTCGATTCCGTTCTTTGCGATGGAGCTGGTCGAGGGCTCGCCTCTCCTCGAGCACGCGAGCGATCGGCGGCTCTCGGTGGAAGCGAAGCTCGAGCTGTTCGTCAAGATCTGCGAGGCCGTTCACTTCGCGCACCAGCAGGGGGTGATCCACCGCGACCTCAAGCCCAGCAACATCCTGGTGGATGCGTTCGGGGCTCCCAAGGTGCTCGACTTCGGCATTGCCCGTGCCACCGAGCGGGAGGCAGGCGACACGGAGACCGGCACCGAGCTGGGGCAGACTCCGGGGACGCTGGCCTACATGAGCCCCGAGCAGCTCGGTGGCGATCCGTCGCTGCTCGACACACGAACGGACGTCTACTCGTTGGGTGTCGTGCTCTTTGAGCTCCTGGCCGGGCGCTCGCCCTACGATTTGGAGGGCCGGTCAACTCTCGAGCGAGTCCGCATCATTCGAGAGGACGAGCCTTGCCGCCTCGGCAGCCTCGATCGAGGCCTGGCCGGTGATCTCGAGACGATCGTGAGTACGGCGCTCGCCAAGGACAAGGCCCGACGCTATGGCTCGGTCTCCGAGTTGGCGGCCGATGTTCAACGACACCTGGGCCACGAGCCGATCGAAGCGCGGCCGGCGAGTACGTGGTACGTCGTCCGCAAGTTCGCCCGGCGACATCGAGTGCTGGTCGGCGCGAGCGCGGTGGTGATGGTGACCTTGATCGTCGCCACGATCGTGTCCCTCCGATCGGCCCGTCAGGCTCGAGTGGCTGAGCAGGACGAGCGCTTGGCTTCCCAGGGAGCGAGGAAGGCGGAAGAAGACGCGCGAGCCGCTGCCACGGTAGCGGATCTCGCACGGAGAGAGGCTGAAGATGCTCTGACGTCTTCGGCGCTGATCGCGGCGCGCGGCGGTTTTTGGGAAGCCAATCTTCAATCCAGTGAGAAGGCACTCGGGTTCGATCCCCTGCATGCGCCCGAGCTACGACTCGAGCGCGTACGAGCGTTCATCGCTCTCAATCGAGCCGGTGAGGCGTTCTCCGAGCTCGACCGACTGGAGCAGCATGAAGATCTCGACCCGCCGGTGAGGGTCGCCGCGCAGCTTTGGAGAGGGGACCTCTTGCTGGCGGGATCGCTGCGCGATGAGCGCGGACTGGCGCTCGTGCGATCGGCCTTCGAGAGTGGCGAGCTCGATGCGGCGGACCGGGCGTATGCGGCGGCGCTCCTGGCGGAGAGCTCGACCGAGGTGGTTCGATGGCTGCAGGAGGCCGTCGAGCTCGAGCCCGCCCACGTTCGTGCCAACGAGCTGCTCGCCTTCTACTTGACGTTGTCGGGCCGCTTCGATGAAGCGGAGACCCAGCTCGCGGTCTTCCACGCGCTCTACCCGGCCGATCCGGGTGAGAGGGTCTTGTCCGCTTTGGCGGCCGCCCTGCGGGGCGACGTCGAGGCAGCGGATGCCTTCCTGAATTCGGTCCCCCAGATCGCCGAGGAGACGCGCCAGACCTTTCGGGGCTTGTTCCAGAGCTACTCGAGGCTGAGCGACCTGCCTTCTTGGATCGATCAGCCGAATCTGATTCCGATGTTGGTGCTCGAAGTCATGAGCATCAGTGCGAGCTTGGAACGGACTCAGAACGACCCCAATGCCCGACTCATCATGCCTCTGCCACAATTCATGCCTCGTTTGCTCAGCCATGTCGTGGCGGGACTCCGAGCGACGTTGCAGGCTCAATTCCTTGGGTCGATGGGAAGAGGGAAATGGGAGGAGGCGGCCCAGTCATTCCGGCAGGCGGTCGAGATTCACCCCGACGGAGTCATCTTCGTCCTGCTGGCTCAGTCCGAAGACATGGGCGGGCATCCGCGTCAAGCGATCGCTTCGGCCCGCCGGGCGGTCGAGGCTCGCAGCATCTTCCGCGGCTTTCAGACGGTCGCCCACGAACGGCTGATCACGTACCTGACTCAGCAGGTCATCGGATCGAAGTTCGAAGCCGAGAAGGATGCGCTGAAGGCGGAATTACGCCTTCGACTCCGCGACTGGCACGAGGTCGCGCCTTGGCCGCGTCCCTTCATGGCGTTCATGAGCCAGTTCGCGTGGCTCATGACGCACGATCATCGGCTGGCGAGGCAAATGCTGGATGACTGGCTGGTGGCGGAACCCGATGAGACTCCGAGCCGGCTGAACTACGTACGCTTCGTGGCGGACGACCGCGATGAGTCGAGAGCGATCGACTTCATCGAGCAGCTCGAGGCACTCGAACCGCCGCTCAAGGAGGAGCTGCGCTTCTGGCTCCGAGAGACGCGGCAGCGACTTCAGCGCAATGCCGAAGCCGTGCTCGAGCGGCTGAAGAACTGACGGAGTAATCCCCGAGCCCCGAGGAAGCGACAGTTCCATGCCCGAGGCGACCCCCCCCCCGGGAACCATGCTGCGCGGCTCCTGGAGGCACTGGACCAACGTTCAACGCTGAAGTCCGACGTTCAACGTTCAAGTCTTGAAGGTGCGGTGGGGCACGCTTGGTTGCAACGCCCAGGCAGCGGGCAACGCGCCGGCAACACCATTCCCGAGCCCCGAGGAACGAGGGGCGGCAGCTCCAAGGCCGCGGCAACGCCCAGGGCTTCGCCCAGGGCTTCGCCCGGGGCTTCGCCCGGGGCTCTTCGAAGTCCGGCCTTGCAGGCCTCGCGCACGGCGTTCGGGCGTCGTCGTGTTCGTCGTACGCCGCAGGCCGAGGCGACACGTGTTGAACGACGTCGAAGGAGCCCTTTCAGGGCTCGGCTGTCCGGTGTCGAAGGCGGATCGAGGGCATTGCACCTCGATTCCCGGGGCTTCGCCCCGGGCTGTTCGAAGTCCGGCCTTGCAGGCCTCGCGCACGGCGTTCAAGCGTCGTCGTGTTCTTCGTGCGTCGTTCGCCGGAGCGTAATGCGGGGATCCGACGTTTGGGAACCGTCGTGATCGTACGTGATCGTACGTGATCGACGTACGTGCACGGCGTTTGGCGTCGATGGGCCGGTGCTTGTGCGTCGACGTGTTCGTCGTGAGTCGGCGGGCGGTCGATTCATTCGGGCGTCGGCGTCTTCATCGGATTCGACTGACGAGCTCGACACGTCTTGGTCTGTCGACGAACAGGACGGCTTCGCCGAGACGGTTGCGAGGCCTGTAAGGCCAGGCCTTACAGGCCCCGGGCCGCTGCCTAACGCCCAGAGCCCGCATTCGCCCTGCACCTAGACACCGAAGGCCCCAGCCAAATGGCCAAACTCCAGGTCCTGAAAGGACGCTTTCGGCGATCGAAAAACGTCGAGGATTCCGTAACCAACGGTGACGAGACACGACTGTCATCCCAGGGGCGGCTACTACCTGGGAGGTCCTGATGTCTCAGTCATTATCGAAGAACGTGATCCATCTCGTCTTTTCGACCAAGGATCGTCGACCCCTCATCACGGGTGAGGTCCGCTCGGAGCTCCATGTCTACATGGGGGGGGGCTGCTGCTGGATCGCGAATGCCAGCCGTTGGGCATTGGTGGAGTCGACGACCATGCGCATCTCGTCTTCGACCTGTCCAAGAAGCACGCGCTCATGGACGTCATCCAACACGTCAAGGCCCAGTCCTCGTCGTGGGTCAAGAAAAAGGCCGTTCCTTTGCGGGACTTTCGCTGGCAGGGCGGGTATGGGGCCTTCTCCGTCAGCGAGTCCAACGTCGAGCGCGTTCGGCGTTACCTCGAGCGACAAGAGGATCATCATCGAGTGATGTCGTTCGAGGACGAGCTGCGCGCGCTCTTGCGACGTCACAACATCGAGCTCGATGAACGCTACCTCTGGACCTGACGGTCGAGGCCGGTGCTCCGTTCTCAGGCGAGGACCTCGCGGATCACGTGACCGTGGACGTCGGTCAGGCGGCGATCGATGCCGTCCTGGCGGACGGTGAGGCGTTGGTGGTCGATGCCGAGAAGATGCAGGATCGTGGCGTGCACGTCGTAGCACTCGATCGGATTCTCGACGGCTCGGTAGGACCACTCATCGGTCGCGCCATAGCTCACGCCGCCGCGAATGCCGCCGCCGGCGAGCCAGTTGGTGAAGCCGAACGGGTTGTGATCGCGGCCCAGGGATCCTTGGCTGCACGGCATGCGTCCGAACTCGGTCGTCCAGAGCACGATCGTATCGTCGAGGAGGCCGCGCGCTTCGAGATCGAGCAGCAAGGCCGCGGCCGGGCGGTCCATCTCGCGCGCCATCTGTCCGTGATCGCGCTCGAGGTCCTCGTGGCTGTCCCAGTTGCGGCGGGGGAAGCCGTTGTCGGCACCACTCCACACCTGGACGAAGCGCACGCCCCGCTCGAGCAGTCGCCGCGTGATCAAGCAACGACGACCGAAGTCGGCCGTCACTGGATCATCAACTCCGTAGAGCGCGCGCGTCGCCGCCGACTCCCCTGACAGGTCGAGCACATCGGGAGCACTGACCTGCAGACGGGCCGCCATCTCATAGGCTTCGATGCGAGCGGCGAGCCGCGAGTCGCCGGGCCGCTCGGCCCGGTGCCGCTCGTTCAGCGCGGCCAACAGCGCGCGGCCTTCCGCCTCGTCGTTGGGCGAGCTCGACGCATGCTCGGGCGGAAAGAGGTCGACGATGGGCTCGGCTCGGTCCGGACGAATCATCGTGCCTTGATTCTGTGCGGGGAGGAAGCCGGCCGACCAGTTGGCCGGACCGTTGGGCGCGAAGCCGCGCGCATCAGGCAGCACGACGAAGGTCGGCAGGTCGTCCGTCAGGCGCCCGAGGCCGTAGGAGATCCAAGCGCCCATGGACGGGAAGCCGGGGCGTTGGAATCCGCAGGCCTGAAGAAAGGTCGCCGGGCCGTGCACGTTCGAGCGGGACGTCATCGAATGCACGAACGCAATGCGGTCGACGCACTGCGCCAGGTGGGGCACCAGACCGCTGATCCACTTGCCGCACTCGCCGTACTGACGCCACGGCCAAGGGCTCTGGAAGCAAGCCCCGGGTGAGCTCTGAAACAGCTCGACCTCACCACCGGGATCGAAGGGCTGGCCATGCCGCTCGATCAACCGTGGCTTGTAGTCGAACGTATCGCACTGGCTCGCCGCGCCCGACATGTAGAGCTGAACCACGCGCTTGGCTCGGGCGGGGTGATGCAGGCCTTCAAAGGACCGGCGGGGCGACGGAGCAGCCCCGATCTCCTCGTTCAACAAGCTGGCGAGCGCGATGCCGCCCAAGCCGCCGCCCAGACGCCACAAGGCCGTCCGGCGATCGATGGGGGATGAGTGAGGAGTGGGTTTCATATCAGTCGATGAAGATAAACTCATTACTATTGAAGATCAAACGGCACACCGCGGCCAACCCGTGACGGCTCGCATGAGCCGTCAGCGCTTCGATCTCGGCCAGCCGAGGCGGTCGGCCGAGCGCCTGCTCGATGGCCGCGCCGATCGGGTCAGCGGCGAGCTCGGTCTCCAGGCGACGGGCCCAATGGCCGGCCTGCTCGAAGACGAAGGGATCGTTGAGCATCGCGAGCGCGTGCTGTGCCGTCAGCGTCTCGTTGCGCTTCGCGACCAACGCGCCCGGATCGGCGGCGTCGAGACAGTCGAAGAACGGATCGGGCACGCTGCGCACGATGAAGCGATACACGCTGCGCCGGCGATTCGCAGGATCGTCCGGCGCCAACGAACGGTAGTCGTACACGGGTGAGTGGTCGTCGTGAAACACGAACTGCCGCACGCCTGGACCGCCGCGAGCCGTATCGAGCTGACCACTGAGGGCGAGAATCGAATCGCGCACCGCCTCGGCCTCGAGCCGGCGCCGGGGACCTCGCCAGAGCCAGCGATTCGATCCGTCGAGCGCCGCGGCGGCCTCCCGGTGATCGCTCGCTTGCCGATACGCCGCGCTCGTGAGGATCAGCCGGTGCAGCGCGTGGAAGGAGCCACCCGAGTCCCGGAACCAGGCGGCCAGCCAATCGAGGAGCTCGGGGTGTGACGGCCGATCACCCATCCGGCCGAAGTCGTTCGGTGTGTCGACCAAGCCGCGCCCGAAGTGGTACTGCCAGACGCGATTGACGATCGAGCGCCAAGTCAGCGGGTTCTCGGCATCGACGATCCACTCCGCCAACGCCGCTCGCCAGGCACCCTCCGGAGCCTCCTCGAGACCTTCGAAGTGATGCTCGAGGGCTTCGAGGGTCGACAGGGCGCCCGCCGCGACGCGCTCGCCCAGTTGGTCGACGTCTCCGCGACCCAGGACGTGAACCGGACGCGGAGCACTTGGCGGGATGAAGTTGCCTTCAGGCGCGAAGTCGCCGGCCGCTGCATAAACGAAGTGGGGCGCCGGGAGGCGAGAGAGCTCCTCGGCGACGGCAGTCTGTCGCTCGCTCAGACGAGCGCGCTCGGCCATTCGTGCCGGGGCTCGAGCGGTGAGCTCCGCATGAAGAGCTCGCTCGAGGCGATCGCGCTCCTCCTCGAGAGCTTGCCGCGTGGCTTCGATTCTCGTCTCGGCCAAGGAAGCACGGGAGCTGTGTCCATCCACGAGGAACCGAGTCGACCAGAGTCCGGCTTCGATGGAATCGAGCGCCGTCACGTGAACGCCGGTGGCGAGATGGGCTCCGGCGTCGAGGACTTGGAGCTCGGACAGCGCGAAGACCCAGTCGGAGCTGCGCTCCCACAATCGGGTCGCGGTCACGCGAACGAAGCGTGCGGAGAGGTCGGCTTCGATTTCGACAGGAGTATCGCCCGGGTTCGGAACGTCAGCGAAAGTGTGATCAACCAGAGGACGAGGATGCGTGAAGTCGGCGTCGTCACTGACCTCGACGCGATAGCGCCGGGGAAATCCGAAGCCCGGCGTGTCGGGGAAGTCGACGGGGCGCGCCGGGATCAGGCGCACCCGCTCGATCGATCGAGGACGGCCGAGGTCGACCTGCACCCACTTAACGGTGTCCGGTTCTTCCTCGATGGCGCTGTGGTAGCCATTGCTGGGCGAGGTGGACGTGGTGGCGAGGGCCTCGAGCTCGCGGCGGGTGTCGCCGAGGCGCGACCGGAGGTCTCGGAGCCGCGGTGAGTCGAGCGCCGCCAACGCGTGCTCGTTCGCCTCTTCCTGCGCTCGAAGCGCCTTCTCCTCGGTCTGCAGCGCGCGTCGGCGTCGATGGACACTCGGATCGGGATCGAACGCTCGGTCGGCTCGCTCGATGCCCGAAAAGACCGCTTGCAGGCGATAGTAGTCGCGCTGAGGGATCGGGTCGAACTTGTGATCGTGGCAGCGAGCGCAGTGCGCGGTCGTGCTGACGAAGGTCGACATCGTCGTCATCAGCATGTCGTCCCGATCGAGCGATCGCGTCAGGCGCTTGTCGCGCGTTCCCTCCCGCAGCTCGACGTGGCCCACGAAGTCCCACGGACCGGCCGCGATGAAGCCCGTGGCGGCGATGGCCTGCGGATCGTGGGGAAACAACACGTCGCCGGCGAGCTGGCTGCGCACGAAGTCGGCATAGGGAAGATCGTCGTTCAGCGCCCCGATCACCCAGTCGCGATAAGGCCAAGCGTTCGGACGCGGCTTGTCCTTGTCGTAGCCATGAGTGTCGCCGTAGTGCACCACGTCGAGCCAGTGGCGTCCCCAGCGCTCGCCGTATCGGGGGAAAGCCAGGAGTCGATCGATGAGGCGCTCAGTCGCGTGCGCGGCCGTGTCGTTCTCGAACGCGGCGAGCTCCTCGGGCGTCGGCAGGAGGCCGTGGAGGTCGACGGTCAAGCGGCGTAGCAAAGTGCGCCGGTCGGCGGGCGGGCTGGGCTTCAAACCTTCTTCTTGAAGCTTTGCGAGAATGAAGGTATCGATCGGGTTACGAATCCAGGGATCCTGAATCTCGGGCAAGGGCGGGGCGCTGAGCGGTGCGTGCGACCACCCGGTCTCATCCTCCGTGCTCGATCGGGGCTGGAGCCGTCGATCTCCAGGCCAGTCGAGCCCGCCAACGATCCAGTCCCGCAGGACTGCGACCTCCACGACCGTCAACGGATCGCGCTTCCGCGGCATGCGCGGTGGCTGGTCCCCTTGCGGCTGAACGAGCTCGAGCAACCGGCTCGCGTCCGGATCCCCGGGCACGACCACCGGTCCTTTGCGCCCGCCGGTCAGCAAGTCCTCGCGCGTCTCGAGCGAGAACCGCCCGCTCTGCTTGTCAGGCCCGTGGCAGTCGAGGCACCGTCGCTCGAAAATCGGCACGACGTCCCGCTCGAAGTCCGGCTCCTGAAGCGGCACAGCGGCCGTGCCGAAGAGCCAAAGGAGGCCGTGAACAAATCCGGTGATCGGTACCAAGCTGGCCTCGGCCTGAGGAAGTCGAAGAAACCTGCGGCCAGGCTATCACCGTCACCGACCCGGAGGAAGCGCTCGCGAGTGACGGGGAACACTCAACGCGCTCGGAGCGGTCGTGAAGCTTCCCCGGGGCTTGCGCCTCGGGCTTTGGTCTTTCGCCCCTCGTACCTCGGGGCTGGGCGTTGGCGATCTGTGTTGCGTTGGGTCTTCGCCGGGCTCGGTCGCACGCGTTCCTTCGAGGCCCGGTGGGCCGGTAGTTCTCAGCCCGAGGCGTGAGCCTCGGGGAGCGGACGCCATCAAATGATCATGCCTCCCCTGCGAGACGCGATTCTCGAGGCCCGGAGGGCCGGAGGGCCGGCAGAGCACCACCAACCCACTGGCAAGCTCGCCGGCCCGGTCCCCACGCGCTCGACTCGCCTCTCCCGCTGGCCGCGTCGTTGGGGCACAATGTGGGGCCCGACCCGCGGCTCGCGTTGCGTCCAGCCGCTCGGCCGTGGTAGCATGCTGGCCTCCGTATACCCTTCACTACAAGGACTTGTGACCGGCGATGCCGCATGGCGCCGTCGGGCGCGATGGCAAGGATCGGACATCGATGAGCATCTCTTCAGGCTCGGTGCAGGTCTCTCTGCGAGGCCGCTCGCTGCTCGAACGCGTGCGCCGAGACGTGGTCGGCCTCGAAACACGATACCGCCTCGCCGACGGTCGCGAGTCGCGTCGCGTCTACTTGGACAGCACGGCGACGACGCTCAAGTTGGCCGCGGTCGAGCGCGTGGCGCAGGCCTTCTTGCCGCACTACTCGAACACCCACAGCCTGCTGCATTTCGGGGCCAAGCTCTCGACCGAGTCCTACCACTGGGCCCATGAGAAGGTGCTCGAGTTCGTCCGCGCCGATCCCAAAGAGTTCGCAGCGATCTTCCTGGGCAGCGGCGCGACGGCGGGCTTCAATCGCGTCGCACGCACGCTCTCGCGGCAGTTCCCCGAACGGGACGTGGTGATCACGACGATGATGGAGCACCACGCCAACGATCTTCCCCACCGCGCCCACTTCGGCAAGGTCGTCCACGTCGGCTCGAAGCTCGACGGTTGGCGCACCGGGTGTCTCGATCTCGATCAGCTCGAGAAGGCGCTCCAGGAGCATCAGGGACGCGTGGCCTACGTGACCGCCACCGGCGTCTCGAACGTCACGGGCATCGTCAATCCGGTCGAGAGGATCGCCGAGCTCGCCCATCAGTACGACACCCTGTGCATGATCGACGCCGCGCAGATGGCCGCTCACATTCCGATGCAGATGTCGTTTCCGGATGCGCCCGAGAAGGAGATCGATCTTCTCTGCTTCTCGGGTCACAAGATCTACGCGCCCGGATCACCCGGTGTGCTGGTGACGCGCCGCAGCCTCTTCGATGGAGTCGAGCCTTGTGAGATGGGCGGCGGAATCGTCGACCACGTCTTCATCGACAACTACGTGATGACCCAGGCCCTTCCCGAGCGCGAGGAGGCCGGCACACCGGACATCGTCGGAGCGATCGAGCTCGCTGCTTCCCTGGAGGTTCTCGATCGGATCGGGATGAAGCTGCTCCAAGAGGAAGAGGACCTTCTGATTCGGCAGACGATCGACGCGCTGGAGGCGATGCCCGAGGTGACGGTCTACGGAGTCATCTGCCCGAACGCCGTCGAGCGAGTCGGCTGCGTGACCTTCAACATCGAAGGCATCGAGCACGGACTCACGGCCGCCATCTTGAACGACTATCACAACATCGCCGTGCGCAACGAGTGCTTCTGCGCGCATCCCTACGTCAAGGACATGATCACGCTCGACCTCGAGCGTCGCCTCGACGACTTTGACGACGACGAGATCGAGGCGATCGCGGAGCAGAGCAAGGGCATGGTCCGGGCGAGCTTCGGGCTGTACTCCACGGCCGAAGACGTCGAGCGATTAGTGGCCGGTGTCCGGGACATCATCGCGCGCCATTCAGAGTACGCGCCACTCTACGAGCGATTGGAAGACGGCGACTATCGCCACCTCCAGTTCCGCTTCGACCCGGCGCAGCACTTCTCGGTGCGAGGCGTCCTCGACTCGTGCTACGGCGATTCGCACTCGGCCTGATGATCCCCACGAATCCCAGAACCAACAGGAGGTGTCCGTGACGGAGGTGAGCGTCGACCGCGAGCTGGACTGCAGTGGAATGAGCTGCCCGGTTCCGATGCTGAAGGCGAAGAAGGCGATCGGCGAGCTCGAGATCGGGCAGGTGCTCAAGCTGATCGCGACCGACCCGACGGTGGTCGGTGACATGAACGCGTGGACGCAGCGCGCGCAACATGAGGTCGTCCATCAAGACCTCGATGCCGAAGCGAAGCGCTTCGTCCTCTTCGTGCGCAAGGGCACCTGAGCCGAAGACGCGAGCAGACCCATGACACACGGGACATCGGAACTCGCTGAACGCGTCGCCTTCATCACCGGCGGCGCCACCGGGCTCGGGCTCGAGATGGCCAAGACCTTTGGCCGACGCGGTGCTCGGCTCGTGCTCGCGTCGCGGAGCGAAGCGCACCTCGAGTCCGGTGCACACCTGCTGCGGAGCGAGGGCATCGAGGTTCTGACGTTGCCGCTCGACGTTCGCGATGCGCGAAAGGTCCGGGCGGCCGTCCGGTGCGCCTATGATCACTTCGGTGCGCTCGACATCCTGGTCAACAACGCCGCCGGCAACTTCATCCGGCCTGCCGAGCGCCTGCCGGAGAAGGCTTTCGCGAACATCGTCGACATCGTCGTGAACGGGACCTTCTATGCCTCTCGCGCCGCGGCGTCGTTCATGCGCGATCAGGGGCGAGGGGTGATCCTGAACATCGTCGCCACCTACGCCTGGACCGGGGGACCCGGTACGGTCCACTCGGCGACCGCCAAGGCGGGCGTGCTCGCCATGACGCGAACCTTGGCCGTCGAATGGGCAGCCCAGGGCATTCGTGTGGTCGCACTCGCGCCGGGCGCGATGGAGACGCCTGGAGCCTCGGCCCGACTCTGGCCCAGCAAAGAGTTCGAAGAGCGCGTTCGACAGCGCGTGCCGCTCGGGCGCTTCGCCCGGCTGGGCGAGGTCGCGGACGCGGCGGCTTACCTCGTCTCCGATCGAGCCGAGTACATCACCGGAGAGTGCCTGACCATCGATGGAGGCGCCTGGCTGGGGCGAGGCGTGCTCGACGTGGCACCCGGGGAGGCGATCCCGAAGGTGACGCGGCGGCGGGACGGGCCGCCCGACGCCGAGTGAACGGTGAATTGTGCTCTGAATTGTCCTGGCACGTCTTCCGGACCCCCCTACAATCCGGTTCGGGGCTCGGCTCGGGACGAGGCGGTCGGAGCGGAGCGCCCGAGTGATTGCACGACGTCAGGCGGAGACCGAGGAGGCCGGGAGGGGCGAATGAAGATCCTGGAGTGCTTTGGCCGAGAGGAGCCGGTCTTCTCTTTCGAGTTCTTTCCTCCGAAGTCGGAGGCTGGGCTCGAGTCGCTCTTGAGCACGGTACGCGAGCTCCATCGCCTCGAGCCGAGCTTCGTGTCGGTGACTTACGGAGCCGGAGGAAGCACCCGCGAGCGTACGATCGACTTGGTCGGTCGCATCCAGCGGGAGATCGGCCTTGAGACGATGGCCCACTTGACCTGCGTCGGGCACACCCGCGAGGAGATTGCCGAGATTCTCGAGCGGCTGATGGCGACGGGCATCGAGAACGTGCTGGCGCTCCGGGGCGATCCCCCCAAAGGCCAAGACTCCTTCGAGGCCCATCCCGGCGGCTTCTCCTATTCGAGCGAGCTGGTCGCGTTCATCCGGGAGCAGGGCGTTCCCCTGTGCTTGGGGGGCGCCGCTTACCCGGAAGGGCACGTCGAGGCGCCGAGCCGTAAGCGGGACCTGGAGAACCTCCAGCGCAAGGTCGATGCCGGTGTCGACTTCCTCGTAAGCCAGCTCTTCTTCGACAATGACGACTACTTCGCCTTCGTCGAGCGCGCTCGACGTGTCGGGATCGAGCTACCGATCGTGCCCGGCATCATGCCGGTGACGAACGTCGGCCAGATCGAGCGCTTCACCAAGATGTGCGGAGCCTCGATTCCGGCGGCTCTTCAGCAACGATTGGATCCCGTGCGTGACGACGAGGTGGCGGTGGTCGAGGCTGGAATCGAGTATGCCACCGAGCAGTGCCAGGGCTTGCTGGCCGGCGGAGCTCCCGGAATCCACTTCTACACGCTGAATCGGTCACCGGCGACGCGGCGCATCTTCGAGAACCTTGGCCGCGCTCCCGCTTCGGAAGCGTGAGGGGCGTGCCGACCTCGAGGACGGTCGCCAGCGCTCCCCGGCGATTCGACAGAACGCGCTTGGTCTGGATCGGGTGGGTCCTCCTGTTGATCGGATGCTCGTCGCCCCGCGATCTCGATCTGCAACAGCTCGCGAACGGATCCTTCGACACGATCGCCGAGGAGTATCGCCGCAGCTTCCTGTTCTTTCATCCCGGGCTGGCGAGCCGCCAAGGTTGGGAGGGCTACGACGATCGTGTCGCCGCGCGTTCGGAGGAAGCGGTCGCCACACACCTGGCGCGCCTGGACGAGCTGCTGCTCCGAATGCGTCGGCTGCCTCGCTCGTTCTTGGACGAGCAGCGTTGGGTCGAGTGGCACTGGCTCGAGGGACAGATTCGCGCCGATCTCTTGGAGCTTCAATTCGAGCGGCGCCCGGAGCGCGATCCCGACTTCTATCTCGCTCCTCAGATCGAAGGCTTGGTGGCTCTCCTCGAGCGGCCCGGAGACGCGTTGCATCCTCATCGGCTCCTCGCGCTGATTCTGCGGCTTCAAGGTCTCCCCGAGCAGCTCGAGGCCGGAAAGCGGCAGCTCGTCGATCCCGAGACATGGCACTGCCGTGCGGCCAGAAGCCGATCACGCGCGTTCGCTCTGGATCTCGGAGAACGGGTGGGCAAGCTGCTCGATCGACTCGCCGAGCGCCCGGGAGAGAAGCAGATTCACGATCGGCTCGCGCGATCCCGACACGAAGCGCTGGCCGCTCTGGAGGCCTTCGCCGAGTTCTTGGACAGAGACGCCTTGCCGCGTGCCCAGCCCCGGATCGCGATCGGGACCAAACGCCTCCGACAGCTCTTGGCTTACGAGCTTCTGGTCGAGGTGCCCCTGGACGCGCTTCTCGATCAAGCATCGCGCGAGGCGATCGCGATCCGTCAGGGCCTGACGGAGAGGTTTGGTGAGGAGCTCCGGTTTGAGAGCTGGCCCCAGCTGACGGGCTGGGACCCGAGCGGGTCGAACGTCGAGGAGATGATCGATCGAGCGCAGGCAGAAGCCGAGCAGCTGGGCCGAGCGTTGGAGGAGATGCTCCCCGGCATCGATGACTCGCCCGTCGTTCTTCGGGATGCCAAGGATTGGGAGGAGGCGCTCGAGCTCCGAGGCGAGCTGAGCGGGCGAGAACGCCCCGAGTGGACGCGGGCTGCTTGGCAGCGGCCGAACGCAAACATGATCGGCTGGGGACCCGGAGACTGGACGCTCGAGCTGTTGCGCGAGGGCTCCCGAGGCCGGCTCCTCGTCTTGAATGCGATCCGACTTCACGAGGATCCTCTGCGGCGAGCCCGACCGAGTCGTGCGGTGCTCGATGGCTGGGGGCCCTTCGTGGTTCGGCTCTTGGCGGAGCGACCGGAGTCTCCGATTACTGGTCCACTGCGGATCGCTTGGCAGCGGCGTCAGCTTTTGGTGGCGACGCGATTGATCGTCGCGATTCGACTTCACTCGGAAACCATGAGCCTGACCGAGGCCCGAGACTTCTTCCAACGTCGGGCACTCGTGGGTGAGAAGCATGCCCAGGTCGAGGTGGACCGGATCCTCCGCGATCCGTTGAGCGCGACGACCTTCATCGTGGAGCGTCAGCTCCTCGGTCTTCATCGAGATTCGCTTCGGAATCGCGGTCTGGATTTTCGTCCGGCCGAGTTTGCTCGCGAGCTCTTCGAGCAGGGGAGCCTGCCGATTGCCTGCCTGCGTCGCCTCATGCTTCCGGGGGACGTCGGACGTCAGCGCGACTAGTCAGGGAGCCGTCTCGCGCAGGAGATCGAGCGAGACGATCTGTCTCGGGCCCCTTGCCGGTGCGGGGCGCTTTTTCCTTTGCACGGTTCTCGCCACTCCCGGTTAATGGACCGCCCTGCCAATCCACGGCGGATCCGTCCTGCCGGTCCGAACGACTCAGGAGACCTCTGAATCATGGCTCTCGGTGACATCCTCAACCGTGACCTGTTCCGCTTCCGCTCGATCTCCCAAAACCCGGGATTCTTCGAGCGCTTCCTCGCCTTGCTCGCAATCGTCGGATGCGCATGGGGGGGGTACCGCTTGTGGACGGCACCCGCCTTCGCGGCCAAGGCACCGGCTGCCGATACCACGACCGGTGCGGCCGTCCAACGGTCCCAGGGAGTGAGCTATGGGCTCGTCGTCGCTCGTCCGATCTCGGGATCGACCGTGGGAGGCGACCACATCCTCTTGGATGGAACCGTTCAGGTCGACGGAGTGACCGTGAGCTGCAACGGAGCCCGTCTTCAGGTCCAGGAGCGCTACTTCCGGACGACGGTCGCACTCCAAGAAGGCCAGAACGTGATCGAGATCGCGGCGCGAGGGCGCGAAGGCGAGCAGCGCGAGCAGGTGATCGTGATTCGGGATCTGATCGGGCCTGAGGTCCGGATCACGCAGCCGAGTCAAGGTGCAGTGGTCGCTCAACGCGTCGTGACGATTCGAGGAGACTTGGTGGACGATGCGCCGGCGCGCGTTTCGATCGGTGGCAAGCCGGCCGCGCTGCGCGACGACGCGGTCTTCCAGGGCGCGGCGCTCCTCGAGCCGGGTGAGAACGTGATCCCGATCGTGGCCGAGGATCGAGCCGGGAATCGGACCACCTTCGAGCTTCGCGTGACGCTGGATTCGGATCCTCCCATCGTCGTGATCCAGCTCCCGATCGAAGGGGCCCGGGTTCGGGCCGATACGATCTTGGTGCGCGGCCAAGTCGACGAGGCGGTCCGCAATGAAGTGCTCGTGAACGGCATTCCGGTTCCGGTGCGTGGGAAGAAGTTCGAGACGACGCTGCGGCTCGGACGGGATGGACGGCAGTCGATCATCGTGAATGCCCTCGACGAGGCAGGCAACGCGACGCGACAGGCCGTCTCCATCGTTCGCGACACGCGCGCGCCTCGGCTCTCCGAGTGGGCGATCGCTGATGGGACGCTGACCGGTGTGGCGGACGAGGAGCTCCTCCGAGCATTCGTCGACGGAGTTCCCGCCACGGTGAGCGGAGTGAACCTGTCGGGCAAGCTCCCGATCCGGGCCGTGGACGAAGTGACGTCGATCAAGGTGCGATTGATCGATTTGGCCGGGAACGAAGAGACTCATGAGGTCGTGCCGGAGGTCGGAGACGGGCGCTGAGCCCCCCCGTCGAGCGATGCTCTCGGAGGCGCTCCGAGAAAGATCGTCCACGGCGAGCGGGTAGCTGCGGAAGGTTGGACGGTGAACGGGTCAACCCGCATCCTGATCCGACACTCCGCCTCGATCGCACGTCGTGGGCGCGTCGATCGATCCAAAGACCGGTGAGCGGCGTGCCGTCGGGACCTCGATCCTGAATGCCGGCCCTCTGGGGCAATAGGCGCTGAGTTCGGAGGGGAGGGGACCCGGCTGCATTGAGCGGGTCCCCTCTCGAGTCGAATCGACCCCTCAGAACAGGTCGAGGACGGTTTGCATGGTGTCGGAAGCGGACGTGAAGTCGTAGCCCCGACGAAGCTCGACGGTCCAGCTCTGCTCAGCTGGCTCCGCCAGACGTCCGAGCGCGCCGATCGAGCGGCGTCGAGTCTCGGTGTCCTTCGAGGCATCGAGAGCCCATGAGATGAGGAAAGGTAGAGCGCGGCGATCGCCGGTTTGACCGAGCACGTGACTCACCGCGGCTCGAACGGGCTCACTAGAGGTCGTCGCCAGCGCACGGAGCAGGTTGGGAACGAGCCTCGGATCAGCCAGCGCTCCCAGACCGAGCGCGGACTGGTATCGAATGCGGTCCGAGGTGCCCTCGAGGCAAAGCTGCAGCAGTCGCTCGCTCACCGATCGATCACCGGCCAGACCGAGAGCTTCGGCGGCGTAGCCCATCAGCTTGGGTGCCGTCTTCTGATCGAGGAGACCTCGCAGCACTTCGTGAGCTTTCTCATCACCGAGGATTCCCAGAGAGAGTGCCGCTGCCGATCGAACGTCCTCGGGCGCTTCTCGAGCGAGGTGAACGAGCCTTTCGCGAATCGGGCCCCGATGATCCGGATGGCGACGGCCGAAGAGTGCGGCCGACAGCGCGATCCACGGAATGTCGGCCGGCTGCCGGAAGAACCCCGAGAGGCCATCGCCATAGAACCGGGCGAGCTGTCTCACGAGAGGACCCGATTCGGAAGCGCTCTCGAGCGGCTGTCGATCCAAAAGACGACCGATCGTCAGGATGGCAAACTGTCGAGCTGCGGGGTCGGGGTCTCTTCTCGATTGCGCCACGAGAATCTCGAGCAGCGTCGCGTCGAGTGACGGCGCCGCCTCGGCCAATGCCAGCGCGCAGGCCCGACGAATCTCGTGAGGACCACGGAACTTCGCAACCCAGTCCGTCAGCAAGGCGAGCGCGGCCGGGTCGTTGGACCGGGCCAAGGCGGCCGGAACATGCGCTCGCACGACGGTCGGGAGTCGATCGTGCTCGAGAGCTCGCGCGAGCTGGCGTACGATCTCACGTTGGTTGGAGGTCCGCTCCGAGAGCAAGCCGAGACCGACGATGCAGGCGGACTGGAGATCGGTACTCGATTGTGGGTCGAAGAGGACATTCATGAGCGGAGTCACGTCCTCCTCGGACCCACAACGTCCGAGCGAGAGGGCCGCAAAAGCACGCAGGCGAGCCGGGACTTGCTCCCGCTCTCGCAACAGCTCGCGGCCGGGGGAGGAGTTCTCCAGGATTGCCCGCAGTGGCGGACGCGCGCTCGCCTGCTTGGCGACGCCCCATGCGAGAATCGCGTACTCACGATGCTCGCGGCTCGGGAGAGAGACGAATTGCTCGAGAGCCGAATGAAGCCAAGGATCATCCGAGTTCTGCTCAATGCTCGCCAGGGCCACCAACCCGTCGATGGCCAAGTCTTCATTCATCGTGGCGAGCCGTTTCAAGGCTGGGATCAACTCGTCGCGGAGGCTCTCGGGGGTCGGGCTCCATGCCAAGGCCTGTTGCCCGTCCCTCGACGGAGTGACCGGCTGCTGCTCATGGTAGGTCCGTCGCGACTCCACCAGCTGGTCGCGATGAAGCTGCCACCAAAGCTCCCAGCTCGCGCCCGCCGCGGCAGCTCGGGAGCGGCGAGTGTTGCCGCCGGAGCCGGCCGAGCGATCCGCCGGCGACGCGGGTGCCGACACCGGTGTGCGCGCTCCGATGGGAGCAGAGGGAGTCGAGGGGATGACGCTCGGACCTGGCATGGGACCGCCCCAAGTCGCTTCGGGAGTGTTCGGGACGTCGGTGGGCCTGATGAGCGGCCGGCTTCTCGAGGGACCTTGAATGAACGCCACTTCGTCGAGAGTGAGCCCCATGCGATCGATCCACGCGAGGAGCTCGGCATCGTCGGGGATCTCGGCCACGTAGGCGTGATTGGCCTCGGATGCCAATCGTTGCAGGAGAGCGCCGCCGCCAGCGGCTTCGAGGACGTACGCCATCGCGCAGCGCGTGCCCGCCGCATCGATGAAGTAAGGCATGCGGCGACCCGGGAAGTCGAGGTTCAACGGGAAGCGGCCTTCATCACGATACTCCCGAAGCTTTTCGAGACTCACCTGACGAGCGGCAAGTTGCTCGGGAGTGAGATGGCTCGTATCGCGTCCCGGCAGCTCCGCGAGCACGGCGTCCAGATGCGCGCGCTTCTCAGCGATCAGAACGGCGTCGTCTTCGGCCTTGCCGGGCGCGGTCCCCGTGACCTGAGGATCGACGATGACGAGCAGGAGGAATCCAAGGAGTCCATTGAGGACGTTCATGTGTTTGGCCTCCAAGCGGGGGGCCTTCAATCGGTTGCTCGATTGAAAGGCAGGTGCTGGCGCGGGCAGGCGCGCAACCCCCTGGGGCAAGTGCCGTACCGCACGGCGCGGCGTGTGTCGAACAGCCGTCGAAGCCGATACCCGTCGTCGTCGCAGCGGTGAGAGATGCGGCTGGACCCTGGGCTCGCATCGGAAAAGAAGGCACGCCGCGGTAACGCGTTTCCGACGGAGCTCGGAGTCCACGGCCGATCCGAAGCGATCGGCCGTCAATCGAGTCGGAGTCGAAGTACCGGCACCTCGAAGGCACCCGGTCCGGAGCCCGAGACGACGCGGACGCGACGACCTGTCTCCGCACCGAGCTCGCGCGCAAGCGCCTGGACGGCCGGGGCCGAGTGGGTGCCGCCGAGGATCGCCACCGACCCTCCGCATCCGCCGCCCGTGATGCGCGCTCCGTAGAGATCGTGCTCGGGTCCTCGCGAGCGCACCCGTTTGACGAGCCAGTCCGCCTCAGGGCTTCCAAGCCCGACGAGCCGTCCGTAGGAGCCGTGAGAGGCGAGCATGCAGCGCCCCGCTCTCTCGAGCCCGGCAGCAGCGGCATCGGAGTCGAAGTGTATGGCTTCGAAAGCCTCGAGGAAGCATTGCACGCGCACATGCTCGCGCAACGGGTGCTCGGTAGCGGCTCGGACGCGATAGGTCACTTCGGGGTCGACGCGCGTGACGCGATCCACGGTCGAGCCAAACCGGGCGAGGAACTCGGCACCTCGAAGGCGCACGGGAACCTCATCGCGCCATCGTTGCCATTGTGTGATCGGCAAGCGCGTGAGATGGCCTCGCATCGGATCGGGCCGGTCAGCCGGCGCCAGCAGTCGTTGCAGGATGCGGTGTCCCATGAAGGCGGCGACTCGAGCTCGGGTGTAGCGTGCACCGCCGACCGTGTGCTTCACGCCCGTATCGATCGCGAAGAGGCGCACGCCCCGCGGAATGGCGACGTGCCCGAGCACGCGATGTGGACGGCACAGGAGCCGGAGAAGATGGCCGGCCCGGCCCGTGGCGGAAGTCATCGGGTCCATGATCCCGCAGGCGGCTCCGACCACTCGATTCTCGGCGCGTTGACAGAGTCGAGCCGTCGCCACGGCGTCTGAAGGCAGATCGAGCCACGAGCCCAGCGCGCGTGCCGTAGCGACCTCCAACGCGGCCGACGAGGCGAGCCCGCTGCCGATCGGGACGGTCGACACCGTGACGAGATCGAAGCCGCGCAGCGGGTTGATCGCTGCCTGAGCCTGTGACAACTCATGCCCGACACCGATCGAGTATCGGGTCCAGCGCGGTGCCCCGACGTCGTCGAGGTGTCGCCGGAGCTCATCGACCCGGTCGATGCCTCCGATCTCGTGAGCGCTCGTCAGAAACGTGCGTTCACGACCTGGGACAGAAGCACTCCACAGCCGAAGCTGGCGGCGGCGGTTCGCACGGACGGCCACGAACGTGCCTAGCCGGAGAGGGAGCTGCGCGACCAACGAGCCGCTGTAATCCGCGATCCCGCCCATCACATCAAGTCGACCGGGTGCCCAGGCGACATGCCACGTTCCCCTCGCTCCCCACGCGGAGGCGACCGCACCCTCGAGCAACCGCCGGAGACGATTGAAACCAGGGCGCCCGGGCAAGACCGGGCTCGGGTGCCGGTGGCGACTCATCGAATGCCACCCGGTGGAGTGATCCAGGTCCTTCGGTCGAAGTCCCAAATGCTCAGAGCGTCGAGCCCGATCACCGAGCGATCAGGCGAGACGACTCGGAGCGTGATGGTCGCGTCGCCGGGACCGAGGGAAACGGGTCCCAGCACGAGAGGAGCTGCCCCTCGCTCGACGGCCGAGCGACCGGCGAACCGGCCCAACACCCGATGCTGGTGCTCGATCTGGATGTCTGCCCGGTCCGGCCCTTCGGTGAGGTAGAGGCGGACGAGGAAGCGACCGGGGCGGACGACCGGCAGGGGAAGCTTCCAGTCTCCTCGGCCGTTCCACAGGATCTGGGACCGACCGCTGAGCGGCAGGCGTCCATCGTCTCGTCGCGTGAGGCGGGTCTGGATGGGCGGCCAGTCCTCGGCTTCGAGGGCATGCCGCCGGCGGGGCGCGGCTTCGAGCTCGAGTCGATCGAGGAGGAGTCTTCGATTGCTGGGCATTCGGATCGTCAGAGTGCTCGACTGATCAAGAAGCCGGATCCAGCCGACATCGACCGAGCCCTCGCCGCAGCGGATCGGCGGGTCGAATGGCCGCCCATCGATTGAGACCTGGACCCTCACGGAGGGACGCGTGCGCGTGTGAAGGACCAGGCGGTAGAGGCCGGCGGAGCGTTCCGGGAGCGCCAGGTCGATGTCGGTCTCCCGCTCGCAGGGACCCAGCGCGAGGGCTCGACCCCCGCTGTAGCGGACGGAGACGTCGGCGTCGCCGATGACTCGGGCTGCGGCGAACGCCGTCGGATGCAACAGCTCCGCTTCGAATCCGGGTCGGTCGTGGGGCACGGGTACTGTGCGTTGGCCCCGGGGGGGCGCACTGGAGAGCCCGGCAGGCAGGTCCGGGCGAGAGTCCGACCAGTAGCAGGTCCACGCGCTCTCCCGACCTGGAGTGGGTGCCCAGAGGAGACGCCCCTCGATCCCTTGGGGAGGGATGAAGAGCTGACGTGTCTCGGCGAGACCGCGACTCTCGTGACGCGCGGCTTCGAGGGTCGGGCTGGAGAATGGGTCTGCGGTCGCCGGCTCGATCGACCGGCAGCTCGGAGTGGAGGGGAGGTCGGCTCGCCCGACGCCCGACCAGCCGAACCAATGGACGATGCCCGAAAGCGAGACTTCCTCGCGGGCACTCGAGAACCGAGTCGCGGCATGGAAGTACGCAACCGGTCCCGTTCCGGAGAGGAGCTCGCCTTCGAGTCGGAAGTGAACGTCTCGCGGCCGCGAGTCGTCATTGCGCAACACGATCCTCGCCGAGCTTCGGAAGGGCATGGGAAATCGAACCTCGGCGCCCGTTCGATCGCTGGCCATCCAGGGAACCGAGACCGGACGATCGTCGAGGCGTCGACTGCAGAGATCGGACCACGGCCCAAAGACACCCGGTGACGTCGCCTCGTCCCAATACAACGCGACCAGCAAGAGCCGATCGCGTCGAAAGTCGGACTCTCCGGCCTCGATCCGAAACCGATCGAGCCGGGCCGGTCCTTCGAGCCAGGCAATCGTCCTCTCGGAATGAGGAGGGAGACGCAGCTCACCCAGTCGCTCGAAGCGCTCACCGAACGCTGCTGTACTCGATCCCGAGAAGGCGAGCAGAGTGAGCAGGAAACACAGGTAGCGTCGATCCTGAAGACCGAAATCACATGAATCGAGGCCGAAGACGTGGGTGTGGCGAGGAGACCTCAAAGTCGTGCCGGGCTCCTTCCGATGAGCGTGAGAGATGTGGAGCCACGAGACGAGCCGTCTCCACCTGAACCTGGAGATCCCGTGCTCGAGCCGAGTTCGCTCGGGGCCGCAGGGACCCATGGTACCGGCTCGCGTTTCGACGGGAAGAGAGAGCCGATTGAGATGCCTGAGAGTGGGGATGACGGACATGTCGAACCGAAGATCATCGAGAGGTCACCTTTCCGGGATACTGATCCTGGTCGTTCTCGGCAGCATCCTGGTGGCTTGCCAGGACTCGTCTTCGATCTCGGAGGAGGAGCACCGAGGATCGTCGGAGGGCTCAGCCTCTGAGCAGACGTGGAGCCAGATCCTGATCTCCTTTCAAGGCGCCATGAACAGCCGCTCGGATCGTCCACGCGAAGAGGCCCGTGAGCTGGCGCAAGAGCTCCTGGGTCGCCTTCGAGGAGGCGGGTCCTTCGATCGTTTGGCGAGAACCTACTCGGACCATCCGAGTGCGATGAACGGAGGCCGAATCGGCCTTCGTGAGGAGAACGCGCCCCAGATCGATCGGATGGTGACTCACCTGGACTCCGGGGAAGTGGGCCCGGCCGTGATCGAGACGGCCGAGGGATTTCATCTCGTGCGTCGGGACTGAATCGAGACACGATCGCGGGCGGGGCGGGCTCTGGTGAAGCTCCCGCGATGGTGGTAATGTGCTCCCTCGTCGGAATTTGCCGCCCAAGGCGGATGAGAGGGTGTATGCGCATCACCATTGTCGGCGCCGGCAACGTCGGCTCCACGCTCGCCGAGCGTCTGCGTCGAGAGAATCATGACATCGTCGTGATCGACGCGGACGAAAAGCGAGTCGCTGGCCTGCAAGAGGGCCTCGACATCATGGTGATCTGTGGCCATGGCGCGAATCCAGACGTGCTCAAGAAGGCCCAGGTGCGCGAGAGCGAGATGTTTCTCGCGGTGACGGATCGCGACGAGACGAATCTGCTGGCTTGCGTCATGGCACACCGGCTGGGGTCGGCACGTCAAGTGGCGCGAGTGAGCACCGCCGACTACTTCCGGGAAGGCATCCTCAAGCCGGAAGAGCTCGGGATCGATCTCGTGATTCATCCCGAGAGCGAGTGCGCCCTCGAGGTGTTCTCGCTGCTGAAGAGCCCGCAGATTTTCGAGCGTGTCTCGTTGAGCGAAGATCGGGCGCAGATGATCGGCCTGACGGTACCCGAGACCAGCCCGCTCGCGGGAATCCTGCTCCAGGACCTGCCGGAGAAGGCGATGCGCCAATCCGTCCGCGTGGTCGCGATCGAGCATGACGGAGAGGTGCGCATCCCGCGGGGTGACGATCGAATCGAGGCGTGCGACGACGTCTACGTCGTGGGCGAGACGAGCGCCATCGCGAACTTCCAGACCTGGGCGGGAGTCGCATCGGAAACGCTGGGGCGGGTGGTCATCGTCGGGGGAGGACGGATCGGCTCGGAGCTCTCGACGCTGCTGGCCGGAACCAAAGTCGGTGTGCGGCTGATCGAGCGCGATGCCAAGGTCGCCGAGCAGCTCGCCGAGAAGCATCCGCACGTCGTCGTCATCCGCGGGGATGCGACGGATCCCGCCGTCTTGAAGGAAGCGGGCGTCGAAGGGACTGATTGCTTTGTGGCCGTTGCCGGCGATGACCAGCCCAACATCCTGTCTTGCGTCTTGGCGCGGCAGCTCGAGGCCAAGAAGACCATCGCTCGTATCAACCGAATCGAGTACGTCGACATCGTCTCGTCGATCCTGAAGGTCGACGTCGTGGTGAGCCCGATGCTCTCGGCCGTGAATCGTGTGCTCCACTTCACTCGTCGCGGGCGCACGTTGCTCGAGGCGTCGCTGAAGAACGTGGACGCCGAGGTGCTCGAGGTCGAGGTGTCGCCCAGGGGCAAGCTTGCGGGTCGGCATCTGCGTGAGCTGAAGTTCCCGCACGGGGCGCTGGTGGCCCTGCTGCGGCGAGGGGACGAGGTTCTGCTGGGAACAGGAGACCGTGTCCTGCGTCCGGGCGATCGTGCGATCGTCTTTGCGCTGCCGGATGCCGTCTCCCAGGTCGAGCAGATGTTCTCCGCTCAACGTCGCGGTAAGCACCGCACCAAGAGCAGCTGAGTTCGAGGTCCTCCGTGCGATTCCAGCTTGTCGCTCGCCTGCTCGGCTCACTGCTCCTGATGACGACGACCGCGATGGTGGTCCCGCTGCTGCTGGCTTGGGGCCAGGGTGAGGACACCGCCGGCGGCTGGCTGTGGAGCATCGGGATCGGAGTCGCCGGGAGCTTGATCTTGCGTCGTCGGGACAAGTCGAAGAGCGAGCTCACGATCCGTGAAGGCTTCGCGGTCGTCTCCCTCGGTTGGACGACGCTCGTCACCTTTGGAGCGTTGCCCTACGTATTCTGTGGCGACGGCATCCACTACCTCGATGCCTTCTTCGAAACGATGTCCGGCTACACGACCACCGGCGCGTCGATCTTGAACGACATCGAAGCTCAGCCGAAGAGTCTGCTCCTTTGGCGAAGCTTGACGCATTGGTTTGGCGGCATGGGCATTCTGGTGCTCTCGGTCGCCATCCTGCCGCTCCTCGGCGTCGGCGGCATGCAGCTCATGAAGGCCGAAGCGCCCGGCCCGTCGACTGAGAAGCTCACCCCCCGGATCGCATCCACGGCCAAGATCCTCTGGGGAGTCTACGTGCTGATGACGGTGGTGCAGGTCGTGCTGCTCATGTTCGGCGGTCTCGATCTCTTCACGGCAGTCTGTCATGCCTTCGGCACGGTCGCGACCGGGGGATTCTCGACCAACAACGAGAGCATCGCGGCCTACTCGAGCGTCTATGTTCAGGTCGTGATCACGGTCTTCATGTTCTTGGCTGGCGCCAGCTTCTCGCTCCACTATCGAGCGCTTCGGGGCAACCTTCGCGCCTACTGGCGAGACGGTGAGTTTCGTTTCTACTTGGCCTTGTTTCTGGCCGCCGCCACCACAATCACCCTGACGCTGTGGGCGGCCGAAGGACGCCCTCTCGGTGAGTCGATACGACAGGCGGCGTTCCATACGGCTTCGATCCAAACGACGACCGGGTTCGTTGCCGATGACTTCGAGCGATGGCCCACGCTCGCGAAGATGGTCCTCTTCCTGCTCATGTTTCTGGGCGGCTGCGCGGGCTCGACCGGTGGCGGCATGAAGCACATCCGAGTCTTGATCTTGATCAAGCACGGTATCAATGAGATCCGACGGACGATCCTCCCCCACTCGGTGGCGAGCGTGAGAGTTCAAGGAGACGTCATTCCAAAGGACGTCGTGTCGAACATCCTCGGCTTCTTCTTGATCTACATCGTGACCTTCATTCTGGGATCCGTGTTGCTGGCCGCGATGGATCCCCAGTTGGACATGATCACCTCCTTGTCGGCGATGGTGACCACGCTGAGCAACGTGGGGCCCGGGTTTGGCGGCATCGGCGCGACCGAGAACTTCGCCGGCATCCACCCGGTCGGAAAGGCCTTCCTCAGCTTCTGCATGCTGCTTGGGCGATTGGAGCTCTACACGATCATCGTGATGCTATCGCCGACATTCTGGAAGCGCTGAGAGTCAGCCACTGGGCCGATGAGGGCGTCCAAAGGCAGCCACGGCCTTGCTGCGCGGTCGGTCACTCGTGGCGCAGGGCTTCGATCGGGTCCATGTTGGCCGCTCGCCACGCCGGGTAGATGCCGAACAGCACGCCGACCAGTCCCGAGATGCCGAAGGAGAGGATCAGCGAGAAGGGCGTGATGATGGTCTTCATATCGGAGAAGGCCGTCACGAGCTGGGGGATGATGATGCCCAGCACGATGCCGAGCAGGCCGCCACCGACCGAGAGGACGACCGTCTCGATGAGGAACTGCGAGATCACGTGCTTGCGCTTGGCGCCGAGCGCCCGGCGGACGCCGATCTCGCGGGTGCGCTCGGTCACCGAGGCGAGCATGATGTTCATGATGCCGATTCCGCCGACCAGCAGCGAGATGCCGGCGATCGAGCCCAGGACGATGTTGAAGATGCGCTTGGTCGCGCGAGCGCTTCTCAAGAGCTCCAGCGGAACGGTAATCCGGTAGTCGACATCGGGGTGATGCCGCTCGAGCATCGTTCGCAGTGCCGAGGCTGTGCGGTCGACCGCCGCCTCGAGATTCTCGTGATCCCCTTCGATCTGGATCTGGAGGCGATGGAGCTCGACGCGCTCCATGTCGCGGCTTCCCGAGCTGACCTTCACGATCAGCTCTCCGAACCAGTCCTGGGCGGTCGGGAGCGGAATGTAGAAGTCGTAGCCGGTCTCTTCGATGATCTCGCTGCCCGTATCCTTGGCCGAGGCGGCCGCTTTCTCGCGCAGCACGCCGACCACTCGAAAGGGATCGGTTCCCACCCGGATCAGCTTGCCGATCGGGTTCTCGAACGGGAACAAGTCGCGAGCGGCCGCCGAGCCGAGCACGCCGACGTTGGCGTGCGTCTCGACGTCGGTGTCGGTCAGGTAGCGACCTTCCTGCAGCTCGAAGCGGCCGAGTCCGAAGTAATAGGGGAGAGTGCCCTTAACGACGCCCCGACTTCTTCGTTGCAAATGCCACAGGTCTTTCTCGATCTGACGCACCGGGATGACGACGCTGACCTCTGGGATCGTCTCTTGGATCCGTTCGGCGTCCTTGTACCTCAGCCCATAATCCACGACCCGCGAGCGCTCCGCCGAAGCCGACTGGTTCTCGGGCGGTTGGACGCTGTCGACGATGATGTTCGTCGAGCCGAGCGCCTTGATCTGCTCCTGCGCCTCCCAGCTCGCCCCCTCGCCGATCGAGAGCATGGCGATCACCGAGCAGACACCGAAGACGATGCCCAATACCGTGAGGCCGGAACGGAGCTTGTGCAGGGCGAGACTCTTCAGTCCCAATCGGACCGTGCGCCAGTAGCGACTCGCGCTCATCCTTGCCACCTGCTTCGATCCGAATCCTCAGGTCCTCTGACGGCGTCGATGAGACCGTCCCGCATGCTCAAGTTCCAGTTCGCGATCTCGGCCACCTTGAGCTCGTGGGTGACGACGATCACGGTCTTCCCTTGTTCGTTCAGCTCCTGGAGCATCGCGAGGATCTCGGCCTCGGTCTTCGAATCGAGGTTGCCCGTCGGCTCGTCCGCCAGGAGGATCAACGGGTCATTGGCCATGGCACGCGCGATCGCCACTCGCTGCTGCTGACCGCCGGAGAGCTCGCGAGGGCGGTGTCCGGCCCGATCACCGAGACCGACCTTCTCCGCGAGCTCTTGGGCGCGGTCGCGGCTGTCGGTCGGGTCCCAACCCATGTAGAAGAGCGGCACCTCGATGTTCTCGAGCACCGTGAGCTGTTGAATGAGGTTGAACGACTGGAAGATGAATCCGATGCGCTCGTTCCGGATCTCGGACAGCTCATCGTCATCCATCTCCGAGACGTCGATTCCACCCAGTCGATACAGCCCGTCGGTCGGCTGATCGAGGCAACCGAGCAGGTTGAGAAGCGTCGACTTGCCAGAACCGGATGGACCCATGATCGACCAGAACTCGCCCGTCAGCATCGTAAAGCTGATATCCTCGAGCGCGCGCACGATGGTGTCACCCATCTGGTAGTGCTTTTGGAGATGCTCAATCTGCACGATCGGTTGGGGAGTGCTCTGAGTGTCTCTCGAGGTCGCGGTCAGTATCTCACTTCTCACCGCTGCTCCTCTCGCCGCCGCGGCTGCCGCCGCCTCGCCCTCCGCGAGAACCGCCTTCGCCACGCCGCCCGCCGCCGGCGCCGTCTCCGTTCTTGCGCATGCGATCCCGAAGCTTCGCCTTGTCTTCCTCGGACATGTTCTCGAAGCGACGCTTCATCTCGGCCGGATCCATGCCGCCGGGGGCACCGGCTCCATCGGAGCCGCCTGGCCCTTCCGATCGACTCTCCCCGGCACCACCCGGCGCCAGCCGGCCTGGTGGCACCGGCTGCAAGGCATCTGGGAACTGGCTGAAGTCGGCCGAGTCGTCCTGGGCGGCTTCCACACCGGCTGGAGTCGGGGCGCCCTCGGGGCGCCCGAGCAGGACGACCTCGCCACTCTCGAGACCCGAGGTGATGTGGATCATCTTGTCGTTGTTCAATCCGACCTCGACCACGCGAGCCTCGATCTCACCCAAGGCCTTCTTGATCAATACGTAGTTGACGCGGCCTCGGCGGAAGACGGAGTACAGCGGTACCGCCAACACTTGCTCGAGTCGATTGACGAGAATCTCGACACTGCAAGACATGCCGGGACGGAGCGCTTGGGTCTCGGCCTCGATCGTCACCTCGGCCGGGTAGACCTTGAGGTCGGGGTTGAGCCAGGAGGATTGGCTGTCTGGCAAGATGCCGACCTTGGACACACGGCCGGGCAGGGGCTTGCCCTCCAGGGCATCGATGGTGATGAGTGCCCCGAGCCCGGAGCGCACCTTGGCGAGAGCGGACTCGTGGATCTTGGTATCAGCGATCATGATGGAAGCGTCCGGGATGCTGAGGATCAGCTGACGCTCGCGCACATCGGAACCGACCTCGAGCGGACGCTCGTCGCGACCGCGTCCGCCTCGGCTGTTCGTCGCATAGACGACCAAGCCGTCGAAAGGAGCATAGATCTTGGAGGAGTTGATCTGCATCTGCAGATCCTCGTACTGCTCTTTCTCGAGCCGGCGCACGGCTTCTTTGGCATCGAGGTTGGCCTGGGCCTTGGCGAGCTCCGCGGTCGACTTTCGCGTCGCGCGCTCGAGCTCGTCCTTGGTCTTGGCGACGTCTGCGAGGAAGCGTTTGAGTGAGCTCGGCCCCGTATAGTCGAGCAGCACTTGCTGCTTGCTGTAGGAGAGCTCGAGATCGATCTGGCGTCGGGTGTAGGCGAGCTGATCCGCGATGAGCTCGTCGGAGGTAACGTAGCCTTGGCTTTCGAGCTCTCGCGTGAAGTTCACCCGAGTGGCGGCTCGAGTGAGCTCCTCGGTCGCGATCTTGATGTCCGTCTCGGCGGATCGCCGCTGTTGTCCCCACTCACCTTCGTAGTCGAGCTGGACGTCGTACTCGGGCGTCTGGGTCGCCTTCGCGTCATCGGGATTCTCGGGCGTATCGGCAGGACCCGGAGGGCTGATCTTCGACTCGAGATCGGACATCAGAAACTTTCGGAGCACCCGGTCGGACGATTTCAGTCCTAGACCAGAGTCACCGGCTGCCAGCTCGTCGATCTTCATCGCCAGTGCCTCGCCGAGGAACTTGCGAAGGTCCGTGCGAGCGAACTCCAAGGCCAGCTCGGCCTCGCGCTCGTTGCTCGCATTGATGTTGGATTGGATCTCGAGGCTCTCGCGCGCTTCTGTCCAGGACGCATCGGCGTTCTTGACCGCGATCTCCTGCCGGGTCAGGTCATCGGCCTTGCCGGAGACGTCGAGCTCGACCAGGAGCTCGCCCTTTTTGACGTAGGAGCCTTCCTCGGCCAGGCTGAGGATGGTCGCGGATCCTTCGATGGGCGACGTGACGTCGAAGGACTTGGGAGCCCGCAAGCTCCCGCCTTCGACCAGTGAGATCGTGAGGTCGATCGGTTCGACCTTCAGGGTCGCGATCGTCTGGTCCTCGGTGGATTCGCCTCCGAGTATCACGTAGGCGCCACCAATGCCGAGCGTGAGAGCGATCAACACGATCGGAATGGCCCAGCGGGCTCGTGACTTCTTCCGGTTTCCCTTACTCGGGGTTGACATCAGTCAGCGACTCCAACTCATCGAGATCGTTTTGAATGTTCAGTCCGCCCGGCTCGATCGAGAGAATCTCGAGGTCCCGGAGGAGCGAAATCTGATTGACGTAGTAATCGACTCGGGCCCGGATCAGCGAGTTTTCCGAATCGACCAAAGCCTGCTGACTTTCGAGCAGGTCACGCGAGGTCACCCGGCCGGCCTCGAGCAAGAGCTTCGTGGATTCGACACGGCGGCTCGCCAGATCGACGGCGTTCTTTCGAATCGTGATCGACTCTCGAGAGCGCTCGAGCGTGCGGATCGAGTCTCGGATGTCGAGCGAGATCTGGTCCTCTTGCAGAGTGGCGTCGCGCGCCGCGGCACGGAGGCTGATCAGCGCGCTTCGGTACGAATTACGTTCTGGCAGCCGATTGAGGGGAAGGTCGAGATCGAAGCCGGCGCGATAGGAGGCCTCGTCGAAACGGAGCTCGCCCAGCTTGCTGCGACGGCTCGAGACATCGGCAGAAGCGACCAGATTCAGCTCAGTGCGCAAGCCATCGGCGGCGACGTCGACTTTGCGCTCCGCGTCGACGACGAAGTCGCGCGTGTTCTGGAGATCCAGGCGTGTGCGGAGGGCGATGCGAACCGCCGACTCCTTCGTCACAGCCAGTGCCTCGTCGGTGGGATCGGGCAACCCGGCCAGCTCGCCTCGGTCGAGATCGACGGGCGCGTCGGGAGACAACCCCAGCGTGACCTTGAACTGATCGAGCGAGGATTGGAAGGTCACCCGCGCTTGGATCAAGCGATCGCGCGCGGAAAGGACCTGCTGGCGGGTCTGATCGACTTCGAACTCCGGGAGCCGCCCAGCGCGAGCAAGGGCTTCGGAGCGAGCGAGCGAGAGATTGAGCTGCTCGAGATTGCGCCGCTCATTGTCGACCTGATCCAAGGACTGAAGCACTCGATAGAAGTCCGATGAGATCTGGACGGCGAGCGTCTTCTTGAAGCGCTCGAAAGTGCGTACGGCGTAGATCGCGTCTCGCTCGGCTTGCGTGAGTGGCTCACTGGCGACCGCGCCCGAGCCACGCATGAGCGGTTGAGTCATCGACAGACCGAGCAGCGAGACGTCCGTGTCCGAGCCGCCGCCCGTGATGGTGCGCACCAAAGAAGCCCCGAGGTTGAGGGCGATCGAGGCGCCCTGCTCGAAACGCTTGCTCAAGGTGTAGTTCGGGTCGACGGACACCTGCTGAATGTCGTTGCCTTTCGCATCCTTGCCCGAGTAGATCCAGCGGCTCGACAAGAATCCCAAGTGCTGAATGCCGAAGTTCCAGCGCTGCTGCGTGAGATTCAGCACCGTCAGGTAGACCCGCTCTCGTTGGTCCTGGAAAGGCCGGCTGTTCTCGGCAGCGATCTCCAGGCAATCTCGCAAGCTCAGAGTGAGCAGCGCAGCCTCCTCCGCCGTCTCCTCGGAATCTTGCGGAGGGTTCGCGGAATCGGAGTCTTCTCGATTCGAGGTCTCGGCCTGCTGAGAGGCGGTTCGGCCGCTCCAAGGCCCCTTCTCGTCGAGCCGATCCTGCTCCGCTTCTCCGCCGACCGACTCGGAATCGGATGCCTCAGCGCGCTCCGAAGGACTGGCGTCCTCATCGATCTCACGAATCAGCTTCTGACCGAGAGTCTCGAACCGATTGCGCTCGAGGAGAGCCCGAATCCGATCACGCGCCGTCTCTTCCGGTCGATCGATCGAGAAGATGTGCGCTTGTCCGAGGCCTTCCTCTTGCTTCTCTTCGATGATCCGATAGACCTCGCTGTCGGCATCCGCACGGTAGCTGCTCGTAGAGCAACCCATGACGGAAAATGTAGTTATGCCGGCGAGGCCAATGAGGACCCACTCCGGGCCGCCGAGCGGCCTCCTCCTCCGTGCCTGCATTCTCTCTCCTGGCGTGATATCCGAGCATCCATCGGGCGAGATGGAGGCTAATACTATGCTGCTACTCGGCTTCTGTCAATGATTTGTGAGCCGAGAGGGCAACGTCGGAGAGAGAGCCTGACCTCGGCGCTTTTCTTGCACGCAACTAGTACGTGGATCGATTTCGGCACGCGAGGCGATCTGGATTTTCAGAAGAGAGAATTGAGATCGGGTGGCAGATCGCTCAGAGATCGTTGCCGAAGATCACCTGCTCGAAGAGGCGCCGCTGCACCTCGCTGAGCTGGCTCCAACGCTCTTGTCGCGCGAGGCGTCGCCGGCGCTCGATCGGGGACAGCCGGCGGAGCTCCTGGAACCGGACCCAGGGACGAGAGCTTCCCTCGAGGAATCGACGCTGATGACGTCGAAGCACGGGCTGGAGGGCCTGCCGATCTCGACGGGACAACGCTTCAAATCGCTCGAGCCATCCGATCACGACTTCGCGTTGCTCTTCGGGCAACCCGGCATACTTCTGAGCCACTCCGCGGATCAGCTCACGCTTTTCGGTGTCATGCCGAAGGAATCGCCGATACAGCCTGCGAAAGTCACGACGCTCCACTTCGGACAGCTGGATCCAGCGGGCGAGCCTTTCCGGAGCGACCTCTTGTAGTGGGATGGCCGAAGCTTGGGCGGGGCGAGTGACTCGACCGAGGATGAAGCCCAATCCGGTGGCGATCCACAACGCGAAGACGCCGGTCCAGATTTGGCGCCGTCGGGCGATCCGTCGCGCGATCGGGGTCGGATGGCTCATTCGACCACTTCGTCGACAAAGAGGGTGGCGGCTTCGAGCGTCTCCGGATTCTCAACGATTCCCGGCACGAGAAGCACGTCCAGCGCCCCGATCACCTCGAGGTCGTGAACAGCTTGGCGGTTATTGGGTGTCGTGCCGTGCAGTAGCCATCCCGCGCCGATCGTCACCAGCAACGCGGCGGCCGCGAGCGCCGGGGTCATTCCAGGCGAGCGCCAGAAGAACGACTCCATCGGGCTCAGAGCCACCTCGGCTTCGACGGCCGCCAATGTCTGCTCGATCTCTTCGGGAGACGCAGGCGGAATCGTGTCGGCTGCGGAGAGCCATTGCTCGATGAGCGCTAGACGGGCGACATGGGCGGAGCACTCTTCGCACTCATGGCAATGTCGATCGACGCGCTTCGCCTCGATCGCATCGAGCTCGCCGTCTCTCCAAGCGACGAGGCGCTCGCAGTACCAGGCATGGTCAGATTCCATGATCCATCTCTCCGTCACGTGAAGGAGTCACCCAGCCGGCCAAACGCTCTTGTAAGGCCTGACGGGCCCTCAGTAGGCGAAGCTTCACGGCGTTTTCGGTACAGCCGAGGATGTCCGCGATCTCTCGATAACGCAGGCCTTGGTAGAAGCTCAGGACGAGGGGCGTGCGCATTCCGGGCGGGAGTGCGGCCACGGCAGCCCGAATCTGCTCGGCCCTTTCCTGCCGACCCAGGAGGGTCGCGGGCCCGTCACGGGTCGTCGGCTGTTCGGGGGGAACGTCGCCACCGCGAGCGGGGCGCACCGGGTGCCGCTGACGTCGCCTTGCCTGAGTGCGCGCCAGGTTGACGGCGATCGTGAAAAGCCAAGTGGTGAACTTGGCCGTGGGGCGGTATCGAGCCCGAGCACGGAAAGCGCGGAGGAAGACCTCCTGAGCGAGGTCCTCCGCGGTCTCGCGCTCGCCGAGCCAGCGGAAGAGAAAGCGGCGAACCGGATCGAGATGACGCCGCACGAGCGCCTCGAACGCGGTGACGTCACCCAAACGCACCCGCAGCATCAGTCGAACGTCCTCGGCCGCTTCGGCTGAGGAGAGGGGCGGGTCATCTTGACAGGAAAGCGGATCTGTCATCGGTTCGTCGAAGGGCCTCGAGTGGGGTGGGCGATCGTCAGCTCGGGCTGGTGAACCGGGGGCGGCCCGAAAGGTTTCCCGCGAATGTCTCACGAGGAAGCCTTTTTTGAAGATCAACCGAACCGGAGCCGTTCGCGATCGAAGAGCTCGACATGAGGGCCCAACGCTCGAGCGCGTTGCCCATAGCTGGCGAGCCGAAGCTCGGGGACCACGAGCGATCGATACTGTGAGAAGTAGGCCGCTGCACGATCGTAGGGGAGCCGCTCGATTTGCGAGCGGTGCTTGCGCAGCGCGCGGATCTTGGCCCGATGTGCCGTCTCGGGCACTGGGACGACGACGTTGAAGTCCAAGCGATCGAAGATACCCCACGGTCCCTCGAAGCCCCAGAGCTCGACACCGCCTGCGGGGCGATGGTCCCGCACGTAGCGGCGCAGGGCCTCGAGGGCCAGGATGCGGGTAATGCGATGGGCCGGGTGTTGATCTCGAATCGAGGGCACCAAGACGACATCGGCCTCGTGATGATGCAAGCCCTCCGCGAGGCGAGCCGCGTCGTCCCCCAAGTACTGATATCGATGATCGTAGAATTGGAGATCCAGGGACACGACGTCCGCGCGGAGCACCTTGCCTTCGGCCTCGGCTTCGGCGAGGCGAATGCGCCGTCGCTGAGCGGGCGAACGCGTGCCGGGAATGTCGGCATGATGGCCGGAGCACATCAAGAACGAGACGACACGATTGTGATCGGCGACTTGATCGATGAGACCGCCACAGGAGACCGAGGTGTCATCGGGATGAGGTGAGAGCACCACCCAAGATCGGTCGCGAACGGTTCTGGGATCGAATACGTGGATCTCGGGCCGTGTGCGCTCGAGTTGCCGACCGGTCAGCTGCGAAGCCGCCGTCGCATCGATGAGCAGCGTGCAGCTCGGATGGAGCCGAAGGCCTGAGGCCGGGCAAGTCTCGTCGATGTCTCCCTCGACCGCGGCCGCGACGGCTTCGGCCACGGCCGAGCCGGATGCGATCACGAGAAGGCGATCGGCCGTCAGGAAAGCGGATCGGGAGCTGGAAGCGGTCGTCTCCGGGGGCGAGAAGAAGCGCTCCTTGGGTCGGAGCGGGCCCAAGGAACCGTCCTCGCCGATGCTGACGAGCGCGAGGTCGAGAGGATAGGCACTCGACCGCCGCCGAACCCAGCGGGCCGATGGAAGTGCCGCCTCCCAGGACCGCTCGGCATCGACCTGTCGACCGAGAGGAGCGGCTCGAAGCTCGGGAGAAGTCGTCGAGTCGCTGGAGCGGAGCTGGCGCTCCCACGCGGCGAGCACCGATTGCTCGAGAGGCCCCACCGAGCACCCGAATCTCTCCAGCCGACCCTGGATGCGGTCGGCGCCCAACAGCACGGCGGCTTGCTTGCGCAGGGCCGCAAGGGATGCGGAGACGATCAGCTGCATCGGCCCAGGCCGGTAACGGTTGTGGTTCGAGTCACGATCGATCAGAGCCCTTGGCTGTGGTACCCCGCGTCGACGTGCAGCACTTCGCCGGTCACGCCGCTCGCCAGATCGCTCAGGAGATAGAGTGCCGAACGTCCCACTTCGGTCGTCGTGACGTTTCGGCGCAACGGCGCACGATTCTCGTACCTGTCGAGCATCTGGGAGAAGCCTGGAATCGCGGCCGCCGACAAGGTCTTGATCGGGCCCGCCGAGATCGCGTTCACACGGATTCCCTGCGGCCCGAGGTCGGCGGCGAGGTAGCGAACGCTGGCCTCGAGAGCGGCCTTGGCGACGCCCATCACGTTGTAGTTGGGGATCGCCCGCTCGGCGCCGAGGTAGCTCAAGGTCAAGATCGAGCCGGCTCGTCCCTCCATGAGGGGCAGTGCCGCCCGTGTCAATTGAGTTAATGAGTAGGCGCTGATCTCGAGTGCCTGGAGAAAGTCTTGTCGGCTGACGTTGAGGTAGGGTCCCTTCAGCGCTTCCTTGTTCGCGTAGGCCAAGGAGTGGACCACGAAGTCGAGACCGCCAAAGGCCGATCTGATCTTCTCGAAAGTGGACTCGGTGCTTCCCTCGACCGTGACGTCGCACGGAATGACCAACGGGCAGCCGAGCGACTCCGCCAAGGGGAGCACTCGCTTTTCGAGCGCCTCGTTCTGATACGTGATCGCCAGCTCGGCTCCCGCCTCGGTGATGGCAGTCGCGATGCCGTGGGCGATGCTCCGGTCATTGGCCAGACCGAAGATGACCCCCTTCTTGCCGTCCAAGATTCCCACCGTCGTAGACTCCTCCCACTTCGGTTTGGCTCGGCTCGAGCGGGGCTCGACGGGTCTCCACCAACCCGTGAATCGCCGCCTAATCCATTGCCACATCGATGGAAAGGCCAGAAGGTACCACAGGCTGGGCCGCGACCGCAACTCGGCAAGGACTGGACCCAAAGGGCTTCTCTCAGGGCTTGGATGGGGCGCGCACCCGGATCGCGCTGGCCAGCTCCGCGTGCCGATCCGGACGGGTCACGAGAAAAGGGGCCGGGGCGCCGCGGCCATCGAGGAGGGCCGCCGTGTCGAGAGGAGCTCCATCGATGTGCCTGGCCTCCATGCCGACACTCGCTCCCAGCGCCAATCCGGCAGCGATGTCCCAGAGTCGCGTGCCTCGAGTGCAAAGGGCTGCCGTGGCGCTACCACTTGCGACCAAGGCGAGGTGGTGGGCGGTCGATCCGTAGCTTCGGGTCTTGCCGACGAAGCGCGTCAGGTCGAAGCGGCGGTGTGTGTGAGAGGGAACGAGAAGAACACTGTGGCGATCGATCGGCACCGACGTCGGTGGATCGTGCTCCATTCCATCGCACCACAAGACTCGGCCATCGGTTCCGAAGTGCGTCCCGATCGCTGGGAGAGAGACGACTCCCTGCCAGGGAAGGGGCCCTGCCATCAGGCCGACGCTCACGCACCAGAAGGGCATCTCACCAACGAACGATGCCGTGCCGTCGATCGGATCGATCGCCACCGTCATGGCTGCGTCACTCGCGCCTGCGATGCCTCGGGAAGCACGCTCCTCCGCGAGAATCGCGATCTCGGGGAACCGAGTTTGGAAACGGCGTACCAGTAGGTCCTCGACGGCCTCGTCCGCATCGGTCACCCAAGATCCGTCTTCCTTGTGCCGTGCGTTGACCTCGGATCGATAGAGCTCCAATGCCAGCTCACTGGCTTCACGAACGATGTTGTTGAGCTCCGTGTAGGTCGGCATTCGAACTCCGGTTGAAGGGCGGCGTCGAGCGGTCAGACTCTGCGTGCCGCGAACGGGCTGTCAAGTGTCGTGAGCAGGAATCTGAAGTCCGGCGGCCCGGGTCTCGAGCGGAACCCTGTCTTCCCTTGAAGGGCGCTGGGCCTAAAAACGCCCTAGGCATGGGGCTTGGCGGCCGATGCTCCGCTCGCTAACATGATCGGCGGAGAGGGGAGCTCCAGCCAACCAACTCAAACGAACGAGATCCACCGGTATGAGCCGAGCCGCATTCGGGCTTTGGGTCGTCAGCGTTCTCTTGCTCTCAACGCGGAGCGCTGATGCACAGATGATCGAGCGAGTGAGCGTTTCGACCCACGGGACGGAGGCCGACCGCGCTTCTCGTCGGGTCGTCCTCAGCGCGGACGGTCGATTCTCGGCATTCGCCTCGGAAGCGACCAATCTCGTTTCCGATGATGGCAACGATGCCCAGGACGTGTTTTGGCGAGATCGCGATTCGGGTGAGACCCGGCTCGTGAGTCGCTCTTCGAGTGGTGCTGTCGGGAATGCCGCGAGCGGACCGAGCTGCTCGAGCTGCGTGGACGGAGTGGCTCTCTCCGGAGACGGACGCTTCGTGGCCTTCAGTAGCGTGGCGACGAATCTCGTCACGGGAACCGGGGGCCACGCGAACGTCTATGTGCACGATACCCAGACCGGGCTGACCGAGTGCGTCAGTCGGGGACTCAACGGCTCACCGGGCAACGAGCGCAGCTTCGAGCCCAGTGTGTCCGGAGATGGGCGCTGGGTCGCGTTTCGAAGCCTGGCGGATGATCTCGTTGCCGGCGACACGAACTTCGAAAGCGACGTCTTCGTGGCGGATCGGGCGACGGGCACGATTCGACGCGCGAGCATGGCGGCGACCGGTTCCCAATCCGACGGTGGGAGCTATGCGCCCGCCCTTTCTCGAGACGGTCGTTACGTGGCCTTCGAGAGTGAGGCGGGCAACTTGGTCACGGGTGATGACAACTCCGTGCTCGACATCTTCGTCTGCGAGCTGGCGTCCGGCTCCATCGAACGCGTGAGCGTCGATCACCTGGGCCGCGAAGTATTCGCGGACTCGGTCTCGCCATTCCTGTCCGGCGATGGCCGCTTCGTCGTCTTTCACAGCACGGGAGGCAACTTCGTTCCGGGGGACACCAATCAGGTGCTGGATGTCTTCCTCTACGATCGCTCGCTGGACCGCATCGAGCGGGCCTCTCTGACGGACTCGGGTGGCGAGCCCGACCATGTGAGCTGGCGGGCGTCGGTCACCGACGATGGACGCTTCGTGGCTTTCGAGAGCTGGGCGTCGAACATGGTGCCCGAGGACACGAGCCGCGACCGCGACTGCTTTCTTCGAGATCGATTCGCACGAAGAACCGTGCAGGTGACTCTCGACGCCAGTGACGGCCAAGCCAACAGCTCGAGCTTCCTCCCGGCGATATCGGCCAGTGGGCGCACCCTGGCATTCGAGAGCCTGGCGACGAACCTGGTGCCGGACTCGAACGGCGTGGCCGACATCTTCTTCCTCGATCGCTTTCGGGTCGACCCCGAGGGCACGGCGACCCCGGGGGCGCCGTTTCGCTTCGTGGTGCAGAATGCGCACGATGAGGTCGGAAACTACGCCCAGGTGCTGCTCTCCTGCTCTGGCACGGCCGGGTTCCCTTTGCCCGACGGCTCAGGACGCTGGATCCCATTGACCTACGACACGTGTACTCAGCTGGGTCTGACCTACTCGACGGGGCTGTCGGGCGACATCGGCGGGACGGGCTCCCTGCGGACCCGGACACTGGCCTTCCCCCCGCTCTCCGCCGGTCTGAACTTCTGGATCGCGGCGGTCACATTCGACCGGGCCAGCAAGAGCTACCCTTCCATTTCACCGCCGAGACGATTCACCGTGCAGTGAGGGCGTCGCGGTCCTGAGCCGTTGGGAGGGGAACCTTTCGAGCAGTCTTAACGTCTGTAAAACATAGCCTTATGGACAGACTGCCCTCGATCAAGGATCCCGCCTGCCATGACCACCCCCTCCTCGCCCACCATCGATCAGCTGATCTCCGCCCTTGCCATTCAAACCTCTGCCGCCGAACGCTTTGTGACTCAAGTCCGAGAGCTCTTCACCTCGAAGGGGATCCGCTTGGACTCCGAAGCCGAGCCCTATCGGGAAGCGATCACCGAGACCTTCGATCGCGATCGCTCGCTGCGTGAAAACGTCCTGAGAGCTCGCGCCGCTGCCCACGAGCTTCAAGATGACATCGAGGCCCTCTCGAACCGGTGTCGCGATCAGCTTCAGCAGCTCACTCGGCTGAGCGAAGCGTTCGAAGGCCAGTTTCCCCAGCTCCAAGCCTTTGCCGAGCGGCTGAAGGATCTGCGCTACTACCTCGCCGAGTTCTACGTTCGTTGACGCTCAGTCCTTGAGGAAACCGTGGACGCGCAGGACCTCCTGAGCGGCGATCGCGACGGCCCACAAGGCTCGACTCCGGTCTTGTCGCAGCTCCGAGATTCGGAGCTGGTAGCCGTCGTCTTCGAGGTAGGCCTTGTCGATCTGCTTGATGAACCGGTCCCGACTGCCGGCCTTCTGGAAGCGTTTGCGAAGCTGGGAGAGGTCGCCCTCATCGAGGGCGATGGCATAGAGTAGCCGCTCGCGAATCGGCTCGTGCTCGCTTCGGAGCTCGGCCCACGGATTCAGGTAGAGAACGGACGCCTCTTCGACCCAAGTGCGATGCTGGTAGTACTCGAGGAAGCCCTTCTTGACCTCGTCATAGAGCTTCTGTCGTCGAGCGCTGGCCGGGATGGGGGAGACGTACGAGCGATCCCTGAGGATGCGCCGGGCGTAGGCGATGACGTCGACGTCTGGCATGTCGATCCCTTCACCCGAGGCGAGAGCGTCATAGAGCGTGACGCGAGAGTAGGCGACGCCTTCGAGGTCGCAGTAGGCATGGGCGAAGTGATCGGCGGCGACGTCAAAGCGCTTTTCGAAGTCGAGCTGCTTTGAAGCGTAGGCGACCAGGAGATCGGCTCCGGGCATGTACCCGTTGAGGTAGTTCCACAGGCGGTCGCGGGCCGACGGGGCCGTTGCTCGGTGCCAGCCGACATCGTCCGCGAAGTCGTATTGCACCTGGAGGAAGAAGGGGGGCTCGTTCTTGAGGGGCTGGAAGACGGTCTGAAAGAACCGGTGCTGCTCATCGTCCTCGCCGGCCCAACTACGGGTGACGAGGCCCCGAGCATAGACCGCGGGGTCGTAGAAGTGGGGCTCGGGCGCGTCGACCCGCTTGAGCTTGCGGTCGGCCTCTTTGCCGAGATCAACGAGCCGCTTCAGCTCGGGGGACTCACTTTCTTGGATCTTCCGCTCGATCTCTTGAATGATCGATTGTTGGAGCTCGTCGGGGGCGCCGGCAAAGGCTTCGAGAGCCGAATCGACCGGTGTCGCGTCTTGCCAGCCGACGCACGTCAACACGGCGATCAAGACAGAGAACATGCGCGAGATCTCCAGGTGCGAGAAGGGCAGGTCCCGGCCGCCGGGTTCGGGCGACCCGTGATCGGGGGAGCAGGCAAGCTCAACCGATTATCCTCGGCGATCGCGGGCGACTCAACCAGCGCGTATTTCAATCCGCTCGGACGAAGTCGGGGAGAGGCCGAGGCAGGCGCCAGACATCGCTGGCGTCGTCGAGGGACAGCGTCTTGCCCCGGTAGCGATTCGACACCGTGAGACCGGTGCCGATGTCGATGACCTCCCGCAGGCAGATGCGACCTCGAAATGGAGCCGACAACATTGGGATGTAGTAGGCGCAGTTCTCGAAGTAGTAGTGGGTGACCTGGCTCTTTCGCGTTCGGCTCGGGTCCCGGATCGGCGTGCCACCGTGGAAGAGATTCGCGGCCCACACGATCGCCTGACCGCGACGCACGTGTGCCTCGACCAGCTCGAGCCGATGAACCTGTTTGAGGCCGGCCACGAACTCTTCGTATCGCGGGTAGTTGTCGTAGCAAGGCTCGAGACCCAGCGTTTCGAGGTCGTAGTCGGGGAGGCGGTGGCTACCCGGATAGTAGTGCAGGGGGCCGTTGTCGGCGTCGGTGTCCTCGAAGGGGATCCAGATGCCACACATGAAGTGATGAGGAAATGAATGAAAGTGGATCACGTCGCTGTGGGTCGGCTGTTGGGTCCCGACCTCGAAGTTCAGCGTCTGAAAGGGAATCGGGCGCCGTCGATACAAGACCTCGAGGAATCGCATGAGGCGGGGAGGTGTGGTCAGGCGACGAACGTCGGGATGGGTCATCCAGGCGTCCTGGATGCGTCGGTTCTCCGGGTACGTGCCGTCCAGGTCCGAGACGATGCCGTTCGCCAAGCGATCGAACTCCTCGATCTCGTGGTCGAGGATGACGAATCCGTCGCGAGCGAACTGCCGAACCAGGGGCTCGTCGGCCGAGTCCAGACCGACCTCGGGAATCAGGTACTCGAAGAAGGGCGACTCGATCCAAGGCAGCGCCGTGGCCTCGGGATCGAGGAGGTTCAAGGGATTCATGCGATGCTCGAAAACCCAGACTTCGGCTCGGTTCCAACGGAGCGGTCATCGTAGCAGATTCGCTCGTCGAACCGACGTTTGGCGTCGGGCTTCGAGGTCATGGGAGCTTGAGATTCAGGCGACGGGAGGGCGCCCTGGAGGGGGAGGTGTCACGCCACCGCTCACGTAGTTCTCGAGCGTCGCCGACAGCACCGCCAAGCGGTCACGGAGCAGTGCGAAGGCCTCGGGGGCACCTTCGAACGTTCCGGCTCGCCCCATCTGCTCGAGCTGGAAGGCCGCCTCGGCCGTCGGAGCCGCGGCCAGCTGCCCCGCCTGCCCCTTCAGAGTGTGGGCTGCACGCTGGAGCGTCGTGGCGTCTTTTGCGGCAATCGCTTGCTCGGCTTCCTGAATCAGCTGCGCCGCGTGATCCAGGAAGAGCTGGACGATCTCCTTGAGGAGCTCCTCGTCTCCTTCGACGAGGTTGAGGGCCGCCTCGGTATCGAAAGGAGGGGGAGTGGACTCGGACATGATGGCTCCATCTTCTGTGGAAGGGAGTACGCTGCGGGGCACGCGTCCGAGAGCTTCGGACAGCGACCGAGAGCGAATGGGCTTGGACAGATAATCATTCATCCCGGCTTCGATGCAGCGCTCGCGATCGCCCTGCATCGCGTTCGCGGTCACTGCGATGATGAGCTGCGGAGCGAGCAGCCCTTTCCGCTCGCGGAGTCGAATCTCGTGACACGCGTCGATGCCATCGAGGACCGGCATCTGGATGTCCATCAGAATGACGTCGAAAGCGTCGTCGTTCTCGAGAAGCTCGAGAACTTCCCCACCGTGTTCGGCGAGGATCACCTCATGTCCTTCTCGCTCGAGCAAGCGGACGGCCAGCTTCTGGTTGATGACGTTGTCCTCGGCCAAGAGGATTCGCAACGGACGACAGTCGGGAGGCATCACCGGCTGGGGCGTGTTCTTCCCCGGTGATACGGGAGTCACGCCTCCGGGTCGTTTCTGCGACCCCGAGTCGACGGAGTGCACGGAGAGCAGCGCGGACAGGAGCTCTTCATGCATCAGGGGCTTGCTCAAGTGGATCACGTCGGCGAGCGCCGGGTCGCTCTCGAGCGCTCGCCGCTGGTGAGGACGGCCGAGCAAGATGACTTGGGTGGTCGGCACGATGTTTGGCAATCGAGTCAAGACCCGCTCGCCGGCGTGTGTGACCAGCCGCCCGTCCAAGATCGCCAGGTCCCAGGGCTCGCTCTCGAGCCACTCCAACGCGGTCTCGAGCGTGTCCGCGACCCGGTGGGGGACATGCCAGTGGGCCAACGCTTCCGCCAGGAAGCGGCGGTTGAGGTCATAGGGGGAGGCGACCAAGATCCGCTTTCCAGCGAAGTCTCTCGTGCGCTCATCCTGGTGTCGTTCGTCTCCCGGGACCTTGCCGAGCTGTACACTGAATCGAAAGACACTTCCGTGACCGGGCTCGCTGTCGACCCAGATGCGCCCGTTCATGAGCTCGACGAGCTGCGAGCAGATCGCGAGTCCGAGGCCGGTTCCACCATACTGTCGAGTGGTCGAGCCATCGGCTTGGACGAAGGCTTCGAAGATGACGCCGTGCTTGCTCTTGGGAATCCCGATCCCAGTGTCCGTGACCGTGAAGCGAAGCTGGCGCGGATCGGACGGCTCGACCTCGACGTTGAGCCGCACCTCTCCCTTCTGGGTGAACTTGATCGCGTTCGAGCCTAGGTTGAACAGGATCTGGCGCACGCGACCCATGTCCCCGATGACCCGGTCGGGAACGTCCGGCTCGATGAACCACGAGAGCTCGAGATCCTCGGCCAGCTCTCGGGTCGCCAAGATCTTCATCACCTCGGCGACCATCTCGCGCAGACCGAACTCGGTCGGTTGCAGCTCGATCTTGCCCGCTTCGATCTTGGAGAGATCGAGAATGTCGTTGATGAGATCGAGGAGCGCCTCACCCGAAGCGCGCACATGAGTCGCGTACTCCCGTTGCTCGGGCTGAAGAGGCGTCTGGAGCAGAAGCTCCGTCATTCCGATTACGGCGTTCATGGGCGTGCGAAGCTCGTGGCTCACGCTGGCGAGGAATTGGCCCTTCAGCTCGAGGGCCCCTTCCAGCTCTCGGTTTGCCTTACGAAGCTCGGCGGTCCGGCGCTCGACCTCCTGCTCCAGCTGTCGGGCGTAGCTCTCCCGTGCCTGGCGAAGCTCGTCGTGATACCGATAGTTCGACTCGATGCTGTTCTCGTGCTGAAGTCCGAGCACCTCGACCTGCCGCTCGAGCTGCCGAGCTCGCGTTTCCAGCCGCCGATTGCGATGAAGGGCATGGAGTCGCTGCAGCTCGAGCTCCAGCAATCGCTGGACGATCTCGGGCGCCATCGGCGGAGTCGCTTCGGCCTGGGCCTCCTTCTGGGAGACGACCAGGAAGATGTCGCTGGTGGCGTCGAAGACCGTGAATTGCAAGCCGCCCGGAGTCTGACGCCAAAGCGTGACTCCAGGTTGGGTCCGTGCTTCCTCCATGAGCGAGGAGAGCGTCTCACACTCCCCGGAAGCCTGTGTCTTTGCCGCCGGAACGAAGCGAACCTGAAACCCGGGCAGCAGTCGATCGAGGCCCGCCACGATCTCTTCGATCTGTTGACGCCCGGTGTCGATCTGAGCCAGGAGCTTGATGCGCCGTCCCGTCACTCTCCACGCTCCTCGTAGATGGCCGTGGCCCGATCGATCTGGCCGTGGAGGTCGTCGACCAAGATCTGATAGTCCTCTTGTCGCTCGTAGATGTGGGACTCGACGATCCCGGACGGGAGGTCGATCCGGCCTTCGACTAGGGGATACCCGGCCACGTCGGCGACGTACTCGGCGATCTGGACCTGGGCACCGAGACCGGCCAACGTGCTCCAGTCGCGCAGCACGTCGTGATGGGAGGCGAGCGCGTCGCGAATCTCCTCGGGAAAGCCCCAGCGCTCGGCGATGCACTCTCCGACCAGAGCGTGGTTGGTGCCGATGATGTCGTTCTCGCACTGCTGCAAAGTCTGGTTCTCGTCGACGGCGTAGCGACCGACCGACTGCCGCAAGAGATCGGGGACCGCCTGGTCCTCGACCATCAAGCCGATGTCGTGGAGCATCCCGCCGAGGAAGGCGTCCTCTCCGGGCGAGCCGTAGAGCCGAGACGCAATCAGCTGGGCGCTCATGCCGACAGCGACCCCGTGGCGCCAGAGGCGACGGCGTGAGAAGTGCGGGTCGTCGTCTTCTTCGACGAAGAAGCCTCGAAGCGAGTCGACGACGACGAGATTGCGCAGGTTCTTCAGACCGATGAAGATGATTGCCTTCGAGATGCTCTCGACCGGGTTGCGCAGGCCGAAGTAAGCGCTGTTGACCATCCGGAGTACCCGGCTGACCAGAACCGGGTCCATTCGGACGAGCTCCTCGATTCGTCGCACCTCGGCGTTCTCTTGAGACGCGAGCTGGCTGACCCGGATGGCGACGTCGGGGAGAGTCCGGATATCTTCGAGGTTCTCGACGATTTCCTGGGCTCGGCTCGTCGGGTTCTCAACCGTCACGGAGCGAGCCTCCGATCCGGGAGGGCAGCGCCTTGTGGACCAAACGAGTCCCGGGCACTTGGAGTTCGAGATCGTGAGAGGCGCCTGACCATCCGGATGCTCGCAAAGGTTTGCCGATCGGGTTTGCCGCCGACGCCTGCTCCGGGGGAGTGCGGGCGAGGGCTGCCGTAGGTTGTTTCGGTAGGCGAAGATTTGGGACTTGAGCGGGAGCGGATTCCAAGAGAGCCGAGCCGGGTGAGAGTCGTCGACCTCTGAAAGGCCGCCAGCTCGCAAATCCGCGAATTGAAGAGCCTTGCGCTGCTCGGCAGGACTTCCTAGACTGCTGGGAACCCAAGAACTGCCCAGTCAACCCGCATTGCCACCGATCGCTCGAATTCCTCCAGCGCCTTCCGCGACGGTAGCCCCCCTCAAGAGGTGGCCTCCCGATGACCTGGCGACTCACTTTCTTGCTATCGTTCTGCCTCTCGATCACCGCGTTCGGCCAGACCGTGGAGCGAGTGAGCGTGAACACGAGCGGCGATCCCGCCAATGGGCCGAGCGGGGGAGGCCGGGGAATCAGCTTGAGTCAGGACGGCCGGTATGTGGCGTTCGAGAGCGCTGCGACCAATCTGGCCGAGGGCGATCGAAACGCGACCTTCGATGTCTTCGTCCACTCGCGTCGGACGGGAGCGACGGAGTTGGTGAGCATCGGCTACAACGGATTGCCCGGCAACGGCACCAGCCGTCACCCTAGCCTCTCGACGTTGGGACGCTACATCGCCTTCGAGAGCTCGTCGTGGAATCTGGTCTTCGAGGACCACAACGGTTGGACCGACGTCTTCGTGCATGACCGGGTCTATCGTCAGACCTACTGCGTGAGCCGATCCTGGCCCGGTGAGACGGCCAACAACAAGAGCGAGCTCCCGTCGATCTCAGGAGATGGACGCTGGGTGGCTTTCCAGAGCTTTGCGAGCAATCTCGTTCCCGGCGACACGAACGGCTTCGCCGACATCTTTCTCTATGATCGACAGACTCGGTGGCAGTCGAGGATCACAGTCGCCGTGAACGGAGGACAGACGAACCTCAGCAGCCGGCAGGCGGCGATCTCGGATTCGGGACGCTCGATCGCCTTCGCGAGCTTGGCGAGCAATCTGGTCTCGAGCGACACCAACGGCTTCGAGGACATCTTCGTCTACGATCAGGACACGAGCGCCATCGAGCGCATCAGCGTCGGCCACACGGGCGCTGCCGCCAACGAGCGCAGCTCGTCTCCTTCCATCTCCGCCGACGGCAATGTCGTCGTCTACCACAGCCTGGCCAGCAATCTCGTTCCCAACGACACCAATGACAACTGGGACGTGTTCCTCTTCGATCGCCTGACGCGAACGACGGAGCGCATCAGCGTCGGAGTCGGAGGAGCCGACGGCGATGGACCTTCCGAGTTTCCCGACGTCTCGGACGACGCGCGCTATGTCACCTTCGCCAGCCGCGCGCGCAACCTCATCCCCCTCGACCTCAATGAGGCATCCGACATCTTCGTGCGGGATCGCCTCCTGGGAGCCACTCGTCGTGCCAGCCTCGATTGGCTCGACAACGAGGTCTCGGGCACGTCGTACTTCCCCAGCATCTCGGGCGACGGGCGCGACATCGGCTTCACCAGCGACGCCCACGAGCTGTCCGATGGCGACTCCAATGGGACCTTCGACGTCTTCGTGCGCGATGGGATCGAGGTGACGACCCTCGGTGACATCAAGGTCGGCTCGCCGATTCGGTTCCGAGTCCGTCAGGCCGTCAGAGATTCCGGTGACCTGGCATTGGTGCTCATCTCGACCACGGGACAAAGTCCGTGGAACCTGCCGGGAGAAGCCGGTCTGCGCGTTCCCTTGACGCCAGACGCGTGGACCCAGAGCGCTCTCGGGCTAGGTGCCTACTTCTCGGCGACCGTCGGAAGCAATGGGGAAGCGATCACGGCACCGTTGATCGTGCCTGCGGTTGCGGCGGGGCAGACGATCTTCGGCGCGGCGGTCACTCTCAACGTCGTCACGGCGCAGCTCCATTCGACCACCGGTCCGCTCGTCATCACGGTACCCTGACCCTCGACCGTCGTCCGCGACAGGATCTCGTTGGCCTCGCCGGCGAGGCGTGATAACTTGTCGCCTCTCCCCAAGGCTCGAGCTCCAGGAAGGTGACGATGGCCTCATTCGCCAAGACCACGCCCAACATCTACTTCGTCGGAAGCCACTCAGTCGGCAAGACGACGCTCGCCCGTTGGTGTGCCGAGCTCCTGGAGCGGCCCTTCATCACCGAGGTCGCACGACAAGTGCTCGCCGAGGTCGAGATCCCCTTGGACCGGATGCGGGTCGAGCTGGATCGGATCGCCGACTTTCAGACGCAGGTTTTCTTGCGTCAGATCCAGACCGAGAAGTCGAGCGCCGCCTTCGTCGCAGACCGAGGATTCTGCAACCTCGCCTACGCGGCCCACCACACGCTCGTCATTCGGAAGATCGAAGCATTGCCGGCTTACCGGGAGTACTTCGAGTCGCTCCGACATCAGATCATCTTCTTCGTGAGGCCTTCGCAGTCGACACTCCGGGACGACGGCGTGCGAGCAGGCGTGAGCCTCCAAGAGGTGATCCAAATCGATGCCATGGTCAAGTTCATCCTCGAGCTCCACGACCTCGACTACGTGCACATCGGTCAAGAGAGCATGCAGGAGCGAGCCCGCTCCGTCCAATCGGTGCTTCGATACGCCGGCGTGCCGGGACGGCAAAGCTCGGACTCCGGACGGCCAGACAACGGGACCGCTTCGGTGGCGCCTCGGGCAACGACCCAAGAAGCCCTCGAGAAGCCGCCCGTTCGCTCGTGATCTCACTCAGGAGACGGGTCGTCCCTTGAGCTTCCCGTGTCTCGACTCGACGTTGCCCCGGCGTCGCATCCAGAGAGCGAGGCGTTCATGAAGAAGCGGCTCGCGGCGAGCTATTCGGCCGCGGCGGTCCGGGCGACCGTCGAGAGCCAAGGGCCGGTTCGCGACGCCCAGCTCGAAGGTGGGCTGGAGTACTCAGTCGTCTACCGGGACACCGTGCCCCTGGTCAGCCTCGTCGTCGGCGTGCGCGCCGGCGCACGCTGCGAACTGGTCGACGAGCGGGGCGCCGCCCACTTGGTACCGCGCCTCGTTCTTCGTCAGACCTGGGAGGGTCAGGAGGTCCGCCAGCACCTGGCCGCCGTCGGGGCAGGCTGCCGCCTCCATTGGGAAGCCGACGCCGCCTACTTCGAGATCGCGACTCCGAGTGCCTCCCTGCCGATGGTCTTGGATACGCTCCGCCGTGCGATCTTCGAGTTCTCACCGCCCGAAGCGGAGCGGCTCGAGGAAGAGCGAGCGCAGGGCTTGCACGCTTGCCGCGAGTCCCTGGGGCGAGATCAGGGGCTGGCCGCCAGGCTTCGCCGAGAGCTCTACGGAGACGAGGGGTACGGGGCCGATCCGCTCGGAGGCCTCGTCGATCTTCGCTCCGCCTCGGCCGTCATGCTCGAGCGCTTCTACAGGCGGACCTACCAGCGTTCGAGCGTCTTTCTCGCTCTCGTCGGTGCCGTCACCGAAGAGGTCGAGAGCCATCTCACGGCTTGGGATCGACCGGACGTGACCGTCACCGTACCGACGCTGGGATCCACTCCGCCAGCTAGGCCGCCCAGTGACCCGGTGCTCGAGATCGGAGGCCATCCGAGCCCCATCTGGATCGCACTTCAAGCGCTTCCCGGCTCGCTCAGCGCCGAAGCGGCGGCGATCGACATTCTGCTGGAGATCCTCATGGAACGCTCGCGCGGTCGACTCCGCCGCGCCCTCGCCCGTGCACCCGGTGCACTCGAGCCCATCGAGTGGTCACGCGAGGTCCACCGCGACGCATCGTGGTGGCAGCTATCCGTTCCCTTCGAAGGGCGAAACCTGGCACGCTTGCGGAGCACCTTCGAGGAGCACTTGGGGAAGGTCTCGCAGGTGATGCTCGCCTCGGATGAGATCGATCGGGCCCGGGAGCGAGTGCAACGGCAGCTGGGATCCGGGCTGCGACATGGGCGTGACGTGGCCTCGGCGCTGGCTCGGACCCTCGCCGTCGGAGGCGCGGATGCAGCGACCTTTCGATCGGTCGACGCGGATCGCATTGCGGTCGCGGCCAGCGGACTAGCCCTCAACCGAAGGCGAGTCTTTGGCGCGCTGCTTCCTCAACAGCTGGGTGAAGTCACCCTCGATTGGGGAGCGAACCGCAGCGAGACGCAGCATCGGGAGCGCGGAGCCGGCGGTCTCACCCTCCTCGTCCGCCAAGGTCGCTCGACGTCCGAATGCGCGCTCGGGATTTTGGTCGGCGGGGGAGGCAGCCTCGACCCGCGCGGCAAGTCTGGTCTGGCGAACGTGACGGCCGAGCTGTGCATGCGAGGACGACGCGGCGAGAGCTCCGCCGCGTTTCGAGAGCAGAAGGAGCAGCTGGGTGCCGAGCTCGAGGTGGTCGCCTATCCGGATGGCATCGCTTTTCAGATCGTGGGAGCAGTCGATCGGCGTCGAGAGCTAACGGCTCTTCTGGCCGGCGGGATCGTGGAGCCGAGCCTCGTCGAGTCCGAGCTCGAGCTCGTGAAACAGGTTCAGGTCAGTCGGATCGAGCGCTTGGGAGACGATCGGTGGCGGCGTGCCCGTCGTGAGCTCGCTCGCTCACTCTATGGCTCCGAGCCGGGTTTCGGTGTCCCGGTCGAAGGGACAGCGAGCTCGATCGCATCGATCGGGCTCGAGGACGTGCGCGATCATTACGAGCGAGCCTATCAGCGAGACAACATCCAGGTGCTCTTGAGGACGGGCGAAGATCTGGAGCGAGCGCTCGAAGAGCTCGAGACGGCCTTCCGGCATGTTCCGATCGGTGAGCCGATCGTCCTCGAAGCACCTCGCCTTCGCTCGGCGCCGTCGCGTGTCGTTCCTCTCGACGAGCCGGCCGACTCTGGAGTCGTGGGACTCGCCTTTTCCTGCATCGTCGGCCGGGCGGAGGGGCACGTTCGAGGTGTGTTGCTGGCTCAGTGTCTCGGGGCTTCCGTTCCGGCGCGCCTGGGCTATCTCCTCAGGCGACATCCGGAGATTCGCCGGGTCGAGAGCCGTTGGCATGCCCTCCGCGGAGCTGGAGTGCTCGAGATCCTCGCCGACGTCGATCCCGAGCAGCTCGAGGCTTGTGAGGCACGTCTGCGGGCCGAGATCCGGGAGCTGCTGGCCAGGCCCCTGGAGTCCTCCGAGGTCGAGCCGGCACGGGGACTCGTCACGACAGCTTGGCTCGCGCGAAGCGAGACCATTGCCTCGGCCCATCGACAGACTCTCGACGGGATTCGGCTCGGTCTCGGTCTCGAGGCGACCGAACGTTTTCTGGACGCGGCCGCCGTGGTCTCGGCCGATGAGCTCTTGACCTTCACCCATCGTCTCCTCGAAGAAGGAGCAGAGGCCTCAGTCATGCTGAAACCGCTTTCCAACGCTCGAGGGTGACATGTTGAATGCTTGGGCTCGGCGGATCGTTCCAGTCGCTGGAGCGATCTGGGTTGCCGTGTTCACGGGAGCTACCGGTCTCGAAGCGCAGACGACCTCGGCCCCCCTCGACATCTCGCTCCGCGTCCAAGAGCCCGAGATCGTGGATCGTGACGGCGACCTCGCCTGGGCTTCGGTGCCGCTCCCTCCGGGACGTCTGTTCTCGACCGAGAATCTGATCGTTCGCAACGCCGATGGGCGTCAGATCCCGGCCCAGCTCGAGCCTCTGGGGCGGTGGTGGCATCTCGACGACTCCATTGCGTGGCTGGGGCTCGAGTTCCCGGTTCAGCTGGTGCGCGGCGGCGAAACGACCGTGAGATTGATGGAGCGGACCGCAGACGATCTCGAGCCGCCCCTGGCACTCGAAGGCGAGCTCACGCTCACCCGAGAGGGCTCCGACCTCGTGATCGACACCGGGGCGATCGAGGTGACCTTGAAGCCGGGCGAGCTCTTGCCCTTTGCCGAGGTTCGTCTGGATGCGAACCGGGACGGGGATACGCCGGAGAACGAGCGGGTGATTCTCGGATCCCCGGAAGGCGGCGTCACGCTTCACGATGCTCGGGGCCGGGTCTATCGGGCCAGTGCCGAAGACATCGTCATCGAGCGCTCGGGTCCCCTGCATGCCATCGTGAAGGTCACGGGAGTGCATCGACCGATCGAGAGTGGTGGCTTCGAAGAGCTCCTCGACTTCGTGGCGCGCTTTCATTTCACCCGCGGAAACTCGATCGTGCGCCTCGAGTGGACGCTGAAGAACGCTCGCCTCGAAGAACCCTGGGGTGCCGTTCCGTTTCGTTCCTATCAGATGGTGATCCCGGGAAGCCTCGGCTTCGATGGGCTCGACTACTACTTTGCTTCCCATAAGTATCAAGGTCTCTTGACACCGGCGACCCTCGCGCTCGCCGCATCCCCCAACGCCGTGGCACTCTTCCAGTATCCACCCTTCGGCGACAGCAAGAAGAAGCCCAAGGCGTCGGGTCCGACTACGAAATCGGGCAACATCATCGCGAAGCTCGCAGGTCGGCCCAGGGTGGTTCATCGGGGAACGACCGCACGGGGAGCGGTGCTCGCCGCGGGCAAGCGTTTCGGCTTTGGCACCGGCATTCGCGATCTGTGGCAGAACCATCCCAAGATGCTGGGCTGGGGTGCCCGAGGTCGTCTCGAGATTGGGCTTTGGCCGGATTGGGGCGACGACGAGCGAATGCACACGCTCGAGGATCAAACGCAGAAGACGCACGAGGTCTGGTTCGACTTCTTCGAGCGCCAAGGTGACCTCTCCAGGCAATTCCAGTCGCAGGCGGCACGCTTCGAACCATTGGAGCGCCAGGTGAGGGGGCTTCCGAGTATCGAGACCATCGTTGCATCTCGAGCTTGGGGAGACCTCGGTGACCTGTCCGCGGTTCCCGATGGCACCAAGGACGGACCGATACGGTTCGCTGGCCGACTCCTCGCCGCTCATCGCCAAAGGCAAGAGCTGCCGCGAGGCTCGGGTTGGCAGCACCACGCTGCGACCGATCCTCTCGGCCGAAGTGATCGGAACGACTTACGACCTCGGTTTCCCTTGTTCGGTGCCTGGCTCCAGACGGCCAGCCCGGCCTTCTTCGAGCTGGCGGCGCTTCGCGCTCGGCACACTCGCGACCTGCGTCCGTTCCATCTCGCCGGCTTCCGAGCTGCCGATCTGGCATCGGACGCCGAGCCCGTGATCGGAGGCGCGCTCGGAAAGCGCTTCGGCCGGGACAAGCTGTCGCGCGAGCTGGCGGATCTCCAAGAGAATCTGCCGACCTCTCAGCAGCCCTACTACGGGAACGTTGCCTTTGGCGCGGATCTGGAAGAGGTCGAGCACCTGGTGCAGCATTGGTGGCTGACGGGAGAGCGCGCTTCGCTCGAGGCGGTCGAAGAGATCGGGGAGCAGCTGTTGACCCGATGGGAAGCGCGGCCCGATCCAATACCCGCCAACCTGCCATTTGATCCGCGCCGGTCTGGTTGGCTGCTGCGTGCGCTCGGCTTCGCGTATCAGGCGACGGGCAACGACGCCTACCTCGAAGGTGCCAAGCGCGTGGCCGAACGAGCCCGTCGACATCAAGATCCCCGGCTGGGTTTCTTCGGAGAAGTGCAAGGTGCCGATCACCTGGGGGGAGTCGAGCAGCCGGTCACCGAGAACTGGGGCGCGGGCGTCCTGGCGAGAGGTCTGGTGCTGATTCATCGATTGACTGGCGACGACGACATTCGCGACATGATCGAAGGCCTCGCGTCGTTTTGGGTCGAGGAGGCCTGGGCGCCCCAGGCCTGTCGAGGGCAGGGCGCCTTTCGAGTGGAGTCGCTGACCCGCGAGCCCAGCCCCCCGCATTACCGTGGCCTGCCCCGAGAGGAGTGGCTTCTTCCCGGACTGGTGGGTGCCTTCCGAATCACGAGCCAGGTACGCTTCCGCGATCGATTGATCGCGGCACTTCCGCGACTGTTCCGGGACTGGCAAAGTCAGGAGCCGGCCATCCTCGTCGATTGGTTTCAAGCCGCCTTGGTCGAGCGGTCACGATACGAGGTGATCCGGAAGCGCCCCGATCTCGAGCGCTTGCCACGGATCGTCGAGGACCTGAAGGCCGAACGAGGAGCGGCCGGAGTGACCCTCACCTGGACCGCGCCCCGGGATGCGGCCGAAAGACCGGCCGCTCGTTATCAATTGAAGCTCGCGAGCGCTCCGATCGTCCCCTTCCTGCGGATGCGCGACCGCTCGGACTCGGTACCCTTCTGGTCGCTTCCCAATCGCTTCGAGCCCCCGACACCGGCTGCTCCTGGACAGACCGAGCGCGTCGAGCTCGCGATCGATCTGGAGCCCGGTGTGTACTTCTTCGCCCTGCGCTGGGAAGATCAGCGCGGTCGGTGGTCAGGGATCACCGAGTCGGCCCGGGTCGAGATCCTCCGCTGAGATCACGTCCCTCAGGAGGATTCTTCAGGACTGGCCCGTGAGCTCCGGGGTGATCACTTTACGAGCCGAGATCGGCTCCGTCTGTCGGCTGGCCGTGCCGTTCGCCGTCTCCCAGCTCGGCATGATGCTGATGGGATTCGTCGACACGATGATGGTCGGCCGGGTCTCGGAGACCGACCTCGCGGCGGTCGGCCTCGGCGTCGCGATCATGATGAGCTGCGTCGTTCCCATCCAAGGCGTCTTGATGGGTCTCGACCCGTTCCTCTCCCAGGCGGCCGGTGCGGGTGACCTGGAGCGAGTCCGACGTTGGCGACAGCGCGGCTGGGTGCTGGCGATGCTCCTCTCGGTTCCCTTGATGGGCGTGCTCCTCTTTCCCGAGCCGCTGCTGCACTTGCTGAATCAGGATCCGGAGATCATCTCGAAGACGGCCGCCTACGTGCGCGCGAACGTCCTGGGGATCTGTCCGCTCCTGCTGTTCTCGGTGACTCGTCAGTCGCTTCTCGCCATGAGCCACGTGCGGCCGGTCGTGTGGGCCGTCTTTCTGGCCAATGGCATCAACGTGCTCGCCAACTGGGTGTTCGTGTTCGGGAACCTCGGCTTCGAGCCACTGGGAGGCGTGGGTGCGGGGTGGGCGACCTCGGCCAGCCGCATCTCGCTGTTCGTGTTTCTCGAGGCCGCAGCCCGCATCGGCGTGCGTGAGGTCTACGGACAGTGGTCCCGAAGCATCCTCGAGCTGAGGCGATTCCTCGACGTGCTGCGGATCGGCATCCCGATGGGGCTGCACATCGGCTTGGAGTACTGGGGGTTCTCCGCCGCGACGATCATGATGGGTCATCTCGGCACGACGGCTCTGGCAGGCCATCAGATCGCAATCAATCTCTCCAGCCTGACCTTCATGATTCCACTCGGCATCTCGGCGGCGGCGACGACCCGGGTCGGGAACGCGATCGGTCGTCGCGATCAGCTCGCGGCGCGTCGTGGTGCTACCGCAAGCCTCTGCATCGGGGCGAGCTTCATGATGCTGGCGGCGGCGATGTTCGCGCTGTTCCCCGAGCCTCTGGCACGGCTCTACGCTCCCGACGAGCCTCGCGTGATCGCACTGGCCGCGACGCTCCTGCCCATCGCCGCCATCTTCCAGGTGTTCGACGGTCTGCAGGTCGTTTCGGCAGGCGTGCTGCGGGGAACCGCGGATGCCCGGGTCCCGGCAACGATCGCGCTGATCGGCTTTTGGGGCCTGGGCCTCCCGGCCGGCTGGTGGCTGGCGTTTCGCTCGACGGCAGGACCGCGTGGACCCTGGTGGGGGCTTACGATCGGCTTGTCGACCGTGGCGATTCTGCTGCTCTTGCGGATCCAGCGCCGATTCCGGCGAGAGATCGCACCCGTGGAGGAGAGCGAAGGCGCCGCTCGCCCGAGCAAGGGGCGATGAGTCCGATTCGATCCCTCAGGCCGACGGGGTCGGCCCCGAAGGGCGTGGCTCGCCAGGTCCGCGCCCGGAGGTGACGTCCTCCGCGCGCCGAATCACGGTCTCGATCACGGACTTGAGATCGCTCCACTCGGTCGGGAGCTCGTGGGAGCGAGCCGCCATCGCTGCAGCGACGCCCATCTGGGTGATCCCGGGCTCTTCGTCCTCGATGGCTTCGAGCATCGAGGTCTGTCGATGCAGAGTGCGTACCAGTCGCTTGGTGACCGTCAGCAGGTCCCGTTGATCCAAGGCCTGTCGGATCGCGGCGGCCACTTCGATGTGGCTGCACGGCTTGGTGAAGAAGCGAAAGATCTCGCCCGAGTTGATGGCACTCATTGCCACCTCGAGGGTCGCTTTCCCGGTCAGGATGAAGCGTGCCGTGTCGGGAAACTCGGCCCGAACCAGCTCCAAGAACTCGGTTCCCTTGAGGCCGGGCATGTCCTGGTCGGAGATGACGGCATCGATCAGGCGGCTCCGCAGAACCTCGAGGCCTTCTTGCCCCGAGTTGGCCGTAAAGATCTTGAAGCCTTCCTTGTGAAGCGCACGCTTGAGGGCGGAGACGACGTTGGGCTCGTCATCGACGAGGAGGATGGCGGTGCTCATGCCTGGGAGTCCTTGCTCTTCGCGTTTTCAATCGTTCTTCGCCTGATTCATCGAATCGCGCTCGTTGCGCCAGACACCCACGCGCCCTTGGCAGCCGATCCGATCGAGATGCTCGGCCGAGCGCTCCTCGAGGGGCGGAGCCTCGGGCTCTTGAAGGAGCAGGTGGGCCGCATGCACCGCGGTCAGTACATCGAATCCCTCGGATTGGCAGTCATCGGGACGCTCGTGAAAGGCGATCGCCTCCACGATGGGGTCGGCCATTCCCCAGAGGCCGAGGAGGTAAGCACCGACCTCGGCGTGGCCCGAGCCGAACTCGGCTCGCTCGCACTCGTCCAAGCGCCATCGCTCTTGACCACAAGCCTCGACCGCTCGCTGCACTCTCTCGGGCAGGCTACTCGCCAAGACGAGGCGTCCGACTTCGTGAAGCAGACCCGCCAGGTAGGCTTCATCGGCGCAGTGTCGATCGTCGGTCTCGAGACGCGCGATGCGACGGGCCAGTGCTGCACACGCGTTGCTCTGGCGCCAGAGCTCGTCGAGGTCGATGCCCGAGCACTCGTCGACCTCCGCCCCGTCGAAGATCGCGGCCGTGAGCACCAGCGCCTTGACGATGTCGAGGCCGAGCAGGCACGTCGCCTGAGCTGGAGAGGAGACCTTCTGCCGCAATCCGAAGAAGGCGGAGTTGACGATCTGCAAGATCTTCGTGCTCAGACCGATGTCGCTGCTCACGATGGCTCCGACGTCCTCCACGGACCGAGACGGGTCGCGAACGGCTTCTTGGAGACGGGTGTAGATCTCAGGCAGGATCGGCAGGGATCCGATCCGTCCGACCAGGCTCTTGAGCTCGTCTCCGCTCAGGAGGTCCCGAAGCGCACAGGCTCGAGAGATCGTCTGGAGGACCTCGTGGGCCGCACACGGCTTGGTGAGGAATTGATGCGTGGGGGCGGCGGACTTGAGCAGGATCTCCTCGTCCGACTGCCCGGACAGCGCGATTCGCACGAGACCCGGATGATCTTGGGACACTCGCGTCAGGAGCTCGGCGCCGTCCATGCCGGGCATGCGCATATCGGTCACGATGACGTCGAGGCTTTGATCGGCCAAGATCAGCAGGGCTTCCTCGGCGCTGGCTGCAAAGTGGAGCTCCCACTCGGCGCGCTCCGAGCGGAGGCCCCGTCGGAGTGCCGCGAGCACGTTCGGCTCATCGTCGACGAACAGGATCCGCTTCATGATTCGTCCTCTACCTCGAGGGGGATCCGGAGGCGAAATGTCGTGCCCACGCCGACCTCCGAGTCGAACTCCATTTCGCCGCCGTGCTTTTTCAGGACCGACCGGGAGATCGCCAGACCCTGGCCGGTGCCACGGCCGACTTCCTTGGTCGTGAAGAAGGGGTCGAAGATGTTCTCGCGAATCGACTCGGGGATGCCGCCGCCCGTGTCTTGAATCTCGACCACGACCTGGTCGTCGGTACGCCCGGTTCGAATGTCGATTCGCCCGCGCTCTCCTTTCCCACGATCGATCACCTCCTCGATTGCGTGGCTCGCATTCACGATCAGGTTCAGGACGACCTGACTCAGCTCGCCGGGAAAGCAGGGCACCATGCCGACATTCGGATCGAGCTGGCTCTCGACGTCCGCGACGTACTTCCATTCGTTCCGAGAGACCGCAATTGCATTCGAGACGAGCTGGTTCACGTCGGCCGGAGTTCGATCCTCCGTCCCCGGGTGCGAGAACTGCTTCATCGCCGACACGATCTCGGAGACTCTTCGAATGCCGTCCAAGGACTGCTCGATCGCGTTCGGGATCTCCTCGGACAGGAAGTCCAGGTCGGCCTCCTCGGTCGCGGCGAGTACTCGGTTGAGCTCTTCGGTTCCCGCCAGCACCTCTTGCGTTCGAGTGAGCAGGCCGCGATAGGTCTCGATCAATCGCCCCAGATCCTCGAAGGCGTCCCTGAGGAACCGATTGTTGTCGCCAATGTATTGGATCGGCGTGTTGATCTCGTGCGCGATGCCCGCCGCCATTCGCCCAATCGACTCGAGCTTCTGGTTGTGGCTGTGAGTCACCAGCTGATCTCGCATCCGCGCCAATCGCTCGCCCACTCGCACTCGCGCGATCAGCTCCACCGGATCGAACGGCTTGGTCAGGTAGTCGCTCGCCCCCGCCGCCAGCCCATCCAGCAGATCCTGCCTGGCGGAGCGACTCGTCAGCAGGATGACGTAGATCAGCGGGCCCTCGGACTGCTGCAGACGGCGACAAATCTCGATCCCGTCCAAGCCGGGCATGACCCAGTCCAGGATCGCAATCGAGGAGCCGCCTCGCTCCAATGCGATCCAGGCTTGGTCGCCGTCCGAGACGCTCTCGATCTCGTAGCCGGCCTTCGCCAGGGTCCTCCTCACGAGCTCGCGAGCGAGCGGGTCGTCGTCCGCCAAGAGGACTTTCAACTGCCGATCTCCCTGCCTTCCGCGGTGCCGAGCTCGAACCTCGGTACGCCACGCGAACCAGCTCCGTACAGGCGGACGCCACCTCCGAACGTCTCCGACTATCGGCAGAGGAAGTGCAGACCCTGAAGGTGGAGCGGGGAGAGAGGCATCGCTGGACCGAACCAGGCAGCGCAGAGCCTCGATCGACGTAACCGACCGCTGGAGAAAGGATTTCCCTGTCGAGTGGCTTCGACGCATGTCTATAATCGGCACGCAGGCGTCCGGGGCGAAGGACTGTCGGGACGAGGAGGCCCGGCCGCGACCCCGCGAACGAACCGCGAGGCATGGCGGGATGAGTTTTTTCAGCCGCAAGAAAACTGGCGACACTCCTCAACCCGAGGCTGATCAGGCGACCTTCCTGACGGGCGATCTCAACAAGGACAGTGAGAACGTTCGGAATCTACTGGAAGCGATCGCTGATGTCGGGTCGACCATCGATCTGCACGAGGTGCTGGTATCGATCGTCGACAAGTCGATTCAGGTCACCAAGGCCGAGCGCGGCTTGCTGATGCTGCTTCCCGACGACGGAAGTGACGAAAAGCCCGAGATTCGAGTGAGTCGGGAGAAGGGCAGCAAGGACATCGGAGGCGCGATCCGTTTCTCCAGCTCGATCGTCAACCGCGTGCTCGCCGAGAAGCGCCCGATCTGTACCATCGTGAACAGCGATGAGGAGGCGCTCGAGGTCGGGCAGTCGGTCTTCGATCTCAAGCTGCAGACCGTGATGTGCGTGCCTCTCGAGGTGAAGGAGCGTCTGCTGGGCGCCATCTACGTGGACAGCCGTGCGGGCGTCCGCGAGTTCTCCGAGGCCGACCTCGCGTTCTTCTCGGCGTTGGCCAGCCAGCTCAGCATTGCCCTCGAGACCGCCCGCCTGCTCGAGCAAGCGATCGTCAAGGAGCGCCTGGCTGCGGCCATCGGCGTCGCCCGTGACATTCAGCGGCGACTGCTCCCCCCGAACCCCGAGAGCATCCCCGGCTTTGCGGTCGCCGGTTGGAGCATCCCGTGTGAAGAGGCGAGCGGGGACTTCTACGACTTCATCCCGCTCCCGGACGGACGCTTTGGCATCGCCTTGGGTGACGTGTCCGGTCATGGCGTCGGGGCCGCCTTGATGATGTCCGAGACCCGCGCCCTCCTTCGCTCACAGATTCTCGCCTCGGAGAACATCGAGCAGGTGCTCTCCTACATCAACGCGTTTCTCAACCTCGACCTCAAAGGCGAAGGCTTCGTCTCACTGCAATTCGGAATCCTCGATCCCAGCCAAGGGACCTATCGATACGGGAGCGCGGGACAGACCCCCGGGCTCCTTCTTCGGGCCGACGGCTCGCTACTCAGCTTGGACAACACCGGGCCGGCTCTGGGCATGATCGCCGAGGCGGCCTACCTGTGCAGCGATGAGATTCCAGTCGGCTCCGGAGATACATTGCTCTTCTACACGGACGGGCTCTGTGAAGCGCGAGCCACCGATGGCGAGACCCTGTTCGGCAAGGAGAGGCTGATCGCTTCCCTCCGTCGCCATGCTCAGGAGTCCCCGTCGGAGCTGATCCGGCACGTCGTCGCCGAGGTACAGACATTCTCGGGAGAGCCGCCGTCGCCGGATGACGACCTGACACTGGTCGTTCTGAAGGGGCACTGAAAGAGTCGCGCCGCTCGAAGGTTCTTCACAGGGATTGGCAAGTAAAGGCACCGAACGCTGGCAGAACCGGCGATGGATCCCCCCAGGCCGACTCGTCGAGACAGAGAGACTTCCCATGCCCAGCAAGCAAGCCAAGCTCAGCCGCGTGCTCGTCCTGCTGGCCGTGTTCATCGTGGGTGGCGTCGTCGGCCGAGCCGTCACCGAGAAGCCGAGAGTCGGATACGGCGATCCGACGACCTACTCGGTGGTCGGCCATCCCAATGGCCCGCTGCTGAGCCCCGAGATGCGGGCGAGCGAGATCTTCGAGCGGGTCTCACCCTCGGTCGTCCACATCACCGTCCTGAGGCCCGAGCTCCCCGAGCTGCTGGGTGCCGACGACCTCCCGACCCAAGGCTCCGGCTTCATCTGGGACAGCCACGGGCACATCGTCACCAACAACCACGTGGTCAGCCGAGCCGAGCAGATCGTGGTCACGTTGGCCGACGGCTCCCTCTGGGAGGCCGAGCTGCGAGGCAGCTACTGGCAGAAAGACCTGGCCGTCATCAAGATCGACGCTCCCGCCGAACTGCTGCTCCCGATCTCGGTCGGGGACTCGGCCGCGCTCCGTGTCGGGCAGACGGTCTATGCGATCGGGAACCCCTTCGGGTACGACCTGTCGCTCTCGGTCGGTGTCGTCAGTGCTGTCGGTCGCTCGATCCCGACCAAGGCCGTCGATTTGAGGACACGGCGGTATCTCGAGCGAGAGATTCGTGACGTGATCCAAACGGATGCCGCGATCAATCCGGGCAACTCGGGAGGCCCTCTACTCGACTCCCGGGGACAGCTCATCGGCATCACGACGGCCATCCACACTTTGAATGGTGGCAACATGGGGCTCGGCTTCGCCATTCCAGTCACGACTGTGCGTTGGGCGGTGCCTCAGCTGATTCGAGAAGGGCAGCTGATTCGACCGACCCTCGGCGTGTACATCGAGACGAACAACCTGATCCTCAAGCGCCTCGAAAACCTCGGAGTCGACGGCTTGTTGATTCGGAGTGTCGTCGACGACTCGGCCGCGTCCCGAGCGCGGCTTCTCGACGACGTCGAAGCGGAGCCCGGTTTGCGACGGGGGGACATCCTGACCCACGCCGACGGGATCGAGCTGCGAGTCACCGAGGATCTGCTGCAGCTTCTCGATCGCCGTGCGGCCGGGGATCTCGTGGCCCTCCGATTCCTGCGGGAAGGCCGAGAGCACCAAGCCGAAGCCGCCCTCTACGTGCCGCGCTGATCCGATGCTGCAAGACCCTCGAGGCATCGTCCCCTCGGTGCTGCTCTTCGGAGGATCGGACTCGGCCGGCTGCGCCGGTCTTCAGATGGATCTCCGGACCTGCGCGGCCTTCGGAGTTCATGGGGCTTGCGTCGTCACCGCAGTGACGGCTCAGAGCACTCGGGCCGTGACCGGACAGCTCTCGGTGCCCGCGAGCTTCGTGACTCTCCAGGCCGAGACCGTGCAGAGCGACCTGCATCCGGCCGCCGTCAAGACCGGCATGCTCGCCTCGAGTGACACGATCGAGGCGGTTGCCCGGTTTTGCGAGCGGGCGCGCCCGCGTTTCGTCGTCGTGGATCCCGTGATGGTGAGCACGACCGGGGGGCTCCTGCTCGATCCGGTGGCGATCGAAGGGCTGAAGCGTGATCTGATCTCCCGCTGCTCGCTCGTGACGCCGAACTTGGCCGAAGCGGAGGCGCTGTGCGGACGTTCCGTCAGCTCGCTCGACGACATGCACGAGGCTGCCGAGAGTCTTCTCGCACTGGGTGCTGGCGCCGTGCTGGTGAAAGGTGGCCATCTCCCCGGCAGTGCCATCGACGTGTTCGCGACACCTCAGGGACATGATGAGCTTCATGCTCCTCGATCGGAGAGCCTCCACACACGAGGAACGGGATGCGCCCTCGCCACAGCCATCGCGGCGGCCCTGGTGCGCGGCCTCGAGCTGCGAGAGGCGGTCGGTTTCGCCAAGCGCTGGATCACTCGCGCCATCCGGTCGGGCTACGCGGTCGGCGACGGGTCCGGTCCGATCGATGTCCTTTCGCAGGGAACCGATCCGGTCGGTGAGCTGCCGATTCCCGAGCCCGAAGCGCCTACCTTCTGATCTCGATTGAACGCTTCGGAGTCGGGGCGGTCCAGAGAAGGGTCTCGCCCTTTCTGCCCCGATCGAGGAGAGAATGATGTCGAAGACATGGCTGTCGTGGATCGCCTGGGCGCTGGTGATGTCGGTTCTGGTCGTCCACTGGCTTGGCGGACGGGATGACGAGAGATCGAGCCTGAGCGATCGATCCTCGGTCGAGGACCTCGACGATCGAGTTCTTCGCCTGGAGTCCCAGGCCCTGGTTTCCGAGACCTGGCGAGGCGGTCGAGAGCGTGACCTCGTCGAGAGCTCCGCGAGCCCCTCGCCACGGCTCGATTCTCCCGAGGCAATGAAGCGAGCGGCCTTCGAGGCGGATGTCGAGCGCCGGCTGAGTGACCTCGAGCATCGCCTCGCTGCCGCCGATGAGCTGGCGACGGACACGTTGCCCTTGGGGGGGACCGATCCGACGGTCGTGCGCAGCTTGACGCGGGCGCAGCTTGACGCGGGCATTCGCCCACGGAGACCGGGCCGAAGTCGAGCGCCTCCTCGAAGCTGGGATCGACCTCAACGCTCATCGGGGCCGGCCTCGAGGAGCAAGCGGTGCAGCACTTCCCTTCAGACCCACTCGAGGTCCATGACCGTGCGCTCGTTTCGGTCCGAGCCGGTATTGACCGTCGAAGCGACCTCGCGCGCCTGCTGGGACGATTGAGCAAGAGCTCTCGGCGAGGCGGCCGCGCTACCGCGGCGCTTCGAGGAGCAGATAGAGTGCGTTGTCGGAGAAGGCGGGATCTCGCGTCAGCCCGAGATGGTCGGTGAACAGGAACGTCACCTGGTGCCAAGGGATCGGTGAGACGAGTCGGGGTTCCCAAGCGCCGCTCAGTCGCTCGTCCATCAGGGCACTCGAGCGGAGGACGATTCCATCGCCAGGCGCTGACTCGAGGAGGTCGAGGGTGCCGTCTTCCTCGATGACGAGCTGGGCCGGAGTATCGATGGCATCCCCGGCGATGAGATGGAGCTCGAGCCCCTCGGGAACGTCGGCGGGCCGATCGAGAGCCGCGAAGAACTGGCGCGCTCGACTCAAGCATTGGCGAAGGTGGTCGCGAGCGATGCGCCGTCTTTCCGGGGGCGATTGGATGTCGGGCAGGAGCCAGGCGAGGATGTCGTCCTGATCGCGTGCAGCCAAGCCCCAACCGTGCCGCTCCCACAGCGCCGGGTCCAAGAGGTCCTCGACGGGCTGGCGAGATTCGCCGTCCACGACCGCTCGGTGGCGGCTGCGGGGAAGAAGCTGATAGATCGACGGCATCGTGCCGAGGATGGCGGGCTCGTAGGTGGGGAGGAAGATGCCGTAGTCGACGCCCTCGACGAGATTGCGCAACGCGTCGACCGACCCGGCATTCGGAGTGGCGATCAGGATCACACGATCGACGAGGTCGTTACCGGCCCAGGTCACCTCGGGAGGAGATCCGTCCTCGGGCAGATCCGCCGATCCGTACATCAGGAAGTAACGCGCGACCAGGCCGCCCATCGAGTGGGCGACGATGTCGAACTGGACGTCGGCGGCCGCGACGCCCGTGCGCTCTTCGATCTTCGAGCGCACGAAGGCGCGCTTCTCGAAGAGGAACTCGTGGAGACGTTGAGCGTTCTCCACGTTGTCTCGGCGCCAGTCGTAGTCGAACTGAAAGCACGTATAGTGATCGGTGCCGTAGTCGACGCCCATCAGACCGAGCTCTTCGTCTCGATAGCCACCGACCCCGAGCGTGGCCAAGATCTGCGAGTACGCGGCCACCGTCACCGGCAGCCCGATCAAGGAGATCTCGAGGCTGCTCAAGACGCCTGAGGGCATCACCGAGTCCCGCAGCTCATCGAGAGACTTGCCGGACTCCATCGGGAGGGCGAACTGGCGGGCACCGGCGGCGCTCTCGGGATCGACGGCCTCACCGGTGAAGGCTCCCCAGACCGTCTCACCGGTCGCCGCGTCCCGGAGGTTTGAGCCAAGGATCCCCGGGATGACGATCACCGGATTGCGATGGTCGTGCTCCTGAGCCGCACGGGAGTAGATCCCGCGTAGGTCAGGCTCGATGGGGGATGACGAGCAACCGACGCTCATCGCCCACAGGAGCGTTACCAGCAACAGGCGGAGCACGCGGCTCCGATTCGAGCGGAACGAAGTCGACACGGGAGCTCACCTCGGTATGGGATCCGCGACGCATGTCCGCCAGGGGGTTCGACCTCCGAGGCCGGCGAGTGCCGGACACCGCGCCGAGTCAGGATGCTCGATCGAGCGCTCCGGTGTCCACTGCTGCGGGAGGTTCGATCCGCACTCCGCCCGCCCCGACTCCTTGCGGGGTCCTGAAAGCGCCTTGGCCGAGCTCGGGCTCACGAAGAGATCGCGAGTGCCATGCAGACGAGTCCGAGCAGAAAGACCACCAGGCTGCGCAGCAATCGCGGAGTCATTCGGGGGAGCCGATGGGGTCGGGTGAGCATCGCGGCGAATCTTCTCGGCTGAAGCCTCACGGGCCAGAGTCTCGAGCGCCGAGTGTGCGCTCGATCGCCGTGCTTCGCATGAGGCTTCAGTGAAGGACTCGAGAAGACGCTCACTTGCGTTGGCCCTGTCCGCTGGTCGTTGAGATCCGCAGGTTGTCGGCCGCTCGGATGCCGCTGACGCCATTGCCCGTCGAGGTCACCTCGCTCACGACCGTCTCTCGATCCGGAACGATCCCGGTACCGGCGTTCCCCGCGACGGTGGTTTGGACGATCAAGCTGCCCGGACCGACCACCACCCCGTCGCCGCCGTTGCCCCACACCGAGGCGCCGCGAATCATGGCGGACGCGCCGGTCCGGATGCCGTCGCCCCGATTCTCGATCACGCGGCAATCCTGAATCCGGGCGCCCGCGCCGACGACGATGCCGTCTCCGCGGCCCTGTCGCACCGAGACGTCGATCACGCGGGCGGCGAACGCCTGGGGAGCCAGGAGCGTCGCGCGACTCCCGCCGATCAGGGTGCCGTGACGGATCGTGACGTTTTGGCGGGGACCGACGATCTCGATCGCGGCACCCACCGTCCTCGCCGCCGTCAAACGGTGATATCCCAAGTCCACCACGACGTCGTCGGAGTCGATTCGGATTCCGGCCTCGTCGGCCGAGGCCGTGAGTGGCCCCGCGAGCCGGTAGAGCCCAGGCTGGGTGAGGTGCGCTGGCAATGAAGTAATGAGGGTTTTAACCTCTGGCTCGTCGGGAGGTGTGACCAGCACGGGGGCTGAAAAGGCGAGCAGGGCAGCGATGGAAGCGACCCAAGGAGCGGTCGGGGAGCGATGAGACATCGGGCGTCTCCTGAGAGGAGAAGGGGAAGGAATAAGGGGCAGAGCTCCAATCTCGTCAATCACTCAACATTCTGCAAATAATAAAGTTGCGTTGATCGGCAGCACGAAGACCCGGCCCGCCGGCCCCCCGGGGTGACGATCCTCAACTCCAGCACGGCCTCAGGTCGATGGTCGAGGAGGACCGGCTGCGCCGTCTCCTCCGAAAGGACCCATGCATGTGCCCCGAGTGCCGACAACCCCTGGTCGCTCTCGAGCTCGACGGAATCGAGATCGACCGATGCCTGCGCTGTGGCGGAACGTGGCTCGACTTCGGGGAGCTGGAGGAGCTGGCGGCCAGAGCAGCGAGTCCGGACTCCCAGCCGACGGATCTCCTCACCACGCCATCGACGTGGGGCAAGCGCACGGCGAGGCGATGCCCCCGCTGCCGGAGGCGGCTGCGACGAGCGAGCCTCTCAGCCTCGCCCGAGCTCCAGCTCGATCGATGCCCGGACGACCAGGGGCTCTGGCTCGACGAAGGCGAGCTCGCGGCGCTTCTCCGAGTCCCGGATGCCGGAGCCGTAGAGCCCTGGGCGGATTTCCTTCGGGAGCTCTGCCGTTTCGAAACCTCATCCCCTTCCTGAAGGAGAATGCCGATGCTCCCTCTCGCCATCGGAGCCGTCCTGGCCGTAATGCTCATGACCTGGGCCGTCGTGCTGTACAACGGATGGGTCAAGGGCCGCAACCGCGCGAAGAACGCTTGGTCCCAGATCGACGTGCAGCTCAAGCGTCGGCATGACTTGATCCCGAATCTCGTGGAGACCGTCCGGGGATTCGCGGCTCATGAGCAGGAGACTCTCGAGAGCGTCATCGAGGCGCGCGCTCGAGCCACCGCGGCGCCCGACGTCCGGTCCACGGCTCGGGCCGAGTCCGCTCTCGGAGGCGCGCTCGGTCGCCTGATGGTCGTGGCCGAGCAGTACCCGGCCCTCCAGGCCAACGACAACTTCCTCGCCTTGCAGGAAGAGCTCGCCTCGACCGAGAATCGCATCGGCTTCGCGCGCCAGCACTACAACGACTCGGTGATGGACTACAACACGGCGATCCAGTCGTTCCCGGCGAACTTCTTGTCCGGCTCCTTCGGCTTCACTGAAGAGACGCACTTCGAGCTGACGGACGAAGCGGCTCGCCGCACTCCGGCCGTCGCGTTCTGAGTCGTCGCACTCCGATGTGGGAAGCGATCGAGAGCAATCGGCGCCGCTCGTGGGTGCTCGTCGCGATCTCGGGGGCCGGGTTGCTCGCCTTCGGGACGCTGATCGGGCTGATCGTCGACCCCGCTTTCTTCTGGGTCGGAACTCTCTCGGCACTCGGGTTGTTCTTCACGCTTTGGACACTGGCGTGGGTCGGCGGGCACCGTGTCCTCCTGTCGGCCGCAGGTGCTCGGCGCTTGGACAGCGCGCTCGAGCTACCGCTTCTCTTCAACGTTAGCGAGGAGATGTGTATCGCCGCCGGGCTGGGTTGGCGACCGGCCCTCTACCTGATCGAGGATCCGGCACCCAATGCCTTCGCGGTCGGGACGAGCAAGGACGACGCGAGCCTGGCCGTCACGTCAGGGCTGCTTCAGAAGCTCAGCCGCGACGAGCTGCAGGGAGTGATCGCGCACGAGATCGGTCATCTCGTCAACCGCGACACCCACTTCATGACCCTGGCCGGCGTCTTGCTCGGCTCGATCGTGCTTCTGGCCGAGGTGTTTCGACGCACGTTGCTACTCGGAGGCGGATTCGTTGCTCGTCGGCGTGCGTCATCACGCAGCCTGTCGATTCAAACGCACGCCCTCCTTCTCGTCGCGGGCATACTCGCAGCCGTGCTCGCTCCCGTCCTCGCCCGGGCGCTCTACTTCGCTTGCTCACGAAAGCGAGAGCTCTTGGCCGATGCCACGGCCGCTCGACTCACTCGATTCCCTGATGGCCTCGCCAACGCGCTGGAAAAGATCGCTCTGCATGCGGCGCACTCCCGATCGGCAGGAAGCCGCGTGCTCGCGCCGCTCTGCATCGTTAATCCTCGGCGGGCTTTCGGAGAAGCGGGTTGGTTCTCGACCCATCCGCCGCTGGACCTGCGAGTCGCCGTCCTCCGCGGCATGAGTGGGGGCGCTCACTATGGAGCCTACGAGGAATCCTACCGGCAAGTGAGCGGCGGTCGATCCTGTCTGCCGCCGAGCACCTTGGCGAGCCGACGGGCTCTGGTGAAGCGTGAGGCACACCTCGATTCGTCCGAGTCATCGACGGAGCGTCGAGAGGCCGTGCATGCCGCGCTGGGACGACTCGCCGGCTGTACCACGGCGACGTGCCTCTGCGGCGTCGCGTTCCGCGTACCCCCTAGCTTGGCGCTCGACTTCGTCACCTGCCCGCGTTGCGGCCGGGACAATGAGCTTCCGTTGGCCGAGCACGACCAGCCGTCGGTGCCCGCCGAGAACCGGCCGTCTGTGCCGTCTGTGCCCGCCCAACGATATGTCGTGGATGAGCCCGGCTGGCAGTCGTTCCGTTGCCGTTGCTCGAAGACGATCCACGTGAGCCCGGCCCTCTTGGCGCGCGAGATCGTCTGCAACACGTGTGGCCGCCGCATCGAGATCGTGCGCCGGGCGAACTTGGCTCGGCCGCGCACACGCTCCGAGGAACGGCGAGCTCACGCGTCGGATTGAACACCGGCGAAAGGGCGCGCAATCGATGGCAAGAGCTTTCACGGACGAACGTGCACCCTTGCTCAGACGGTGAGCTTGGCGGGAACGACTTGTTGATCGGTGACGGGATCGAAGCGAATGGGATCGGTCGAGTCGTGGCAGTAGTAGATTGATCCGCCCGGCTGCAGGTCCGCGATGTCCGTCGCGTCGAGGAACTCGGGCACCGTCGAGCCGATCGTGACCCAGCGACCGGGCTCGGTCTCGGGGCCCCGCGAGAAGTCTTCCCGCCGCAAGCCGCCAGTCGAATCCTACTGGTCCGCGACTGACCGCAATGCCGACTCATGAGATACTGACCGCGCCCCGGAGGATGATCGGACGCGTGCGTCTTGGCCGCGTCTCGACCCTCCAACTTGTGCGGACGGAAGAACGATGGCCCACCCACAGCGACGCAGCACCCTGACACGTCGTCAGCTCCTGAAGGACACCAGCCGCCTCACCGCCACCACGCTCCTCGCGTCGGCAGGCCTCTCCGCCGTGCATGCGGGCGGGGACGAGACGATTCAAGTCGCTCTGGTCGGCTGCGGCGGACGGGGTAGCGGTGCCGCCCAAAACGCGCTCTCGGTCCAGAGGGGGCCGATGAAGCTCGTCGCGATGGCCGACGTCTTCGAGCATCGCCTGAAGCAGAGCTACGACGCGCTCAGCACGACGGTCGCCGACCGCCTCGACGTGCCCGAAGAGCGCCAGTTCATTGGATTCGATGCATATCAGCAGGCGATGGACTGTCTGCGGCCCGGTGACGTCGTCATCTTCGCGACGCCGCCCGCCTTCCGCTGGGTCCACTTCACGTACGCCATCGAGAAGGGACTCCATGTCTTCATGGAGAAGCCGGTCACGGTGGACGGTCCGACCAGCCGGCGGATGCTCGAGCTGGCGGAGCGAGCCCAGGCCAAGAACCTCAAGGTCGGCGTCGGCTTGATGTCCCGGCACAGCCGGGCGATGCAGGAGCTGGCGCAGCGCGTTCGGGACGGCCAGCTCGGTGAGATCATCACTCAACGCGGCTACCGGATGCAGGGGCCAATCGTGTTCTTTCGGTCCCTTCCCAAGCCGGCCGACAAGAGCGAGCTGCTTTTTCAAATCGAACGCTTCCACAGCTTCCTGTGGGCCAGCGGCGGCGCCTACAACGACTTCTTCATCCACATCATCGATCATCTTTGCTGGATGAAGGGGGAATGGCCCGTGAAAGCGCACGCTCTCGGGGGGCGTCACTATCGTGAGAGCGAAGAGGGAGTGCTCTACGTCGATCAGAACCTCGACACCTACTCGGTCGAGTACACCTATTCCGACGGAACCAAGCTGTTCTTCGGCGGGCGCAACATGGAGGGCTGCGATACCAAGTTCTCCAGCGCCATGCACGGCACCAAGGGTGCGGCCATCGTCGCGAAGAGTGGCGACTACGGCATGCCTTCCAGTATCCACTATCGGCACGACTTCAGCCGCGCGAGTACGGAATGGTCATCCGAAATCCCCGAGGGGCAGGAGAACCCTTACCAGAACGAGTGGGAGGATCTGGTCGAAGCCATCCGGGACGACTTGCCGTACAACGAGGTGAAGCGCGGCGTTGAAGCCAGCCTCGTCTGCAATCTGGGTCGCATGGCCGCCCACACCGGACGCGAGATCACGTTCGAGGAGATGCTCGCCTGCGAGCACGAGTTTGCACCGGGACTGGACACGCTGACGGAGGCGTCGGACGCGCCGCTCCAGCCCGATGCCGAGGGCCGATACCCAGTGCCGCAACCGGGTCTCGTGACGGACCGGGAGTACTAGGGCGCAGCGAGGCAGCCCCCGGTGGTGGAGCTCCCGCGTGGCGCTCTCGAGAACATCGGGCCACCACCACCCGAGCGAGTAGGGTGTCCAGGAGCAGAGGAGAGAGAGTCAGCTGGTTGCCCTGATTGTCGAAGCCGTGTGCAGCGCGGAGGTCCCGGGTGTAGGCGTCGACGTCCTTCATCCCGCCCTCGGCGCTCAACGACCGGCAGGCGACCTCGACGCGATCCGGCATGCGGCCATCGGTGCGGGTCAGGTAGGCTGGGATGCCGCGCGCGGTCGCCTCGGCGGGGGAGAGGCTCGTCAGGTAGCAGGAGGACGCCTGGGCATGCACGTCCTGTCCGTGCTGGTAGGGGCGCTCCAATCCCGTGGTCAGCGTGACGTCGTCGATGTGCTCTCGGAGCGGTTCGAGGTCCCACGGCAGGAGCACAGCCGCTCCCTGCGCGCGGAGGAACTGTCTCCTGGAGAGATGCATGGGCGGCCCCGGATGAGAATCCCAGCCCGACTCGGCACCGGGAGCGGCAGGCTTGTGAATGCCGCTGACAGACCTCATTCTCGTACCAGCCGAGGCGGAAACCGGCGAGGAAGCGGGCGCGACCGCATCGACACGAAGCTTCCTGCAGATGTCTTTGTCTCAACGAGAGCCGCGGACCGCTTGGCGGAGAATAACCCCAGGACCGAGCCCTAGGTGGCGGCCGCTTCGCGATCACGTCGTCGCGGAGACCAGTGAAACGAAAGCGGCGCGAGCCCATCGCGAAGAGCCGCTCATCATCTTGCGGAGAACGGGAAATGACGACGCCTCGTATCGCCCTCGTGGCGGCGGTGCTCATCGGGATCGGAGGCGTTGCCGCGCCGACTCGGGCCCTGTCGAGCCCACAGGAGCCCTCCCAGCCTCGTCCGCGCAGTGTGCTGTTCTACTTGGTCGACACCTGCCGGCACGATCGCCTGAGCTACGAGGGCTACGATCGCAAGACGACGCCTTTTCTCGAGTGGCTCGCCGAGCGCTCGGTCGTCTTCGAGGCCTGCTACAGCCAGGCGCCCTGGACCAAGCCGTCCATGGCCTCGATGCTGAGCTCTCAGTACCCGTCCCGGCTGGACGTTACCAAGATGGAGCAGCACCTGCCCGAGGACATCTTGACCTGGCCCGAGCACCTGCAGGCGAACGGGATGCATACCGCCGGCTTCTCGGCCAACATCGTCATGGGCAATCTGCTGTCCAACTTCGCCCAGGGTTTCGATCACTTCGCTGAGTCGACGTTGGTCAACCGCGGCGATCCCATTCGCTTCGCCAGCGGGTCGGCCCGAAAGCTCAACCAGCACGTCTTCACTTGGCTCGACCGCAACGACCACTGGCCGATGCTCCTCTACCTGCACTCCGTCGATCCGCACGAGGAGTACGAGCCCGAGCCGGAGTACTTGAGGCAGTTCGCCGACCCCGCGCGGCACGCCCAGTTCCGCGAGGAGTGGAAGAAGCTGCTCGGGAGCAAGCCGCCCATTCCCGGACTGTACGTCACCCAAGACAACTTCGACCGCACCGGTGTCGACCCCGAGTCCTTCATCGAGCACGGCAGCAACCTCTACGACGCCGACATCCGCGCCAACGACGATCAAATGAAGGCGCTTTGGGACAGGCTTCAGAAGGACGGATGGGGTGAGGACTTCATCTTCGTCTTCACGTCGGATCACGGGGAGGAGTTCTTCGAGCACGGCGGCACCAGCCACGGCTACAGCCTCTACGACGAGATGATCCGGGTTCCGCTGATGATTTACGCGCCCGGGCTGCTTCCGGGCGGAACGAGGATCGAGACGCCGGTTCGGTCCCTCGACATCTATCCGACCTTGTGTGAGCTCCTCGGCCTGGACGTCCCCGACGCGGTCCAAGGTGAGAGCCTCGTGCCCTTGATTCGCGGTCGTGAGGAGCCAGGGGGACGCCCGGTTCTCTCCGAGCACCGCGAAGATCCGATCGTCCGTCGCATGGGGCAGGGCTCGGGTATTCTCGCCAGCCTGCGAAGTGGTCGGTGGAAGCTCATCGTGAACGAGCTGAGCTCGCAGCTGATCGAGCGCCCGCACTACGAGCTGTACGATCTCGATGCGGATCCTCGAGAAGCACACAACGTCGCCGAGGCGCATCCCGACGTCATTCGACGACTCGAGAGCGAGATGCAAGCCATTCGCCAGGCGAAAGAAGCCGAGGCCGAGAAGACGAGTCCGGACATGGATCCGGACGTCCTCGAGCAGCTCCGAAAGCTCGGCTATGTCGGTGGGGAAGAAGAAGGCGCGAAGGAAGATCGCCCCGACATCTGGAATGCCATGGAGTCGGGTAATCCGGGGCGAGTGCGTCAGCGTCTCGAGCAGGGCGCGGATCCGAACCAGCGGCATCCCGAGCTCGGTATTCGCCCCCTCGCCCGCGCCGCGCTCGACGGACACCTGCGCCTCGCGCAGGCCTTGCTGGCGGGCGGCGCCGACCTCGACGGGCGGAACACCGACGGTTCGACCGCGCTCCACGGGGCCGCCTTCCTCGGTCGGGTCGAGGTGCTCGAGTGGCTGCTGGAGAAGGGGGCGAATCCCGAGGTCCGAAGCACGATCGGGGACACCCCGCTGGTGGCGACGCGGGTGCCTTGGCAGACGACCGAGTTCATCGTAGGACTGCTCGGGATCGAGGCGGATCGAGCTGCGATCGAGGCCGGCCGCGTGTCATGCGCGAAGCTGCTGGAAGCTCACGGTCGGAAGATCGATCCCACGAAGAGGCTCTTCGATGCGATTCGAGACGGTGACGCTCCGGGAGTCGACCAAGCGCTGGCCGCGGGTGCCCGTCTCAAGGACTGGGATCCCGAGCTTGGCTGGACGCCGTTGACCACGGCCGTGCTCCTCGGCCAGGAGGACATCGCGCGACGACTGCTGGAGAAGGGGGCGACCGTCCACACCCGCAATCGCGACATGTCGACGACGCTCCACGGCGCGGTCGTTCTGAACGACGCGCGAGTCCTGTCGCTCCTGATCGAGCACGGTGCGGACGTCGACGCGCGCGATACCAACGGCTCGACGCCCCTGCACGTCGCTGCATTTCTCGGGCGCGAGGAGGCGGCGCGAACCTTGCTCAGCAAAGGGGCCGACCCGAAGATGAAGGACCTCCGCGATCAGACGCCGCATGATGTGACCCACACCGACTGGGCGATCACCGACGCCGTGATTCGAATGCTGGCCTTGAACCTCAGCCGAGACGACGTCGAGAATGGGCGAGCGGCTGTCGCGAAGCTTCTGTCAAAGTAGAGTAGGAGGACTTGTGAAGAGTGCCATGTTCGTCGCAGTCATCGCCTTGGTGATGAGCGCGATCACGATGGGGGTCGTGCTTCTGGAAGAAGAAGCCTCGTCGACCCATGAAGGCGGCCCAGCGCCCTTGATCCCGGCGAGCACGGACGTCGAGATCCTGACCCGGTTGGAGGCGCTGCGGGACGTCGACCGTATGCTCCTCGAGCGTCTCGCCCGCCTCGAAGAGCGTCCTCTTCCCGCACTCGAGAAGACAGCGGGAGATCCCGCGAACACCGAGGCACGATCGGGTGTCGACGAGCGGCTCGAGGTCTTGGCGAAGGAGCTCGAAGCGCTTCGGGCCACGGTGGAAAGCTGGAGCCGCCCGGAGGGAATCCCGTTGCCTCCCGAGCAGCTCGAAGGTCAGGTCGCCGAAGCGCTCGAGTCGATCCAACGCGATAAGGAGTACGCGCAAGCGCTCGCCGGCTTCGAGAAGCGGACCGCGAGTTTGGAGCCGCGCGTGCAGTCGTGGTCCAACTGGCTGCGGCTCGACGAGTACCAGCGAATCCGACTGACCGAGATCATGACCGAGCGCGACGTCCAGGAGCGTGACTTTTTGAAGGCTTGGGAGTCCGGTCAAGATCGCGAGTCGGTCGATCAGATGCGGAAGGATTCCGAGCGCGAGTTCTTCCGCTCCGTCCGAAGCCTTCTGTCTCCCGACCAAGCCGAGTCGTTCAGCGAGAAGTTCGGAGACGACGAACAGGATCGCTGAATCAGGAGAGCCGATGCCCGCGAGGCCCCTTCACCAAGCCCTGGGGTAGTACTCGACCTTCATCGGGTCCGGCCAGTCCTTGCTGTAGCGTTCCACGGCGGCCAAGCTGTCGGGTTTCTTCAAGACCGGGAGGGAGGCGATCGAGCTGGTCAGGTTCCTCACTCGCGTGTAGTGATCCCCATCGCCGATCCAGTCCATCAGCTTCTGGAAGTTCTCCCGGCTGATCTGGTGGTAGTAGCCGATCATGGTGTCCGCTCGGCTTCCCGAGTTGCCGCTGCCATTGAAGTAGGCGAGGTGGGCTTTGGCGTCTTGGCCTCTAGGGGCACCCGCACCATGGGTCGATCCGGCATCACCCAGCGAGCTGCCGTAGCGTCGGAAGATCTCTATCACGCTGGTCATCTGGGCCGGGCTCAGGTCCACCAGGGCCATGTAACATGCCATTGCTGCCTCCCTCTTGCCGTGTTGTGGATGCGATCTGACTCCGTCGAACCTCGACCAGGCTCGCGGCTCACTCCGATCGGAGAAGATACCATCCGGCCTCCGACAACCGCTCGATCGATCCGGAGGCCCCGACGCAGGAAGTCGGCAGGCAAGGCGGCCGTTGCGAATGAGTCGACGGGCTCTCGGCGTCAGGAGTCAGGCGATCTGGATAGTCGAAATCATCCCTGGCCGATCCAGATCGCAGAAACCGCCCAACGAGTATTCGAGCAGACGCCCCGGTTTGGGGTGGTCGTCGTTGGTGGTGGCGAGGGAGAAGAAGGGGAATGGTGCCCGGCCAGGGATTCGAACCCCGGACCTGCGGATTAAGAATCCGATGCTCTGCCAACTGAGCTAGCCGGGCCGGTTGAGCAGGACGTCCGAAGGACTCGAACGTCGAAATGAGGTTGGGTTTATACCGGGGTCGGCAGAGGGTGTCAAAAGAAAACCCAGGCGACCGATCCGGTTCGAGAATCCCAGGTTGCGCGCTTGACGCTCCCTTCACTGTTTCGTATCCAAGGGTCCGCGCCGAGCAGGTCGAGGTGCACCCCTAGGCTAACTGGATAAACCACCGGCCTCCGAAGCCGGAGTTCTGGGTTCGAGTCCCGGGGGGTGCACCATTTTTCAACTTCCAGCGTTCAACGGGGGAGGTTTGTGCTCGGAAGCCCGGCGAGAGTCAGCGGCGGAACAAGCACGCCAAGGCCCGTTGGGCGTAGGCGGGCAAGGCTTCTTCCCGGACCCCTTCAGTTGCCCAGAACGGATTCACCTGCCAAGACTTCGATGGTCAGGGCCTTCGTCAGGGTCACGGGCTCGGGGAAGGAGCCGTTGGGCACGATCAGCAGCCGCCCTCCGGCCACCGCTGCATCGTGCGCGGGTTGGACTTGGTAGAAGGGAAACTGGCGCAGATTGCTCGTGTTGTTGAAGTCCCGACCGAGCCAGAGCGTCGCGGGTGCGAAGTCGGTGAGGAATCCGCCTCCCCAACCGGAGACGTTGCTCTGGCCCCACGCCCCCCAATTCTTCAGGTAGCGACTCTGTTGGACCATCGCCCAGCGAACGGCCGAGGCATCGAGCAGCGGATCGGCCGACCAAAGGCAGGCGGCGGCTCCGGCGACGTTGGGCGCCGCGCAGCTCGTTCCGAAGAAGGCCGGATAGGTGAAGCCCGTGGTGGCATCGGGGCCGCACAGATCGGGTAGGGTCAGACCCGAGTTGCTCGGACCTCGGCTGCTGAAGTCCTCGACCATCGGAGTCGGAGCAGCGTACAGGGACCAGGCGACGGCTCCCACCGAGAGCACGTTCGGATGAGTGCTGTTCGACGGGCACACCGTGGAGTCGGCAGGCAACGCCCACTCGTCCATGTCGAGCGACGTGAAGACCTCCATCTCCCTCGATCCGAATCCGCCGCTGAAGCGCAGAACCATCAGATGGACCGTGACGTTGGCGGGTCCCGTGTTCTGCCAGGCGAGCCCCTCGAACGTGTTCCCTCGGTTGGCACTGCTCGCCAAGACGATGGACTGCGTACTGTCGTACAGGTAGAGATCGTAGTCGTGGGTGGGGCCCGCCGTGTCCCAGGACAAGTACGCATCGAGGGTGGAGCCCGGAGGCACCGTGATGTTGATGGTCTCATCACCTAAAAAATCCCACTGGTGCCATTGGTCTCCGTCGGTGTCCCCGAAGGTTCCCTGCCAATGGGCCTTCGCGTAGTTGCCAGCCGACGTGCAAAAAATGACACCGTTGCTGGCGGCGTTATTCGCGGCCTGGCAGATCGGTCCGGAGTCGTCCGCCCAACCCTGGTTGAACCATCCGAGGGAGTGACTGATGATGTCGACTCCGTTCGCCAGCGCGTCGTTCACGGCGGAGCCCAGGTCGGTGGCGCTGTCGATCCGATAGAGTCGCCAATCGGCATCGGGGCTATGGTCGAAGGCGGTCTCGAGGCAGCCGGTCCCGTGCGGCGTTCCGGACTCGAACGACTGCGGCGTGTAATTGATGATCGTCGTGCGATTGAGCGCCGGAGCGTCTCCATTGGCGCGGGCAGCGGTCAGGTTCGCGAAGCCCAGGTCGATGATGGCGACCGTGATCCCCGTGCCGTCGGCGCCCGCGTTGCGGTAACCCAGCGAGTTCATCACGACCGGGCCCTGGCCCGCGACCTCGTCCAGGGCGGGCCGTTCGGCGGGCCGGAGCAGGCCCCCGACCGCGAGGCGGCTCGACAAGGGCTCGATGGCGTCGAGTGGGATCCAGGCGTCGGTCCGATTCTCCCAGCTCCGATCGAAGAAGCCGCCCGCCGCTTCGATCTCCCCCCGGCCGATCGGCGCCTCGCCGGGCGGAGAGATCAGCTCGACGTGCACGCGATCCCGTTCGTCCAGCTCGAGAAAACGGGAGATCAGCTCGCGGCGGAGCTCGGCCGCAGCCAGGTCGGCTCTTCGCGCGAGTGCGACGGCTTCGTGGAGCTTCCATTCGATTCGCGTGGGCTTGTCGCGGCGCTCCGGAGGCGCTTGCGTCACATCTTGTGCCCGGGAGATGGCGCCGGGGAAGCCCACGAAACAGGCCACGGTCGCGATCAGGAGCCAGTCGAGGCGGGGAGCTCGCGCTCCGGGTCCCAGTGTTCGCATGTTTCTCATCTTGGAATAGTGGAGGTTGAAGTCGGCGCTGTCCGAGGCCCCTCGTCAGGGGCTGCCATCCGAGCGGGTTACAGCCCCGAAGGGAGCTTCGGGCAGAGGGCTCTCAGTGGCATCGGTGAAGAAGGGAGAGGGCGGAGACTCAGCGAATCACCGTCGTGCCCGAGTAGGTGATCAGGGTCACGTTCTTCGTTGCGGTCTGCGGCTCGGTGTAGGTCGCGGCTCGGATCATCACGACCGCCCCGGCGGGCGCGGCATTGATCGCTTCCGCCACGGTGTTGAAGGGGTGCTCGAAGGTGCCATCCTCGAATCCGGTGGCGGTCGGATCGACGTAGAGGACGGCCGGCCCGGGAATCACTCGCTCCCAGGTTCCGCTACCGAAGGTGAAGAGGACCAGCCGATGGTTCCCCTGGTGTTGGTCGTCAGTGACGAACCGAAGGTCGCGACCAATCGAGATCGGGAGTCCGTCTTGGAACGGTGCCCAGTTCTGTCCGCCATCCAACGTGCGGAAGACGCCGATGTCGGTGGCCGCATACAGCTCGAGCGGGTTGTAGGGAGAGGCTGCCAAGCCGGACACGCGATTGAGCGCGCGTAGGTTCGCGTCGTCGGCGGCGGTCCAGGTCGCGCCATCATCGGTGGTGTGGAGCACTCGGGCAGCATTCGGATCATTGCTCCCGACCGCGACCCAGAACTCGTTCGGCCAAAGGGGAGAGGGCAGGACCGCCAGGATCTCCCCGTTCACGATGGCGTTTCGGTGCGTGACGGTCCAGCTACCGGCGACCTTGCGGCAGACGGTCAGGTTCGGGGTTCCACCGTAGATCGTTCCACCCCTGTAGTAGATAACGAACACGGTGGCGCCATCGACCGGGCTGCCGAAGACTTCCCAGATGACGTCACTCTGACTGAGTCCCGACGCTTCAACAGTCCAGGCAGCATTTGCGTCGCCAGACTGGTTTCGAGAAACGAGATCGAAAGCCGAGGCCGAGAACATGCGGTCGTTTCTTGGCTCGTACAGCAGGGGCGGATTGCTGGCTCCCGGATGAGCCACCTCTTCGGGAGACGCGTCGATCATGCGTTTCACCCGGATGGACGGGGAGGCGTAGATGCCGTCGGAGTACCAGAATCGTGACTGCTCGGGCTCCACGATCTCGACAGCGAAGGCATCGCCGCCGCCAATGAACGTCCAGGTCTGGCCGCGATCGATCGAGCGGAGGCTACCATTGTCCTGCAAGCCGGCGACTCGCGTCGCTCGGTCAGCGTCACCGTACCAGATTTGAGAGATCGCGAGCCCGGCCGAACCCCCGTTCCAGGAAGTGGCCGGTGAGCCGAGATCGGAGGCGGCCTGGTACAAGCCGCCGTCGTTGGTGATCCAGAGCACGCTGTCGCCGGTGAGGGGACTGAAAGTCAGCTGGGTGATGTCGTCATGTCCATGGTTCCCGGGTGTCGTCCAGGTGGAGCCGGCATTCTGGGTCGTCGCCAGGGTATTCGAGGCGACATAGATCCGACTCGGATCACTCGGGTGAATCGCGATCGCTTGGGCATGGAAAATCTGAGAGTAGGAACCGTAAAGCGACCCGGTAATGTCAGTCCAGTCATCTCCCGAGCTCGTCGTTCGGTAGACGCCCCGCAGTCGGTCGCCGTCCGGTTTGTCATCACCGTTTCGATCCCAGGAATCAGCGACCACCGCCGCCACGACTTGCGGTCTGGTGAGACGTGTCTCTTCCTGCGGGCCAGTGGCCGTGAGGGAGGCACCGATCGGAATCATGACCAACGAGAACGTGACGAGGTACGTGGGGATTTTCATGGGGCCTCCGTCGATCGAGAGGGCTCTGCGAGTGAGACCCCGAGGATTGTTCGGTCCGGCCGAACGACCCCTGCGGATCTCGCCAGTCGAGAACGCGGAATCGAGCGAGTCTTCCCCTCAAGATCGAAAGAAGGAATCAACGTCCGGACGGAGTCTTTGCGATTCTCTGAGGCCACTCGGGCGTGGAATCCGCGTTCGCCAAGTTGGCTGCCCTTTGGCTCTGCTGTATGGTTGGGTGCCGCGGCAGCCAGGCGAAACCTCACCCCGAGCCCGGAGGGCCATCAACATGAGGATCTCGGTCTTTTCCGTCGCTTCTATCGCACTGGTGGCGTCGTCCCACGCGCAAGATGTTCCCCCGTACGCGGCCTCGCCGTCGGTAAGCCGGCCGGCCGCTCCGTCGACCCAGTCCTCGGCCGCAACCGGCGGAGGCTGGGTCAGCGAGGATTTCGAGACGTTCGCCCCACCGCTCGGAGGCGCGGTGGGAGTCGGAGCGACCCTCGACGTCACGTCCGTGACCAGTGGTCAAGGCCCGGGTTTGGTGAAAGGAGCGGCGACCTACTCGTCCAATGCGGGTACCCAGCTCGTCTGGAACGATGCGACGTATTTCGGTCTCCCGACTCGGACCATCGAGTCGGACGGGCCGACACTCACGATCACCTACGACCGTCCGATGAACTCCACCCGCTTCTCGTTGCTCGCCTTCAACGCGTACCCCGACGTGGCGACCGTGTCGATCTTCGACTCGAACGGCGTGCCGCTCTACGTGTCGCCTTCGATTGCAGTGTCCGGCCCGACGCCGGTATCGTTCGAGCATCACGAGCCCGACATGAAGTCGATCACGATCAGCGGTACGGCGTACTCGTGGAGCCCGATCCTCGATGATCACCAGTATCGTACCTGTCAGACGTGGGAGACCTTCCAGCGCTATGCCCCGCCCACCGGTGGGGCCATCGGTCTCGGTCAGAGCACGTTGGACTCGTTGACCGTGGCCAATGGGCAGGGTCCCGGACTGGTGACTCCGGGTGTGACCTACACGAGCGACACCGGCGCTCAGCTTCAGTGGAACGACGCCGGCTACTTCGGGCTCACGACGCGAAAGATCATGTCCCGCGACTCGACATTGCACATCGTGTACGACCCCCCGGCCTACTACGTCGGCCTCTGGATGTCCGCTTTCGATGGCTACCCCGACGTGGCGACGGTTTGGGTCTACGATACGAGTGGGAACAAGATCTTCGGGTATGTCGACGTTCCGATTCCCGGTGCGATCCCACCGGTTCCCTACTACTTCGCTTCACAGGGCGGTATCGGCGCCGTCACCATCACCGGATCGGCTCATGGCTGGAGCCCGCTGCTCGACGACCATTCCTTCAGCCGTGCGGGCGAGCTCGACTGGTTCTTCAACGGACCGGCCCTGGCCGGAGGACCGCCCGTCAACTTCACCGCGACGGCGGAGCCCGGCCACTACCAGGCCTGGACCGCCCTGGTCTGCCTGAGCCTCGGAGACGGCAGTGCGTCCGGTGGCATTCGGGTGCCGCGGACCGGTGGACTGAAGTTGATGCTCGACCCGGATGCGCTCTTCAATCTCTGGTTGTCGCTGCCCGCGCCACCTCGCTCCGTGACGCTCGCCGAGTGCGATGGCGCCTCGACCACCTTGGTCCAGGTTCCCCAGGCTGCGCCGGTGGGGGTCAAGGTCTACTACGCCGGGGTCGAGCTCGGCTTCGGCACTCCACATGCCGTGACGAATACGAAGTCCTTCGTGATCCATTGAGGGCAGCCCCGGCTGCCCGAAAGACGACCCGGGGATCGCTTCACGATTGAGAAGCGTCTCCGGAGTCGGTGACACACTTGAGTTGTAGATAAAAGGAGCTCATCTCGAAGTCGTCGAGCGCCAGATCCACAGGTTGCCGCCGTCGTCCGAGGTCACCAGGCTCCCGTCGGGCAGGCGATCGAGGCTGGTCAGGATCCGGTGCCGATCGTGTCCCGTGAGCTCGAGGAGCACGCGTTCCGACCGGAGGTCCCAGATCGTCGGGCCGGCACCTCGCATGCTCACGGTTGCCGCACGATCGGCGCTGAGGAGTCTGGCCTGGATGACCGGGTACTGCGCTACCGTCAGCTCATGGTGGAGTGAGCCGTCCGGTACGCTCCAGAAACGTGTGACTCGATCGGAGCCACTCGAGATTAAGAAAGGGCCGTCCAGGGTCACATTGACGCCTCGCTCGTGGCCCTTCCACTTGCTCGAGAGTCGGAGTGGGTCGAGCGACCAGAGCTGGAGCTCGCCGTTCGAGCTCAGAGTCGCCATCAGCCCGGACTCCTCGGCTGCATCGACCGCGATATAGGCATCCGGCTCGAGTGCCCGATCCTCGATCTGCACGAAGCTCGTACCATCTCGAATGACGACCTGCCCATCGGCACCGGCTGAGACGAGTCGGGCTCTCGCCCAGGTGAGGCGAGCGAGCTTGGGGGTGGCACAATCGAATATCAGACTCGTGCTGCCCGAATCCCAGACCCGCAGTCGTTGATCCTCAGCGATCGTCGCCAACCGCGAGCCTCCCGGATCGAGGGCGATGCTCCGAATGCGACTCTCGTGAGCGCGGAACTCGGATCGCCGGGTGAGGCTCGGGTAGTCGTGAATCTGCACGAAGCCTTCCGAGTCGCCCGAAGCGATGAGGGTCCCGGCCCGGGAAACAGCGATGGCATCGATCCGAACACCGACTCGTCCACCGAAGCGGAAGGCGCCGCCCCGACGATCGGCCTGGAAAACCTTGATCTCTCCGGTATCGTCCGACGAAGCCAAGTACCGCCCATCCGGACTGAATCGAACGGTTCGGAGCGGTGAATCGTGTCCAAGGTAGGGAGCGTCGGGACGAGCCTCGTGGAGTCGACGGAGCGCGATCGAGTCCGAGCAAGCGGTCGCCAGGTGCTGACCGTCGGGCGAGAGGGCCAGCCGGTAGACGGGGCGGAGGTGGTTCTCGGAGTGGACCAGCCCGCCGCTCTGGGTATCCCAGAGCTTCGAGGCGCCATCCTCGGAACAGCTGTACAGGAAGGAGCCGTCCGGGGAGAAGACCAGTCCCGTCACGATGCCGTCGTGGGCGGGTGGAGCCGGCTGGTCCGGCCGAGAAGGATCGACGGAACGGGTAATGGTGCGGACGAGTGATCCGTCTGCGAGATTCCAGAGTCGGATGGTGCGATCTTGTCCGGCCGTCGCCAGCCAACCGCGTGCGGCCGAGTAGGCCAGCCGCTGAACGAAGCCACGATGCCCGGCGAGCGTCTGGCGGAGCTCACCCGACTCGAGCGACCAGACTCGAACGAGCCCGTCGTAGCCGCCCGCGATCAGCGTGTCATCATCCGAAGCGAGCAGCAACGACCGCGCCTCGCTCGGCTGGGTGAAACGTCGGAGCTCGTCGCCGGTCGCCAGGTCGTAGAAGCGGATCGTCCCGTCGCGCGAGCAGCACACGAGCTGCTGACCTTCGTGGCAAAAGGCCACCTGATCCACGTGTTGATCGCTGACCATGATCTCGCGTCGGAGAGCACCCGATGCCAGATCCCAGACGCGCAGCGTGCTCCTTTCGGGCAGGTCGGCACACGAGGCGAGGAGATGACCAGCGGGCGAGAAGGCCACGTCTCGGACATAGCTGTCACCGTGGTGCAACGTGCGGATGGAGTCATCCGAACGCGCGAGGAGATGACCCCACTCCCAGCTTCGAAAGCGGGGATCGCACGCGGCCAAGGTGCGCTTGAGCTCGGCCACGTTGCGCGACTCGAGCGCATTCCGGGCGGCCGCAATCTGGCTGTCGTACAGGCGACGCTCGCTCTCGAACCGCGCTTCGCGTGCCTCGTCGAGAGCCGAAAGCAAGATCAGCGAGAATACCACCGAGGCAATGAATGCCGTTACGATGGCGGCGATGAGCTGGCGGTGCCGCACCAGTCGCTTGCGAAGCAGGTACAGCGCCTGATCACGTCGAGCCTCGAGAGGCTCTCCGGCCAGGTAGCGCTCGACCTCGCGACCGAGCTGAAGGGCCGACGCATAGCGCCGGCCGAGCTCGGGTTCGAGCGCATTACCGAGGATGATCGCGAGATCCCCGCGCACGTTTCGCGATATCTGAACCGTGCGGCGATGGGGATCGCAGGCGATCATCTCGGCGAGCGTCGGGGACGGCTGATCCGAGGAGGGCAGGAGCGGTTGATTCGTCACGAGCTCGTAGAGCACGAGGCCGAGTGAGTACACGTCCGATCGCGGATCGAGGGCGTGCCCGTCTCCGCGGAGCTGCTCGGGGCTCATGTAGAGCGGAGTCCCGATCAGGTTGCCCGTGGCCGTCATCATCGCGCCCAAGCCCGCATTGGAGTCGAGCGCGCGCGCGATTCCGAAGTCGATGATGCGCAGCTCGCCATCCGCCGTGACCAACATGTTCTCGGGCTTGAGGTCGCGATGCACGATGCCTCGCTCGTGCCCGAAGTGGACGGCTCGACACGCGCGGACGAAGAGGCGCAATCGGTCTTCGAGGGGCTGCTCCGCTTCGCCGGCCCAGCGTGTGATGGGGCAGCCCTCCGAAACCAGCTCGAGCGCGATGTAAGGAACCTGAGCACCACCCACCTCGAGCTCACCAGTCTCGTAGAGACGAGCGATGTCGGGATGCTCGAGGTGCCCCAGCAGCTTGGCCTCTCGCCGGAACCTCCCGATCGACTCGGGACGCAGCAGCGCTGGATGCAGGAGCTTGAGCGCCACGAGCCGCTGGGTTGGCTCGTGGAGCGCTTCATAGACGCTCCCCATGCCGCCCGCGCCGATCAGCCGCTCCAGGCGGAAGTCGCCGAGGTGGACACCCGCCAAGCTGTGCTCACGGCGGTGAGGGGTCTCGGACTCGTCGAGGAGAAAGCGCTCGGAGCGGCGATCGGCGTTCAGGAGACGCGTCAGGCGCTCGAGGCGCGTCAAATCGCCATGACAAGCATCTTGGAGGAACGCCTTCCGCTCGGCCTCCGGCAGTGCCGTGGCGAGTTCGAAGAGCTCCCGGGTGCTCGGTCGCGGTGAAACCATGGGATCGTCTCGTCACTCCCTCCACACGACAGGAGTGTAACAAGGTCCCGGCTCGAGCCGCGAGGAGGATGTCCGCCCGCAGCGGTCGGGTCGATGGCGAGCGAGCTCCTCACCGGGGTTCACCGGATCACCGTCGTGCCTCCATAGGTGACGAGGGTGACACTCTTCGAGGTGACGACGGGCTCGGTATAGGTCGCGGAGCGGATCATCACGACGGCGCCCGCGGGAGCCGCGGCCACGGCTTCGGTCACCGTGTCGAAGGGATGCTCGAAGGTGCCGTCTTCGACGCCAATGGCTCCCAGGTCCACGTAAAGGATGGCCGGGCCGGGGAGGGCGCGTTGCCATGTGCCGCGGCCAAATGTGAAGAGAACGAGCTGGTGGTTACCCAGGTGCTGATCGTCGGCCACGAATCGCAGGTCCTTGCAGATGGCGACCGGCAAGCCGTCTTGGAAGGGCTCCCAGCTCAGCCCACCGTTCAACGTTCGAAAGATGCCGATGTCGGTAGCCGCATAGAGCTCGAGCGGATTGAAGGGAGAGACCTCGAGCCCCCAGACGCGATTCAGGGAGCGCAGATTGGAGTCGACCTCGGTCCACGTCGCTCCATCGTCGACGGTGTGGAGAATCCTCGGGGTGTTCGGGTTGGCGCTCGCGACCGTGATCCAGAATTCGTTCTTCCAGAGTGGAGAGGGCAATACCGAGAGGATCTCGCCGTCGACGATGCCATCGCGACGAATCACGTCCCACCCCGGGCCATTGCGTCGGCAGAGGGCGAGGTCGCCGATCCCCTTCTGCACCGTGGTCGAGTAGAAGTTGACGAACAGTGTCTCACCATCGACCAAGCTGCCGAAGACCTCCCAGATCACGTTGGGGGCGGTCGCGAGGCCGCTGACCTCCAAGGTCCAGGGGGGGCTGACGCTTCCCGATTGGGAGCGCGAGACCAGGTCCCGGGCTGAGGCCGAGAACATGAGATCGCTGCGCGGCTGATAGAAGAGGGGGGGATTGCTGGCGCCGGGGTGAGTGGTCTCCTCGACCGAGCTCCCGAGGTACCGGAATGTTCGAATCGAGGGCGGCGGGTCGTACAACCCGTCACTGAGCCAGATGTGAGACTGCTCGGGCTCGACGATCTCGACGGAGAAACCGTCGCCGCCGTGTCGGAAGGCCCAGGACTGGCCGCCATCGGCGGATTGAATGATCCCGTTGTCTTGCAACCCACCGACACGGGTGAGTCGGTCGGCATCGCCATACCAGAACTGAGAGATCGCGAGGCCGTTCGTCGATCCGTTCTCCGACGAGGTGATGAACGGGAAGACCAGCAAGCGTCGATAGATGCCGCCGTCGTTACAGACCCACAGAATGTCGTCCCCCGTCTCGGGACTGAAATAGAGCTGCGTGATGTCCGCGTGACCCGGCGCCGAGTCGACGATCCAGTTGCTCCCGGCGTTGGGGGTGACGGCAATCTCGACCGATCCGACGAAGATCTGGTCGGGGTCGCTCGGGTGGATCGCAATGGCTTGGGCGTGGGACATTTGTCCACCGAACCCCTCGAGCGAGCCGGTGATGTTCGTCCAATCGCCCCCCGAGTCGGTGGTCCGGTACACCCCACGGGTGACGTGCGCCTTTTCGACGACCAAGGCCACCGTGGCGGGAGTGTCCCGGCAGATCGCCAAGGACGCGCGTCCCCAGTCCGCCGCGGGAGCCAGATCTGGATCGGTAGAGAGAGTCCAGCTGCCGCCCCCGTCGATCGAGCGAAAGAGCCCTTGGCCTCGAACCGTGGCGTACATGCGTTGAGGGGTGGCCGGATCGATCACCAGATCGGTGCAGTGCCCTACTTGAACGACGTCCCAGGTGGTCCCTCCGGTGGTCGAGCGGAGGATGCCCTGATCGGAAGCCGCGAGGAGCGTGTGCGCGCTTCCTGGCACGAAGGAGAGACGATAGAAGGCCTCGGGATTCACGGAGAGCGTGACCGGGTCCCACACCGCGCCCCCCGACGTCGTCACGAACAGGCCGCTCCCCTTGATGCGATCATAGTCCCCGGTTCCGACGAAGATGCGGGACGAGTCTGCGGGATCGACTGCAAAGGCTCGCACCGAAGGGTTGGGCAGAGAATCGCCGAGGCGGACCCAGCTGCCGAGGTTCGATCCGGTCGACTTCCAGAGGCCACCCGAGGATGCGCCGACGTACAGGTGATAGCCGGATCCGCCGTCGGGCTGGATCTCGATGCCCGCCACGCGTCCATTGTACTCTCGCCCGACGAAGTTGCCGGTTGGGCCGGTCGAGATCCAGCTCGATGCCGCCGCCGAAGGCCTCCGAATCGCCTCCCACATTCCCGTCGCCACCGTCGCTCGCCGATAGGCCTCCGGACTCATGCAGCTGGCGTACAACCGGCGCATGCGGTCCGAATCCTCTTCCCAACTGTCGGGCTCGATGACCGGGCCCGCGGGAATCGTCTTCTTCGAGGGGGGCGTCGGGTTCGGTCCGGTGGTTTGGCCGAGAAGGGGGCCGATGAGGGTCAGTGCCGCCAGCCCGGCGATCAAGGCCGGGCACGGTTTCATCAGCGGAGTCATGGTGCGGCTCCTGAGCCCAGGGAATCAACGGATGGGGGATCGCCTCCTCGAGGCAGTGTCCGCGGACAGGAGGTACCGCGGATTCGAGTGATGGCCTCCCTCATCGCGAGCGAGCTGATGGCGGAGAAAGTACGCGACCTCCTCGCCGACGAGCGGTCCGCTTCGAGAGCGGCCCAGCAGCTCGCCGCTCGCGTTACGGGCCGTAGAGCCGATCGAAGAGCCAGGCACGAGCGAATCGCCAGTCACGCTCCACGGTCGCGTGTCCGACGTCGAGGGCTCCGGCGATCTCGTCGGTGGTCAGGCCTCCGAAGTAGCGCAGCTCGACGACGCGGGCGGCTCGGGAATCCGACGCGCTCAGGAGCTCGAGCGCTTCGTGCAGGTCCAAGACGTCGACCGGTGCACCTTCCGCCAGCATCGATGATTCCAAGGTCAGCGCACTCCGTCCACCGCCTCGTTTCAGCGCCTGACGCTCGCGGGCCAAATCGACGATCACTCGCCGCACGATCTGCGCGGCGACGGCCAGAAAGTGACGCTCGTCGTTGTAGTGGGCCTTCGTTTGGTTGGCGAGACGGAGATAGGCTTCGTGAACGATGGCGGTGGCTTGCAGGGTGATCGGCCTCGGCCGGCCTCGGAGCAGGGCTTGGGTCAGTCGCCGCAGCTCGTCATACACCGGCTCGATGAGTTCATCGCTCGGTCGACGGGACGGGTGTTCGGGAGACATGGGACGTTCGCCAGCGAGAACGGGGTGCGAGGCTCGATCACGAGAAGACACGGCTCGGTGCCGGAACCGGCGACGCCATTCCAGAATACCGGCTTCTTCTCGAACCGCCACCTACGACACGACACCCCCGGCCGTGGGATCGAAGGAGACCATCCCGGGAGCGGACGCCCAACCGACGCGTCCGTGGAGCGGAGCCGCGGAGTCGAACGCTCTCGCTAACAGCGATCCGGCGAAGCGGAGCTGACGGCCCAAGCTCGACGCCCGATCAACCGGCCTCGAGCTGCCTTCGTGCGTCGACGACGTCGCGGTTGATGGCGATCAGGGCGCGGTCGAGCTTGTCGGGGAGGGACGTATTCTTCAGGGCGATCTTCTTGAGCTGTCGCACCAGCTGAATCGTCATGCGCATGGTGCGGACGCGGTCGCCGGGGGAGACCGACGTGTACTGCTCGAGCTCGTCGAACTCGCCGCCCATCGACCAGTGATGGATGGCGGCCGAGAGGTTGAAGTTGGGCGGCTTGCAGGTGTCCTGGATGCCGAGATCCCGCTCCTTGCGGATCATGCCGTAGACGACGTCGGACACTTTCCGGCGCCAGGGGCCGAGCACCTGGCCGGAGAGCTCCTCATTGTACTCCCCGCGCCGCTCGTCGTAGTGGATGGCCGTGAGTACCACGTTGATCTGGTGCTCGTTCAGGTTCTCGAACACGCCTTGGAAGATGAGCTCGGTGAGCTGGATCTCGTAGCCGGTGATCTGAGCCGCGATCTCGCCGCGGGGAAGCAGGCCCTCGTGGTCGATGTAGCGGACCTTCTCGAGGAACTGGATCTTGCGCTCGATGCTCTCGCGGTGCTGGCGTCCCATGCGCTCGCGCTTCTTCTTGCTGCCCGCTTCGCTGGTTTGAAAAGCCGCAAACGAGCGCTCGTAGGCCTCGATCAAGCGCTCTCCGCCGAGGCGCTGGTAGAGGTTGAGGATCGTGTTGTAGCTCAAGTTGAAGCGGGAGCGGATGGGCTCGACGTCGCCGTAGATGACCTGCTTGAGCGCCGGCACGTTGACGTCGGAGAAGTTGACGAGCGAGAAGACCTTGCCTTCCTTGTCGAGCCCTTGGCGTCCGGCGCGTCCGGCCATCTGCAAGTAGTCGCGGGTCTTGATGTAGTCGAAGGACACGCCGTCGTACTTCTTGAGCTGATTGAAGACGACAGTCTTCACGGGCATGTTGATGCCGAGCGCGAAGGTCTCGGTCGTGAAGAGGAGCTTGATGAGCCCGGTCGTATAGAGGCGCTCGATCAGCTCCTTGTGGACGGGCAGGATTCCGGCGTGATGGAATCCGACTCCCGCCCGGGCCAAGGTGCGAATCTCCTCGAGGTCGTCGTTCGACTCGATGCTGAAGAGCTCGCAGATCTCCTCGAAGCTCTGGTCGAGCCTCTGGCGCTCTTCCCCGGTCAGGAGCTCTCGGTGGAAGTTGGCCATGGCCTTCTTCTCACACTCCTTGCGGCTGAAGCAGAAGTACAAGCACGGGAGAAGGCGATGCTTGACGACATAGTCGACGACGTTGTGCCGACCCCGTCGCTTGTAGGCCCCCTTGCGCTTCTTGAGCTGATCGAGGTTGGTGATCGAGTCGAGCTTGGAGGGTCCGAAGCCGGGGAAGAAGAGGCCATGCCGGAGCGGGACTGGTCGCTTGGTGCTCTTGATGACCTCGAAGTTGCCGTGGATCTCTTCCAGCCAATCGCCGAGCTGATCGATGTTGCTGATGGTCGCCGACAGGCAGATGAAGCGAATCTCCGGGGGAGAGAAGATGATGCTCTCCTCCCAGACGGTCCCGCGCTCGAGGTCGTCCATGTAGTGGACCTCGTCGAAGACGACGTAGGCGACGTCCGAGACGCGGCTGTCGTCTTCGAAGATCGTGTTGCGGAAGATCTCGGTGGTCATGAGCTGAAGCGGCGCGCGCGGATTGATGGTGACGTCGCCGGTCATGATGCCGACGTCGTCCCCGATCAGACGGCGGAAGTCGCGGTACTTCTGGTTCGTGAGCGCCTTGATGGGAGCGGTGTAGATCACTCGACGACCCGACCGCAGCGCCTCTTCGAGTGCGTACTCGGCGATCAGCGTCTTGCCGGCGCCGGTGGGTGCCGATAGCAACACACTCCGACCGGCATTGATCGCTTCGACCGCCCGTCGCTGGAAAGAATTGAGCTCGAAACCGCGAAACTTCATTTGAACCACCTTCTGCCGAGGCGGCGCATTGTAGCGCCGCACCCGGGACCGAGCGCACTTCTTTCTGATGGTCGAGCACCTTCATTCCAGGACAGGATGGGGCGCGGTTTCGTGCCGTCGCGATCGCCCGCCAAGGGGGCCTTTTTTGTTTGGTCGGCCTGAGGTCCCCTGATAGGATTCCGGCGGGCGGTGGAAGATCCACTCCATCGATTCACTCACGACCGCTCGAAACATCTCAAGCTCGCGGCAGCCGCGACCGCTCGCCTGTCTGCGAGGACGCTGGCGCCTGTGATCCGTTTCAGCCCAGGAGGGGGACAGAATGGACAAGATCAGCAGCGACTTCAGCAAGTTCATCCAGCGACGCATCGCGCCGCTCAAGGTGACGACCAATCTGCTCAACGACGAGATGACCCTCGCCAAGGGGCAGGAGGAGATGATCCTCTCTCGGGTCGCGGTCGAGAGCATCTGTGCCACGCTCGAGATGTTCATCGAGGACGTCGATGAGCTCACCGGTGGCAGCCCGGCCTCGAGTGGGGGCTCCTCGAGCCGCGCCTCGAGCGACCAGCAGTCCGAGAAGCGCTTCGAGATTCCCAAGCCGCAGGGCGGTCGCATCGGCTAAGGGCCGAGTCCGTGTCGGGCATCGAGAATGAGAGCCCTCGTTCTCGGTCTCACACTGACGAATGCTCATGGGCCTGTTCGCCTCCCAGCGCTCCGGCGCTCGGCGGTCCCAGCGCGACCGCCGAGACGCCGATGACTCCAATCCGCGCCGACGAGGATTGATCTATCTCGTCGCTGGGACCGTCACGGTCTGCGCCGGAGTGGTGCTGTCTGTCCACGCGATGTACCGGCAAGTCCGGCGACATCCCGACTTCCATGTGGATCCCCTGGCTGTCGAGCTGGTCGAAGTACCGACTTGGGTGCCGAACGAGCTCGAGAGCGAGCTGCAGCACGACCACGGTCTCCCTCCGAAGCCACTCTCGATCTTCACACCCGAGGTCGAGCGCGCCCTCGCGGAACGTTATGCCGCCAATCCTTGGGTGGCCGGCGTTGAAGCCGTGCGTCGCGTCTATCCTGGCCAGATCGAGATCGAGCTCGAGCTGCGCAGACCGGCCGCGCTGATCGTCCTCGGGGACGGGCAAGCGGTCCCGATCGACAAGATGGGCGTCCGCCTTCCGGATCTTCCACTCGAGGATCCTCGACTCCGAAGCCTCTGGCTCCCGCAGATTCAAGGCGTGCTCGTCCCGCCACCGGCAGTCGGTCGACCGTGGAAGGATCGCGCCGTGCGGGAAGGAGTCGCGCTGGTCGAAGCCGTTCGTCCGCATTACCTCAAGTTCCTCTCCCGAACGGTTCGCTTCACCGCCATCGATGTCTCGAACGTCGGGGGACGCGTCAAGCCGTTCGATAGCGAGCTCGCCTTCTTGACCTCGGATCGCGTGCTCGTGGAATGGGGCCGCTCTCCGGCGAGCCCCCAACCGGATCCCTTGACGTTCGAGGAGAAGCTGCGCCGACTCCGAAACGTGTTGGTGGAGTTTCCCGGTCTCAATGGCATCCTGCGCGTCAAGCTCGACGACTCGCCGGGACCCAGCGTTGTGGCCGCCGGGACCGCTCGGAATCGCTGAGAACGGCGATGCCTCATCGCGAACCGAGTCCACGTCGCCTCGTTGAAGACGATCGGGGGAAGGGCGAGTCCGACCGAGAGCTTCCCACGAACTGGTGATGAATTGAGTGCGCGCGTTCCGATCCCGCTCTTGACCTGGCGCGCGATCTGGATGATCGCACCCCTGTTCCTCGTCGCGTTCTGCTGGTGGGCGGAGTGGGCTCCCGAGCTCTTCGGGCAAACACGGGCTCTGCTTTGGGTCGGTTGGACCCTGCTCGCGATCGGCAGCTTTGGGCGAGCCTTCACGCCCGGATTCCCGTACCCGGGACGCGTGGCAGGCTGCTTGGTGGTCCCCGCAGTGTGGGCGGCTTGGCGTGTCTCGGGCGACCGGTGGCAGATCGTCGTCCTCGTCGTGGCTGCGCTCGCGGTGTTCCACGCACTGGCCCGATGGATCGCCATCGAGAAGAGCCCGGCCCGTGCGGCAGCGTACCTCGGATGTGTCTTCGCCGTCGGTGCACTGCCGCCGTGGATCGACACCATGCGCATCGAGCTCGCCGGAGCCTCCGGACAGCTGCTGTCCGCTGCGTCGCCGTTCGCCCTGATCTTGCAAGTGCATCGTTCGGGTGATCCCGACCTCTCGCTGACCGCCGGCCAAGAGATCGCCGTGATCGCGTGGGCCGCCCTCGGGCTGCTCGTGATACTGATCGCCACCCGGCGGCGCGAGGTCGTGACCGCGATCGTTCTGGTGGTCGCCGGCTCCACTCCTGCGATGGCTCAGCCACCCGTGAAGGTCGACCTCTTGGAGAACGGATGGGCGCGGGATGGCGAGCTCGTTTGGATCGCCTTGGATCTTCAGGGGCCATCGAATCCGGTCGAGATTGACGTGCTCGTCCGCAGCTCACGCGACCGATCGTGCCGCCGGGCGATCACGCTCGGCGCCGGCGAGGCACGTCGCGTCGTCTTGCCCGTTCCGGTCTGGCGAGAGCTCCCTTGGATCGAGGTGGAAGTCGATGGCGAAGTCGTCGAGCGGTTCGACCTCCAATTCGTTCCGGAAGACCTGCGGCTGGGCGCGGTGCTCCGTGATCCGACCTCGGAGCCCGAGCCAGCCGAGCTCGAGGCGATTCTCGAAGGTGCGGTCGTGATTCGGATCCAGGGGGATGCGTGGCCGCTCGATCAACCGATGCTCGATGCCTTCGACTTCGTCGTGATCGACGGTGCCGGGCGATGGGATCACACCGAAGCGGTGCAGAGATTCGTCCGGCTAGGGGGCTCGCTCGTACGATTCGGAGAGTCGGCAGCGACTGAGCTGCCGAACGATGCCGGACGTGGACGCCGAATGTCACTGGACGTGGCCCGGAGCGATCCGGGTTTACTCGCCCGTCGCTGGCGAATCCCGCCGAGTGGCGATTGGCTCCGCCTGGCGCACGCGCCTCGCTGGGGCCACTTCGATTGGGGACTCGGCATCCTTCTCGGGAGCCTGATTCTGGGTGTGTGCACCTTTGGTCTCGGCCGGCGGGCGACCGCGCTTGCGGTCGCGATCTCGGTCTTGTCGATCGGCACCCTCGAGCTCGTCGTCTTCCGGCGAGCTGCCGTCTCGGTGATGAGCTTCTCGGTGGCTGACCTGGAGCCGAACACCTCGTACGGATCCGTCGAGGATTGCCTCGCACTGTCGCGACGGTCGGCTGGCGAGGTCTTCCTGGAGTTCGTGGGTGATACTCCGCCGATCCGAGTGCCGTTCACTCGGGAGGGCTTCTCGAAGCTCGAGGAACGCATCGAGTGGAGATCCGATGGAAAAGGGGGCCGCGTGGTGGCCAGGCTGCCATCCGAGGCAACGGCAATGTGGACTCGCCGGCGCCTGGCGCAGTGGCCGGGTGCCTTGGAATGGCGTGACGGAGCCGTGAGGTTTCAGCTCGATCCCAAGCTCATCTGGCGAGACGTGCGCGTCCTGCGAGAGGAGGGCGCGGATCCCGAGGCGGTGCGTGCCGAGCTGACGTTCGCGGAGCGCTGGGTGTTGCCGCTGCCATCGGGGCGCTCGGTCGATCTGCAGCAGTCCTTCACCGATCGGGAGCATCGAGAGCTCGCCCAATGGATCCTGACTCCACGCGTCCTTCGAGCCGAAGGATCTTCGAGTCGCCGCTGGGCGCTGACGGCGTTCTCCGCACCCGAGCCCGCATGGCCCGGATTCGACGCCGATCGCTACCAATCGGTGAGCGCTCTCGAGACGGCGTGGCTCATTCGTCTGCGATGAGTGACTCGCGGGGACTCGGCCAGCCGAGGCTCAATCGTTCTTGGCGCCCAAACGGATCCAGTTCTCGACGAGCACGATCTGGGCTTCAGCCCAGGCCGGCCGGTTGTCCGGCATGCGCCTGCCGTTGCCCCCGACGTCGCGCTGGGTGTTGCGGAGCTTGTGAATGATGTAGCTGAGCTCGGGATCGAGAGGCTCGACGAGATTCAACGGTGCCTGCAGCGAGGGGATGCCCACGGTCTCGCCGTGCGTGGCGCCGTCACTGAGATCGAGGCCCTGCGTCGGGAAGGGTGGGCCGTGACAGCCCGAGAAGCCGCACGAGGGCGTGAGCATTGGCTGAACGTCTTGCGAGAGGGTCGAGTTAGGGATCACCTCGATCACTTGAACCGCGGCCGAGGAGCTGCGGCCGAGCTCATCCATCACCGTCGCTTGGAACTCGAGGACTCCCAGCGGTGGCTCGAGGCCCGCGGCTACGTCGAGGACCAATCCGATCTTCTGCTCGCCCGTCCCGTCGTCGATCACCGGATCGATCTCGACATGGAAGAACGCGGCGAGGTTCTCGCCAGCGGCGACGTTCCCCAGGTCGACGTTCGCGGTGACGTTCAGCGTCGTCGGGTCTCCAACGCCACCATGGTCCTCATCGATGAGATCGAAGCCGGCGGCCGATTCGGCGTTGGGAGTCGCGATCAGGGCGACGACCCAGCGGAGGCCGCTTCCGACGAGCCACTGCTCCGTGGAGTCATTTCGGATCAACGGCTGCTCGGTGAAGTCGCGCGTTCCGGGATCAGGCGCTTCCTCGAAGCTCATCGCGAGCGACGGCGGCAACGATCCGACGATCTGGACGGCCGCCTCGGCTTGGACCGACTCGGTGGCCTCGATGTCCGTCACCGTACCGACGGCTCGGAACGGATTCTCACTCGGTACTTGGTCACTGACTCCGAAAGCAACGCCCAGCGTCAGCGCGCCCGCCGTGCCCGCGTCGTCGTCTCTCACGAGCTCACGGAAGAGGGCTGCGAGGTTCTCGCCCGCCGGAAGGAACTCTCCCAGCGTGCGCGGATCGCGAACCGGACGATCGATCGTGACGACCAGGGTCGCGGGATCGCCGGCTCCCGTCTCGTCGATCAGATCGAGCTCTGCGTCCGTATCCGGGCTCGGCTCCGCGACCAAGACGATGGCGAAGGCCTGGCCGCGCTCGAGCTGGAACTCGCCGGTTTGCGGATCCACAGGGAGCGAACGTCCGCTCGGTGCCCCATCGGTGTTCACGGACTCCAACGCCAGATGAGCGACGGGCGGAGCCGTGTTGCCGCCTCCAGGAGGGCCGTCGTCCCCGGAGCCGAAGAGATCGAAGCTGCCGCTCCCACCCCCTTGAACACAAGCCGTGAGCGAGAGCAGGGAGAGTGCCAGCAGAGCAAGGCCGAGCTTCATCAGAACGTCCAGACGAGGGTGGCGAGCCAGATCTCGGCATCGTAGTCATTGGCCGTGGCGCTGCGCTCGTTGTACCGCCGGTAGCGGTACTCGAGCCCCAGGCGCCAGCTCGCGTCGAGCGCGTAGCTCGGACCGCCGGCGATGTCGAGGAGGTCGTAGGGAAAGTCCCCTGCCAGCCGCACGTGCGTGAAGTCCAACGTCAAGCTGACCGGGTCCAGACGATCGTAAACAATGTCCAGGTGGGTGACTACCTCTTCGCCATCGTATCCGACGACGAATGGGGCGGCCGGAGGTGGGGTCGCATACAGCGCCCGCGTCCGCGATCGGATCTGACGCCAGGTCACGCCGGCCGAGACCTGAGTGTCCTCGTCGGCGGTCCAGCTCACGGTGCCGTTGAATGCCTCCGAGCGAGTGTCCAAGGCGGACGTGTTCTGCCGGCGATCCGTGCGATCGAAGCTGACCGAGAGACTGAGCTCGTCCAGCGCGAGCCACTCGGCACGGGCTCGAAAGCGGTCGGTATCCGCGGAGGACGCTTCGGTCAAGGGCTGGGTGGTGTCGAGGGCGCGATAGTCGCCGTCGAAGCGCCAGCGGCGATTGGGTCGCCAGGTGAGTCCGGTGCTGGGACCGTGGTGGTAGACCTTCTGGTCGATGCCGGCCAGCCCCGACTTGATATGGTCCTCGCCGTACTGGTACCCCGCGCGCACCGCGAGCTCGTCGAGCATCTGCCAATCGAGCTCGCTGGCGATGGCATTCAGTCGGGTCGTGACGCCATTGAAGGCGACGAATCCCGAGGGCATGATCGCGCCCGAGAAAGGAGGGTCGCGCGATATCTGGACCGACCGCAGGTCGTCGTCCTCGACGGCGACCCGGCGCCGGTAGCTGGTCAGCCAGGTGAGCGGCTCGACAGGTCGCAGACCGAGCTCGACGTCGGCGTCGACGCGCGAGCCTTCGAGGGAGACGTCCTCGAAGAGCTGGTCGGAGGCATCCGAGCCGAAGTCGAGGCGTTGTGCTTCGGCATCGATGTCGCGGCGAATGTAGGCGTACTGGATGCCGCCCTCGATCCAGAGCTCGTCGGGGATCGGCGAAAGCTTTCCGCGTCCGCCCAGCCGCGTCGTCTGATTGTGCTCCTCGGCATCGAAGCGCTCGATCGGTTGCAGGGGAGCTCCCGGACTCAGATCACCCGAGAAGTAGCGCACATCGTCGCGCGACTCGGTGCCCCAGCCGCCGGTGAGGTGGAAGGACGTGTGCTCGGACGGGACGAAGCCGATCGCGAGGTCGATGTCGTGGCTGCGCTCGTGAAACGGGGCGACGCCCCCGATGAAGGCGGACCCGACCACCTGACGCGTCGGGCGCGAGCTTCCGGCTCGCTGCTGATGTCGATAGTCGAGGTCAAAGCTCCACGCGTCGTTCGGAGTCCAGCCACCGCCGATGTCCAGCAGATGGCGCTTCGAATGGTAGGGATGAAACTCCCCGACCGAGCCGAAGAGATTGTCGGACTTCTGCCACCTCGCCCGTGTCGTCCAGAGGTCGAAGCGCTCGATCTCGATCTCGGCCAGCGCGAAGGGGTCGTCGATACCGGAGGAGCGTGCGCGCAGGTGATCGAAGGGCGCGTCCTTGCGCCGCGCGAATGCTTCGAGCTCGGTGCCGAGGATGCGAAAGCCGCGGTCGAGATTCAGATCGGCATCGAACTGGTCTTCGCTTCCATTGACGCGCACCTCTCGCCATCCGAGACGCACCTCGCCGCTCCAATCGAACGTCGGCTCTTCGTTCTCGGCCGGCAGCTTGGGCGAGTCGTCCGAGGAAGGCGCGTCCGTTTCGCTCGATGGCTTCTCGTCTTCGACGCCGACGGGCTCCTCGGGTGGAGGCGAGTCCGGGGCTTCTTGGGCACAGGTCGCGGCCGGAGCGCGCCCGACGAAGCCGGAGACACAGAGCATCAGGATGAGGATCGGACGGCTCATCGGAAGAACAACGGATGGAGGTTGGAGCCGTGAAACTCCGTATGGCACGAGACGCAGTTCCGGTAGGCGGAGCTCGGCCGTTGATCGTGGCTCGCCGGCAGATTCGGATGGCAGGACAAGCAGACGTCGCGGCTGCGCGCTCGGTCGAGCAGCTTGCGATTCGCCGAGCCATGGGGCTGATGACAGACGACGCAGCCTTCGCTGCGATCGGCTTCGTGCTCGAAGACAAAGGGCCCGCGGCGCTCGCGATGGCAGGCGACGCACGACTCCTCGGTCACCGTCTTGTCGTGCACTCGCCGCCGTCCTCCGTGGGGATCGTGGCAAGCGGTACAATCCATGTCGCCCTCGATCACGCGGTGGTGATTCGGCAAGCGAAACTGCGCAACGACGCTGGCATGACAGCGTCCACAGACGTCGCTTTGAGGAGCACCCAGAGGCCGACCTCGCTCACCGTTGGAAGGGTGGCAGTCCAAGCACGAGACATCCGCCCGCGCATGAGCACCGCGATCCCAGCCGTGGAGGTCGGCCTGTCCGGCATGGCAGCTCAGACAGACGTTCGCGCTCGAGCGGCCGGTCAGCGCATCGGGTCGCACGATCGAGGCGAGGGAGCCTCCGAAGCCGACATGCAGCGACGCTGGCCCGTGGCAGGACTCGCAGGCGCCGTGATCCACCAAGGGCGCGTGGAACGAGCGCGCGAAGCCGGCGTGGGGCTCGGAGTGACAGTCCTCGCAGCGGGCGTCGCCCACGGGCTCCGCCTCGCGCATCGCATGCTCGAGGCTGGGCCAACCGACTTGCCGGTCCCGGTCCCGTGCGATGCGGTGTACTGGATGGCAGGACGTGCAGCGCAGGCCCTTCGCGTGAAACGAGCTCACCGCTTCGGCGTGCTGTTCGAGCTCGGCTTGATGACAGCTCGCACAGATCGCGTCGGCTTCTTCGATCTCGAGCGATCGAGGAATGCGGACGGACTCGCGATCGCCTCCGGATTGATAGTGCGACGCACCCGGACCGTGGCAGGACTCGCAGCCTTGATCGGGAGAGACCGGATTCTGCAAGGCGGCGTGATCGGTGTGGGAGAGCTCGTGGAAGCGCTGAGCGTGGCAGAGCGCGCAGTTCTCGGTGCCGAGGAAAGGGGCGCTCGCCTCGAGGGAGGCGAAAGGGCGTCTTTCGGGCGGGCCGGCGACGTGAACCGGGTGACAACCCAGGCAGGACGCCTTCTGCTCGGCATACTCGTGACGGGGCCATTCGCGCACGTGCTCAGGGCTGCCCAGGTGACAGCTTTGACACATCGCGTCGGCGTCTGGTCCGGGCTTCAGCGTCGCGATCGATTTCGGATCCCCGTCGAGAGCGTGCCGATTGCTGCCTTCATGGCAAGAGCGACAGCCCTGATAGATTCCCGGGTGCACGAGTGGACCGTGTGTCGTGGCCGCGAAGCCGCGGGACGCTTCCGGGTGGCAGGTGTGGCAATCGGCATCGAGACCGCGCAGCCGCACGTCGTCGACGAGAGGCTTCCCCGGTGCCACCAGGGCGACAGGCTTCGATCTCGGTTCTTGGCTTCCGTTCACGGGCCACCGGACGGCACCGGCGACGGACAGAGCGACGAGCACGGGAGGCAGCAACAGCGCGAGGGCGGCAGAGAGGACCGTCCCGTCGCTCGATCCGGTTCTTGGCACCTGCTCCTCCAGGAGTGAGGCGTCGCGGGAACGAGACAGAGATCAACGGTGGCCCGAGCAGGCCGGATAAGGCGGCGCATTGTAACGAACGGCGCTCGGATGTGAGCGCCGTTCATCGAAAGCTGCCGAGGTTGGCCGGAGGTCGCCTACTTGGCGACGACGACTCGCGAGAACCGAAGCACCTTGCCGCCGAAGAGATAGCCCCTCAGCCGTTCGGCGATCACGACGTTGCGCTCGTCGCCTTGGCTTCGAACGGTCTCGACCGCAACGTGGCGCGATGGGTCGAAGGGTTTGCCGACCGAGTCGATCGGCACCGCTCCGGCGTCGATGATCAGCTTTTGCAGACGTCCCTTGAGCAGCGAGATGCCACGGAGCCAGCCCGCGACCTCGTCCCAGCTCGAGTGGCCGGAGTCGCTGCGACGTCCGAAGAGGAAGAAGCGACGTCGGACGCGCGACTCGGAAGGGATCCGATCCAGTAGGCGCTTTCCGCTCGCCAGCGTCTCCTCGAGGATGTCGGAGAACGGCAGCAGGTCGGCGACGAAGCGGCCGGTGACGTCTTCGCGGAGCTGCTCGAGCGACCCCGAGAGCGACTCGAGTCCGGTGCGCATGCGCGTCTGGCCATGGTCGAGCGAGCCCAGCCCGTCGACGAGCTGCTTCTGATGATCGCTCCGGTTGCGCTCGTAGGTGCGCGTCTCTTCACGCAGCGACGTCACCAGATCCTCGACGCTCCGGATACGCTCGAGCTTGCTTCCGGTCTCGTCGAGATTCTTGCCGATCACCTCGATGTCGTCGGCGATCGATTCGAGCCGGCGCCGCAGATCCGCGCCCGGCTCGAGGTTCTTGACGTGGCTGACCTCTTGCTGCACCTGGTCGAGCTTGTTCGCCACGAAGTCCAGGCGGTTGCTCAATGGAGACAGTACGGTTTGGAACCGTTCCTCGAGGCCGTCCCATTGGCGGTTCTGGGCCTCTTTGGTCAAGTCCTTGAAACGTAGCGCAACGGTCTTGAGCAAAGACATGGCACGCCTCCTCGAATGAGATCGGTCAGGCGCGGTGTCTGCAGAGGGTAGCCGCATCGGCTTCGAATCGGCGAGCGATCGGTACGCCCTCTATCGGACAATTCCCCGCATAGTGCATGAACCCAACCACATCAGGTTCTAAGAAAGCTCTTATCAAAGGCGCAAGAGAATTTTAGATAATTCTTAGCCACGAGACCCGGGGGGCCGGCACGCGTTCGCCCTCAGCATTCGGTGTCCGGTCGGTCACCGAATCAGCCGGGCTCGCCGAGCTGCTCGACCAACAGCTCGCGCACCAGCTGCGGGTTCGCCTTGCCCCGCGTCTCGCGCATCACCATGCCCATCAAGGCATCGAGCGCTTTGACCTTGCCGCCGCGATACTGCTCGACGATCTTCGCCTGCGCCGCCACCACCGCCGCGACCTGATCGGAGAGCGCCCCCCGATCCGAGATCTGCTCCAGACCCAGCTCCTGAACCACCTCCTCTGCGGACCGGCCCGAGCTCGCCATCTGCTCGAACGCCTTGCGCGCTGCCTGCGTGCTCACGCGGTCGCTCGCGACGAGCTTCAGAAGCCCAGCCAACGACTCCGAGCTCAGCTTCAGCTCTTCGAGTCGGCCGTCGCCTTCGTTCAAGAGCCGGCGCACGTCGTTCAGCACCCAGTTGATCGCCTCCTTCGGCGACCCACCATGAGACACGACCGATTCATAGAAGGTGACCAACGCTCGCGAGTCGGCCAACACCTCGACCTCGTATTCACCCAGCGAGTAGTCCCTTGCCAGGCGCGCTCGCACCTGGACCGGAAGCTCGGGCAGATCCGCGCGCAGCCTCTCGATCCGCTCGGAGGCGATCGTCAAGGGCGGCACGTCCGGCTCCGGGAAGTACCGATAGTCGTCGGCGCCCTCTTTGACCCGCATCACGCGAGTCCTGCTGGCAGCGTCGTCCCAGAGCCGCGTCTCCTGTCGAATGGTCCCACCACTCTCGAGGGCTTCGATCTGGCGAGCACGCTCGTACTCGAGTGCCTTCTGCACGTTCTTGAACGAGTTGAGGTTCTTGATCTCGGTCTTGGTACCGAGTGCCTCTTGTCCCATCGGACGAACGCTGACGTTGGCGTCGCAGCGCAGGCTGCCCTCCTCCATGTTGCAGTCGGAAACGTCGAGGTACTGCAGCACTTGCTTGAGCGTCTTGAGGTACGCGAACGCTTCTTCGGGCTGGCGAAGGTCCGGATCGCTGACGATCTCCAGCAGCGGCGTCCCGGCGCGGTTCAGGTCCACGTGGCTCACCCCGGAAGCGTCGGCATGAATCAGCTTGCCCGCATCCTCCTCCAGATGGGCGCGCGTGATCCCGATACGCCGCGGACCGCTCTCCGTCACGATGTCGAGATGCCCCGGCCCGTTGATGGGAAGGTCGAACTGCGAGATCTGGTAGCCCTTGGGAAGATCCGCGTAGAAGTAGTTCTTGCGATCGAACTTCGTGACCGAGGCCATCGAGCAATCGAGCGCGAGGCCGGCACGCAGGGCGAGGTCGACCGCGCCGCGATTCAAGACCGGGAGCACCCCCGGGTGTCCGGCGCAGACGGGGCAGGTCTGTGAGTTGGGTGAGGCCCCGAACGTCGTTCGGCATCCGCAGAAGAGCTTCGTCTTCGTCCGGAGTTGGACGTGGACCTCGAGACCGATGACGCACTCCCAGCTCATCGCGCGCCTCCCTTCGCGAGCCGATGGATGGGCGGCAGCCCCAAGGGCTCGGGGCGAGCGTCCTCGAGACAAGCACCCGCCTGCAACAAGGTCGTCTCGTCGAATCGTCGCGCCATGAGCTGGAGGCCGATCGGAAGGCCGTCGGCGCTCGCACCACACGGCACCGAGAGTCCTGGCAAGCCGACCAGATTCGCCGGCACCGAGAAGACATCACACAGGTACATCTGCAGCGGATCCTCGGACTTCTCACCGATGGGGAAGGCCGGCGTCGGCGAGGTCGGGGTCGCGATCACGTCGACCTGCTCGAAGGCCGCGGCGAACTGTCGCCCCATCAAGGCGCGCGCTTGCGTGGCCTTGCGATAGTACGCGTCGTAGTAGCCGGCGCTCAGGGCATAGGTTCCCAGAAGGATGCGGCGCTTCACCTCGGGTCCGAATCCGGCGCCGCGGGAAGCCGTGATCATTCCGATCAGGTCCTCGTGTCCCGCTGCGCGTGATCCGTAGCGCACACCGTCATAGCGCGCCAAGTTGCTCGACGCCTCACTGGTCGCCACGAGGTAGTAGGTCGGGATCGCCAGATCGCTCCAATCGAGATCGAGATCGATGAGCCGAGCACCGCGAGCCGAGAGAGCGTCCAGGCTCGCTCGACAGGCCGCTGTGACCGACGCTTCCACACCGGCTCCGAAGGCCGCGCGAGGAACCCCGATCCGTAGCCGGGACACGTCCCGCTTCTCGAGCGCCGCCAGCGAGTCGGGCGCTGGCCGCTCGTCGCAGGTGCCATCGCGCGGGTCAGGACCCGCCAACACCGAGAAGAGCGCGGCCGCCTCGGCCACTGTCGACGTCAGCGGTCCGATCTGATCGAGACTCGAGCCGAAAGCCACCAGACCGAAACGTGAGATGCGGCCATAGGACGGCTTGAGCCCAACCACACCGCACAGGCTGGCCGGCTGGCGAATGCTGCCTCCGGTGTCCGATCCCAGGGCGACGGGCACCAGACCCGCTGCCACGGCGGCGGCGCTTCCTCCACTGGAGCCTCCGGGAACTCGAGATGCATCCCACGGATTCGAGGTCGGGCCGAAGGCGGAGTTCTCGGTCGAGGAGCCCATCGCGAACTCGTCGAGGTTGGTCTTACCGACGATCACCGCGCCCGCGCCGCGCAATCGCTCCACGACCGTCGCATCGTAGGGGGGCCGGTAGCCTTCGAGGATGCGCGAGCCACACGTCGTCTCGAGACCGCGCGTGCACAGGTTGTCCTTCAACGCGATCGGAACACCGGCCAAGGGACCGAGCGTCTCACCGGCCTGGCGAGCGGCGTCGAGCTCCTCGGCGCGCTGGCGGGCGCCGTTCCCATCGACCTTCAAGAACGCACGAAGCTTCGGATTGAGAGCCTCGATCGCCGCCAGGGACTCTTCGACGATGTCGATCGCCGTTCGCTCGCCGCTGCGTACGGATGTGGCGAGGTCGAGGGCCGAGGGAGTGGACGGTGACATCGCTCACTCCGCCGCGATGACGCGGGGAACCTCGTACAGATCGTCCTGCCGAGCCGGTGCGCCTTCGAGCAGCACGTCGACGGGCGGAGACTCCCGAGGGATGTCGTCTCGCTCTCTGGGAGCGAGGGCGACGGCCGACACCGCCGGCGGAACGTCGGATGTATCGGCGGCCTGCAGTCGCTCGAAGTGCCCGAGGATGCTGTCGAGGTCTTTGGCGTACCTGGCACGCTCCGCTTCCGTCAACGCGAGCCGACTCAGCTCGGCGATTCGATCGATGTCCATCGTGCTCCCTCTAAGCGCCAGGGTGTCCGGCGTGATCGTTGCCCCGCCCCTCCGGCCGGGTCAGCGGCACCCGCGAACAGTGTAGGCCTCGGCACCGCGCGAGCAATGGGCGGAGAGGATTCCCGGCGAGTCGTCGTCCCGCATGGCAGCCGTGCAACTCCTGTAAGCGCTTGCCGTGTGGGCCTCCGATCTCATTGAGGGGCCGCTACGGGGCGCCGGTCCTTGCGCCTTCGCGACCTCGGGCGTAGAATCTGCCGCCGCTCCCGACCATCCGGGCCCTTACCCGATGGCGAGATCGATGTGTGGCCGGTGCGAGCCGGTCGGGCCGGGGGGTTTGGCCGCGTCCCGGCGCTAGGGCGGCAACAAGGGGCCATCGGATCACGCGATGACGAATACCGACTTCCTCGCTGTCGGGCTGACGATGAACATCATCGGCCTGTACTTCATCGCGACGAGCATCGTCTTCAAGAAGCCGAAGACGATGATCCGCGAGTTTTTCGGAACTCGGCGCCGGAGCATCGAACGCGTGCGCCTGCGCGTCCTGAACAACGTGCAAGTCGTGATCGGCGTCGTCATCTTCTTCTCGGGCTACTGCTTTCAGATCCTCGGCACTCTCGACCTCGGTGACAACGAGCGCTCGGCTCTGTTCACTCGGGATCGCATCCCGCTGCTGACCGGTCTGCTCGTCGCCGGTGTGCTGGTGTCGACGTTGCTGCTGAGGTGGCTGGGGTCGATGTGGAGCAAGCGCGCCTTCCGAAAGCTCCTCAAAGGCTTCTTCCAGGAGCATCCCGAGTGCTTCACCGAAGAGCTCACTGTCACCAAGCAGATCGGCGAGCTACTCCGCGTCCCGCGGGAGCGCGACACGACCGTGGAAGAGTACGTCGAGAAGATTCGGGCCGTGCTCGACGTTCCCACCAGCTCGGCGGCCGACGCGTATCGCGTTCGGAAGAAGACGCATACGAGCTGAGGGTCAGCGTGCGAAGGTCGCGAGGTGGACGCGTCGCACGCCACACGAGCGCAGCGCACGAGCGGCCGCATCGGCCGTCGCGCCACTCGTCAGCACGTCGTCGACGAGGAGGATCCCGCGCTCGCGGCAGGCGGTCGGTTGCCGAACCTGAAAGGCACCTTCGAGATTCCGTCTGCGGGCCTCCCGCGGCAACGTGACTTGCGGGCGAGTTGCTCGCCGGCGAATCAGTGCCCGGATCGTCGGCACCTTCAGGCACCAGCCGATCTCACGGGCGAGCAGCTCCGCCTGATCGAAGCCTCGCCGTCGCGCCCGACGCCAATGAAGCGGTATGCCGACCACGAGCTCGATCTCTCCCTGCCACGGCTCGGCCTGGACGGCTTCTGCCATGAGCACCCCCAGCGGGCGTGCGAGCCAGGGCTCTCGACCGTACTTGAATCGATGAACGAGGTCGCGCGCCGCTCCTCGAAAGCGTGTCGGTGCCGTTGCGCTCCGAAAGGCCGGTCGGCGGCTTCGGCAGCGGAGGCAGAGCGCCCCGATTCCCCGCACTCGAGGGAACGCCCGCGCACACAATCGACAACGCGTGATCGGCAGCGAAGGCAGCCGCCCGAGACATACCAGGCAGAAGCTCGACTCTTCGCCGAGCGGCGACCCGCATAAGGGGCAGGCGGATGGAAAGAGCAATCCCTCGATCTCGCGGCCCAGCGAGTGTCTGAGGGATCGAATTCGGCTCCAGGCGGCGAGGGCGAGGGCTCGACCGTGCATGCGCAGACCTCCTGCCTGAATGGACGCGGGGCCGCGCTCACGGTTACCGGGCTCGGTGAGCCGGCTTGCGAGCACGCAGCACTCCGAACTCGGCGGAAGCGGCTCGATGCCGCGGATCTCCAGGCGATCCCGCTGCGACGGCGCTCACCTAACGAGCTCTGTCCTCGGTAGTGAATCTCCTCTCGGTGTCCTCAGTGCCCTCAGTGGTGATCCTTCCGACCACCGGAATTCCTTGGCCTCACCAACGGGCTCGAATTAGAGTCGGCGGGCACTGCCCGCAGCCGTCATCGTATCGTTCAGGGAGATTGAGCCGTGTCTCGGAAACCGCATCACTTCGTCGTGAGCCGTGTCCTCGCCTTGGCGAGCTCCGCCGTCGCTGCCCTGCTGCTCACCGTCTCGTGCTCCAAGCCCGACATCGTGCTGTACGTGGCCTTGGATCAGGAGTTCTCCAAGCCTTTCGTGAAGCAGTTCGAGGAGGAGACAGGCCTGACAGTCGAGGCGCACTATGACGTCGAAGCCAACAAGAGCGTCGGATTGACCACGGCGCTGCTGGAAGAGAAGTCGTATCCCCGCGCGGACGTGTTTTGGAACAACGAGATCGCCAACACGATCCTGCTCCAGCAGAAGGGAGTGCTGGCTCCGTACCAGTCCCCGAACGCGGCCGACATCCCGGCCGAGTTCAAGGATCCGAAAGGCTACTGGACGGGATTCGCCGCGCGCGCCCGCGTGCTCATCATCAACACCGAGAAGATGGGGGACCGGCCGAAGCCCGATTCGATGCTGTCGCTGCGCGATCCCATCTTCAAAGGCGAGGCCGCGGTCGCGCAGCCCTTCGCGGGAACGACGCGATCGCACTTCACGGCGCTCTTTTCCGTGCTCGGCCCCCAGCCGGCTACCGAGTGGCTGCAGGGCCTGATTCGCAACGACATCCAGACGCCGTCGGGCAACGCCCAGCTCGCCAAGGATGTCGCGTCCGGTCGCATCACGTTCGGCTTCACCGACACCGATGACTACCAGGTTCAGCTCGACAAGGGCCAGCCGGTCGCAATGGTGTTTCCGGACCAGGGCGAAGATCAGCCCGGCTGCATGATCATCCCGAACACGGTGGCATTGATCGCGAATGGACCGAACGCCGAGAATGCGAAGAAGCTGATCGATTACATCCTGCGCCGAGAGACCGAGGAGGCGCTCGCCAAAGGCCGGTCGGCACAGATCCCGGTGCGAGACGGCATCGCGCGTCCCGATCACGTGATCGAGCTGGGCGACATTCGGACGATGCAGGTCGACTGGAAGAAGGCCGCCAGCGAGCTGAACACTCGCCAAGAGGAGTTCAAGCGGATCTTCTCGAACTGAGAGACCCACCGCCCGCGCTCGAGCCCACGCGACCCAACGAGAAACGGCCCGCACACCTCGTGAGCGGGCCGTTCACATTCTCACGCCTCGCCGAAGCTCAGCTATCGAGCTCCTTCTTGAGGTACTTCATGTCCTCGACGAAGCGAGCGATCGACTTGCGGTCATCACCGCTGATGGTCTGAAAGACGGCTTCGATGGCGACCTGGCCATTCTTGGCCAAGACCGCCTTGGAGATTTGGCTGGGGATCTCAAAGTAGTAGTTCTTCTTGTAGAGAGGCAGGCGGAACTTGACCTTGATCGGCGTCTCTTTCGCGAAGAGCTCTAGCAGCTCGCCTTCGGCCAGCTCGCTGCTCTCTTGGGGCGCCCACGAGAAGGAGACGAACTCCTCGGTCAGCTTGGTGATCTTACCGACGCCGAACGGGCGGCCGAGCAAGCGTGAGCGATCGGGAGTCTGGAACGTGAAGAGAATGTTCTCTTCACTCAGCTCCACCGAGTCGCCGCTCTCGCCTTTGCCGCGGTAGTAGCTGATCGCGTCTTCGTCGTTGTCGAAGATCTTGACGGCGCGATCGAGACCCAAGGTCTTGAAGACATCGGCGACGAAGGCGCTCGGATGCGCGACGATGAACTCGCCGTTCTCCTGATTGAGCCGGTTCTTCGCCTTGACGATCTCGCCAATGGCGGTCGAGTTGATGAACTTGATGAGCCGGAGGTTCACGATCAGCTTGCGAAAGCCTTGCTTGACGAAGCCTTCAACCGCACCGCTGAACTCAACGCAATCTTCCGTCTCGAACTCGCCTTTCAGCGTGAGACGCGCGATGTCGTCCCCAACGTGCTTCTCGATCTTCATCGTCTGTTTTTCTCCCGAGGTGACAGCGGTGACGCGCGGTCGGCGGCCGATCAAGGATCGGCCGGGTCATAGGCCCGCAGTATACGGAGAGCGACCCGAAGACCGCAACCTTGCACCCCACGCGGACCTGTGAGAAGTCTGCGGCCGGGTGCCCGGTCCAAGAGCGGAGCGATCCTTCCCGAGAAAGACATCGACCGGGGCATCGCGTCACGTCACCGCCTTTCTCTGAACATCTCGGCCCCCGCCCGCTTCGCGTCCGAACGAATCGGCTCATCAGCGACATCGGTGAGTGCGTGTGTGACGTCGATACGGAGAGGGCCTCGCCACCGCGATGGATGGTGAGGCCCTCCTGCTTGTTCGTCCGAGAAGAATCGATCTAGCCCGCATTTCTCACCAGCCATCTACTGCGGCGCCGAATCTACCCATGCCTGCTGCGTCAAGCTTCCTGCGCCGCCTCGACGACCTGCAGCGAGGTCGACTGCGGCGTGCTCGGTCGCTTTCCTTGCATCCACGGGC
>JAJDCO010000053.1 GCA_029260795.1 Planctomycetota bacterium | reverse complement strand
GGATCGGAGCGGGTCAACTTTCGAAGATCGTTTGCACTCGCAAGTCGTCGCGAGACTCAACCGGGTCATCCGAGGCACGGCGAACTACTTCGGCACCGAGCTCTCGACCCATCGTTGGCTCTTCCAGAAACTCGACTCGTGAATCCGCATGCGGCTCCGCGCGATGAGGTTCAAGCGCAAGAGCTACAACGACAACAAGAGGCTCCGCGTCAGGTTCTTCGCTCGCAAGCTTCGCTTGCTCACCCTGGAAGAGCTCTGCCAGATCTCCGATGGGCATGGACACACCCGTCGCGCCACCCCTCGCCGGGGCAACGTCGATTGGGGTCGCCCGGTGAGAGACCCTCACGCCGGTAAATGAGGGGAATTGCCCCCTCTGCGACAACGGGGAGGGGGAGGCCTCTTACCAGGCCTCTCCCTTACCCTCTGGCATCGATCGTGATGATCGCGACCACACGGTTCAGGCCGGCAAACCGACCTCATCCAGGGCTGGACGAAACCGATCAGTCATTCTTCGAGGTCGCTCGGATGAAGTGCAGCATGAATGCGCCCATCAGCAGCGTCGCGACGGCGGCCACGCCGTAGATGTTGCTGTTGACCCAGATCATCCAGCCGCTCGCGACCGTGGCCAAGCCGGCCGCGATCAACATGGCTCCATTCCCCAGCCAGCGCTTGGGCCCCCGCGGCATCTCGCCACCGAGAAGTGCCGGCCGATTCATCAGGAAGAAGAACGACAGATACGCGATCGGCAGAAGCGTGAGACCGAAGATCGAGGTCGGGATGGCGAGCCAGAAGGCCGCCTTGCTCCAGAGGAAGGGACCGAGGGCACCGGTGGCGGCGGCGAGCGTTCCGATGCGGAACAACCAGCCCTCGGGCGGCCGACCGAAGATCTCACAGATGACCAGGCCCGAGATGAGCATGAGCAAGCTGATGGTCGACAGCGTCATGCCAAGCACGCCGAGGCCGAAGATCACGTTGGCGAAGAAGCGGCCGGTCAAGGGCTCGAGCGCCAAGGCGAGATCGAAGGCGTCGCGCTTCACGAGCGTCGCCGCGATCGTGCGCTCGGCCACCGGCAACCCGTCGAGCCGAGTGCGCATCTCGTCAGGGGCCGTCTCGACGGTCGGCTTCCACTCAACGGCGAGGCGCTTCTTGAGGAGTCCGTTGTAGTCCTTCTGCTGGGCCGCAGGTACCTCGGCACCGATGTCGACCAGCCCGGGCCTCGGCTCGGCGTGGAATCGCGAAGAGGCAGCGACGACGACGCAGCTCGTGGCGAGCACGAACGGGATCAGCATGCCCGTGCTCAGATCGAAAGTCGCCAGACCGCGATACTCCTTCCCCCAACCACGCTTGAGCAGCGAGTACGGGAAGAGGAACGTCATGTTGATGCCCACGGCCGTCGCGACCGCCGCCATCATCACATCACGCTGCTTGTCGATGATGATCGTTCGCCAGAACTCGCGATGCTCCGCGCCGACGCTCTCGAGCATCGATCGAAACTGCTCGGAGGGTTCGAAGATCGAGGAGAAGCTCGGCACGAAGCCCTTGAAGATGGCGCTCCAATCGAGGCCTTCGGCGGCCGTCGCCAGCCGAATCACGACGCCGACGAAGCAGAGGACGATCAGCCCGACCACGATCTTGAGCGTGCGCTCGTAGATGCGAATGCCACGACCCGAGCGACCGTAGCTCCAAGTCACGAGCGTCGTGAGCACCAGCACGACGCTCACGATGACCACCTTGCCACCGGTCGCCCCGAGAGCGCTGTCGGGGCCGAGCACGCCTGGAAGCAGATTCTGCTGCAGCACGCCGGAGGCGAGCGAGTACTGCGGCAACGCCCACACCATGTTCGCCGCGAGCGAAGCCAGCGCCCAGGACCAGCCCAGCACCGGGTTCACGTGCCGATTCAGGGCTTGAAAGGGCCGCTCGCCGGTCGAGAGCGTCACGTACCCGATCGCGCTCAGCATGACGATGCCGAGCAGCATCGCGAAGGGCTGGATCCACAGCAAGCTGCTGCCTGCCAACACCCCGAGATACAAGCTGGAAGACAGCGAGCCTCCGCCGAGGGTCAAAGCACTCTGAAGCCAGCCCGGACCTGACAAGCGGAAGTAGCCTAGAAACCGACGACCCGTGCTCGACTGCTGGAGCTCGCGAAGCTGTTGTCGTTCCGCCTCCTGACGGTCGGCAGTCATGCGGCAAGTCTCCGGCGCGGCAAACAGAGTCGAGGAGAACCTCAAGGCGGGCGGCGAGCCCTGGCATTCTAGCGACGAGCCCGGTACTTACAAGGTCGACCGACGTCGGGACGGCCGCCCCTTGCCGTCACGATCGACCGTTTCTTCTTCCGGAGATTCCTCGGCGTGCACGACTCCTTCGGCCTGGTCCTCGTCATCCTGCTCGGCATCGCCGCCCAGTGGATCGCTTGGCGATTGCGCGTTCCCTCGATCCTGTTCCTACTGACCTTCGGGATCCTGGCTGGCCCGATTCTGGGCTGGATCCGACCGGACACCTTGCTCGGTGACCTTCTGCTGCCGGTGGTCTCCATCGCGGTCGGCGTGATCCTGTTCGAAGGCGGCTTGACGCTCAAGCTCTCCGAGCTGCGACACATCTCTCGGCCTCTGCTCGGCCTGCTCACGATCGGCGTCCTCGTCACCTGGGGCGGAGCCGCTCTGATGGCATCGTGGATCCTGGGCGTATCGACTTCGCTCGCCATCCTCGTGGGCGCCATCGTGGTCGTGAGCGGCCCGACCGTCGTCGGCCCCATCTTGCTCCAGGTGCGACCCAAAGCTCGCGTCGCCTCGGTGGCGAGGTGGGAAGGGATCGTCATCGACCCGATCGGCGTCCTGCTCGCCGTCATCGTGTTCGAGATCATCCTCGCCCGCAATACGGACGCAACGACGACCGGAGCGGTGCTCGGGCTCGCCAAGGCCATCGGCGTCGGCCTCGGCCTCGGCCTGGCCGGAGCGTTCTTCATCGTGCAGATGCTGCGGAGATTCTGGGTCCCGGATCATCTGCACAATCCGTTCGTGCTCTCGATCGTCATCGGCGTCCTCGTCGGAGCGAACTCACTCCAGCACGAGGCCGGAATCCTCGCCGTCACGCTGATGGGCTTCTTCCTCGCCAATCAGAAATCGGTTCCGGTCAAGCACATCATCGAGTTCAAGGAGAACCTGCGCGTCCTCCTGATCGCTGGGATCTTCATCCTCCTCGCGGCGCGTCTCGAGATGAAGGCGATGGAGGAGCTCCTGCTCACCGCGCCCCTCTTCCTCGCCGCTTTGATACTGCTCATTCGCCCGCTCGCGACCTTCGTCTCGACTCTCGGCAGCCAGCTCGAGCTGAAGGAGCGCGCGCTCCTCGCCTGGCTCGCTCCGCGCGGAATCGTCGCCGCGGCAATGGCGTCCGTCCTGACCTTTCAGCTCGAGGCCGTCGGACATCCCGATGCCCACTTGCTGGTACCGATCATCTTCTGGGTGATCATCGGAACGGTCTTCGTCTACGGCCTGACCGTCGGCCCCGTCGCCCGACGTCTCGGCTTGGCTCATCGCAATCCTCAAGGCGTCCTCTTCGTCGGCGCTCACGGCTGGGGACGCGAGATCGCTCAAGCCGTCTCCGAAGCGGGATTCGCCGTGCAACTCGTCGATGGCAACCGAACCAACGTCAAGAAAGCGCATCTCGCCGGCCTGCCGGCTCATCATGGCAACGTCCTCTCCGAAGAGATCCTCGAGGATCTCGATCTGCACGGCATCGGAAAACTCGTCACGCTCACCGCCAATGACGAGATCAACGCGCTCACGGCTCTCCATTGGCGAGAGGTCTTCCCGCGCACGCAGGTCTTCCAGCCCGGTCCGCGCGAGGAGGATTCCGAGCGCGACAGCCTCCCGTTGAACCTCTCGGGTCGCACGGCCTTCAACAAGACCTGGTCCGATCTGGCCAGCCGTTTCTCCCGGGGGGCGCGCGCACGCACCACCAACCTCACCGAGACATTCGACTGGGAGTCCTTTCAGAAGCACTACGGCGACCTCGCCGTGCCGCTCTTCCTCGTCGACTCGGCCGGAAAGCTTCGCGTCTTCACCGACAAGGAGGGCCCCACTCCCAAGCCGGGCGACAAGGTCATCAGCCTGGCCCAGGATCCCGAAGACACGCCGTCCGGAGCCAATGCGCCGAAGGACACACCGGACAAGAAGGTGCCCCTGCCCGGACCGAAGCCCTCTCCCGAGTCCCGTCAACCGGCCGCCACCAAGGGTCGCGAGGAGAGGCCCTCATGAGCGATGAGCTCCTCTACCACCTGACGACGCCGGAATCCTGGGCCGCCGCCCACGAAGCCGGATGCTACGAAGGGAACTCCCTCGCCAGCGAGGGCTTCATTCATTGCTCCACCGAGCGACAGCTGCTCGAAGTCGCCAACCGACTGTTTGCCGGGCGCGACGATCTCATCGTGCTCGTGATCGATCCGAGCCGCGTCCAGGTCGAGATCCGCTGGGAGAATCTCGAAGGCGGCTCCGAGAGGTACCCTCACCTCTACGGGCCCTTGCCCGCAGCGGCTGTGACCAGGACTCGCGCTCTCGCTCTCCGAGGAGACGGCCGCCTCGACTGGGATCGACGGAACTGAGCGGGCAGGCCGATTCAGTCCAGACCCCGCTTCAAGCCGTCCCGCTTCGAGCCGCCCGTCTCAACGTCGCTTGAGGCGAATCTCGAGCTCGGTGACCTCGCCTTCATCGACCGTGACCGTCTGCTCGGTTCAGAGCCCGCGCTGGCGGGCCCACTCCATGGCGGCCGAATGGACCGAGCTGGCGAGGTTGTAGCTCCGGATGTTCTGAGACTGCGGGAACCCCACTCGAGGGCAATCGAGGTCGTGCCAGCTGTCGGGCAGTCCCCCCGTCTCCGATCCGAAGCACAGATGCGTCACTTCCGAGAGATCGACATTCCAAGGTCTTGCCTGGGATCTCGTCGTGAACAGGACCGGCCGAGCCCTCGCCAAGGCATCCCGGTACCGCTCGCCATCGGGCTCGAGCGTCAGCTCGACGTGCCGCCAGTAGTCGAGCCCGGCGCGCCGGAGCTGCTTCTCGGCCAATGAGAAGCCGAGCTGTCCTACGAGGACGAGCGGGAGCCCCAGTCCGACGCATGTGCGTGCGATGTTGCCGGTGTTGGGCGCGATGCAGGGCTCGTAGAGCACGACGTGAACGGTTGCGGCCATGGCGTCAAGCACCTCGGGCGCCTCACTCGATGCAATCGCGGCGGACTCGCCGAGCTACTTCTTCTCGTAGTCCGGGCAGTTGGCGACATGGACCTCGTTCTTGAAGGTCTCCTTGTCACCGAACCGGCAGATCGCACCATCATCGAAGAGCTTCTTGCAGTGTCGACAGGTGGCGCACTTGAGTCGCCGCCGACCGCCACCACGGCTTCCCCCTCCACCGAGGAGGCGGTAGGCGCCAAAGATCAGCGCTCCGACGATGAGGGCTTGTAGAAATATCATGCGTAGACTCGATCTGGGGGCATTCAGACCGGGGATGCTAGCACATCACGGGCGAGTCCGAGGGTCTCGAAGTGGATGTCCACGATGTCCGAATGTGCACGGTCGCGAGCTCGGCATCCGTCGCAGCGGGAGGCACGCTCAGAGCATTCACCGGAAACCGGTCCGAGGCGGCGACTCGCTCGCGGAGGAGCCGATACTTCTCCATCGGAAACCGATGCTCCTCCGGCAGCGGAAGCTCGAAGATGTCGGTGAAGAAGAGCTTCATGGGATTCCCGAGAAGACGCGCCCCGGAAGCCGCTCCGGATCCATCCGCCGGAATCGACGAGCGGCCCTCCTAGCCGCCAACGTCGAGGCGCGTGGTTCGCCGGTCCGCGGTCCGTCCAGGAGCCTGGCGTTCGAGAGACCGCTCGATGCCCGGCGAGCAAAGTTCGATGTTCGATGTTCCCCCAACTGCTATCATGGCCCGCTTTCCCGGGCGAGCTTCCGTCCGAGCGAGCGGCTCGGCGGTGCCGCCTCGACCTCGAGAGCCCTTCGACATGAATACGCCGGACTCGACCCCGGAGAGCCCCGAGCGCGAGCGCTCGCTGGACTTCATTCGCGCGATCGTTGCCGAGGATCTCGCCAGCGGGAAGCACTCGCGCATTCACACGCGCTTTCCGCCGGAGCCGAATGGATACCTCCACATCGGTCACGCCAAGTCGATCTGCCTCAACTTCGACATCGCGGCCGAGACGCCGGGCGGTCTCTGCAACCTTCGCTTCGACGATACGAATCCCGAAGCCGAGAAGGAGGAGTTCGTCCAGTCGATCCAGGACGACATCCGCTGGCTGGGCTTCGATTGGGACGATCGGCTGTTCTTCGCGTCCGACTACTTCGAGCGCCTGCATGAAGTCGCCGTCCACCTGATCCAGTCGGGCAAGGCCTACGTCGACAGCCTGCCGCCCGATCAGATCAGCGCCTACCGAGGCAAGTGGAACGAGCCGGGGAAAAACAGCCCCCATCGCAGCCGCACGGTCGAGGAGAACCTCGACCTCTTCCAGCGCATGCGCGCCGGAGAGTTCGACGAAGGCACTCATGCTCTGCGCGCCAAGATCGACATGAGCGCGAAGAACATGAACCTGCGCGACCCGATCCTCTACCGCATCAAGAAAGCGCATCATCACCGAACGGGTGACGCCTGGTGCATCTACCCGACCTACGACTTCACGCACCCGCTGTCGGATGCCTTTGAAGGCATCACGCACTCGCTGTGCACGCTCGAGTTCGAGGATCACCGCCCGCTCTACGATTGGGCCATCGACAACGCGCCCGTCGACTGCAAGCCTCGGCAGATCGAGTTCGCCATGCTGAATCTCAACTTCACGATCATGAGCAAACGGCGCCTCAAGCAGCTCATTCAGGAGGGTCGCGTCGACGGCTGGGACGACCCGCGCCTCCCCACGCTGCGGGGCCTGCGCCGACGGGGATACACGCCCGAAGCGATTCGTACCTTCTGTCGACGGGTCGGCATCACCAAAAACCACAGCGCCACCGAAGCCGCCCTGCTCGAGCACGCGCTGCGCGAGGACCTCAACAAGCACTCGCCGCGCATCATGGGCGTCCTACGGCCGCTCAAGGTCGTCATCGAGAACTACCCCGACGGCCAGGTGGAGCATCTCCCGGCGGTCAACAATCCCGAGGACGAAAGCGCCGGAACGCGCCAGGTTCCATTCTCGAAGGTGCTGTACATCGAGCGCGACGACTTCATGGAAGACCCGCCCAAGAAGTTCTTCCGCCTGGCCCCGGGACGAGAAGTCCGACTGAGATGGGCCTACTTCATCACCTGCAACGAGGTCATCAAGGACGCGCAGGGCGAGGTCGTCGAGCTGCGCTGCAGCTACGACCCGGCGACCCGCGGCGGCGACTCGCCCGACGGCCGCAAGGTCAAGGCAACCCTTCACTGGCTAGCCGCCGAGCAGGCTCTCCCGTGCGAGGTTCGCCTCTACGAGCGACTGTTCTCGGTCGAGAACCCTTCGGACGATTCCGACGGCAAGACCTGGGTCGACCACCTGAACCCCGACTCCCTCGAGGTGCTCTCGGACGCGTTCGTTGAGCCGAGCGTCGCGGACGCCTCGCCAGGACAGCGCTACCAGTTCGAGCGCCTCGGCTACTTCTGCGTCGACCTCGACTCGAAGGAGTCGCGCCTGGTCTTCAACCGCACCGTCACGCTGAAGGACGCCTGGGCAAAGATGCAGAAGGGCCGCTGAGATCTCACTGGCGAGGCTGGCAGGCTCCAGGTTTTCGGTCCGTGCGTCTCTCCGCCCTGATCCTCGTCTTGCTCCTCCCGGCCGTCGCCCGACCCGACGACTGGTCAAGCTTGCGTTCGTGCATCGAGTCCGGGGACGTCACGGCCCTGCGAACAATGCTGAGCACCGACGCCTGGAGAGTCCGTGGACCGGGTCGTGATACCTTGCTCCATCTGGCCTGCCGCCTGGGCCAGTCGGGTTGCGCGCGCCTGCTCGTCGAGCTCGGCGCCGATGTCCATGCCTACCGTACGCGCGGATTCCACGGGCTGGACACACGCAGCGAGAGCTCTAAACTCGTCCAGACGAGCAAGGACCCATCCGTGAGACTCGAGGGGAGCATCGACATGCGAGCTGTCTGGATCGCCGCGACCATGGTCGCCCTCATGAGCTGTCAGGGCATCGTCGAGACAAAGACGTTCGAGCTGGTCGAGCTGACGATCGAAGACGCGGGACCCGAGAGCGTCGAACTCGTCGAGGTCCGACTGCGCCCCGAAGTTCCTGGCGACCTCTCGGAGCTGTCGCTGAACTTCGCGACCTCCGAGTCCTTCGAGCAGACGGTCGCTTACCGAAGGATGACCGGCCTCGGCGGCACCCGCGCGACGGTCTCCCGCTACCACGATGTCCAGCTCTCACCAGCCACCCATGAGCTGTGGCTGCAAGTCAAAGTGAAGACGAGCACCGGACAGCAAGAAGAGCAGCGCGTGCAGATCTTCTAGCTCGGCCTCAGAGGACGAAACGCACGTCCTCGTGATCGCCGAGCCGCTGGAACAGCTCGCGACGATGGGATTCGTCCCGAACCTGCATGCGCAGCTTCAATGAGACGTACTGCCCCTTCGAGCTGCGGTGGGAGAGCTCGAGGTCGTGCTCCTCTCCCCCGACCGCAATCGCCACGGCGAGCTGAAGACGCTCCTGATCCTTGCCGATGACGGTGTAGGACCATTCGCACGGGTATTCGATTTCGAGCTTCTGGGAGTCGAGCTCCATCCGGGACTCCTTTCGTAAACGAAGACGGAGGTCAGCGCCCGTCCCCGGGGCACCGGCCACCTGTATAACAGATCGCGCAAGCCGTGTGCGGAGAGTGAGCCTCGGCGTCAGCTCCGAGAACATTCGGCGTCAGCTCCGCTGCCCGGTGGAAAACCGTGGAGGCGTGAGTCCTCGACTGGCAGCTCCGCGGACGCACTCCGGTCGAGTCGTGGGTCTTGGGTGCGGCTCAGCGTTCTCCGTGGTTACCCTCAGTCCAGGACCAACGCGCGGGCGATCGCATCCGTGATCGCAAGTCCTCGCGGTGTCAGGATGAGCCGGTCGGCGTCGAGCTGAGCCATCCCTGCAGCGCGATAGCGCTCGATCAGCGCTTGGTTCTTCTTCACGACGTCGATGCCCGTCCGCCGCTGCAGATCGGTCAGATCCAGCCCTTCCGACGTCCGAAGCTGGAGCATCACGGCCTCCAGAGCGAGCTCAGCACCGCTCAGCGTCTCGTCACCCGCGATCGGTCGCTCGCCTCGCTCGACGCGGTGGGTCCACTCCGTGAGCTCTCGCTCGTTCCACCAGCGATGCCGACCGTCGAAGGAGTGCGCCGAGGGCCCGACGCCCAGGTATGGCACATGGCGCCAGTACTTCTCGTTGTGTCGCGAGCGATGCCCATCCGTTCGAGCGAAATTGGAGACCTCGTAGCCCACGAAGCCCGCGTCCTCGAGCACGCCCCGCGTGGCCACGAACAGCTCGCCCTGCTCGCCGTCCGGCATCTGGACGAGGCGACCGGCCTTCTGGAATCGGGCGAAGGCAGTGCCCTCGTGCACGGTGAGCTGGTAACAAGAGACGTGATCTACACCCAGCTCGACCGCGCGCCGCAGGTTCGCCGTCCAGGACTCCAGCGATTGCCCCGGCAATCCGAAGATCAGATCGACCGACACGATATCGAAGCCCGCATCGCGCGCCCGGAGGATGGCCTGCTCGGCCTCGTCGCGGCGATGGCGCCGCCCCAGGAACTTCAGCTCGGAATCCTCGAACGATTGCAGGCCGAGGCTGACCGTCCGTACACCCAGCCCGCGCCAAGCCTTCGTGGTCTCGATCGAAACGTCCTCGGGGTTCACCTCGAGCGAGATCCAAGCGTCGCCCGCGATCGGCAGCGCCTGTCGGGCCGCATCGACCACGGACTTCAGACCCTCGATCTCCAGCGCTGAAGGCGTACCGCCCCCGAAATAGATCGTGTCGAATGCACCGCCGAAGCGCGCCGCGCTCTCACCCCACAATCGCAGCTCGGCGGCGAGGGTCTCGGCAAAGCTCCGCCGCTTCTCTCGCCGGCCCGTCGTGACCGCGAAGTCGCAGTAGGGACAGATCGCCGAGCAGAAGGGAACGTGCAGATAGAGTCCGGGCCTCACTCCTGCTTGTCGCTGCGCAGCACAGCCACGAAAGCTTCTTGGGGGATCTCGACCGAGCCGACGATCTTCATCTTCGCCTTACCCTTCTTCTGTTTCTCGAGCAGCTTGCGCTTTCGCGAGACGTCGCCACCGTAGCACTTGGCGGTGACGTCCTTGCGGAAGGCGCCGATGGTCTTACGGGCGATGATCGTGCCGCCGATGGCTCCCTGGATCGGGATCTTGAACTGCTGGCGCGGGATGGTCTCGGACAGCTTCTCACAGTATCGCAGCGCCCGATTGCGGGCCTTGTCGCGATGGATGAGCTGCGAGAGCGCATCGACCGGCTCGTGGTTGACCAGGATGTCGACCTTGACGATGTCGGTATGGCGATAGTCGATGAGATCGTAGTCGAAGGAGCCATAGCCGCGAGTGAGACCCTTGAGGCGGTCGTAGAAGTCGAACAGAACCTCGGCTAGCGGCATCTGGCTGCGAATCTCGACGCGGCCCGGAGAGAGGTAGTGGAAGTCCGTCTCGTCGGCGCGGTTCTCGCGACACAGCTCCATCACCGGTCCCACGTACTCCTCGGGGATGATGATCTGCGCCTTGATGAACGGCTCCGCGACGCGCGCGATCGAAGACGGGTCCGGGAAGTAGGCCGGGTTGTCGACGTCGACCTTCTCGCCGTCGTGCAGAAAGACGTGATAGAGCACCGAGGGCGCCGACAGGATCAGCGACATGTCGTACTCACGCTGAAGGCGCTCCTGCACGACGTCGAGGTGCAGAAGGCCCAAGAACCCGCAGCGGAACCCGAAGCCGAGCGCGACCGAGGAGTCCTTCTCGTAGGTGAGCGAGGCGTCGTTGAGCGCCAGCTTCTCCATGGCGCGCGTGAGGTCCTCGTACTCGTTGCTCGACATCGGGTAGATCGACGAGAAGACCACGGGCTTGGCCGGCTGGTAGCCCGGCAGCGGCTCGGGGGCAGGATGCTCGGCGTCGGTGATCGTATCCCCGATCTCGATGTCGCGGATCGTCTTGATGCCGGCGATCACGTAGCCGACCGAGCCCGGTCCCAGGCGATCCATCTTCTCGCGCTTGAGCTTGAGCAGACCGACCTCCTCGATGTCGTAGACCTTGTCGGAGTGCATCAGCTCGATCGACTGCTTCGGCTTCAGCTCGCCGTCGAAGACCCGCACCAACAGGACGACGCCGCGGTACGAGTCGTACTGAGCATCAAAGATCAAGGCGCGCATCGGTGCGCCTTCGTTCGTCGTCGGACCCGAGAGCTTCTTCACCACCCCCTCGAGAACGTCGACGATGCCGATCCCCTTCTTCGCCGAGCAGGGCACGATCTCGAACGGGTCGAGGCCCAGCTCCGAATCGATCTCCTCTTGGACGCGCTCGACATCGGCCGCCGGAAGGTCGATCTTGTTGACGACCGTGAGGATGTCGAGGTCGTTCTCCAGGGCGAGGTAGAGATTGGCCACGGTCTGCGCCTCGACGCCCTGGGAGGCATCGACGATGAGGATCGCGCCTTCACACGCCATCAGCGAGCGTCGCACCTCGTGCGAGAAGTCGACGTGCCCCGGCGTGTCGATCAAGTTGAGCTGATACTCCTGGCCGTCCAACGCCTTGTACTGAAGCGTGACGGTGTTGCTCTTGATCGTGATGCCGCGCTCGCGCTCGATGTCCATCGAGTCGAGGATCTGATCCTTCATCTCGCGCTGTGTCACGGCGCCGCAGGCCTCGATCAGGCGATCGGCCAGTGTCGACTTACCGTGATCGATATGCGCGACGATGCAGAAGTTACGAATGTTTTCCATCGAGGTGTCCGGGGGGTCGAGAGTTCGTTTTCGAGCCCCTTAGCTTATCGGCCGGGGGCACGCGAGGGAAGAAGCGACCTGGCGGTCGCATGCTCGGCCGACAGTACTTGGGGAGGACGGCGCCCTGAGGAGCCCCCCGCATTGAGTCAAGCCCGGCTCAGGGTTAAGATCGCGGCCCGGCCGAGCGCGGCAGCACATTCGTAGCGGACCTGTCAGGAGACCGGTGTGACCCCGGCCGTTGGATTCATCGTTTTCCTGATCGTGACCCTCGGCTTGCTCGGCGGTGTCGCTCTCACGGGCTTCCAGGCTCGCCGAAAGACCCACTACGCTCTCGTGGCCGGTGCCGTCGCGGCGCTCGCGGTCACGGTCTATTGGGCCGAGAAGCTGGGCGAGCTCTATGACCTCGAAGCGAGTGGCTGGATCTACCCGGTTCATCTCTGGTGCGCGAAGATCACGGTCGTCGCCTACCTCGCCCCGATCGCCACCGGAATCCTCACGATTCGGAACATCGAGCGCAGGCGAGTGCACAAGGTCGTCGCCTTTACGGTTCTGGGGCTCACGGTGCTGACGGCCGTGACCGGATCTTGGATGCTGTCACTCTCGGAGCCCCTCGCGGAGGACTCCTGAGGGGCCGGACTCTGCCGATGGCAGATCCCGAAGCGGGGTGGTTGGCGAAACTCCCTCTCGTCACGTAACATGCGGCGGGCGGCGAGGAAACGCTTTGACGAGGTAGGAGGATCATGCGCGAGAAGATGCTAGCTCCCCGGCACCGATGGACGTTCGTCCTGGCCGGGATCGTCGTAGGTTGGATGGCCGTATCGGGCCTGGCCCAACCTCTCGAGAAGGACCTCGCCGACGCGTTTCGCTGGCGCTCCATCGGCCCCACGACGTTTGGGGGACGAATCACCGACATCGCCCTCGTTCCCGGTCAGCCCCACACGATCTATGCCGCTTCGGCGTCCGGTGGCCTACTGCGGACTCGAAACAACGGGACGAGCTGGGAGATCCTCTTCGACGACCAGGCGACGATCTCCATCGGCGACATCGTCCTCGATCCGAAGAATCCGGACGTGATCTGGATCGGCACCGGCGAAGCTAACAACCAACGCAGCTCGTACTGGGGCGACGGTGTCTACAAGTCGACCGACGGAGGCAAGACCTTCGAGCACCTCGGACTCCCGGACAGCCACCACATCGGTCGCATCGTGATCGATCCGCGCGATTCCGACACGGTCTACGTGGCGGCGCTCGGACATCTCTACACGTCCAATGAGGAGCGCGGGCTCTTCAAGACGTCGGACGGTGGGAAGACGTGGAAGCACGTGCTGTCCCTCGGAGCGGAGGTCGGAGTGAGCGATGTCGCCCTCGACCCCAACTCTCCGGATACGATCCTCGCCGCGTCCTACGAGCGTCGGCGCCGCGCCTGGAACTTCGATGGCGCTGGGCCGGGCAGTGGCCTTCATCGCTCGCTCGATGGCGGCCAGACCTGGGAGAAGCTCGCCGGCGGTCTGCCGACCGGCGAGATCGGTCGCATCGGTGTCGCGATCTCGGCTCAGACGCCGGGCCGCATGTATGCCACGGTCTCGAATCAGAACGAGCGAGCCGCTGAAGAGCGCGGCGGAGACCAGCCTCGTCTGGGATTCTGGGGCGAGTTCAATGACGACGGTTTCGAGATCACGACCGTTCGTCCAGACAGCAACGCCTCACGTGCCGGTCTCGAGGTCGGCGACATCCTGCTCGAGGTCGACGGCGTGCAGATCAGCAGCGTGTGGACACTGCTGAAGGCCATCGACGAGGAGAAGATCGGGCAGACGCTCAACATCGCCTTCCGTCGCGGCTCCGAGTCCAAGGGCGCCCGAATGGTGCTCGGCGAATCGGCTCCTCAGCAGCGACGCGGCGGCGGGCGTCAGGTCGGCGGGCAGATCTACCGCAGCGACGACGGCGGAGGCACCTGGGAGAGCCGCACCGAGTCTTCGATCGGCGGCACGCCCGCCTACTACTATGGCCAGATCCGCATCGATCCTCAGGACGATGAGCGCCTCTACGTGCCCGGTGTGCCGCTCATGACGTCGAAGGATGGCGGCAAGACTTGGTCGCGCATCGCGGGCTCGGTGCACGTCGACCACCACGCGATCGAGATCGATCCCGATCATCCCTCGCGCCTCGTGCTCGGCAATGACGGTGGCCTGGCGATCAGCTACGACTACGGCGAGTCGTGGGATCACTACAACAACATGCCTTTGGCTCAGTTCTACGCCGTCAGCGTCGACAACCAGATTCCCTACCACATCTATGGCGGTACCCAAGACAACGGCTCGTGGGGTGGCCCCTCTACCTCGCGCGATCGACGCGGCATCTCGGTCAACGAGTGGTACCGTGTCGGAGGCGGTGACGGCTTCTACACGGTCGCCGATCCGGTCGACGCCAACACCGTCTACGGCGAAGCGCAGTTCGGTGCGATCTACCGCCTCGACCGCGCGAGTGGCGTGAGCAAGAGCATTCGGCCCCGAGCTCCCGAGGGTGAGTCGTACCGCTTCAACTGGAACTCACCGATCGTGATCTCGCATCACAACCCGCAGATCATCTACTTCGGCGGCAACCGGCTTTTCAAGTCGTTCAACCGCGGCGATAGCTGGCCGATCATCAGCCCGGACCTGACGACGGCCAACGCCGAGAAGATCAAGGGCAACGTTCCTCACTGCACGATCACGACGATCGCCGAGTCGCAGCACGACCCGAATCTGCTCCTCGTCGGAACCGACGATGGCCACGTGCAGATCTCCGAGAACGGCGGCGTCACCTGGACCAACCTGGCCGGTCGCTTTCCGGGTGTCCCCGCCAACTGGTGGGTGAACCGCGTCGACTTTTCCCCTCACTCCAAGGACCGTGCCTACGTCGCCTTTACCGGCTACCGCGAAGATGACTTCCGGCCGTTCGTGTATCGAAGCGACGATCGCGGCCAGACCTGGATCTCCATCGTCGGTGACTTGCCCCTCGAGCCCGTCAACGTCGTGCGCGAGGATCCTCGCAACGAGAAGGTGCTCTGGCTCGGTACCGAGCTCGGCGCATACGTCTCACTCGATGGAGGCAGTCATTGGACCGAGCTCGACGGCGATCTGCCGAGCACTCCGGTCTATGACTTGACCGTTCATGCGCGCGATCGTGACGTCGTCATCGGCACTCACGGGCGCGGTTTCTTCGTGCTCGACGCCGGACCGCTGCAAGAGCTGAGCTCCGAGATCCTTGCCAAAAAGGCCCACCTCTTCGAGGTCGAAGATGCCTATCTCTGGCGCAGGCGGAGTGCCGATGCGTTCTCAGGCGATCGGACCTACTACGGCCAGAACGCCCCAGCCGGCATGACCATCAGCTACTGGCTGTCCGAGGACATCCCCGACGAGACGATCTCCCTGTTCATCGAGGACGCCCGTGGTCGGACTGTGCGGAGCTTCGAGCTCGACGCGCGCCAAGGCCTGCACCGGGTGGCGTGGGATCTGCGCACGAGCGGCGGTGGAGGCGGCGGTGCCCGTCGACGTCGAGGAGGCGGGACCGCCTCGGCCGGCGAGTACTGGGTGATCCTCAAGATCGACGAGGAGGAGCTCGAGCGCCGTTTCCAGGTGCTGCCGGATCCCATCGATCGGCGCGGCTTCAGCATCACGAATCCCGCACCCTCCGACGGCGAGGACGGTTGAAACGAGTAGCGTGCGGACCTGGGAGTCCCAGGACCGCACGCAGCTCTCCTGGCACGCTCGCGGGCGTGCTCGTGTGGCGCGTCGCGGAGCCGCGCCCGAGTTCGTCGGCGAAACGGGGAGTGCGTCCGCGAAGCGAAGCTTCTCGCCGTTCACGACTCGGAGTGCCCTGCACGAGGCGAAGCGGAGCTGACGCTGAGACCGAGAGCTGACGGAGGAGGAAAACGCCACCTCCGCGGCGCCTCGACATTCGTCACGGGGAGTGCGTCCGCGAAGCGAAGCTTCTCCCTGTTTCGCACTCCGCCGTTACGTCAGCTCGCCGATGACCTTGGCCAGCTCCTCGAGATCGCGTTCCTCGACGATCTTCTCGGCGTACTTCTTGTTGCAGCCAGCGTTCACGAGCTGGGTGTGGACGCTCTTCCAAGATCGCGCGATCTTCTTGGCATCCGTCTCGAGGTAGAGGTTCGAGACGGTCTCCGAGAGCTTCTGCAGCGCCAGTGTGTCGCGGTGCTCGTAGAAGCGCTTGATGATGCCCTTTTGGTACGGAGTGTAGTCCGGCATGGGTTCCTCGCTCAGAGTCGACTGTGCATTCCATCGCAGAATGGTGGCTAACCACTCTTCTTGCACCCGCACCACGCAACCTTCTTCGCTTCCTCGATCTTCATCACGACCGGCTGGAACTCGCTGCCGGTATGCGAACCGTCACATTAGGCCTGAGTCGCGCTCTTTCCGCAGGCATACCAGGCGTAGTTGCCGGACTCGAGGTCCCTGACGAAAGGCATCTTCTGCGGGCTCTCGGGTTCGCTCATCGAGAAATCTCTCCTGGCAAGTATCGGGGCGTTCGGCGTAGTCTACGCACGCGCGTCGGTGACGACAATGGGTCGAGCCCGTGCCTCGGATTCCGCTCGCCGAGATCCCCGACTCTCGCTCGATGCTCCGCGAAGTTTTCCATTTCATCCGGCACGTCCCCGGCGTCGCCCGCCTCGCCCGCGGACGCAGCCAAGCCGATATCTACGAAGCGCTCGTCGAGCGTGCCGATCGAGCCGGCATCGCCGACTATCGACGCCGATTGGTCGCCGATCTCGCCGGACGTGTGCTCGAGATCGGCTGCGGTACGGGGCGCATGTTTCGCCACTACCCGCCCGACGTCGAGCTCACCGCGATCGAGCCCGAGGACACATTTCGGGCGAAGGCTCAGGAGGTGGCGACGACGTCCCGAGCGACGATCGAGCTCACGGGGGATGCTGGCGAATCCTTGCCGTTTCCGGCCGAGCGCTTCGATGCAGTGGTGATCGCTTCGGTGCTCTGCAGCGTCGACGACGTCGACCGCACCCTGGCCGAAGCCGTTCGCGTGCTCAAGCCGACCGGAGAGCTCCGACTACTCGAGCACGTGCGCAGCGAAAAGCTGATCGCGGGGCTGCTGATGGACTGCGTCAACCCGCTCTGGCGACTCTACAACCGCCAAGGCTGCAACCTGAATCGACGCCTCGACCCATCGCTGCTGCGCGCCGGCTTGCGGATCAAGCACGACGAGAGGTTTCAGATCTTCGTCGACGGCCTACCGGCATTCCCATCACGGCTCGTTCATGCACGCCCGATGAGACCCCCATCCGCGTAGGCCTTCCGGCGGAAGCCCGCTCAGAGCCCGTCGCCTTGCCCGGCACCGCCTTCGGAATCCTCCTCCCGTGCGCGAATCTTCCGGTATTGGCCTCGCAAGATAGCGATCTTGCCGGGCTTCAGACCGTCGAGCAACGACTCGAACAGCTCGTCGAGCTCGAAGCGCGCCATCAGTGAGGTGACGCGCGCGCAGATCCGTGGGCTGGGATCCCGGATGGCCGGAGCCAATCGCTCGACCGCGGCGCGATCGACCCGCGGTGTGATCTCCTTGAGCAGCTGCTTTCGCGCGCGTTGATCGGCGGCGAGGAAGCGGTCGATGAGAGTGCCGAGCGAGTCGGAGTCCATGGGGAGTAACCTTTCTGGGTCGAGAGTCGCGCCAGCCTAGCGGCGGCTCGCTGCTTCGACAAGCACGGCGACCGATTCGGATCAACACGTGGATCGAAAAACGATTGCCGTCGATCGAGACTCTGACAAGATCGGGACCGCGCCAAGACCTGCGCGAAAGGAGCGACGATGACCGACAAGTTTCGATGGGGCATCCTGGGGACGGGCTCGATCGCCCGACAGTTCGCCGAGGGGCTGACGGCGCTGCCCGATGCGGAGCTCACCGCGGTCGGGAGCCGCAGCGAGGAGACGGCGCGTCGGTTCTCCGAGAAGCACGGCGCCCAGCGTCATCACTCGAGCTACGAGGCGATCGCGCGTGATCCCGATCTCGACGCTGTCTACGTCTCGACCCCTCACTCGCTGCATTGCGAGAACACGCTGCTGCTCCTCGAGCACGGCCAGAACGTCCTCTGCGAGAAGCCGTTCGCCATCAACCTCTCCGAAGCCGAGCGGATGATCGCGAAGGCGCGCGAGAAGAAGCGCTTCCTCATGGAGGCGATGTGGATGCGCTTCAATCCGGTCATTCGCAAGCTGGGCGAGCTGCTCGAAGCAGGTGCGATCGGCGAGCCTCGGCAGGTGATGGCCGACTTCGGGTTTCGTGCCGACTTCGACCCCGAGCAGCGACTCTTCAATCCGGACCTCGGTGGCGGCGCGCTGCTCGACGTGGGCATCTACCCGATCACCTTCGCGCGTGTGGTCTTCCATGAAGCTCCCGTCTCCGTGGTCAGCGCGGCCGGCCGCGGTGAGACCGGCATCGACGAGCAGTCCGCGTACCTGTTCCGGTACGAGAGCGGCGCCCTCGCCCTTCTCAGCTCGGCCATCCGCACCGAGACACCCCACGAAGCGGTCGTCTGCGGGACCGAGGGTCAGATTCGGTTCCCGCGCCACTTCTGGAACCCCGACCGCCTCATCTTGAATGGCGACGAGCAGCGAATCGAGATCGTCGGCAACGGATACAACTACGAAGCCGCCGCCGTCATGGAGTGTGTGCGCACGGGTCAGCTCGAGTGCGACGTCATGCCCCACTCGGAGACGCTGGCCGTTCAGTCGCAGCTCGATGAGATCCGGGCTCAGTGGGGGTTGACGTATCCCGGCGAGTGATCGCACTGCGCCTCAGTGGTCCTGCTTCCGTCCCGGCGCTCGCGTTTGACCGAAGTACGGATACTCGTCGAAGAGCACCTCGCCCCCCAGAGCGCGCGGATCGCCCGTTCGTTGCAGCTCGGCTTCCAGGCGCTTCGCCAGCTCCTGTTTCACGCTCTGCAGCTCCGGGTCGCCCGCCCGATTGACGATCTGATCCGGGTCGTCCGCGATGACGTACAGCTCCTCGCCCGGACGCTTCGCGAACGCGAGGTCCCAGTATCGACGGGCCTTCTCGTCCTCGCGGTGGGCGACGAGCCAGCGCTTGGTTGGGCCATCGTCGCAATCCGAGAGGCCCGGCCCGCGCGTCGAGGCTCCCGGCTCCGGAATGCCCGCCGGCCAGCGCTCCGGAAACCAGTTTCGAATGTAGAGATAACGATCGGTCCGCAGGGCTCGGCAAGGATACCCGCCCCAACTGGGCGCCCGCTGTGCCGGCGTGTGTCGCTCCATGCCATAGATCACGGCGTCTCGCCACGGCGGATCGACCGATCCCCCTTGGATTAGCGGCAGCAGGCTACGACCGGTCATTTCCTTGGGCACGGCCACTCCGGCCGCCTCGAGAAAAGTCGGCGCCAGATCGACCAGAGAGACGAGCTGCGGTGCCCGCCGCCCGACCGTCACGCGCTCGCCCCAACGCACGACCAGCGGCACGCGAATACCACTGTCGTAGAGGTTGCTCTTGCAGCGCGGGAACGGCATGCCGTGATCCGACGTCATCACGACGATCGTGTTCTCGAGCAGTCCGCGTCGTTCGAGCTCAGCGAGAGCTTGGCCGACTTCACGGTCGAAGCGCTCGACTTCGGTGAAGTAGTCCGCCATGTCCCCGCGGACCTCCGGGACGTTTGGGTAGAAGCTGGGAGGCTCGATCGCATCGACGTCGATTCCCGCTTTGGCTCCCGCTCCCTCTTCATAGGGTCGATGGGGATCGCTCGTGCCGAGCCAGAAGCAGAAGGGCTCGCCCTCGGGTCGTGCATCGAGGAAGGCCTCGAAGCTCTTGTGTCGCTTCCCGGCCGGATTGACCGTCCGCCCGCCGGGCTCGACGCGACCCGGGCCCCACGCCTTGCGCCAGGAGCCGACGTGATACCCCGCCGGGTCGAGAAGCTCGGGGTAGACTGGGAACTTCGCCTGCAGCGTCGACCACAAGTTGGCGCTCTCCTCCAGTCGCCAATGGTACTGTCCCGTCAGCAGGGCCGCACGACTCGGCGTGCACGAAGGAGATGACACGAAGGCGCGTTCGAAGAGCATGCCTTCGGCGGCGAGACGGTCAAAGGTGGGCGTACGCACGACCGAGTCGCCGAGCGCACCGGCATGCGGCCATCCCCAGTCGTCGGCGATGGCGAGGAGGATGTTCGGACGATCCATGGGTTGCGCAGCGAGCTCGGCAGACAACCAGATGAAGATCACGATCAGCCACTTCATGCTCGGCTCAGCTCCACGATCGCCGCGACCAAGCGGTCCAGATCAGCCAGCGTGCAGTGCAGGTTCGGCGCGACGCGCACACCGGTCTTCACGCCGACCGTGAAGATGCGATACCGGTCGTAGAGCAAGGCGGCCGTTTCCTTGGGCCCTTGCCCCGCGATCGTGAAGTTAGCGATCGCGCACGACTGCTCGGCATCGAGCGGTGAGTTGAAGGACACGCCCGGCAGGTCCTTTACCTGAGCGGTCCATCGCTCCTTGAGAAAGCGCAGCCGCGCCTCCTTGCGCGCTCCCCCGATGCCTTGGTGGAAGCGGATCGCGTCGGCGATGGCGAGCTTCGTCGGGATCGAGTGCGTGCCGATGTGCTCATACTTGCGGATGTCTTCCGGCTCGAGGCGCGTGTCCCCGAAGAGCGGCCAGACTTTGGGGATCTTGTCTCGACGAACGTAGAGCAGCCCGTTGCCGAGGGGCGCGCCCAGCCACTTGTGCAAGCTCGTGCCCAGGAAGTCGCAGCCGAGCTCGGAGATCTTGAAGTCGAGGTGGGCGAATGCATGCGCCGCATCGACGATGACCTCCGCCCCGCGCTCGTGGGCCAGATCACAGATGGCCTTCACGGGCGTGACGAGACCGTTGAGGAAGATCATCTGGGAGACGAGCACGACGCGCGTCTGCGGTGTCATCGCCTTCCGGTAGACGTCGAGCACCTCTTCCGGACTCTTCGGGACGGCCGGCAGTGACAGGCGCTTGATGCGCAGCCCGTAGCGCCGCTGCCGCTGCTCGAAGGCCTCGAGCATGCTCGGATACTCTTGATCTGCCATCAGCGCTTCGGCATCGGGCGGCAGCTCGAGCCCGTGAATCACGACGTTGAGGGCTTCGGTGGTGTTGCGCACCAGAGCGAGCTCCTCCGGCGAGCAGCCGGCAAACTCGGCGACCTGTCGCCGCAGCACCTCGCGCTCCTCGACGCGCTGGCGCCGCATATAGAAGGACGGTGCCTCGTTGATGCGCCGCAGGTTGGCGATCTGCGCCTCGAGCACCGGCGTCGAGGTCGGGCTGTAGTACCCGCTCTCGAGATTCACGAAGTGCGCCGACTGCGAGTAGCTGCGCCGCACGACCTCCCACAACGCCTCGTCCTGCGCGACGTCTTCGGGCGAGCGGGAGCCGAGCGCGATGAGGGCTTCCCCGAGCTCCGCACCGATCCTCGGCGGCGGCATCCACGGCATCAGAGCCGCGGCGCCGAGGGCGTGGAGCGCACTGCGTCGATCCATGGCTACCTCCGATTGGTGGAGGTCAGCCTACCACGGAGGCCAGGGAGTGCACGGAGGGGATTCTCCCCTCCTGATGCCCCGGGCTCTCAGGCGTCGGCGCTTCCGCTGCGAAGCAAGAATGAGGTGATTCCCACCATCAGCCCGGCCGCGGCACCGAGCGGGATCCCCATGCCGAGCGAACCGAGCTCGGCGCCGAACGCCGCTCCGACACCTGCACCCACGGCAAGCCCCGCGCTGATGTACACGACCAGAGTCTGGGTCGCGCTCGGCTTGTCCCCCGTCATTCTCGGATCCCGTCCATCATGTCGACTTCTCCCCGTCTGGCTCGACCGGGTACGGTCCGTCTTCGAAGACCTCGGCGTGGTAACCCTTGCTGCCGACGGCTCGGGCGAGCGGGCTCCACACGTCATCGCCCCGTTGCAGGCAATCGAGGAGGTACCGGAAATCAACGCGAGGGCGCCAGCCGAGCTCCTCGCGGGCGCGACGATTGACGTAGACACGGCCGATGCCGGGCAACATGCGCCAACCGCGCCGGCCATACACGTCTTCGTAGTCGGGGAACAAGCTGCGCACGACGCCGGGTGCATCGGTGCGGAGCTGTTGGAGGTGTTGGGGCTCGAAGGGCGTCGTGGCGCTCACGACGAAGCGTCGGAAGCCGAGCTCGGCGCACCGCTCGGCCGCGATCAAGTGCGCTTCGACGGCATCGGCCAGGTCGAGCCTTCGATAGAGGTACTCGTTGACCTTGAGGTTCAAGTCCTCGTATTCGCGTCGACGATTGGGATCGTCGTCGGCTTCCGAGAAGAAGCGGGACGTCCGCAGTACGAGACACGGAAGCCCCTTCGAGCGGAAGAACAGCTCGCACAGGTCCTCGGCCGCCTTCTTGGTGACGCCGTAGATGTTCCGCGGGACGGAAGGAGTGTCCTCGTCGACCCAGGTCGCGGGCTCGCCGTCCTTCGGTCGCAACACGCCTCCGAAGGCGCTCGTCGTGCTGCTGAAGACGACTCCCGCGACGCGGCTCTCGAGCGCCGCCTCGAGAAGAGTGAGCGTCCCGGTGATGTTCGTCTCGACGAACGCCGCCTTCGAATGCGTCGCCATGTGAGGCTTGTGCAGCGTGGCCGCGTGGATGACGACGTCGACGCCTTGCAGACACCTCCGGACGAGCTCGGGATCACTGATCGAGCCCACGTGCGTCGTGGTGTGAGATTCCAGGAGATCGAGACCGAGAACGTCTCGACCCCGCTCCCGCAGCGTTCGGACGAGTCCCTCCCCGAGATGACCGGAGCTTCCCGTTACGAGCACACGCATCGGATTGGCGTCCCCTGCCTACCCACGAAACCCGCAGCCACCGGCGCCGACTGTGCCCCGGCTGCCACCGTTTCGATCCAGCCTATCATTCCCAAGCTGGATCGGAGACCTGGCGCTTCGATCATGAGCAGCCGGCCTGGCGTCCCGCCTGCGCCGGCCAGCGGCTCTTCTACGCCCCCCCGGACTCTCGTTCTTTCAGCAGCGCCATCAGGACGGGTCAGCGATTCGAGGATGGGACACGGCGGAAGCCCGAAAGTGCACGAGTCGACCGTGTGCAGGAGCGCAGCCGCTCGAATGGAGTCAGCGCCAACGACCACCGAAGCAAGGAAACGTCGACCTCTCGAGCGGCGGCCAAGATCTGAGGATCGATCTCTCGAAGCGATACTTCGAGGTCGGCTCGCTTCAGTTGGGTCGACCCATGTTTCTGTTCCTCGTTCATGGAGCCCATGATAGCCGAAGCGTCCCGGTACGTGATCATCCTCCCCTCTCCGTCCGCCCATCGTGCCCGGGGACCGCGGGCGTCCCCTTGGCACTCGGCCCAGGGGCCGAACCCGCGTGGACGATGGACCTCTCGTCGTTCCGGATGGTCGCCCGCTCAGGTCGACTCGCGAGCCAACGCGTTCCAACGCTCGACGTTCACGCCTTTGATCACGAGCCAGCTTCCCCAGGACAACTCCGCCACATGGGCCGCGAAACGCGACGCGGCCATCGCTTCGAAGCCGGGAAACAAGAAGCGCTGCAGGAAGACGATCAGCCAGCCGAAGCAGCCGATCATCAACAGGACGCCCAGGACGCGGGGAAAGCAACCCGACTTGAAGACCAACCAACCGAGCGGAAACAGCCAAAGGCCCCAGAAGATCACCCCGACCAGCGCACCGTGCTTGTGCAGCTCGAGGAACAGCATCACCTGCGCGTGGATCTGCTCAGCGGAGAAGACTTGCAAGTAATCTGCGCCGCTCAGAAGCAGAAGTGCCGCCGACTGGTGGACCTGATTGATCATCGCGATCGGGACCCCGACCAGCGCGAGGACCAGCATCAGCCGGGCCTGACTCTTGTTCACCCGCTCGAGCAACTGGTACAGCACCAGAGCATACGGGATGAAGACCGCATACATGGCCAGGCCACTCACGAAGCCGAGCCGAAAGAGCGTCTCGGAGGCGAGAATGTTCTGGGCCGTCGTCGCGGCATCTCCGACCACGACGAGCTTGTTGTTGACATAACCGGCGAAGGAGCCCAACGGGAGCACACTGAAACCCAGGATGCCCGCGACTCGTGCCAGAACGAGCGGCGAGGTTTTCGACGAACGGTTTGTCATTTCGAGGCCCCCAGCGTGCGACCAGAAGATTGGGGAGACAACTCTCCGTGACGAACAACGGTGCCACTGGTCGAGCGGTTCCCGGCAAGATGATTCAGGCTGCCGAAGCCCGGGCGTTTACCCAGACGGTCGACCTCGATGCTCCACGACGACGAGCACCGTTCGAAGGGACCTACTTCTTCTTGGGAGGCCGTCCTGGTCGCTTCGAGCTGGCGAGCATCCAGGCGGCCTTGAGAGCGTTTCGGACCTGAGTCTTGGGCGCGGTCGCGAGCTGGACGATCGTTGCGCCCTGCCGGCCCCAGGCACCCGAAGCTGGTTGGAACACCGCGGGCTTCTTCTCGACGAGCTCGGCTTGCACCTCGATCGGCAGCTTCACCATCCCCCACGACTCGTCCGGTCCGAGGGTCGCGAAGATGTGGTGGTTCACTCGGAAGTCCGGGTGATTCATGTGGGAGGCCTCGACGGCTCCTTCGAGACCGAGGGCGAGGCGCCGGAACTCTTCGGCCGTCATGCTTTGATCTCCTGTCGAGATGGCGCATGAGCGAGCGCCGCGTGGTTCTCGAGAGCCGCGACCATGAACAGCGCGAAGTCCACGCGCCGGGTGCGATTGCTCTTCAGCACGGCATCGAGCTTCCCCGACGCACCGACGATGCAGATCCTCATCGATTCAATCCCTGCAAGCGTCTTGCGGCTAGCCGCAGTGTCCGATCAAGCCGAGCCCTCGCTCGAGTGCGAAGCTCAAGGCGCTCCCCCATTGCTCGAGCCAGTCCCGGAAGTCCGCGGTCGATTCGGGTCGAGACGCCTCGTGGAGCTTCGCGAGCTGAGCTCGATCCAGAGACGCGAAGGCTTGGTGCAGCTCGGCGACGCGCTCGGGCGACAGGGAGACAAAGTAGCAGCCCTCCGTGAGCGGGCCCAGCCCGAGCTCATCGATCGAATCACCGGTCGAGAGGAGCTGCGTGAGGGTCTCGAGCGCGCCCCTTTGGTTGGGATCCACCGCATCGATCAAGTCGGCCAGGGCTTCCGCCGCCTCGAAGTGCCCGGCCGCGCTCTCCGAGCGCCACATCCCGTCGGGGAGATCCTGTGCGAATCGATCGAGGTCCTCCGATTCGATCATCTCCTCGACGACAGCCTGCGCATCGGGTCGCTTTCGGACCTCGGTCCAGTCGAGTCCGAAACAAGTCACTTCCATCCTTGGCCTCCCGTGTTCCGGATGTCTTCTTCGAACGGATCATCCGATCCGTTCTGGCCAGGCTACTCCGGCTCCGGTCGGCAGTCGAGTCATCGCTGGGCCCGGGTGAAGCGGGGATTGCCTCAACTCAACAGCTTGAAGCCTGACACGCCCATCTCTAGCCCGCATTGTCCGTGATCCGCATAAAGTCGGCGGCGGGTCCCAACACGATCAGCTTGCTCCCGAGCGTCATGACGCATCCAGGCGATGAGGACCGTCGACCGAGCCCGCGAGATCATCAAGGCTGCGAAACGAGAGCCGGAGAACGAGCGCATCACGGACATGCGCATGCAGATCTCATGGGCCATGCGCGAGTTCGAAGAGGCAGGAGGGGCTCCCCCGATTGGTGATCCGGCGGACATCGACGAGTAGAATGGGAAGCCGTGAAATAGACCTGGCACGAGCGACTCTCCGAAGGAATCGAACGCATGGGATATGAGAGGTTCTTCCTCGCCAAGCAGGCTCCGGGCGAGATCTTCAACTCCAGCGGGTTCTTCGGCCCGAACGACCACGCCATCGATGTCGTGCTGCCACCGCACACGGGCACCCGGATCATCCGGTACCAGGGCGAAGCTTTCACCACGGGCCCTGACCGGGCACAGATCGAGCCTTTCCTGGGTGGGTCCGAGGTTTGGGGTCGGACGAACGTCGCGCTGCCAGCGGCGGCGTGGGCGCCCGTGTCGGGTTGCTTCCCGCACAACGGCACTACCGACCCGGCCCGTGTCCGTCTCCGGGTCCGCAGCTACGATGTCGGCGCCAGTGCAGGCGCTCGAAACTTTCGGCTCGACGCGGTCGACATGGAGGGCGTCGAGTACTTCGAGGCTTGGGAGCAGGACAACGGTGTCGGCAGCAACACCCCGACCACGGAGACCGTGCCCGCCGGCCAGGCGCTGGTCTTCCGCGAGTTCACGATCGCGACTCCCACTCCGGGATCCTACCGCCTGTGCGTCTCCTCGGAGATCCAGCCCGGTGGATCCTCGGGGCAAGGTTTCCTGGAGCTGGTCCATGAAGGCGTGCAGATCCGGTCCTGGCCGATCGACGGCCTCGGGATCTGGAAACGAATCATCGCCCTGGCTCCTCTGGTCACCTGCTGCATCGGGCCTGCGTCGACTACATTTCAGCTTCGGATTCGAGCAGCCAGCGACCTCACGCTGACCTGCAGAAGGATGGGCCTTTTCGCAGTCAACTGGGACCAGGTCCTCGCCTGATCCGTTGATGAGAAAGAGGAGAAGTAGGAGACCATGAGCTGCAGAAACCTCGACAGCTTCGGACTCCTGCTCGGCTTGGGAGACGTGCTCGATCACGTCTTCAACGAGGGATTCCGAGACCTCGTTGACGAAGATGACTTTCTTCCCAGGCTTCCAGAGGCGACCGAGCCTCTGGTGTTGGATCGCGGGATCCACGACCACGTAGAGAACGCGCAGCGATTCTAGCTGTGCCGACTCATGATGGCTGGCGGCGGCGCGTTCCACGAGGACACCCCCAAGCGGCCTTCAGCGTATTTCTTTCCTGGGTCTCGGGCGCTTACTGCAAGCTGGACGATCGTCGCGCCCTGCCGGCCCCAGGCTCCGTGGGCGAGATGCAATCTCTCGGGCGCGGTGCGCGAAGCTCGGAGCACGACCGAGTCCGTGCAATACCGCCGCGTCAACTTGCCGCTCAGCGTTTCGCTCGGGTGAAGCGAAACTCGCCGACCGGCTTCCAGGTTCCGTCCGTCTCCGCAGAGAGGGTCTCCGTGTATCGATCGTCATCCACGATGCGGTAGACCACGCGACGCCATTCCGGGGGAAGGCCGATGCGAGATCGTCTGGATGGACGAGACGGGGGAGCGTCAGCTTCTCGAAGGGGCTGCAGAACCGTGAGAAGAACGAGGTGGTCATCCATCAGCTCGCCGACAATCACGACGGACCCTAGGCCAAGAAGAGTGCAGAGAGCGAACAACTTCTTCAACGACTTGAGCATCGCAAGACCTCTTTCTTCAGCGGGAGACACGGCCTCCCGGCCATCGCACCGCGGTTCGCCTCGGCTCGACAGCTTACTCGCCGCGCAGAGCTCCTTCTGGCGGTCACGACGCCTCGCAACGATCGAGCTGGTGGAGGAGGATCGAGTTCCCCTCGGAGTCCAGGCAGACCGCCATCCGGCACTTCGGTCCTCGAATGATGTCGCTCTTGAACGTCACGGCCTGGCGCTTCAGATCCTTCATCAATCCGTCGAGATCCTCGACCTCGAATGCAATGGTTCCGCCGCCGGCACCCGGCTCCTCGTCGGTGGCGTTCGTGATCGCCAGGCAGCCTCCACCCGGCAGGTCGTACTCGACCCAATGCATGTCCCCCTGCCCCCCAGCCATGCCGACGGCCAAACCCAGAGTCTCCTCGTAGAACTTCCTAGCCCGCCCGACATCGAGGACCGGATACATGGTGAATGCGACTTTCTTGAACATCGGGGGCACCTCCTGCTTCATGAATCCTGGAGGACGGCTTCCACCGCCGCGACCGCTCGGGAAACATCATCCGGTCCTGTGCGCCAGTTGACCACGCTCACGCGCATCGCTCGCCGGCCCTGCCAGGTCGTTCCACTGAAGAACGCCTCGCCGGTCGCATTGACACGCTCGATGACAGCATCCGTCCACGCATCGTGATCGGCTTCACGCGCACCCGGCCGTGGATCGAGAAAGCGGATCAACCCTTGGTTCAGGTGCGGGCGCCACAGAACCTCGGCGCCGGGGAGTGCTCCGATGCCCGTCACCAGGGCTTCCGCACATTCACAGCATCGATCGATGACCTGCTCCAAGCCGTCACGACCCAGCTCACGCAATGCGGCGTAAACGCCGAAGCCGCGAGCCCGACGAGACCACTCGGGGTTCCAGTCCATCTGGTCGCGGGCGAGTCCGTCGGTGGCCAGATAGTCGACGCTGAGGGTCATGGCCGCCCGATGGGCCTCGGGGTCGCGTACGAAGGCCACGCCGCAGTCAAAGGGCACGTTCAGCCACTTGTGCGCGTCCGTCGCCCAGCTGTCGGCCTTCTCGACCCCGGCGAGAAGGCGGCGTCGAGAACGGCTGGCGCGAGCGAAGAGGCCGAATGCCCCGTCGACGTGAACCCAGGCGCCGGCGGCTTTGGCGATGGGGATCAACGTCTCGAATGAATCGAAGGCGGCGATGTTCAAGTCCGCGGCGTCCAGCACCACGATCGTCGGTGCCCGGTCGCCCGCCAGCGCGTTCTCGAGGGCTCGCGTCGTCACCTGGCCCGCGGCATCGACGTCGAGAGCCGTCAGGTTCCGGCTTCCGAAACCGAGAAAGCGGCACGCGCGATCGATGGAGCCATGCCGATGTTGGCTCACCAGCACTCGGATGGGCGGCGCACTAAAGAGTCCGGCCTCGTTGACGTCCCAATCGACGTCTCGGAGAACTGCATGGCGCGCGGAGGCCAGACCGACGAAGTGCGCGAGCTGGCATCCGGTCGTGAATGCGAACGAGGCTTCGACCGGCAGGTCCAGGACGTCCTTCAACCATCGCCCCGCGACCTCCTCGACGACAGCGGCGGCCGGAGAGCACGCAAAGACGGCCGCATTCTGATCCCAGGTGGACACGAGCCAATCGGCTGCCAGAGCCGACGGGAGCGCGCCGCCGATGACCCACGCGAAGAAGCGTCCTCCGGCACTGCCCAGAATCCCGCCTTCGGTGGCCGCGACGAGCTCGTCGATCACCTGCACGGAATCCAGGCCTTGCCGACCCAGCTCACCGCCCAGCCGAGCGCGCAGCTCCTCCAAGCTGGCAGTCGTCGCGACCGATCGGCCTTCGAGCCCGGCGAGGTAGGCTTCGGCATGATGGAGCGCCCGCTTCAGCGCGCGCTGCGTCGAGTTCGTCATCGAGTCGTCTGCTCCTGTGCTCCCGTTCTCACATCGCCCGAATCTCGTAGACCCGGATGCTGGCGATGAACGGATTGGTCTCGGCGAGCTTCATGGCCGCGTCGAGGTCTTCGGCCTCGATGATGTTGTACCCGGTGATCGAGTCCGCACACCAAGGAAGGTCCTTCGTCCCTTCCTTGGAGATCTCGCGCCCGCCGGTGAAGCCTCCTTGCTCGACTTGCCTGTCAGCGATCGACTCGAACCACTTCCCCCAGGCTTCCATAATCTCGGGCGTGGGCTTCTCGAATCCAAAATGCAGAATCATGAACTTCTTCATATCACTCTCCTCGTCGGCGGCTGGGTGCCAACGTCGTCGCGGGCCGAACTTAGGCCTTCGGATGTCGCATCAAAGGCTCTTTCGCATGCGCACCCACGGCACGGTTACGCCACCGCGATCGTCGGTGAGCCGCTCGATCGGCTCGTAGCCACAGGCGAGGTACAGTGCCTCGCCGGACAGGGTAGCCATGAGCTCGACGCGTTGGAAGCCCTCGGATTCTCTCCGGTACTACGCCCAGCTTGGCGGAGGCTCGATGGGTGCCGGAGATTGCTTTTGGAGCGCCTTCACCGCGGGCACGATCTTCTCCAGGGCTCGTCGCACGTCGTCGTCGGTCGTGAACCGGCCCAGCGAGAACCGTACGCTGCCGGCGATGCGCTCGGCACCGAGGCCCATGGCGGCGAGCACGTAGCTCGGCTGGCGACGAGCGCTGGTGCAGGCGGAGCTCGTCGACGCACACAGCTCCGGCATGCGCTCGAGAAGCGGCTCGGCCGAGAGGCCTTCGAAGCTGACGTTGCTCGTGTTCGCCAGGCGTGGCGCCGACTCGACGTTCACGACCACCCCATCGAGCCGGCTCTGCAGCCCCGCCTCGAAGCGATCGCGCATCGCCCGGATCCGCGCCTGCTCAGCCTCACGATCGACCGTGGCGAGGCGAGCCGCCTCGGCAAGGCCGACGATGCCCGGGACGTTGAGGGTCCCGGAGCGAAAGCCCCGCTCGTGGCCGCCCCCGTCGAAGATCGCTTCGAGGCGCACCCGCGGGCGCTTGCGCCGGACATACAAGGCTCCGACGCCTTTCGGACCATACAGCTTGTGAGCTGAGAGGCACAGCAGATCGATGTGGTCGCGCTCGACGTCGATCGCCTCCTTGCCGAAGCTCTGCGTCGCGTCGGTGTGGAACAGCACGCCTCGACCGCGGCACAGCTCTCCGATCGCGCGGATCGGCTGCAGCACACCCGTCTCGTTGTTGCCGTGCATGATCGACACCAGCACGGTGTCGTCGCGTAGCGCGGCGGCGAGTGCCTCCAGATCGACGAGGCCGTTGCCATCGACACCGAGCCACGTGACCTCGCACCCCTCACGCGCCAGCCGCTCCAGCGGATCGAGGACGGCGCGGTGCTCGGTGCGGACCGTCACCATATGGCGACCTCGTTGCTGGTGCACGGTCGAAGTCGCGACGCCCTTGAGGGCGAGGTTGTCGGACTCGGTGGCGCCGCTGGTGAAGACGATCTCGCGCGGGTCGGCGTGGAGGATGTCTGCCAAGACCTCACGGGCCGACTCCACCGCATCGGCCGCTGCTCGCCCCGCCTCATGCTGCCGGCTCGCGGCGTTGCCGTAGGACTCGAGAAAGACCGGACGCATCGCTTCGAACACACGAGGGTCGAGCGCCGTGGTTGCATTGTTGTCGAGATAGATGCGGTCTTCGGTCATTTGGATTCGCTCGAGAAGACCCGGCTCGCGCGCCCGAGCGCCATCACACTGAAGATCTTCGGGTACAGCTTCTCACGATACCAAAGCTTGGCGAAGTAGAGACCGATCGGAGCCGCTTCGAAGCGAGCTCCGTTCTCGGTGCGTTGAGCGAGCCAATCGATACCTCGTTCGAGGGCCGCCCGTTCATCCTCGCTCGCAGAGGGCTGCGCCAAGGCGTCGATCGCAAGCGCCGTCTCTTCGAGGGTCGGCTCGAGGCCGGGAGCTCCGCCCCACCCTCCGCTCGGATGCTGGGCTGCCAGCAGCCAGCTCCGTCCACGACCCAAAGCCTCCGTCCACGCCGGGGACTCCTCGGACAGCTTGACCGAAGCCGCGCGCACGACACGACTCGTCCCATAGAGTGGGTTCTCCTGCTGCGCCTCGGCCTGGTTGCCGAACCAGAGGGGCACCCAGGCCCCATCGGCGCGTTGCGCGCTCACGAGGTAGCGAACGGCTTTCGACATCGCCTCGTCGGTGCGCTCCCCCAAGGCCGCCGGCAGCCCTTCACGCCAGGCACTCCAGGCCCGCAAGGCATGCGCAGTGAGATCGGGGCTGCTGCGATCGAAGGGCAGCTTGCCCCAGCCGCGGCAGAAGGTCGGCATCCCACCGTCGCGATTCCTCAGGCCGAGCAGCCACTGAACACCCGCGGCAACCGCCGAGCGCAGCACGTCGTCGACCGAGCCCTCCGACAGCTTCCGGAGTGCCAAGAGCGCGCCCGGCGTATCGTCGGCATCGGGCACACCGCCCGACAGATCGGTCCACGCCCACCCGCCGGGCGCCGCATGCGTGTAGGGATGCTCGGTGCGGTACTGCTGCCCGAGGAGCCAACTTCGAACGGGCTCTTGCTCCGCCGACGGTAGGCTGGAGAGCAGAGGCTCGCCGCTCGCAAGCGCATTGATCGACAGCGTCGTGACCCAGGTGGCGAGGTTCGTGTCGATGGGCCAGCTGCCGTCGGTACGCACCGTCGACTTCAAGAAACCGAGTGCACGCCGAACGACCGGGTGCTCTCGAAGATCACAGCCGATCAGGCTCATGCTGACGAAGCTCGTCAGCGGCGCGGCCTCGAGGAAGCCGCCGCTTTCGGGCTGAATCGATTCGAGGATGCGAAGCGTCTTGGTGCGCAGGCCATTCCGCAGCATCCGAATCGCCGGGTTGCCGGAGGGACGATGATGATGCTTCACCTGGCCCATCGCGATCAAGGCGGGCAAGGCGTAGCTCACCATCGGCAGGCCGATCCACTTGTAAAGGCGATGCGGAATGGCGGCCATCTCGAAGGGAATCGATCGGACATGCTGCCAAGCCTCGGGCCCGGTTCCGAACCGACCACACAAGGCGCACATCGTCAGGATCGGTACCGAGAACGTGCGATCGACGCCGTAGCGCTGCGAAATGATCGAGGCGATGCGATCGGGCGCCGGTTCGCCGGCTTCGCTTCGCCACCAGGCCGCGGCTCGCTCGTGAGCCTTTCGCGCGCGCTCGTCGTGCTCACCCATCAACCCCAGCACCGCCCAGCAGAGCGTCGTGGTGGAGATGTTGCTCGGGCTGTCCGTCGTGTCGCCCCATCCCCCGTCGACGTTCTGGTGCTCGAGCAGCCACGCCCGTCCAGCATCGATGAGCGGCTCGACGCTCGGCTCCCCAGCTCGCCTCGCCAGCTCCAGCGCGCAAACCGCTGTCGCGGTCGAGAGCGCGCTCGACGACAGCTCGCCCGTCCAATGACCGACAGCATTGCGCTCGGCGAGGAGGCTTTGGCGGGCCTGGTGGGCGAATGCGTCGAGCGGTGTCGAGCTCTGCCGAGTCTTGGCAGTTGTTGCGGGGTCAGTCATCGCGAAGCCCGAAGTCGAGGTGCGTCCGCGATGCGAAGCTCGAGCGCCGTCCGACTCCCCGTCCGTCGCCGATGCGAAGCGGAGCTGACGCTGACAGCGGGCGGGTCGAAGAATGCGGGCGGGCCGCCCGCGCTCCCAGGGGTGATACGGAAGAAAGCGGGCCGGTCGCCCGTGCTCCCAAGAAGACCGCTCCTCGCCCCGAGCCAGTTTCCGCCATCACAACGACAGATGCCCAAGCGCCAAGAGCGCGTACCAGGTGTACTCGCTGTCGACCTCGTCGTCGGCCCAGGAGCCGCAGAAGGCCTGACCGGTCCACAGCGTGTCGATGAAGTCGAGGCAGCGATCCTTGACGTGCTCGAACGAAACCTCGAGCGTCGCCAGCGCGTGCAGGGTCACGGCCGTCGAGAGCAAGTCCGGCATCGGGGCTTGCGGGATCGCTTTGAAGCCCCCTTGCTCGTGGCTCTGGGCGAGCAACCAGGCCCCGACCTCGCGATCGATGGATGCGTCGAGCCGACGCCGGATCACGACCGCAGCAGCGGTGGCGGGCGCTGCCCCGATCCTCATCACGGGATCGTTGGAGTATCCGCCGTCGGAGGTCCGCAGCGCCTCCAAGCCTTCGAGCAGCCTCGCGGAATCCGGCAGCTCGATCTCGAAGTCTTCGTACGCCCCGAGTGCCAGGAAGGCGTGATAGGCGGTGCCGGTCTCGGCGCCGATGCGGGGCGAGTAGAGCCCGTCGGCGCTGCGGTGCTGCTCGAGGCGCCCGAGCACGACTTCGCGCTCGGCTTTCTCCCACGGCGACTCATTGAGCGCCTTCCAGGCGCGCACCAGGCAGCCGAGGTGGACCAAGTCGAGCTCCGGGCCGACACCGAAGCTCTCGAGATAGGGACGCACCTTCTCCTCGGGGAGCGGCCTCTGGAGCGCGGTCAGTCCTTCGAGGTTGAAGACGGTGTAGTAGAGATCGCTCCGGCCGGCGCGATCGCATCCGCCTCCATCCTCGTTCCACTGTTCGTCCAGGAACTCGGCGATCCGATTGCTGGCGTCATGAAGCAGGTTCGGCGCGAGGCGCGCGACCTGCAGCATTTCGAGCCTCGAACTCACTGCAGTATCCTTCGATGAGATGCTCGTCGCCGAAGATCTTTCCGATCACGCGCCGGAGTAGCCCCTTCAGGGACTGGGTCGTCAGGGGATCGAGGGCGGCGATGGCCTGATTCTCGTAGGCACCGCGTAGCTCGCGCGCCTTCGTCTCTACACCCCGCTCTTGAAGGATGCGCTCGACCTCGGTCGCGACCGACTCGAAGCTGCGCTCTCGGCGCCAGAGCGAGGCGATGAGCTCCTTCTCGGCGCCTTCCTCGGCGCGCTTGTGAGCGATCGCGAGAATCAAGGACGGTCGCAGGTCCTTCAAGTCATTCGAATCGCTGTCGCCGGTGAAGTCGTCGAGGTCGTCGCGAATCTGGTAAGCGATGCCGAGCGCTTCACTGTAGTGGCTCAAGACATCGAGCACGTCCTTCTCGGCACCGCCGAAGATCGCGCCGAGCTGCAAGGCGATCTCGAAGGCCGGCGCCGTCTTGTGCTTGAAGATACCCAGCACGTCCATGGAGGTGAGCGGCTCGGGATGACGCGTCCAGCAAAGCTCGGCGCCCTGTCCACGGCAGAGCAGGTTGTGACCGCGGGCCGCTTCCTTGAGCATGTGCACGACGCGCTCGGCCGGCAGATCGATGTCGCCGATCAGACGGTAGCCTTCGCCCAGCATGAAGTCACCGACGTTGAGTGCGATCGGTACGCCGTAAGTCGCGTGCAGGGTCTCTTGCCCATAGCGCTCGCGATCGTCGTCCTCGATGTCGTCGTGGATCAGCGATGCCTTGTGGAAGCACTCGACGGCGATGGCCAGACGCTTGATGTCGTCGGTGAGCGGCGGCTGGTCCTCGCGGCCCTCGGCGGCGAGGGCGGTGTAGACGCAGACCGTCAGGTACGGGCGCCAGCGCTTTCCGTCGCGCGCCAGCCAGTCGCGGGCGATGGCTTCGGTCTCGCCGCGCGGCGCGCCGAGCAGCACGTTGAGCGACTCGGGAGTGAACCAGCTCTGCACCTCTTCTTTGAGGCTGTCGAGGTCCATGCGATAGGTCTTGTCGGCCGACGTGAAGTGAATCACGTCCCACACCCAATCGAGGTCGACGGTGGTGTTGATGCAGTCGTCCTGCAAGAGCGGGATCGACATGCCGGGAACCGCCGCGGCCTCCATGTGCGGGAAGCACTTCTCGAGGACGTTCAGGCAGCTCACGCCGACGATCGCCTCGATCTTGCGCGTCTCGATCATGCTGCGGACGATGGCCGAGCCCTCGGCGATCAGCACCGCGTATCCCAGGCGCTCCGCCTCGACGGTCAAATCCTCGATCGAGCAGAGCCCGCACTCTTTGCAAAGCATGCCGAGCTCATCGAAGGGTGCCGGGCAATGCTCCTCGACGCGCAGGCACTTGGGCACGAGCAGCAGGCGCTTCTCGAATGGCACTAGCGCGAGCTCGTCGCGCCAGGCCTCGTTGTTCAAGATCACGGCAACATAGTCGCGGTAGAGCGGCTCGAGGCCCGCCTTCGCGCAAACGGCCTCGGCGTGCGCGAGGAGCTGGTCGAAGGTCAGCGGCGGAACGATGCCGGTCTCGACGATGTAGTCCGTCGCGACCTGCTTGAGGTGATCCCGCAGGCGCCGATCATCCGGGATGTTCGATTGGGCCGGCCGGTACTTCGGCTGGGCAATGCGCGGCGGAAGCTGCACGCTCGGCGCGTCCGACTCGATCGGACCGAGGTCGGTCACGAGCGGGAAGCGCTCACTGAGGGGCTGGGTGGATTCGTGGCTGGACACGTGTGGTCGTCCTCGAGCTATTCGCTGAATCGTTCAATTGCGCCACGGTTCGCCGGGTGATCACCCTTACGTGTACGCGCCGAAACCAAAGAACCAGTGCTTCTTGGCGAAGCGATAGAGCCAATGTTTCTCGGGAATCTCCTGGCCGGGTTGATGCTGGCTGGTCATGGATTGCAGGGCCGCCAGCTCCTGAGCGGCCTGCTTGCGGGCGGTCGTGTCGCGCGCGCCGTGGCGCTCGACGAGCTCGGCCAGAAGATCGGGTCGCTCCAGCACGACACAGCCACGCGTCGCACCGGCCGCCGTCTTCCGGAAGTCGGCGAGCAGCGGAGACTCGGTCATGGTCTTGAACAGGTCGCCGTCATTGTCGCGGATCGTCTCGTTGGCGAACTGAATGATCGGGCAAGGCTCGATGTCGCCCCAAGGCCCGATGTGATGGCTGATGCCCGTCGCCGCCGGGCACAGCGCCTGCCCCTTGTCGTCCCAGTAGGCATCGACGACAGCGATCGGCTTGCGATTGCGCATCTCGACCGCGAAGCGTCGCACGGCGACGATCTGCTCGGGGCGCAGCCCCAGCTCGGGTGCTGGCATCGGCCCCACGCCCCGATAGGTGTGGAACCAGACATAGTGCACGCCGCGCGCGATCAGCTCGTCGATCCAGTCCTCGCTGACCAGGTCGTAGTTGGTCTGACAGACACTGGTGGCCACGCCCGTGATCAGCTTGTGGCGCACGCAGGCCTCGAGCCCGGCCAGCGTGTGATTCAGCACGTGCTCACGTCCGCGCCGCTCGTCGCTGACGACCTCGCGTCCCTCGATACTGATCAGCGGTGTCGCATTGCCGACCTTGCGCAGCCGCGCCGCCACCTCATCGGTGATGAACTGGCCGTTGGTGAAGATCTGGAAGTAGCAATCGGGATGCGCCTCGAGGATCTCGAACAGCTCGGGATGCATGAACGGCTCGCCGCCGAGGATCCCGAAGAACGAGTTGCCGTGCTTCTTGGCGTTGGCGATCAGCGTCTTCATCTCGTCGAAGGTCACCGTCGACTGCGGCGAGGCGACGTCGACCCAGCAGCCTTGGCAACGGAGATTGCAGGCGTTGGTGATCGAGATGTAGAGGAACGGCGGAAAGACTTGCCCTTGCTTCAGCCGCTTCTTGAAGCGCTGAACCGAGCGCATGCCCTTGTATCCGAAGTTGTAGGCGAACTTCCAAAGCAGGCGCGTGTCGGTCGAGCGCACCATGCGATGCGCCAAGCCCAAGATCATGGGAGCACCCTCAGATTCCCCACTCGTCCTGGGACGGCACGCGCTGCGTCTCGTCCTGCACCGTCTTGGAGCGCGCTCGTCGCTTCTCGGCCTTCTCCTTGGCGCGCCGCGCCCGCTCCTCGATGTCACCCGCCGAAGGCAAGGTCATCAGCACCTCGTCCGGGATGTCGAGCGTTTCCTTGAGCTCGGCCAAGCAACGCTTGCGCTCGAGCAAGGCCCGCGACTCGTCTCGCTCGGTCGAGAACCGCTTGCGAGCCGTGTCCTGGCGGTCGCGCAGCGACGCGTAGAGGTCACCGCCCAGAAGAGCCGAGATGTCGACCTTCATCGACTCACTCTGGACGTCTTCCTTCTTCACCTCGGCCCCGTTGATCGGGCCCTTCTTGTACTTCGGGAAGAGAATCGCGACCTCGGGACAGACTCGCGAGCAGGCGGGGCAGCTCGTCTTGCACTTGTCCTCGTTGGAAACCTGAATCTGGCCTTCCTTGTCCACGCCGTAGACGTCGAAGAGGCAAAACGTCAGGCACTGCATGCAGTTCGTGCAGCGATCGTAGTCGACCACGGGGAACCAGGGCGTCCACTTGCCCGGCGCCGGCAAGCCAGCACCATCGCGCGCGGCCTCGACCTGCTCCAGAACCGCCATCGACGCCTGGTTCGCGATGTCGCGCACCAGGACCGCGGGGCGCCCCTCTTCGGCCGGTGACTCGGCGGGAGGCGTCTCCCCGAAGCGTCCCAGCATCACGACCGTCGACTCGTCCTCGGGCGACACTCGCCCGCCCGGTCGCGGTCGCGTGACACCGTAGCCACCTTCGAGGAGTGCCGTCATCGTCTCGAGGCGCTCCTCGGACGCGAGCCTCTGGCTGCCGGGGCCTTCGTAGAGGACGACCCGCAGGCGCTCTTGCTCCGGATGGCTCATGACGAGAGCTCCTGCTCTTGCTCGCGCGACGCGCCTGTGAGGCGCGCGACGATCTCGTCAGCGGTCTCTTCACGCATGTTGTGGATCGTGACCTTTTCGGGAAGTGGATGCTGAGCTGCATGGAAGAGCCAGCGCACCGCACGCGGGAAGCAGGCGGCGATCTCGAGATCCGAGGTCGCTGAGAGGCGAGCGATCGCCGGATCCTTGCGCGCCGACATCTCGCAAAGATCGGGCACGGCTTCGAAGGCGACCTCCGAGGCACACAGGCCCTCAAGCACCTTCTGCTTCACCTCGGGATCGATGACCTTTGCGTAGGCGCAGTGGCAGTACACGATCGAGCGCGTCTTCTGTCCCTCGGCGCGGCTCATCGTCCGACCTCTTCGCTCAGAACGTCCCGGTGCGTGGGCACGGGGCGACCCGGCCGGAAGAACTCGACGTGCTCGCTCCGCGCTTCCAGGCCGGCACCCTCGGTCGCGCTCGCCACGACCTCGGTCGCGATCGTCCGCAACGCCTCGGGGTCGCCTTCGGCACGTAGATTCACGATCAAAGACCCGCCGCTCACCTCGTCCAGCAGCGACTCGCGAAGATCGGGCGCTTCGTCGCCATCGACCACGCTCACCACCGAGAGCTGTCCACCCGCATCGGGTGCGTCGAGCGTCATCTTCAGGTGGGCGATCTCGAGCTCGCCCTCACGGCAGCGCGCCTGCATCATCGCCGTCAGCTTCACCAGCAGCTCGTTGGCGTTGAAGGGCCGCGAGGAGCTCACGGCCCAGGTCGCATTCACCCAGCCCAAGAGCGCCTCGCCTTCAGCATAGGTGTCGTAGTCGAGGTCCATGGTCGGGCCGGTCGAGCCTTCGGCAGAGAGCAGCCACTCGAACCAGGTCTCGAGACCGTCGCCTTCCTTGGCCGAGACCTCGAAGACGCGTGCCCGGGGATACTCGTCGGCGAGCCGCGCTCGCAGCGCGAGGCGTCGAACCTCGTCGAGTCGCTCGATCTTGTTGATCACGATCGCGTCGGCTTCTTCGAGCTGCTTTCGATAGACGTAGACGACCTTCTCCGAGAACGCCCGCCCCATGGTCGAGAGGCCGAGCACCCGCTCGGCGCGCGCGGGATCGATCAGCACGGAGAGCGGCGCGATCATGAAGTCGTCGCCGTAGATGCGGCGCAGCGGATAGCTGACGGTCGCCACCAGATCGGTACAGCTCCCGACGGGCTCGGCCAGGAACACCTCGGGACGGATCTCCTCGGTCAGCTTGGACGCGGCCTCGTGAAGCGACGCGAATCGGCAGCAGAAGCAGCCGCCCGCGATCTCCTCGACCGTCCAGCCCTGGCCCCGCAGCAAGGCGGTGTCGACGAGGCCGATGCTTTGATCGTTGGTGATGAGACCGACGCGGCGGCCTTCCTCGTGGAGATGACGAGCCAGGCGTCCGACAGCCGTGGTCTTTCCGGCGCCCAGAAAGCCGCCGATCATGAGGTAACGTGCGCGAGGGGAGGAGGCAGTCATCCGGTATTGCCCATCATCTGGTCGATTGTGGAGTCCAGAAAGTCAGCGTAGTCGACGGCGTCGTAGCATTCGTCATCGGGCTCACCCTCGACCTGATAGAGCCAGCCGCGGTCGTAGGGTGAGCGTTGGAGCAGCGAGATGTCCTGGTCGAGATCCGGGTTGCCGCCGGCAAACCGTCCAGCAAGAGGGCTGTAAAGATCCGTGACGGCTTTGAAGCCCTCGGTCCAACCGATGACCTGACCGCGCTCGATCGTCGTGCCCGGCTTGGACTCGAAGTCAAACTCGACGATCTCCCCGAGCATCCGCAGCGCGAAAGGTGTGAAGCCAACGCGCCAGAAGCCACTCTCGGCAGCGGGTCCCAACCAGAAATGGCCGGCGGTGTAGAGACGGTCTTCGAGCAGGCGAGCCGAGAACTTGGCTCGGCGATAGCGAAGGATGCCATCTCCCATGGAGGCGTCACGCTCGGTCGGGTTCGCGATTGGATCTCGGAGTTCCGCAGGGCTCGGCTTTCCGAGAGTAACCGCCGGCCCGGCCTCGGGAAAGAGCGGACTGGCTGGTCTCGGCCTTCAAGGTTCACGTCTCGTTCGGTGCCTCAGTCGCGGTGGGCTCACGGGAGCTGGGCCGTTCGGGAAGCAAGCTGCAGGCACCCTCGCAGCCGAACAGTCGGCTGAGTCGATGCCGATGCCGGCTCACAAAGCGGTAGACCCACTCGGCGACCCAGATAACCCCGGGTATCCAAAGAAGCAACGCCAACGGCATGAGCAAGGGGACGCGGCCGGCCACGAAGCGGATGGCGTGCGCTCCTCGGTGCACGGTCCCGTCCGGGGTCACACAGTGCACGGCGGCTCTCAGGTCGGCACGATCGACGCCCGGCACGAGAGCCGCGGCCTCGGGATCCGAGAGCGGGCGCCAGCGAATGCGCTCCCCCCAGTCGAGCCAGGTCAGCGAGCGCATCTGGAACGTACACAGCGGGCAAGTGTCGTCGTACAGCATGGTGGCCGTCGCGGTCACCGGGTCCTCCTCCATCCGATCCCAACCGTTCGACTCGCCGAGACGTCCGTTCGACCGGCGGGGTGGGATGCGTATTGTTACGGGCTGAAGGCCGGTCGCGCGAGAACCATCGGGACTGGACTTCTCGCTTCTAGCGCTCACCGAGCCCGGAGGAACTCTTCCTCGAAGAGTCCATTCGGGATGGGAGCCCTCGCCGAGTCCGAGAAAACGTGAGACACGAAAGCCCCATGCTGCGGTCACTTTGGGGCGATCTTCGGAGCAGTGTTTGCTCGAGGTCTCGCTTCTGCTAGCCTCGAACGTATTGAGATCCGGAGTCCGGGCGCGGGATGCAAGCCGCCCGAGAACGACGGAACCTACCACGCATCCTGCCTCCCCACTCTCGCCTGCCACATTGCTGCGAGCGCCTCGAGCGCCGAATCTCCGGGCCTGCCCCTACGGTCAAGGAGTCGACATTCATGTCCTTCAAACGTACTGACGAGCTCTTCCGCCACTCCGAGCAATGGCATCGTTTGGCCAGTCAACGCTTCGAGGAGCTCCTGGATACGACGACCCACCCGAAGGCGCGCCTCCTTCTCGAGTTCCTGAGCGAGCGCGAGCGAACGATCGCCACCGGCATCCGCGAGCGCCGCCTCGGATTGGCTCCCAAGGTCGCCTCGACCTGGTTCCAGTACACGCCCGACGAGACGATCGGTCAATCGATCGATGCCTTGGGTGTCACCGACGACATCACGCTCGACGAGCTGATCGAACGCGCCCTCCACCTCCACCTCGAGTTCACCAAGCTCTATGGCGAGCTCGCCGGCCTTGCCAGCCACCCCGAGGTCCAAGCCGCCTTCCTGGACCTCCACTCCTACGCCGATGTCGAAGGTCACCACTTCGCCAGGAACGCGATGGAGTTCCAAGGCGATACGTAATTCGGAGGCCAAACGGCTTCGGGGGCCAGGCCTTTCGGAGGCCAGGCTTCAGCCTGGTGGGAGGTCTTGACGGACCTTCCGCGCGCCGGGAGAATCCATGGCATGATGGACTCGATTCAAGAGCGTCGACGTTGGCAAGAAGCCTTCCTGACATTGTCGATCGTGGCGATGGTCTGGTTGGAGAATCAATTCGACGGGCTCACGGACGCGGCGATGGCGGTGATCATGACGATCGCAGCCTGGGGCGCGCTCGAGCCGAGCTGGCGAGCGGGTCAGTTGTACGCCCAGTTCGTCCCCTTCGTGCTCCTGGGTGCCTCGCTCATTGGCCTGTCTGGATTCATGCTCGGTGAGTTGGGCCGGCATGACGCCCTCTTCTTCGGTTGGTTGGGCCTGATGGGCGGCACCCTCTTGACCGTCCACCGGTGGCGCCGGCGGAAGGGTGGAGGAGCGGTCGCCTAGTTGGGCGAGCCGCGCGTGCCGTTCCGGGAAGTCAGGTCGGCCTCAGCCGTGCTCGACCTCGATCTCGACCTCCTTCTCCGCGCGATACTTCTCGAACCAGCCGAGGATGTAGGCGACCTTTGCGATCAAGTGACTCGGTCTGGCCGCGATACCGTGAGACGCTTCGGGGATGCGGACGAGCATGGTGTCGATCTTGCGCAGCTTGAGCGCTTGGTAGTACTGCTCGGATTCCGAGATCGGCGTCCGATAGTCGGCCTCGCCGGTCAACAGCATCGTGGGCGTCTTGACGTTGCCGACCAGGGAGAGCGGTGAACGTTTGAAGTAATGCTCAGGATACTCCCACGGCAGGCCTGGAAACCAGTACTGGTAGAAGAACGCGTAAGCGTCGGCCGTCAATGCGAAGCTCATCCAGTTGATGACGGGCTTCGCGACCACGGCGGCTCGAAAGCGATCCGTCTTGCCAACGATCCAGCTCGTCAGCACGCCGCCACCGCTGCCACCGGTCACGAAGAGCTGCTCGGGATCGACGTAGCCCTGCTGCAAGACAGCGTCGACGCCCGACATCAGGTCGTCGTAGTCCTGACCCGGGTAGTTGTGATGGATCAGATTGGCGAACTCGTCCCCGTAGCTCGTGCTCCCGCGCGGATTGGTGTACAGCACCACGTAGCCGGCCGCAGCGTAGAGCTGGATCTCGGCGGCGAAGCGACTGCCGTAGTTGGCAAACGGGCCGCCATGGATCTCGAGGATCATCGGGTAGCGCTGCGCCGGGTCGAAGTGCGGGGGCTTCGCGATCCAGCCTTGGATGCGGCGTCCATCGTGCGACGACGTGAACCAGATCTCCTCGACCGGAGCGATCTTCTTGAACGCGAACAGGTCGTCGTTGAGCGCGGTCAATCGACGCAGCGCGCCTTCGCCCCCCACCGCGATATCGGCCGGATGGGTCGGCGACGTCTGTGTGAACGCGTAGCGCCCGTCGTGCGCGACAGTGAACGAGCCCGCGCTGTAGGGGCGCCCCAACGACAGACCGCCGATCCCGGACGCCAGCTCTCGCTGCTCGCCTTCGAGCGATACCCAGGCGAGCTTGGTGTCACCGCGATCATCGAATTGGAAGTACAACCCGCGCCCATCGGCACCCCAGACGGGCGACTCAGCATCGCGATCGAGCTGCGTGGTCAACACACGATGACCCGTTCCGTCGGCGTTCATCGCGGACAACCGGGTCACGTGGTAACCCATCTTGTGATCGTCGTGCCCGAGGTACGCGATGTGCCGTCCATCCGGCGAGACGATCGGGTGCGCGTCCGGGCCGTCACGATCCGTCAGCTTCGTCAGCTCACCCCCGGCGACGTTCAGCCGATAGACGTCGCTCTCCTGCGGATCGTACTCCCCCTCGGGATCGAGGTTGGTCGAGAGCACGATCGCCGTGCTGTCCGGCGTCCAGGACAACGTGCCGCCGTGATCGAAGAGACCTTTCGTCAGTTGACGCGGCGTGCCGCCGTCTACGGAGAGCACGAAGATCTGGCGATGCGTCCGCTCGAGGTAGCCTCGCCCGTCCGATCGATACTGCAGCGTGTCGATGGCCTTGGGCTCGGGCGCCCACTCGGCGCCCTTCGGCTTGCTCGGCAGCTTCACGAACGGCACGACCGGATCCGCCACGGCCTGATGAAAGGCGATCCAGCGACCATCCGGCGACCAGGTCAACGCCCCCGGCGAGCGCTCGAGCTGAGTCAGCCGCGCCGTGTCCCCGGTATCGAGCCAGCGCAGATAGATCTGCGTACTGCCTTCCTCGTTCGAGACGTAGACGAGCCGCTTTCCGTCCGGTGAGAAGCGAGCCGAGCGCGGGTTGCCGGGTCCGGTGAGGATCGGACGTGGCTCGCCGCCAGCGAAGTCGACGGACCAGAGGCTGGTGCGGCGACGGTCCTTCATGATGTCCATGAAGTTCCGCTCGAAGACGACGCGCTGGCCGTCTGGCGAGAGCTGAGGATCCGAAGCCCACTCGAGCTGGAAGATGTCTTCGAGCTGCAGGGTGTCGTCGTCATTCGCCTGGACACGCGCGGCCGTCAGCCCGACGAGACTGATCGAAAGCCAAAGGAGAAGGGTCGGTCGGCTCATCGTGACGACTCCCAGGTTGCAAGACGGGCTCGGCATCCTCGATCACGACGCGTCGCCGGCGAGGTGCGCCGATTCTATGCCGCCGTCGAAAGGTGCGGAAGGACCAAGCGGGCACCTCGACCGGGGCGGCCTTGCACTCGATCGAACGATCGGAGACCCTCGATGCGCCGGAGCTCATCCCGTCGCTCGGAGAAACCTCGATGATCCGTCTCCTGACACTCGTGCTCACGCTCACGGTCGTTCTCGTGCCGCCCGGCACGGCTGCCGACAAGGACACCGATCACTGGTCGCGCTTCCGCGGTCCCAATGGGCTGGGAGTCATCGAGGCTTCGGGTCTCCCGACCTCCTTCGCACCCGAGAAGAACGTCGTCTGGAAGGTCTCGCTGCCGCCCGGACACTCTTCGCCCGTCCTGTGGGGAGACCGTCTGTTCGTGACAGCCTTCGAGGAGGAGAGCCTGCTGACCCTCTGTCTCGATCGCAACACCGGCAAAGAGCTCTGGCGCCGACCCGCTCCCCGCGCCCGCGTCACGAAGATGGATCAACGCAACAACGTGGCCTCACCCAGCCCCGCCGTGGATAACGAGGTGGTCACGGTCTTCTTCCAGGACTACGGCGTCATCACCTATGACCGTGACGGCAAGGAGCTCTGGCGTCATCCGCTCGGTCCCTTCAACAACCTCTATGGTATGGGCGCCTCTCCGATCTTGGTCGGCCGTCGAGTGGTCCTGCCGTGTGATCAACAGTCGAGCAGCTTTGCGATCGCCTTCGACAAGAAGACCGGTGAGGTGCTCTGGCGTCAGGAACGCCCTTGGGCGAAGAGTGGCCACTGCACGCCCGTGTTGCACCGCACTGAGACCGGGCTGCAGCAGCTCATCTTGCCGGGCTCCTTCTTCCTCGACGCCTACGACGCCGAGACCGGGGCCCGAACGTGGTTCGTCGGCGGCCTGTGCTTCGAGATGAAGTCGGTGCCCGTCCTGCACGAGGGCATCATCTACATCAACGGCTTCGGCTCGCCGTTCAATCAGCCCGGCAAGCAGCTCACGGTCGGGAGCTTCGAGGAGCAGGATCGCAACGGCGACGGCAAGATCCTCCCCGACGAGATGCCCGACGGCCCGTTGAAGGGATGGTTCGACTTCGTCGACCTCCAAGGGGACGGACTCCTCGACGGCGGCGATTGGAGCTACCTCCGCGCGGCCCTGGCTTCGCAGAATGGGCTCCTGGCGATCCGGGCCGGCGGCGAAGGCGACCGAACGGAGCAGAACGTGCTTTGGACGTATCGCCGAGGCATCCCTCAGCTCCCGTCTCCGCTGCTCTTCCAGGGCGTGCTGTACCTCGTCAACGACAGCGGCGGATTGGCAGTGACATTGAATCCGAAGACTGGCGAAGTGATCGAGCGAGGTCGGCTCTCGGCGCAGGACAATTACTACGCGAGCCCGGTAGCCGCCGACGACAAGGTGTTCCTCGTCAGCGAGTCCGGCTTGGTCAGCGTGCTCCCTGCCGGCGGCAGTCTGAAGGCGCTCGCCGTGAACGAGCTCGGGGAGAGCTGCTACGCGACACCTGCGATCGCGGACGGCCGCCTCTATCTCCGCACGACCGGCACGCTGTACTGCTTCGGAGCCGAGGACCGCGGAGGCGACTGATCGCCGCCGGAGGTGCCCGGACGACGAGAAAGCCGTCCCTGGAAGCGGGCCCGAGCGCGTCGACTCCCGGGGTCCGTCCAGGTGGTCGTGGCGAGCGATCGGGCCGCACCTTATAATCGAGCCGCCGGGAGTTCACCTGCCGGCAAGCACGCAAAAAATCCAGGGGGTAATCGATCGATGCTGGCCCAAAAGTCCTGCTATCGCCGTCTCGCTGAGCGACAGGGCGTGGTGCGACCGTTCGAGATCCTGAGCCGGATGCCGGCCGAGTCTCGAAGCGTGATCGCCGAGACACTCCGAGTTCAGCTCCGAGAAGAGAATGCCGAGGCTCAGGCCTGGCGCATTCTCAACCGGAACCTGCGCGGTCTCCAAGCTCGGACGCATCATCTGCCCGAGCAGCTCACGCCGTTCTACCGCAACAACAACTGGTGGGACATCGTGACGCGCACCGCTCGTCGGCTGAAGGTGCCCTTCTATCCGGGGAACAAGGACGAAGAGGTCGAGCGCTTGCTGTTTGACCACATGGCCCACCAGTTCGTCATCGGTCTCGCGGGATCCGACGTCGAAGAGCTCGATCAGCTCGCCGCCTCGCACCCCGAGATCGAAGCCGCCATGCAGTCCTTGAGCCTGTCGGACGACGGCCGCCGCGCGATCCTCTCGGCGCTGGCGCTCGCCCAGACGCCGAGTGGCAAGCTGCGCGAAGGGCTCGGCAAGGCCGCCGACTGGATCACAGACTGGGGCCGCGGCGCCTGGTCGGTGTCGGTATGCAGCGGCTTGCGAGCTCTCAAGCAGAAGCTGACCGAGATCTATGGCGCCTTGAGCTCTCGCAGCTTCTCCCGCTCCGATGGGAACTTGTCCCGCGTGAGCGCCGCCTTGGCCGCGATCTTTCTGCAGGACCTCATCGAGAAGACGCTCGATGAGTACGAGGCGATGGGCGCCTGAGCCTCGGGCTCCGAGACACCCACCCGATCATGAAGGCCCGACTCACCGGTCGGGCCCCTGTGATTTCGGGAACAGGCCGGACAGCCGGCCGGCGTCACTTCTTCGGCTTGGGACCGGCAAACAAGAACATCCGCCCCGTTTGCGGCCCGGCGATAGTAGTCGATTGCCCCATCGCCATCGACGTCTGCCATGCCGGTCGCGCCGAATCCGAAGGTGTCCCCGGGCACGCGGTAAAAAGGCGCGATCTGGCAGGCTGCGAATGGAGACGGAGTCCGACCGTCCGACGTTTGAACGGGCGGGCCTACTTCTTGGCCACGGGCACGAAGCGAGCCTCGAACATCTTGGGCCAGTCCTTGCCGGTCAAGTAGAAGACCTTCCGTTCGGGCTCCCAGGCGATCCCGTTGATCACGTCGTCCATGCTGACACCCTCGCTGTCCGAGAGCTGCTTCCGCAGGCCCGAGACGTCGATGTCGGCCGTCACGCGTCCTGTCTGGGGATCGATGCGAACGATGCGGTCTTCCTGCCAGATGTTGGCGTAGATCACGCCGTCGACGAACTCGAGCTCGTTCAGATTCGCCTGCGGTCGACCGCGCAAGCGCACTTGCAGCTCACCGAGCTTTTGCAGCGTCGCTGCGCTCCGAAAGGTCAGAGTGCTGCTGCCATCCGACATGATCAGTCGATTGCCGTCGTGGCAGAGCCCCCAACCTTCGCCTTTGTACCGCAGCGTCCTTTGCTTCTGGAACGTGCCGACGTTGTACACGAAGGCTTCCCCGTTCTGCCAAGTGAGCTGGATCAGCTCGTCACCGACGCGGGCCAAGCCTTCGGCGAAGTACTCGCCGCCCAGGGCCAGGTTCTTCTCGACGCGCCCACTCTGGGGGTCGATCCGCCGCAGCGACGAGCTCTGGTACTGCCCGGTGCTCTCGAAGAGCTTGCCCGCGTAGAAGACGAGCCCCTGAGTGAAAGCCTCTCGATCGTGGGGAAAGGATCGGAGGACCTCGACCGTCCACCGTTCCGGCTTTGGTCCGACGTCCTCTGAGCAAGCCGAGGTCGACAGAAGGAACGTGAGGCCGACCACCGTCACGCTCAGGATCCTCGTGAGTTCTTCGATCAAGACTCGACTCCAGCTGGCACGGTACGGGCGGCCCTTTCGCGGTGGGCCTGCGATCATGATAAGCGGAAGCGTCCGAAACCGTGATGCCCACCTCGGCGCTGGACGCTGTCGAGAATCAGGCTCCCTAGAGTCGACTCCCCAACCAGGCTCTCCGGAGCGCGCGTTGACTCGCCTCGAGCTCCTCCTCGGACCGAGCGCGGACCTTCACGCTCCGGTCGGGCTTCAGCACCAGATACCCCGATCTCCATTCGCCTCGCTGCTCGAACTCGATCGGCAGGCGTGAGCCGAACGGCACCTTCTCGAGCAGGTCGATGGCCGCTCCCGCTTCGGTGGTCGCGACAGGGCCGATTCGCGAGATCCGGCTGCCCGCCTCGACCCCTGCCTGGTAGAGCGGGCTCCCGACCGGCGGTCGGCCCGTGACCTCCACGCACTCGTCGCCATCGACGAGGCGAGCACCGAGCCAGCGCTCTCCGGGACGCTTCGGCTCGACCACGAAGCCGGCCTGAGCCAGAAGACTTGCGAAGTCCGGGGCCTCGCGGCCGCGCAGATGACGTGCGAAGAACTCCGTCGCGAACTCCAGACTACCGGAGTAGCGGCCCAACGATCGCTCGAGGTCGTCGAGGGTGTATGGCTTCTCCGGTCGACCATGGCTCTCCCACAGCGCCCGGAACCAGCCGTCGAGGCTCTTTCCATCGAACCGCGTGCGCAGCTCGAGATCCAAGGCCAGCCCGAGCGCCGCGCCCCAGGTGTAGTAGGAGATGAACGTGTTGCTGCGGTTGGTCGGGTCGACGGAGCGCGCCGCGTCGACGAACGGGGCTTGCCGGCTCATTCCCACCGGTGAGAAGTATCGTCGCCCGGGAGCATTGAGCACCGTGTCGATGCCCCCTGAGATCCGTTTCGCGTACTCGTCGTCGTCGATGAGCCCGGCCCGTCGAATCGCGAGCGGTGTGTAGTAGCTCGTGAACCCTTCCGCGAACCACAGCTCGCCGCAGACGTTCGCGGCCTCGAAATCGAACGGCTCGAGGGCGAGCGGGCGCAGACGCTCGACGTTCCATTGATGGAAGAACTCGTGCGAGACCGTTCCGAGGTTGCCCATCGCACCCCGGCCATCGAGGCGCCGCGTGCTGGTGAGGATCGTCGAGTTGCGATGCTCCATGCCGTCGCCATCAACGTGCGGTAGGTAACAGGCGATGAACGTGTACGTGCCGAACTCGTACTCGGGCACCTCACCGAAGATGGCAATCTGCTCTCGCACGACCGGCTGAACCATCTCGAAGAACGCGTCGAGATCCTCGTCGCTGCCGTCGTGATGGACCGCCAGGCGGATGGTCGCCGTGCCTTCCCCCGCAGGGACCTCGAAGGTGCGCAGCCCGAAGTCGCTCAGCTCGGTCGGGCTGTCGAGGAAGTAGGCGAGGTCGGGTGCCCGAAAGCGATACGGATGGTCGGTGGGCTCGAGTTGGGTCGCGACCTGCCATTCGGAGCGAAAGGGCTGGAAGTCGATCGTGATGGGAGCCTGCTCGAGACCGCGCGCCCAGACGAAGGTGGCCGGCATGTTGAGGTGCGCGTGCGTGTTGTCGATACCCGTGTACGTTCCGTCCGCGCGATCGCCGAAGAGGGTGTACTCGAAGACGACCGTTCCGTCGTGACCCGCCACCGTCCACTGGTGGAGATCGGGACGCGTAGCCTCGAGGGGCCGACCGTTACTGTCGGTGATGAGGACGCCGTAGACGTTCTTGGAGAACTCGTGCAGAGCGTAGCGCCCGGGCGACGTGCGGCTCATCCGGATCTCGAGCGGTCGATCGGAATCGAGCCCTCGGAAGGTCGTTCGAACGATCGCCTCATGATGCAGTGCGTTCGGGAACGCGATCTGATAGTCGACGGCCGGCTCTTCGCCGATCGCCATCGGCGCGAGTAGGAAGACCAAAGAGATCGAACGGGCGAGCGGCGACATCGCGAGGGGCTCCGGAGGGAACGGTGACGGGCAAGCGAAACCGAGAGGCTATCAAACGACACCGGCGAATCGAAGCCGCTGAGCCCCGCACTCAGCTCTCTGCTGGCGACCCTCACACACCGAGGTGCGACTTCAGCCCACTCCGCTCGACATTCCGCTCAAACTTCGATGTTCGAGGTTCCCCGTTCGAGGTAGGCTCGGGACCGGTCGGTCCCAGGCGGACCCCGTTCCATCACCGGGGAGGCTCAGTCAAACATGCGAACGCTCGGACTCGTCGTCGCGGCCCTCGCTTTGGGGGCGGGCGCGGCGTCGGCTTTCGGTTCCTCGAAGATCGATCGCCCGAACATCATCCTCATCCTCGCCGACGACCTCGGCTACGGTGACCTGGGCTGCTACAACGCGGACTCGAAGATCCCCACGCCCCATCTCGATCGGTTGGCGGCCGAAGGCATGCGGTTCACGGATGCCCACTCCCCATCCGGTGTCTGCACGCCAACTCGGTATGGTCTGCTCACCGGACGCTACTGCTGGCGCAGTCGCCTCAAGAAAGGCGTCCTGGGCGGCCGATCTACCAATCTCATCGAGCCCGGTCGATGGACGCTGGGCACGATCGCCCGCGCCAACGGCTACGCGACGGCCGCGATCGGCAAGTGGCACCTCGGCCTCGGCGTCGGAAACCAGACCGACTACACGCAGCCACTCCATCCCGGGCCACTCGACCATGGCTTCGCGGAGTTCTTCGGCATTCCGGCTTCGCTCGACATGGAGCCCTATCTCTACGTGCGCGACGATCACCCGGTCGCATTCCCGAGCCTCCCGGTCGCGGCCAGCCAGCGCCGCAAGGTCGACGGTGGCGGTTTCTGGCGCGGCGGGAAGATCGCCCCCGGGTTTCGGCACGAGGGCGTGCTGCCTCGCCTGACGGAGGAGGCCGTTGCTTTCGTCGAGCGACAGTCGCGCCGCGAGCCCGATCGACCGTTCTTCCTGTACTTGCCCCTGCCCGCTCCCCACACGCCCTGGATGCCCACGGAGGAGTTTCGAGGCGCGAGCCGAGCCGGCGACTACGGTGACTTCACTCACCAGGTCGATGCGAGCATCGGTGCCTTGCTCGAGACGTTGGTGCGCCTGGGCAAGTCCGAGGACACGATCGTCATCGTGACGAGCGACAACGGCTCGCACTGGGACACGGACGACATCGAGCGTTGGGACCACCGCTCGAACGGACCGTGGCGAGGCCAGAAGGCGGACATCTGGGAGGGTGGGCACCGAGTGCCGTTCGTCGTTCGCTGGCCGGGTCAGGTCGACCCAGGCAAGACCGAGAACGAGACCATCACGCTGGTCGATCTGATGGCCACCTTCGCGGACATCTGGCGCATGAATCTCCCCGATCAGATGGGCGAGGACAGCACAAGTCTGCTGCCCGTTTGGCGCGGCCTGCGCCGAGAAGGACCGATTCACGAGGCCGTCGTGCATCACTCGGCGGACGGAATGTTCGCGATTCGCCAGGGTGACTGGAAGCTCATTCAAGGTCGGGGCTCCGGCGGGTTCTCCGCCCCGAAACGAGTCGACCGCCAAGCCGAAGGCGGCCCTTTCGGCCAGCTGTATCACCTGGGTGCAGACCCCGGCGAGACGATCAATCGCTGGGAAGAAGAGCCCGAGGTCGTGTCCCGACTGACGGCCCTCATCGATCGCTACCGAAACCAAGGTCACACTCGAGGAGATTCGCGATGAGTATCAAGTCCATCGGAGCCTCGCTGGCGCTCGCCAGCATCGTCGCTCTCGGCTCGAGCTGTGCGAGCCCTTCCGAGGAAGCGGACCCATCGAGCCCGGAGGAAGCCGCCGAGCGGGTCACCGAGACACCCGAGCGCGTCGAGCCCGATGCCGTCCGAGTCCAACACGTCTTGATTGGCTTCCAGGATGCCATCGGGTTCAAGGACCAAGTCCCCGAAGGTGCGGCCGGACGAACGGAGGCTCAAGCGCGCGAGCTCGCAGCCTCGCTGCTCGCCCGCGCACAGTCGGGGGAAGACTTCGAGGCACTCGTGATCGAGTTCACCGACGACGAGGCCCCCGGCATCTACGGCATGACCAATCACGAGGTGGCGGAGCGCGAGGGCTATTCTCCTCGAGGCCGCATGGTCACGGCGTTCGGTGACGTCAGCTTCTCGCTCGCGGTCGGCGAGATCGGCATGACGACCTACGATCCCGCCACGAGCAAGTACGGTTGGCACATCATCAAGAGAATCGAGTAGTGGAGGGACTCACCATGAAGAGCCGACGAGCTCTCGCGACTTGCCTGATCGTGCTCAGCGTTGGCTGGGCATGCGCCCCCGACGCCGAGAAGAAGCCAGACGCGTCGACGTCGAAGAGCCAAGCTCCCGAGAGGAAGCCGGAAACGAAAGAAGCCCCGCTTCCGGAGAAGACGCCGGATCCACCTGTGGAAACCGAGCAGCCTCCTGCGGTCACGGGACCCGATGCCATCAAGGTGCAGCACCTCCTCATCGCCTTTCGTGATGCCGCCGGCTTTGCAGGCAGCGCCCCCGAGGCCGCTCGAGAACGGTCCGAGCGGGAAGCACGGGAGCTGGCTCTGGCGCTGCTGGATCGCGTTCGAGGAGGCGAGGACTTCGATGCCCTCATCGAGCAATACACCGACGATAGCTCGCCCGGCATCTACGGCATGACGAACACGGGTGCGCCGAGTCGACCGGGGTACCAGACCCGCGGCGGCATGGTCGCGGCTTTTGGTGACATCGGATTCGAGCTCGAAGTCGGGGAGGTCGGGCTGGCCGAGTACGACCCTGCGACCAGCAAGTTCGGATTCCACATCATCAAGCGCATCGAGTGACCTGCGCTCCGATTCGATAAACATCGTGTGCGGCACCTGAGGCCCCTTCGGGTGGTTCTGGGCCGTCCATGTGTACTCGCTTCGGCAGGTTCAATGGCAAGGCCACAGACTATCGACAACGACTTCGCGTCACAAGCAACCGGGCGAGACGTTGGCCGAGCGCGTTGGCATTGTCTCGACGAAAGCGAGCGTCACCGCGAGTCGGAGTCACGAGGTGCGGCGTCACGGGTTGCGGCGTCACCGCGGACTCGCGGAACGCTGCTCGGCGAATTGGCGCGCGAGGACGGGGCAACGCCGGACTGGGCGCTTGTTCACGAATACCGTCAGCGGCTCCGTTCTCTTGCTCGGGGTCACGAGTACTACCGTCAGCGGCTCCGCTTTTTTCCGCGCGCGGCCCCGCCCTTTACTCGCATGGTTCCTGTCGTCTGGTCTCGGGCGACTCTCGCCAAGCGGATCGCGTTGTCGATGAGTCCGATGTGCGAGTAGGCTTGTGGGATGTTGCCGAGGGCGAGACCCGCGGGAGGATCGTACTGCTCGGAGAGCAGGCCCGTCAGACCTCGCAGCGCGACGATCGAGTCGAAGAGCTCTCGCGCGTCCTCGAGACGATCCATCAGGCAGAAGGCATCGACCAGCCACGAAGCGCAGATGTGGAATCCGCCTTCGGTCCCGGGAAGCCCGTCGTCGCCGCGGTATCGATAGACCGTCGGTCCTTCGCGCAGCTCTCTCTCGATCGCCGCGACCGTGCTCCGGAATCGCTCGTCGTCGGGCGGCAGCAGGCCACTCAGCCCCACGAACAGAGTGGCGGCATCGAGGTCGGTTCCCTCATAGGCAGCCGTGAACGCCCCCACCTCCGGCTTGAAGCCGTGCTCGAGCACGTCGACCGCAATCATCTCGCGCAGCTGAGCCCATTCCGGATGCTGACGATCGAGCAGGCGGTCGGCAACCTGGAGCGCCCGGTCGACGGTCACCCAGCACATCACCTTGGAGTGTACGTGATGGCGACGCGGACCGCGGATCTCCCAGATGCCGTGATCCGGCTCTCGCCAGCGACGTCGCACCGCATCGACCATGAGCTCGACCAAGTGGAAGTGCCCAGGTGAGAGCGGCGCGTCACGCTCGGAGAGAATCGCGACCAGCTCGGTGACCGATCCGAAGACGTCGAGCTGGACCTGCTGCGCGGCACCATTGCCGACGCGCACGGGCCGGCTGCCGCGATATCCACTCAGGTCGCCGATCTCGGCCTCGGGCCCGGGAGCCTCACCTCCCACGTTGTAGAGGGGCAGCAATCGTTCGGGCGAGCTGCTGGAGTGGACGACGGACAGGATCCAGTCCAAGAAGCGGATCGCTTCGTCGTTGCGACCGAGCCTCACGAGAGACGAGGCCGTCATGGCGCCGTCGCGCAGCCAGCAGAATCGATAGTCCCAGTTGCGAACGCCGCCGATCTCCTCCGGCAAGCTGGTGGTTCCGGCGGCCGCAAAGGACCCGGTCGGGCGATGGTAGAGCGCCTTGAGCATCAGAGCACTGTGGCGGACCACCTCGGGTGCCACGGACGGCACGGCCAACGTCTCGGCCCATGAGGTCCAGTAGTGTGAGGTCGCATCGAGCCGTTCCGCAATGGGAATGGCGAACCCGCGGAGCGTTCCCGAACCGTAGCGCAGCTCGAGCACGAGCGGCTCGGGCCCGAGCCGCACGCGGGCTCGCGCGGTCTGATGCCCCGCCACCTCGACGACCGTCCAGCTCACACCGGGTGAGCGCAGCACGATCGGATCGAGAGCCGCGTCGACCACGATGCCGCCCTCTCGCACCGCAAGGAAGGTCGGCATGCGTCCAAAGTCCAGGCGCGGCGCGAACTCGATCTCCACTTCACCTTGGCCCTCGATCACGCGGACCAGGTCGGAGCGTCCCGCCCGTTGCGCCGGTCGGCCTCCCGAGCAATCGAGGAAGTCGAGGACGTGAAACGTCGGCCAATCCGTCCGCAGGACGACCGAGTCCCCCTGGTAGCTCACCGAGGAGACGGCCTCGGGATCGGGGTCTCTGACGACGAAGCTGCCGGCGGTGGGACCTCCTACCAAGGCAGCGAACAGGGCCGGGGAGTCGATGCGCGGCAAGCACATCCAATCGACCGAACCCCGCGGCGAGACGACCGCGATCGTGCGTTGGTCAGAGAGGATGGAGTAGTCGGATATCGGTGTCGCTTGAGTGCCCTCGAGCCAGTCGACGCGCGCGTCATGCAGGCGTGCGAGCAATCGACTGACGTCGCGTGTGTTCGCGACGCGGTGAATCGCCTGGGACTCACCTTCCCCGACCTTGACACCGACATCGGGACCGGAGAGTGTCGCGAAGGCGTCCTCATCCGTGACGTCATCGCCGAAGAACACGACCGCGGTCGCGCTCACTCGATGCCTCAGCCGCTGAAGCGCGTCTCCCTTGTGAGTCATGACGACCGACAGCTCGAGGACCATCTTGCCGCGCTTGACCTGAACGCCCTTCAGCCGAGCCGGCCCTTCGCGAATCTCACTGATGGCAGCGCGCGCCTGCTCGGGATCGGCGCGGCGATAGTGGAAGGCGACACTCGCCGGCTTGGTCTCGATGGTGAAGCCTTGGGAACGCGCAGCGATGGCTCGCAGCTCTCGCTCCACGCGCTCACGAAGTGATTGCGTCTCTTCCGGGAGCGACGAGGCGAATCCCGGCTCGAACTCGCTCCCGTGGCTCCCGACCAGGTGCACCTCCTCGGTGAGGCTGGACAGCCGCGCTAGGTCGGCGAGCGAGCGGCCGGAGACGACGGCGACATGGGTGTTCGGCAACGCGGCGAGACGCCGCAGTGCGAGCAGAGCCTCGCGGTCGGGTCGCGCAGCATCCGGATCGGCCACGATCGGCGCGATAGTCCCGTCGTAGTCGGTGGCGACCAGGAGGAGGGGTGTCTGGGCGACGGCGTCGAGCTTCTCGAGCAGGCGCTTCATCGGTTCTCGGGTCCTGGGAATCGGCTCGGTGAGCGGCACCCCGAGAGCCGGGGTTGGACGACCGAGGAGGAGTACACCATACCTTCAGAGCCAGGCCACACGTCATTCGGCCAGAGTGTCCAGAAATCCTTGTGCCCAGGCGTACACGTCGTGCTGGCGCACTTGCCTTCGAAGCGTGCGCATGCGCCGCTTCTGCTCGACGGTCGGCATCGCCAAGGCCGTCTCGATCCCGCCGACCAGCCCGTCGATATCGTGCGGGTTGACGACGAGAGCCTGTCGCAGCTCGCGCGCCGATCCCGTGAACTCGCTGAGCACCAGCACTCCCGTGTCATCGTTGCGACAGGCGATGTACTCCTTGGCCACCAGGTTCATCCCGTCTCGAAGCGGCGTCACGATCATGACGTCGGCCGCCAAGTAGAGGGCGACCAAGTCCTCGAAGTCGAAGCTTCGTCCGAAGTACTCGACCGCATTCAGACCCACCTGACCGTACTCGCCATTCAGCTCGCCCACGATCTCGTGAATGCTCCGCGTGAGCTGCTGGTACTCGTCGACCCGCTTCCGACTCGGGACGCCGATCTGCACGAAGACGGCATCGTCCAGTCCGAGACGCCCCGACACCAAGAGCTCTCGAAAGGCCTTCAGACGAGTATCGATTCCCTTGGTGTAGTCGAGTCGATCGACGCCCAGCAGGACGTGCCGCTGCCCCAGGCGAGTGCGCAGCTCGTTCGCGCGCGCATGCGACTCGGGATCGGCCGCCCGCTTTGAGTACCGCTCGAAGTCGATCGAGATCGGGAACGCCCCCACCTGAACGCGCCGCCGATCGTGGATCAGCTCGCCGCTCTGCCCCGAGGAGCCGAGCAGGTGACGGGCGAGGCGAGAGAGGTTCTGAATACCGGCCTTGGTCTGAAAGCCCACCACGTCGGCACCGAGCAGACCTTCGAGAATCTCTCGCCGCCACGGAAGTTGACGAAACAGCTCAGGAGGCGGAAACGGGATGTGCAGGAAGAAGCCGATCCGAAGGTCCGGTCGCAGCTGTCGCAGCATGCCGGGAACCAGCTGGAGCTGATAGTCGTGCACCCAAACGATGCCGCCGCGTGCGGCTCGCTGTGCGGCGCGCTCGGCGAAGCGCCGGTTGACCTCAACGTAGGGCCGCCACCAGTGCCGGTGGTACTCGGGCGAGCGCACCGCGTCGTGATACAGCGGCCAGATCGTCCGGTTCGAGAATCCGTCGTAGTAGGTCTCGATCTCGGACTGGGAGAGGGGCACCGGGTCGTTGCGAATGCCATCGTGCACGAAGGGGCGAGGCGCTCGGCCTATCGTCCCGTCCCAGCCGATCCAGGTGCTCGGTCGATCTCGCAGCACCGGTGTCAACGCCGACACCAGGCCGCCCGGGCTCGTCTCCCAGCGCGAGCTCTTCGGCCCGGCCCGCCGGACCGGCAGCCGATTGGAGACGACGACGAACTCGCTCTTGGAGACCACCCGCACGCTCAGGATCGAGGAAGCTCCCCCCCGGCATCCGCCTCGCGGCGTCGTTCCCCGGACCGGTGCGGAGCTGAGGCTCATCCCACCACGCCCAACTCGCCGGCTCAAGGCGATTCCAGCGAAGCTTCCGACACGACAGCGAAGAGCGACCGGTCACGGGAGGGCCGCCGAGTGCCCTCCCGTGTGCGTGACTCAGTTCTGAGTGGTCGCGGTGAGCGTGTTGGTCAGATCCGACTCCAAGCCCACGTCCCCGATACCGAAGGCCTGGAGGTAGAAGGTCAGTCCGGACGGTATCGCGGGATGGATGTAGGACTGGATCGCGAGCGTTCCGTTGCCGTCGGCCACTCCGGAGGCGAGAACGTAGATCGTGCCCACCAGGTCGATGCACTGCGTGCCTTGCACGAAGCAAGGGCCGCTCCCGATGCCGTCGAAGGAGAAGAACAGCAGGGCCGTCTGGCCCGGTGAGAGGTCATCGATATCCACCTGCCCGTTCGCACCGAGCGTCAGCGGAGAGGTCAGGGTCAGCGTCGGCGTCCGGAAGACGCGCAGGCTGTCGATGTACCAGTCGTCATTCGACTCGTCGCTGTCACTGCGAAGGCGCAGCCGGAAGCCGTCGTGATAGGCGTTGCCCGGAAGAGCCGCTCGGTGATACAGGAACTCGGTCTGATCGACGCCGGAAGAGGTCACCTGAACGAGCGTCGCCCAAGCACCGCTCGAGTCGAGATACTCGCAGTAGAGCGATTCGCCATTCTCGGTGCCCCGATGCTGGCTGAAGAAGCCCACCGATACGTCGGCTTCGCCGCTGAGGAGCATCTCGACGGTGCGCACCTCGTCTTGCTCACCTTGATCGGAGCCGGCCGAATCCAGGTTGAGTGTGAAGCTCCCGGTCGGCTCGGCCAGGGCGGCCGTCGAGACCAGCGCGCTGTCGACGTGCCGCCAGCGCTCAGCGCTGAGCGAAGCGGAGTCGAAGTCGTCCTCGAAAGGACCGTTTGCCAGCGAGATCGGATCGTGCTCGGCCGTCAGACACGATCGCGACGCCTTGTGGGAAAGAATCGAAGCGATCGAGTTGGAGTTGAAGTCCGGGAGCCCGATCCCCGCACAGCTGTTGATGTACGAGCACATGATGTGGCAGTCGACGTCGCCGTCACAGTGACCGCTGCTCCAGTTGTGGCCGAGCTCGTGTGCGGTGAGCCCGACTCGGAGGTCGAGGTTCGCCGAGAAGCGGGACTCGGACAGCCCGTAGGCCCAAGAGCCGCTGCAGATGACTCCGACATACGCGACGCCGATCACGCCGCCATCGATGTCTTTACCGGTCATCAGGTGCGCCGTGTCGCGTTGGATCGCCGAGTGGTTCGCTTGCCAGGTCGTCACGAACTCGCCGAGCAGCGTGCTCGAGTTGGAAGACGTGTAGGGATCCGAAGCCGACGATCGCACGATCACCGTGGTGATCTCGTAGACGATCTGAGCGTCGCGCTCGTAGATCAGATCGACGGCATTCATGATCATCTCGATGTCGTCGACCGTGGCCGAGACCGACGAGCCGTTCATCTGATAGAACTCGTAGTCGGCGTCGAAGGCGACCTGACAGATCTGATTGCCCGTCGCAGCGGCCTCGGTGCTCGGACCGTCGGCTCCCAGATCGACGCTCCCCAGGCCAGGCGGCAGCGTCTCGCTTCCGCACGACTCCGCCCCCGGGAGAACGTCTTCAGACTGGAAGACGGCGTGCTGGGTCGACGCCGCGCCGGGGACGATGGGGAGGAGCGGCTGGATCGTCCACACGGCACCGTCCTCGAGGAGTAGCGTCGCCGTCAGCTGTCCGCCCTCGAGATGACCGGCGATCTGACCGGCCTGCGCGCCACGCACTTCGCCGCGAAATGTCTTGGACGGCGAGAGAGCGACCGGGTCGAGTCCGCCCCCCGTGTCGACCAGGACCTCGAAGGCGTCACTGCGAAGGGAGTGGGGCTGGAGTGTGAACCAATAATCGAGGCCCGCCAGTCGGATCGTCGCTTGAACGAGCCCTCCCGCGGCTTCGGGAAGCAGCAGATCCTGAACTTCGACTTGCTCGAGACGCAGTGCTTGGCGGAGCTGGGGCTCTGAAGCGAAGGGAACCTGCGACCAGGCGGAGGAGCTCGCGACGACGACCAGCAAGAGCGGTCCAAAAAGGCGAGCGAGTTGGCGTTGGCGAGGCGGACGGACCTCTGTGGACATCGTGTGACCCCTTTACCCGACTCGATCGAACCAACGACGGACACTCCCCTCGGGCGCGGAGGGTCACCGGCGTGGTCTGATCTCTCGTGACGTGCAACGGGCTGTGAGAGCCCCTTTCCCGAAGGTGAGAATACCCTGCTCTCTCGGGGGGGGCAAATCGGCCTTCCCACGAGAAAACGAGAGAGAAACATGGCCGAGGCCCAGGCGCACCTTGACTACTGAAGCTTTTGGCATCACAATCTTTGCGTCAAGGAATGCCACCGCACCGAAGCCCCGAGCCCCTATGATCCGAGATCAGAAGATCGTCGTCGTGCTGCCGGCCTACAACGCCGCCCGCACGCTCGAGCGCACGTATCGTGAGATCCCTCACGAGTACGTGGACGAAGTGCTGCTCGTCGACGACTGCAGCCAGGACGAGACCCTGGCCGAAGCCGAACGGCTCGGGATCACCGCCATTCAGCATCATCAGAACCTGGGCTACGGCGGCAACCAGAAGACCTGCTACCGCGAGGCGCTCGCCCGGGGCGCCGATATCGTCGTGATGCTGCACCCCGACTACCAGTACTCACCGCGGCTCGTCATTCCGATGGCGGCCATGGTCGAGTCGGGGCACTACGACATGGTCCTCGCCTCGCGCATCCTGGTGGGCAGTGCGCTCGAGGGCGGCATGCCGCTCTACAAGTACCTCTCGAACCGCGTGCTCACGCTGGCCGAGAACGTCCTGCTCGGTCGCAAGCTGTCGGAGTATCACACCGGCTACCGCGCGTTCTCTCGCCGAGTGCTCGAGAAGCTTCCGCTCTCGGCCAACTCGGATAACTTCGTCTTCGACAATCAGATGATCGCCCAGGCCGTCCACTTCGGCTTCCAGATCGGCGAGATCTCATGTCCGGCGCGCTACAACGAGGACGCTTCGTCGATCGATTTCTGGAGCAGCACCGTGTACGGGTTCGGCGTGCTGGGGACGGCACTCCGGTATCGGCTCCAGCGATGGGGCCTCAAGCAGTTCCCGATCTTCACCGATGACGGGAGTCAGCGACTCACTACCGACCTGATCGCCACCGAAGACGAGCACGACGACGTGCCGCAGAGCGATCTCGCCTCCTCTTCCACGGATTGAGAACGTGAGCGAGAACCGCGTCTGGCACCGACGCGTCGGAGTCGCGCTTCTCCTGATGCTGGCCGCAGGTCTGCGAATCTGGGGGCTCGACTTCGGCCTCCCGATCCTCGGCATCCGCCCTGACGAAGAGAAGGTCATCTTGCCGGCCCTGACCTTCTTCTCCGGCGACTACAACCCGCACCTGTTCAACTACCCGACCTTCTACCTGTATCTGCTCCACATCGCGCTCGCGCCCGCCTATCTGATCGGCCGCCTGGGTGGGCACTTCGGGGACTGGCTCGATCTGCTCCACGACTTTCGAGTCGACCCGACGCCCTATGTGCTCTTTGCACGATCGATCTCCGCGGCCCTCTCGGTCGCCTGCGTTTGGCTGATCGTGCGCTTGGGTCGACGGCTCGGCACGACCCTCGGCGGATTCGTCGGTGCCGGGCTGTTCGCGGTCAGCCAGCTTCCGGTGCGTGAGGCCCACTTCGCCACCGTCGACGGCCCGCAGGCTTTCTTCGTCCTGCTGTCACTGCTTCTCGGGATGCGCATTCTGCAGCCCAAGGCGAGGACTCGCGAGGTGCTGCGAGCGAGTATCGTCGCCGGTCTGACGGCTTCGGTGAAATACACGGGCGGTATCGTGGTCGTTCCGTTGCTCTTCGTCGTCGCGCGCTGGGCGCGCGGCCAAGGCCGCTCACCCGGACGCTGGATCCTCGGCACCGGTGCGCTCTCGGTCGGCGTCTTCGCATTGGCCTCACCGTTCGTCGTCTTGGACCCGGGAGGCTTCTGGGAGTCCTTCTCACGCATCGTCGGCTACTACGGCACCGCCCCCGAAGAGCTGGCGGCCGTCTCGGCACGTCCCTCTGGTTGGGCTCAGCTCGTCGGCTATCTGTCGGATGGTCTCGGGCTCCCGCTGCTGATCCTCGGTGGGCTCGGATTGCTCGAGTGCGCTCGCCGCGGCGGCGGAGCGATCACGATCTTCGCGATCTCGTACTTCGTGCTGCTGGGCGTTGGCCGGGCGCTCTTCTCGAGATACAGCCTCCCTCTGGCGGCCCCCCTCTGCCTGGGTGCGGGGTTGGTCATCGAGCGAACGTTGAGGAGCCTTCGAGTACCCGGGCGGGCGTGGGTCGCGGGAGTGCTCGCGCTGCTGGTCGCATGGCCGACGATTCTGGACTCGGTACACTTCGATCGATTGTCCGCTCGCCCCGAGACGCGCAACCGACTCGTCACCTGGATCCAGGACGAGATCCCCGCCGACGCCACGCTGATCTTCAACGTGCCGATCGGGCTGATCGGCTCGCTGCCTCGCACGATGGCGGCCGAGCACACGACGCTGGAAGATCTGCTCGCGGCTCCCCACGAGTATCTCCGGAAGCGCGGCGAGATGCTGACCGCACTGCGCGAGCGATTCCCCGACTGGCCGCCGGTCCCTCGATACGACGTCATCGAGACGGGCTCACCGCCGTTCCGCTTCGATGCCCAGCGGGCACTGTCTGGAACCGACGTCTACCTGATCATCGCCGATCGGACTCCTTGGGCCGCGGCAACACCCGTCCTCGAGAAGCTCGCCATGCGTCAAGGCGAGATCGCATGGGAGCGCGATCCGAAACGCGTCGGAGGCTCGGCGCCCCGCTACGATGAGCTGGATGCTTTCTACATCCCACTCAAAGGCTTGGAGGAACTTTCGGAAGCGGGGCCGAAGCTGACGGTGTATCGATTGCGACGCTCCGGGAAGTGACTCGGACGAGCTCGACTTCGAAAAAGCCGTTGCGATCTCGGCTCAACGATGCCATGACGGCGCCCTGTCTTCGGGCCCCGACTCGTCGGTAAAACCAGCAAGCACGATGAACGAACGCGAACCGATTCCCGATCATCTCCCGTCCGATCTTCCCCTCTTTGCTCCGGGTCAGCTCGTTCGGCACCGCCGCTACGGATACCGAGGCGTGATCGTCGACTTCGACATCCGCTGCCTGGCCAATGAAGAGTGGTACGACAAGAACCAGACGCAACCGACGCGAGATCAGGCCTGGTATCACGTGCTCGTCGACGGCTCCTCGGCCGTGACCTATGCGGCCGAAGAGAACTTGACGGCCGACGTGTCGGAAGATCCGATCGCCCACCCGCTGACGCAAGCCCTCTTCGAGCGCACCGAAGACGGCGTCTACCGTCGCAACGATCGCGCCTGGCCCGGCTGGGCGTAGAAGCGGCTGCGGTCGAGCTCCCGCGCCATCTCTCCGACGCCGATCCATTTCCGCGACAGCGCTCGCTCTTCTTCGTTGATCGTGCGCTTTTCAGCCCGACCACGATCGACTCCGCACATCGACCTCGTGACGAAGGGCGGTCGCAGCTCCGCCTTCGCCTCGGCGGACGCGGTGAACCGCCTCTTCAGTCGAAGCCCACGCGCTCGACGAAGGGAAGCTCGAGACGCGGGGGCCAGAGATTGACGCCGAACGACAACGCCAGGACGTGGAGCTCCAGGCCGTCGAGGATCCCGACCTGCACGCCGAGCACCGGGGTCTCGAGCTCGACACCGGTGCCGGTCGTCGTGCTTCCGACCAACACCGTCGGTGCGTAGTCTTTGCAGAATGCGTTGTGGTGCTGCTCGAACCGAAGCTCGGGGATCGAGCGGCCCAGATCATCGATGAACGTGTTGCTGTTGGGGCCCGGCCAGGGTCCGTAGGCATAGGTGCGATTGACGGCGGGGACCTCGACTCGAAGGCGACGGATGGCTGCTATCGCCCGATCACCCTCGAGCATTTGAAGCACCCGGTACGGTCGACCCTCGTAGTCGCGCGCGGCGGCCTCCTGGTCGGTGATGGCGTACACGCGAGCGCCGGAATCCGGACCATCGACAGCCACTCGGTACCACTGCCTCGTCTCGTCTTCACGGAAGTCGATGCTGGCATGATGGGCGCGCCCCAAGAATGCGCCGAAGCGCTCGGTCAATCGCCGCGTCTTCACGACAACCAACGCCTGCCCCTGGTCGATCAGAGCTGGTGAGGTGCTCGTGCAGCCGCCGAGTAGGCAGAGGGCAATCACCGACGCGAAGGATGCCCAGAGCGGACAACTCCGGACATCCGACCTCAATCCACCGTCACTCATGAAGCTCGACCGTGCACGGACATCCTCGAAGCCCCCATCCCGTCGCACCCGCATCACGGACATTCAACCCTCGCCTTCGAAGAACCCATCGAGCTCGGCAAAGCTCGCCGCGCCCGCGAGCGATTCGAAGGAGCCCGTGCCGACGATATCCCGAGCGGCTTGTAGAAACGCTCCCCATGCCACCCGAGCCAACGCGGAGCCCACCGAGATCCGGCGCACTCCGAGATTGACGAGCTGGCCGAAGGTGAAACCGGGCGCCGAGACGAGCACGTTGACCGGCTTGGGCGCCACAGCCGCGACGATGTCGGCGATGACCCTGGGGTCCGAGACTCCGGGAGCGAACAGACAGTCCGCGCCCGCTTCGGCGTAGGCGACGAGACGATCCAAGACGACTCTCGCCGGGTCAGGGACTCCGAAGAGGAAAGCCTCGCAGCGGGCCGTGATCACGCTCGAAGGAGCCGTCGAGTCACGAGCCGCACAGGCCGCCTCGACTCGCTCGATCGCGTGGTCGCGATCGGTGAGTGGCTGAGACTCATCTCCGGTCGCGTCCTCGATCGAAAGGCCGGCGGCTCCCGTTCGGAGACATCTCGCGACATTCAACGCGACTCCCTCGGGCGCCTCCGCGTAGCCATTCTGAAAGTCGACGGCAACCGGAATGCGAGTCGCCTCCACGAGTGCGCGCACGTGATCGAGTACCAGCTCCAGGTTCAGCGACCGGACACGATCGGGTCGCCCGACCGAGAACGACAAGCCGGCCGACGTCGTCGCGACCGCCGGGAATCCGAGCTGCTGGAGGCAGATCGCGCTCCCGATGTCCCAGGGGTTGGGGAGAACGAAGCACCCGGACTCGTGGAGATTGCGAAACAGCTCGAGCTTCGAAGGCATGGCCGGCTCCGTCGACTCCCAAGATACAGAGGACCCGCTCGGCGGGACCGTTCCAGTATGCCGCAAGTGTCCGGACCCCGTGTCCCGGTTCGAATGCCACGACGGTACGGAGAGCTGCCGTTGGACCCGTTGCCACGGCCGCTCGACTGAGGCAAGCTTCGGCGAAACCGAGGACGGCCGGAACGTCGATGGGTGTGGCGGTGCGATGACGAACCAGCGCGAGATCTTCTTCTGGACGAAGACCGCCGAGCGGCTCGAACGACTGCGAGAAGAGGCAGAGCTCGAGTCGACGGGCCGGCCCGGGCGCTTCGAGCTTTGCCGATCGTCGGACGCGGCGGTCGGCGTCTGCCGCCTCCCCCTCGTGCTCTCTCCCTTCGAGCCCCGAGATGACGACGAGCCGGGCCCGCATTGGATCATTCTCCTGCAAGCGGGCGCCGCCAGCCTCGGCGTATGGCAGCCCGACGGTCTGGTGCGTCACAAGGTGATCAAGAAGTACGTCGTGCGCGGAAAGGGCCGCGCACAGACCTTGCACGCGAAGACGAAAGGGAAGTCCCGCTACGGCTCGCGGCTGCGCTTGCAGAATGCCGAGCGCTTACTGATCGAGATCAACGAGAAGTTGATCACCTGGCAAAAAGAGCTCGGCAAGCCTCGTCAGATCTTCACGAGCTGCCCGGTGCGCACCTGGCCCGAGCTGTTTGCGGTGGACGTGAAGCCGCCGTTCGAGCAACGCGATTCGCGGCTGGTGAAGATCCCCGTCGACGTGCACATTCCGAGCTTCGAGCAGCTCGAGCGCGTGGTGCGGTTTCTCGAACGCGGCGAGATCGTGTGGCAGGAGTGAAGGAAAGTCGGGTGTGCGAACCGGGCGCCCTCCCGTTGCGTCGGACTTCCTCGAGAAAAGAAAGGAGTGCGTCCGCGCAGCGAGCGTCGTCGGCTTCCGAATCGAAGTCAGCCGACGACGCGAGCGGAGCTGACGCCCGACGAAAGCGTCAGCTCCGCTGCCTCGCCCGCATCCGTCGATTCGTGAATCAACGACCGGCAGCTGCGCGGACGCACTCCCGCTGTCCGTCTCCCGAGATTTTCCTTGTCGCTCGTGTTCACCTCGGATTTGATCGGCGCCATGATGATTCAAGAAGCGGCCGAGAGCCACGTGCTCCACGGGATCTTCGTGTTGATCTACCTGGTCGCCTTGGTTGGCGTCGGGGCGATGAAGGCGCGCAAGATCAAGACCCAAGAAGACTTCGCTTTGGCGGGGCGAGGGCTGTCGACCTTCGTGCTCGTGGGAACGTTGCTGGCGACGTGGATCGGGACCGGGAGCATCTTCGGCAATGCCGAGAAGACGTCGAACATTGGCGTCCCAGCGTTGCTTCTCCCCTTGGGTGGCGTCCTGGGTGTGCTTTTCATCTCGTTCTTGGCGGGACGGATTCGGCAGTTCGGCCAGTTCACAATCCAGGACATCCTCGAGGCGCGCTACGGCATCGCGGCCCGAGTCTTGGCGACGGTTACGCTCCTCAGCGCCTACGTCATCATCGTCTCGTACCAGTACCGCGCCGGTCAGTCGGTGCTCACCGAGATCTTCGGGTACGAGACAGTCGGCGACTCCGGCCAGCCAGCCCTGGACGCAGAGGGCAACACCATCCCGATCATCGGTCGCTCGGCCGGCATCTTCATCGTGGCGGCCTTCATCATCGTCTACACCGCGCTCGCAGGCATGTTCTCGGTCGCCTACACCGACGTCGTCAACGGCCTCTTGATGACGATCGGCATCCTGTGCGCCATCCCGATCCTGCTGACGGAGGTCGGCGGATACCAAGCAGCCGTCGACTCGCTGCCGGAAGGCATGCGGGCCGTCACCGATCACTGGACGTTTCTGGGTCTGCTTTCAGCGACGGTTCCCTCGATGCTGCTGCTGCTCGGCGATGCCAACATGTACCAGCGGTTCTTCTCGGCCCGCTCGGTGGGAGCCGCTCGCAAGTCGGCGATCACGCTGCTGGGCGGAGTGCTCTTGCTCGAGTGTGCCATCATCTTCGTCGCGCTCTTGGGTCGGGCCCTCATTGCTCAAGGCAAGCTCGAAGCGCCCGAGATTACGGGTCACATCGTCGTCTCGATCGCCTTCAATGTCTTGCCTCCTTTCTTGGGCGCCATGCTCGTCGCGACCATCGTCGCGATCGTCGTCTCGACGGCCGACTCGTACTTGCTGGCTCCCTCGACCTCGGTCGTGCGCGATCTCTACCAGCGATTCGTCAATCCCAACGCGGGCGACAAGCAGCTCGTGTTCATCGGCCGTGCGATCGTTGTCTTCCTGGGCGTCGTGGCGATTGGCCTGGCCTTTACCAGCGACGAGTTCTTCAACGTCGCGATCTTCGCCTACACGCTCTATGGCGCCAGCCTCACGCCGGCGATGCTGGCCGCGTTTTTCTGGAAGCGGGCCAACTCTTGCGGCGCGGTCGCCTCGATCATCTCGGGTGGAGTCGTCGCCACGGTCTGGCAGTTCAACTACTTCGGAATCGCGGGAGCCGTCCAGGAGCAGATGGGCGACTCGTCCATCGGTGCCGTCATCGCGGCCTTCCCGATCTCGGTGCTGGCACTCGTGATCGGAAGCCTGGTCACATCGCCGCCGAGCGAAGCCAAGAGCCACGCCATCTGAAAGACGCGGGGCAAGCGGAGCGAACGAGGAGCCCACTGGCTCCTCGATCCTCTGAGGATCACGAGGTGTCCGCTCTCGAAGCCGGCTGCCCGGTTTCGCATTTCATGCCGAGCTGCGTGGTGCTGCTAGAATCGTCGCAATCGAAGTCAGATTCACTGCGTCCTCGTCTCGGAGCATCTCGATGTCGTCTGCTCGTTCCTCGATCCGCATCTGGCCCGCCCTGATCATTCTTCTGGCCCTGGGCGCCTTCCTCGCCTGGCAATGGGGCCTCGATGGCGCTGAAGGATCTCGGCAAGGACGAGTGATGGCGACCGGCAGCGCGCTGATCCTCGGCTCGATCGGCCTGCTGCTCTGGTGGACGTTCGCCTCACGGTTGGCGTGGAAGAAGCGCGCCGCCGGCTTGCTCCTCCTCGCCGCCAGCACCGCCGGATTCTTCTCGCTGTATCGATACCAAGGCGTCAGCGGCGATCTCATCCCGGTCTTCGAGTTCCGCTGGGGAGCCAAGGCTGAGCTCGCTCGAGGTGCCGAGCCGATACAGGAGCTCGACGAGAAGGACTCCTTCCCTCAGTTTCGGGGGCCCGCGCGCGACGGCGTCCTACCCGACCCCGGTCTCGCAATCGATTGGAAGGCTGAGCCGCCCCGAATGATCTGGCGACGACCGGTCGGCACCGCTTGGTCCGGCTTCGCGATCGCACGCGGACGCGCGATCACCCAGGAGCAGCACGGCTCCGAAGAGCGCGTCGTCTGCTACGACCTGCGCACGGGTGATGAGCTCTGGCGAGGCAGCGACTCGGCAGAGTACCGCAGCGGGCTCGGCGGCGACGGGCCGCGCGCGACGCCCACCATCGTGGGCGATCACGTCTACACCGTGGGCGCCCGAGGAGACCTCAATGCTTGGCGTCTGGAGGACGGCGAGCGCTCGTGGTCGGTGAACGTCATCGAGACCACGGGAGCGATCGTTCCCGATTGGGGTTTCAGCGGGTCGCCGCTCTTCGACGACGGGCGCATCGTGGTCGCGGCCGGCGGCGAGGCTCAGGATGCACTGCTGGTGGCCTACGATGCGATCAGCGGCGAGCGCCTGTGGAACGGCGGCGCGGATCTTGCCAGCTACGGCTCGCCGAAGCGCGTGACGCTGGCCGGTCGCGATCAGATCGTGATGCTGAATCACTCGAGCGTCACGGCACACGATCCGGAGACCGGAGCCGTGCTGTGGACTCAACCGTTCCCGTCCAAGACGCCCAACGTCTCGATGCCGATCCCGATCGGGGACGACCGACTGCTCGTGTCGTCCGGCTATGGCGTGGGCAGCAAGCTCTATCGCGTCTCAGCGGACGGCGATGGGCTGTCGTCCGAGCTCGTCTGGAAGAGTCGACACCTGCGCTCCAAGTTTGCCAATCTCCTGCTGATCGACGGATTCGTCTACGGGCTCAACGACGGTGTGCTCGCGTGTCTCGATCCCGAGACCGGAGACCGGCGCTGGCGCGGCGCCCGATATGGGCACGGACAGCTTCTCCAGGTGGGCGAGCGGATCCTCGCCCAAACCGAAGAAGGTGAGATCGTCCTGATCGATCCCGACCCCGAGGAGCTGCGCGAGATCACGCGCTTCCAAGCCCTCGAAGGCAAGGTGTGGAATCCACCCGCCCTCGCCGGCGCACTGCTCCTCGTGCGCAGCGACCAGGAAGCCGTGCTGTACGAGCTGCCCCTGCTCGCGACCCGCTGAGATCGGGGCCGGTCGTTCGAGGCGCCTCTCATCGCGGCGAAGCGGAGCTGACGCACCGACAAGAGCCGGCGAAACCCCCGCGGTCCCAGGGGGAGAGACGAAGGCTCGCACTCGCCAAACAGGAGCGGGCGGGCCGCCCGCGGTCCCAGGGAAAGACGCTCCCGAAAGGGACGGGAGTGCGTCCGCGCAGCGCAGCCGACCACGTCTCTCGAATTCACTCAGCTCATCGCGGCGAAGCGGAGCTGACGCGCCTCGTCCGCCGGGGGTTTCCCTGGGCGGAAACCCGTGCCATACTCATGGCCAGCGGTTGGACCCCTCTACACGAATGCCCCGGACTCCGGGGCCGCCGGTCGGATGGATCGGTGGAATCCCCTCCGAACAGAAAGCGGAATTGCCATGGCGACGCCCGCTTCTCATCTGGACGTGGCCCAGGCCCTCGAGATCATCGAGGAGGCGCGGGCGCGCCATCATGCGGCCGTGGAAGCGACGCTCGAACGGTACCGCGAGCAGATCGCCGCGGTCGCCGACGCGATCGTCTCTTGCTTCGCCGCGGGCGGCAGGCTCTATCTCTGCGGCAACGGTGGTAGCGCCGCGGACGCGCAGCACATCGCCGCCGAGTTCGTCGGACGCTATCAAGTGGAACGCCGCGGCTTGCCGGCCATCGCGCTCACCGTCGACACGAGCATCTTGACTTGCGTGTCGAACGACTACAGCTACGAAGACGTCTTCGCGCGCCAGGTCCAGGCCTTGATGAAGCCAGGCGATCTCCTCATCGCCATCAGCACGAGCGGCAAGTCGCCCAACGTTCTCAAGGCAGCCCGCCTCGCCCAGGAGATCGGCGGACGTGTGATCGCTCTCGCCGGCGGAGCCGGTGGACCGCTGGCCGAGCTCGCCGACGAGGCCTTCGTCATTCCGTCGGACGAGACGGCACGCATCCAAGAATGCCACCTCCTGATCGGGCATCTGATCTGTCGACTGGTCGATGCTAGCGGCTGGGGACAATGACGGGAAGCCATTGGAAAAGCAGCCGTTAGACGGTTAGAGTCGCTCGTTTCCCCATTGGACGAGAGGTAGATCGCATGAGCGAGTCGGCGACAAAGCTCGCGAACATCCACGACTTCGGAAGCAAGCTCCGCCAGCCCTCCCTTTGGGACGGCCTCAAGGACTACGTCCTGTGGCAAGCAAAGCTCCGCTCCAGCGAGCGGCCGGAGGACTACTTCGAGCGCGGCCCCGATGCCGCTCCGGTGTCGATCAACCTCGATCTCACGACGGCCTGCAACTTCGCCTGCGACCATTGCGTCGACTACGACATCCTCAACAAGGGTGTCCGTTACGACTACGACAAGTTGCTCGAGTCCCTCGACCTGATGTGGAAGAAGGGGATGCGCTCGGTCATCTTGATCGGCGGCGGCGAGCCGACCGTGCACCCGAAGTTCACCGAGGTGGTGCGCTTCTTGAAGGAGCGCGACCTGCATATCGCGGTCGTCAGCAACGGTAGCCGTCTCGACCGCATCCAGGAAGTGGCACACCTCTTTGGTCCCCACGATTGGGTGCGGCTCAGCCTCGATAGCGGCACCGATCCCACGTTCCAGGCGATGCACAAGCCCCGTCAGCCGATCTCCCTCGAAGAGATCTGTGCCGGAGTGCCGAAGATCAAGGCCGTCAATCCCAACCTGCGGATGGGGTTCTCGTTCATCATCACGTGGAAGGGTGCCTTCACGAACGACACCCAGATCGTCGAGAACATCCACGAGATCGTGGGCGCCACTCGCCTCGCCCGCGACCACCAGTTCGACTACATCTCGTTGAAGCCGTTCCTGGTGCGGGCCGAAGAGAACAACGCCGAGATGGTCGGCATGGACGACTCGTGGTCCGGGTTCGACGACGTGATCGCCCGCATTCGGGTGGAAGTCGACCAGGCCAAGGAGCTCGCCACCGACAGCTTCGCCGTCGTCGAGTCGACCAATCTGCGCGTCTTCGAGTCGAAGACGTATCGCGACTTCACCAAGCAGCCCAAGAACTGCCACATGCAGTTCTTTCGCCAGGTGCTCAGCCCGTTCGGGGTCTTCAACTGCCCCGTCTACCGGCACGTGCCCAAGGCCAGCATGGGCAACAAGGACGCCTATGCCGGCGAGGAGAACTTCGTCGAGACCAAGAAGGCCGTCGCCCAGCTCATTCATAGCTTCGATGCCACCCACGAGTGCCGCGAGGTGACCTGCCTCTACAACCCGGCCAACTGGTTCATCGAAGACCTGATCGAGCATCCGGAGAAGCTCGAGGCGATCGAGCCGCTCGGCGAGCGTGAGGATTTCTTCCTTTGATAACCGCTGTGGCGCCGAGCTCCTGATCGGCGCCCGTCGAAGAGACGCCGCACCGTGCCCGAGCTCCTAGACATCGCCGTCGTCGAGGATCGCACCGCGCAGTCCAACTGCACCGGCGGGTTCCTTCGTCTCTCGCGGCTGACCGTCCAGAACGTCTACGCCGACGGCTCTCGCTCCGAGCCCTACCCGTGCGACATCGTGCGGCGGCCGCAGTCAGACGCCATGGCCGTCGTGCTCTATCATATCGAGGGACGACGAGTGCGCGTCATCCTCAAGGAAGGCATCCGGCCCCCGATCTTCCTCCGCCGCCACGACACATTCGTCATTCCGGACCCGCGTCCCTACGATACGATCGTCGAGATCGTCGCCGGCCTGATCGAGGACGAAGACGCCGGACCCGGCGGCCTCGAGCGGCGAGCCGGAGAGGAAGCGCGCGAGGAGGTCGGCTTCGACATCGATCGCGATCGCGTGCATCTGCTCGGGGGCGAGTCCTTCGCCAGCCCCGGCACGACCGACGAGAAGGTGTACTTCGGATCGGTCGAGGTGCCCCGGCTAGTCGGTGGCGAGGTGACCGGGGACGGCACGCCGATGGAGGAAGGGTCGCGGCCGGTCGTGCTCGATCTGAGCGAAGCGATCGAGCGCTGCCGCGATGGTCGCATCCCCGACCTCAAGACCGAGGTCTCCCTGATCCGACTCGCCGACCAGATCGGTTACCTGCCGCAGCTCGACCTCTTCGAGCACGAGCTCCCTCCCGAGCTGCGCGAGCGTTTTCGTCGCCTCGGAGTCACTGCCGTACCCCTCGAGAAGCCATGACTGCCCCCCGCATCGCTCTGGTCGGTCCCCGGCGCAGCCAGCAAGGCCTCGGCCCGTTCATGGCTCGCTTCTTGGTCGGATTCGGGGCCGAGCTGCCGGCCATCGTCGGACATCGTCCCGAGACCCTCGAAGGAGGCGTGCGCGAGCTCCGTCAACAGTGCGGGATCGTGACCGAAGGTTTCTCGACCCTTGCGGAAGCCGCGACGCGGCAAGGTCTCGATGCCGTCGTGATCGCTTCGCCCGCCGAGACGCATCAGCAGTACCTCGAAGCCGCCCTGAAACTCGGGCTCCACACGCTCTGCGAAAAGCCCTTCCTCATCGGCGATCCGAAGCCGGTCGCCTCGACGAAACGGCTGGTCGATGGCTTCACGGAACGCGGTCTCCTTCTCATGGAGAACGTGCAATGGCAGGAGACCTGGGGCACCTATCTCGAGCTGTTCCCCCCTCTCGGCGAAGAGGTCCCCGAGCGGTTCGAGATGTGGCTGAGCCCTCACGCCGGGGGGCGCGCCATGGTCGTCGACAGCTTCTCGCACCCCATCAGCCTGCTCCAGCGGATCCTGCCCGGCGACGACATCGACCTGACCGAGATCCGCTACTCTCGCCCCGATGATCGCACCTTGATCTGTGAGTTCGTCTATCGTGCCGGCTTGGCGCTGGTCGAATCGACCATCACCTGCCGCACGCAGACCGAGCAGCCGAAGCCAGCGGCCTACGCAATCAATGGTGCCCGAGCCGATCGCGAGGTCTCGCTCGAGGACTACTCGATGTCGTTGCGCGGCGGCGACCGCGCGATCCCCATGGCCGACCCCATGGAGAGCCTCCTGCACCGCTTCTATCAAGGCTTGTTGCGAGCGAAGGCTGGCCAAGCCGTCGAGCCCGAGCGCGGCATCCGAACACGCATGCGCCTCTTTCGGCGCCTCGTGGATGCCTTCGACACCGCGCCCCCGGGCTGATGCCCGAGGCGATCGACGGACGGCCCTCCGGGCATCGCGTCCCGACGGACGACGATCATCGGGTCTTGCCAGGAGAGTCGTTGCGAATCGGTCCACCTTCCGCTTCGTGCACGGGCCGAGTGACTGACGGACCTTCGGGCCTCGACTCACGCCTACCCGCAGTCCCCTCAATGGCTCCCAACCCTCCGTGCTCCCTCGCTGGCGCGGCGCCTCCCTTCCGTGCCCTCAGTGGTTCCACCCCCTCCGGGCTCCCACGGTGACGCCTCCCCCGCAAGGCATTCTGGCAATCTCGCCTTCACGGCGCTATCCTACCCAACCACTGGCCTTGGGTAGATTTACCGTTGCTTCTTCGAGCTCGACACCGTCCTCTCCAGACGCCCGACCTCGAAAGCCGATTCCCGGCACTGCCCGGTTTCCCCACCCAGCATTCCCGACTGCCCGGACTTCTCGACCATGGGACTCTCCGAAGCCTACACCCCGAAGAACCCGATCCGCATCGTCACGGCCGCAGCGCTCTTCGACGGACACGACGCTGCCATCAACATCATGCGCCGCATCCTGCAAGCATCCGGCGCAGAGGTGATTCACTTGGGGCACAACCGCTCGGTCGCCGAGATCGTCGACTGTGCCATCCAAGAAGACGCTCAAGGCATCGCCATCACGTCTTACCAGGGCGGTCACGTCGAGTACTTCAAGTACATGCGCGATCTGCTCGAGGAGCGTGGCGCGAACATCAAGATCTTCGGCGGCGGCGGCGGAACGATCCATCCGCACGAGGTCGAGGAGCTGCACGCCTACGGCATCTCGCGTATCTACACGCCCGACGACGGCCGCGCCATGGGCCTGCAGGGCATGATCAACGACCTCCTTGCACAGTGCGACTTCCCGACGACCGAAGCACCGGTCAACGGCGAGGTCCAAAAGCTGAGCCAGCGCGACGCGCAGGCGATCGCGCGCTTGGTGTCGGTGACCGAGAACCATCCCGACGACTCGGACGAGCTGCTCGATCGTGTGCGACACCTGACGAACGGTCAGGTCGTTCCGGTGCTCGGCATCACGGGCACCGGCGGCTCGGGCAAGTCGTCGTTGGTCGACGAGCTGGTGCGCCGCTTCCTGCTCGACTTCGACGACAAGACGATCGCGGTCATCTCGGTCGACCCTTCGAAGCGCCGCTCCGGAGGTGCGCTCTTGGGCGATCGCATCCGCATGAACTCCATCCACGACCCGCGGGTCTACATGCGCTCCCTGGCGACCCGCCAAGCCAACCTCGCGCTGAGCCGCGAAGTGCAGAGCGCCATCGACATCTGTAAGGCGGCGGGCTTCGATCTCGTGATCGTCGAGACGTCGGGCATCGGGCAGTCGGACACCGAGATCACCGAGCACAGCGACGTGTCACTGTACGTGATGACGGCCGAGTACGGCGCCGCCACGCAGCTCGAGAAGATCGACATGCTCGACTTTGCCGACGTCATCGCGATCAACAAGTTCGACAAGCGCGGCTCACTCGACGCACTGCGCGACGTCCGGAAGCAGTACCAGCGCAACCGGCAGCTCTTCGACACCGACACCGAGAGCCTGCCCGTCTACGGCACGATCGCGGCCCAGTTCAACGATCCGGGCACCCATCGCCTCTACCGGCGCCTGATCGACTTGATCGCCGAGCGCACCGGCGCGCCACTCCACTCGAACCTCGAGGTGTCGGACGAGGCGAGCGGCAAGCAGAGCATCATCCCGCCTCAGCGTGTCCGCTACCTCGAAGAGATCGCCGAAGCCTCCGAGAAGTACGAGCGCTTCGTCACGGAGCAAAGCACACTAGCGCGTCGCCTCTACCAGCTCCACGGCACGATCGAGCTCTTGCGCAGCCGCGTCGGTCGACGCGAGATCGAGGTGGTCGAGTCCGAAGACGACTCGCTGGTCCACGTCGTCGAGCACGCCGCCGGGGAGCCCGACTACCTCGCCGAGCTCGTGGACCTCTACCACGAGCTCGAGGGCCGGCTCGACCCCGACTGCCGCCAATTGCTCCGAGAGTGGCCCGAGGTCAAGCGCCGTTACCGCGCCGACAAGTACCGCTTCGAGGTGCGAGACAAGGTCATCGAGCAGGATCTCCATACTCACACGCTGTCGGGCTTGACGATCCCCAAGGTCGCCTTGCCGCGCTACGAGGACTGGGGTGACGTGCTGACCTGGCGTCTGCGCGAGAACACGCCCGGGCACTTCCCCTACACGGCCGGCGTGTTCCCGCTCAAGCGTCAAGGCGAGGATCCGGCCCGCATGTTCGCCGGCGAGGGTGGACCGGAGCGCACGAACAAGCGCTTCCACTACCTCTCACACAACCTGCCGGCCAAGCGTCTCTCGACCGCGTTCGACTCGGTCACGCTCTACGGCGAGGATCCCGACCAGCGTCCGGACATCTATGGAAAGGTCGGCAACTCGGGCGTCAGCATCTGCACCGTCGACGACGCCAAGAAGCTCTACTCGGGATTCGAGCTCGCTGATGCGAAGACCTCGGTCTCGATGACGATCAACGGTCCGGCGCCCATGCTGCTGGGGTTCTTCCTCAACGCGGCCATCGATCAGCAGTGCGAGCGCTACCTCCACGAGAAGGGTCAAGTCGAAGCGGCCGACCGCCTGATCGACTCGCTCTACCGCGAGCGAGACCTGCCGCGACCGCGCTACCAAGGCGATCTGCCGGAGGGCAACGACGGCCTGGGGCTCTTGCTACTCGGCGTCAGCGGGCACGAGGTGCTGCCCCGTGAGGCCTACGAGAACATCAAGGCCGAGACCCTGCAGCGCGTGCGCGGCACGGTGCAAGCCGACATCCTCAAAGAAGACCAGGCCCAAAACACCTGCATCTTCTCGACCGAGTTCGCGCTGCGGATGATGGGCGACATTCAGCAGTACTTCATCGAGCACGAGGTGAGGAACTTCTACTCGGTGTCGATCTCGGGCTATCACATCGCCGAGGCGGGAGCCAACCCGATCACCCAACTCGCCCTCACCCTCGCCAACGGCTTCACCTTCGTCGAGTACTACCTCTCGCGTGGGATGCCGATCGACGCCTTCGCACCCAACCTCTCGTTCTTCTTCTCGAACGGGATGGATCCCGAGTACTCGGTGATCGGACGCGTCGCGCGCCGCCTCTGGGCGAAGGCGATGAGGAGCGTCTACGGCGGCAACGCTCGCTCGCAGAAGCTCAAGTACCACATTCAGACCTCGGGCCGCAGCCTGCACGCTCAAGAGATCGCCTTCAACGACATCCGAACGACGCTTCAGGCCTTGACCGCGCTCTACGACAACTGCAACTCGCTCCACACGAATGCCTACGACGAAGCGATCACCACACCCACCGAGGAGAGCGTGCGCCGCGCGCTCGCCATCCAGCTCATCATCAACAAAGAGCATGGGCTGACCAAGAACGAGAACCCGCTTCAGGGCGCCTTCATCATCGAGGAGCTCACCGACCTGGTCGAAGAGTCCGTCCTCACCGAGTTCCGAAGCTTGTCGGAGAGAGGCGGCGTGCTCGGCGCCATGGAGCGCATGTATCAGCGCAGCAAGATCCAAGAGGAGTCGCTGCTCTACGAGTCGCTCAAGCACACCGGTGAGCTGCCGATCATCGGCGTGAACACCTTCCTCGACCCGAAAGGCTCGCCGACCATCGTCCCCGAGGAGGTCATTCGGTCGACGACCGAGGAGAAGCAGTATGCGATCGATTCCAAGAACGCATTCCAGCAGCGCAACGCCGAGCGCTCGGCCGATCTCCTCACCGCGCTCCAACGCACCGCCGTCGAGAATGGAAACCTCTTCGAAGCCTTGATGGAAGTCTGCCAGGTCTGCTCGCTCGGCCAGATCTCCCACGCGCTCTACCAGGTCGGCGGCCAGTATCGCCGCAACATGTGAGGACGATGCATGTTGACTCGATTGACAGTCAGAGGGTTCAAGAATCTCGTCGACGTCGACGTGAGATTCGGACCGTTCTCCTGCATTGCAGGAGCCAACGGCGTTGGCAAATCGAATCTCTTTGATGCAATCGAGCTCCTTCGCCATCTCGCCGACCACCCCTTAATTGAAGCGGCAGCTCGAGTCCGTGGGGGAAGCGAGATCCAGAATCTGTTCACATTCGGCGGCGATCGCCGAATGAGCCTTGCGGCCGAAATGCTCATCCCGGCTCAAAGCGTTGATGACTTTGGTCAACGTGCTCAGGCAAGCGCCACCTGCGTCAGGTACGAACTCGAGATCAAGTACCGAGATCCAACCGACGACGCCCTGAGAGGCTCACTTCAAATCGAGAATGAAGCACTGAGCTACGTCCCCAAAGGCGAGGCCAAGAAATCACTGGGCTTTGCTTTCACACGAGACTGGTTCGAGTCGGTAGTGGGCCGACCAACGCGAACCACTCCATTCATATCTACTCAAAGAGACAAGGGTATCGTCAGGATTCATTTCGACCGAAAGACTGAGACCGGCGACTCCAAACGTGGTGGACGACCTCCTGAGTTTCCGCTGGCTCATCTCCCAAGAACAGTACTCTCATCCGCCAGGAACGCGACCGAGAGCCGCACGGCCCTACTCGTCCGGCGAGAGATGCAGAGTTGGCGCCAACTTCACCTCGAGCCAAGCGCTTTGAACCTGCCCGACCGCTTCGATGCGCCTGCTCGGATTGGACCGACTGGAAAAAACCTCCCATCAACTCTTCACCGACTGGCGCAAGAGAATGGAAGCGGCAAGTCTGGCCGCGGCGATGTCTACACCGCCATCGCAAATCGTGTTGCCGAGCTGGTTGACGACGTGAGGACGATTCGAGTCGACCGCGACGACGAGCGAAAGCTCCTCACTGTAATGCTCTTGGATCGGCACGGGGTCGAACTGCCCGCCAGCGCGCTATCCGATGGAACGCTCCGAATGCTGGCACTGGCTGTCTTGGAGCAGGATCCCACTGAGGGAGGCCTGATTTGCCTTGAGGAGCCGGAGAACGGGATTCACCCTGAGCGATTGGAGGCGATGCTCAGTTTGATTCACGACATCGCTGTGGATGCGACATCACCAATCGGCCCGGACAATCCACTCCGACAAGTAATCGTCAATACGCATTCACCTGGGCTTGCGGGCCTTGTGTCGGCACAGGACCTGCTCTTTGCAAAGCTCGAATCGAGCTCGGGAAAACTCGAGAGGACGCGAGGACTCACTTTTTCGAGCATGCCAGACAGTTGGAGATCGCGGTCGCATCCACTGAGAACGATCTCACTCGGAGCAGTCCGATCATACCTCGAAGGTAATCGCCTCAGAGCGACACAGGCGACACCCGCTTCTGGCAACAGCACCGACCCCTCCGTCGCCAACAAAGTCGAGCAACTACTTCTGTTTAGGGACGAGGCATAGGGATGGAGGAGGCCCTCCGCTTCACCCTTATTGCCGACGGCAGCTCCGACGAGATACTGTTGCAGCCAATCGATTGGCTCCTGCGGTCAATCTGCTCACGCCCTGCCGTGGGAGAGTGGGCGAATCCGTTTCTCGTCCCGAAGACAGGGACACGAAGCCTTGAGGACCGAGTCAGTCGGCTCCTGAGACTGTATCCTTGCGATCTCCTTCTGGTCCATCGAGACGCAGAATCAGTTGATCGTGAGCAACGCCTTATCGAGGTCGAGAATGCCTGCGCGCGGATTGCAGATTCTCAACCGATCTGCGGCGTTGTCCCAGTCCGTATGAGCGAGGCATGGTTCTTGTTTGACGAGCTCGCGATTCGAACAGCGGCTGACAACCCGAACGGAGCAGTTCACTTGGAAATACCGCAGATCAGCAGAGTCGAGGAACTCGCCGATCCAAAGGATGTCCTCCATTCATTGATCCGACGAGCATCCGAGCTCTCTGGAAGGCGTCTCGAGAAACTCCGCATTCCACAACGCGTCCGCCGGCTAGCTGACCTGATCGATGACTACTCACCGCTCAGGGCGGTGTCGGCATTCTCGGACTTCGAGTCGCGATTGCGCTCGATTGTGAGTGATCGGGGTTGGTGATGCGACGAGATAGGCACATGCCCGAGGGATTCCCACCGGTCGACTTCGAGTCGTGGCGGAGTCGTGTCGAGGCGGAGCTCGAGGGTTGGGACTTCGAGCGCACTCTCGGCACGCCGATGGTCGAAGGCGTCTCCCTCGCGCCGCTGTATGCCGAGCGCCCGGATTCGGCGCCACCATTGCCGCGGGACACGGGCTGGGCTCTGTGGGAAGAGCGCGCATTCGCCGATCCCGCTCGCATCGCCGCCGCCCTCGGTGACGAGCCGACGCGCCTGCACTTGCGAACAGCAGAGCTGCGCGCCTCGTCAGACTCGCTTCGGCGCTTGCCCGGAGACCTCGTCGGACTGTCGTTGCAAGCGGGCGCCGAGCCGCTGCCGTGGGTCGCGGCCTTGCGAGAAGCCGGGATCGCGCCGGCCGAGCTGCGCCTCGGGGCCGATCCGCTCGGCGCCTTCGCTCGCTCGGGTGCACTGCCAGGCTCGTGGAAGGAGCTGACGGCCGAGTGGCGCGAGCTCGCCCCGCTGCTCGAGACGGACGGGAAAGTCGCGCTCCTTCGCGTCGACACCGCTCCCTACCACGAGGCCGGCTCCAACGCCGTTCAAGAGCTCGCATTTTGCCTCGCCACCGCGCACGCCTACCTGGCCGCTCGGCCGGACGAGATCGCCGAGGCACCGATGGAGATCGCGCTCGAGGTGAGCTCCGGCGTGCTCCTCGAAGCCGCGAAGCTTCGCGCGGCGCGCTGGCTGCTCGCAAAGCTCTTCGCAGGATGGCAGCAAGAGTCGGCCGTGATCCTCCACGCAAACACCTCGCGCCGCATGCTCAGCCGATTCGATCCGTGGGTGAATGTCCTGCGCAGCAGCCATGCCGTCTTCGCGGCCGCCGTCGGCGGCGCCGACTCGATCGTCTGTCGCCCCTTCGATGAGCGCCTCGGCGAGCCGAGCACGCTGGGACTGCGCCTGGCCCGCAACACGCAGCTCGTGCTGGCTCGCGAAGGACACGTCGATCGCGTTGCCGATCCGGCCCGAGGCTCGTTCGCCATCGAGACACTGACCGACCAACTGGCGCGAGAGGCCTGGGCGGTATTCCAACAGATCGAGTCCGCTGGCGGCATGACCGAAGCGCTGGTCTCCGGATGGGTTCGCACACGGGTAGACGCCAGCGCTCGGGAACGCGCTCAGCGCATCGCGCGGCGACAGGATCCGCTGACCGGCGTCAGCGAGTACCCGCTCGCGGGCGAAGAGCTCCTCGAGAGGCCACCGCGGCCGAGGTGGCCGTCGAAGGCCACAGAGCGTCGGGCGTCCGGGCCGGCGATCGAGCCGTTCACTCTTCTACCCGATGCGGCCCCGTTCGAGGCGCTCCGGGAGGCGGCCCAGACCAATCCGCCGCTCGCGTTCTTGGCCAACCTGGGGCCTCGCTCCGAGTACGGGCCTCGCTCGACGTGGACACGACAGCTCCTCATCGCGGGCGGATTCGACGTCGAGGAGCACGAGGGCAGCGACGCGTTGGAACCCGAGGCCGCTGCCGAAGCGCTGGCGGACGCGGCGCGGGCGAGCGAAGCCGCTCTCGTCGTCGTGTGTGCCAGCGACGCGCGGCAGGCGACCCATGGCGAAGCGCTCGTGCGGGCGCTGGCGGCGAACGCGCCGCGAAGGCTCGGTTGGGCTGGGCGTCCGGCTGACCGCGAAGCGGCCCTGCGCTCGGCCGGCGTGACGGACTTCCTCTTCGCGGGAGCCGATGTCGTGGAGCAGCTCACCGAGCTCCTCGCGGCCGTCGGCGTGCCTCGGATCGGAAAGGTGCCCCGATGACGCGCGCTCCGGACTTCACGAAGATCGGGTTCGACGACGCCGCCGTGCAAGTGAATCCGGGTGCCGCAAGCCGACCCCGTCCTCCAGTCGAGACGCCCGAAGGCATCGCGATCGCTCCCGTGATCACCGAAGCCTCCGCGCCCTCGCCGGGCTACCCGGGCTTCGCGCCCTTCGTGCGCGGACCGTACACGACGATGTATGTGCGTCGCCCCTGGACGATCCGGCAGTACGCGGGCTTCTCGACGGCCGAGGAGTCGAACGCCTTCTACCGGCGAAACCTGGCTGCGGGTCAGAAGGGGCTCTCGATCGCCTTCGACTTGGCGACGCATCGCGGCTACGACTCGGATCATCCGCGCGTGACGGGCGACGTCGGCATGGCGGGCGTGGCGATCGACTCGATCTTGGACATGCGGCTGCTGTTCGATCGCATCCCGCTCGATCGCATGAGCGTGTCCATGACCATGAACGGCGCGGTGCTCCCTATCCTGGCGCTGTACGTGGTCGCGGCCGAGGAGCAGGGGGTCGCGCCCGAGCGGCTGGTGGGCACGATCCAGAACGACATCCTCAAAGAGTTCATGGTGCGGAACACGTACATCTATCCGCCCGAGCCGTCGATGCGGATCGTGGCGGACATCTTCCGCTACACCTCCGAGCGGATGCCGAAGTTCAACAGCATCTCGATCTCGGGCTACCACATGCAGGAGGCGGGCGCGACCGCCGACATCGAGCTGGCGTACACTCTGGCTGACGGGCTCGAGTACGTCCGCACCGGGCTCGCGGCCGGTCTCGACATCGATGCCTTCGCGCCGCGGCTGTCCTTCTTCTTCGCGATCGGCATGGACTGCTTCATGGAGATCGCGAAGCTCCGCGCGGCGCGGCGACTGTGGGCGAAGCTGATCGCTCCCTTCTCGCCGAAGAACGACAAGTCGCTGATGCTGCGCACGCACTGCCAGACCTCGGGCTGGTCGCTGACGGCGCAGGACGTCCACAACAACATCGTGCGCACCGGCCTCGAGGCAATGGCGGCGACGTTGGGCGGCACACAATCGCTGCACACGAACTCACTCGACGAAGCGCTGGCTCTGCCGACGGACTCGTCGGCGCGCATCGCGCGGAACACGCAGATCCAGCTCCAGCACGAGGCCGGCATCTGTCGCACCGTCGATCCGTTCGGCGGGAGCCACTTCGTCGAGCAGCTGACATTCGATCTCGAACAGCGTGCCCAACAGCATCTCGACGAGATCGAGTCGCTCGGCGGGATGGTCCAGGCCATCGAGACCGGCATCCCGAAGCTGCGCATCGAGGAAGCGGCCGCCCGCGCGCAGGCGCGCATCGACTCGGGGCAGCAGCCGATCATCGGTGTCAACTGCGAGCGGCCGAGCGAGGAGTCACCGATCGACGTGCTGTCGGTCGACAACGCCAAGGTCCGGGAATCCCAGATCGCTCGCCTCGAGAAGCTGCGCGCCGAGCGAGACCCGGAGCGAACGAAAGCGGCTCTCGAGGCACTGACGCAGAGCGCGGCTAGCGGTGAAGGAAATCTGTTGGCGTTGGCGATCGACGCGGCGCGCGCCCAGGCGACGGTCGGTGAGATCAGCGCCGCGCTCGAGGAGGTCTACGGTCGCCATCGCGCCGAGGTGCGCGCGATCAGCGGCGTCTATCGAGGGGAGGCCGGAGTGATGACAGGCGACGTCGATCGGATTCGTGAGCGCGTGGAGCAGTTCGAAGAGAAGGAAGGACGTCGTCCCCGCCTCCTCGTTGCCAAGATGGGCCAGGACGGCCACGATCGCGGTCAGAAGGTGATCGCCACCGCCTTCGCGGATCTCGGCTTCGACGTCGACATCGGCTCGCTGTTCCAAACGCCCGAGGAGACCGCTCGCCAAGCCGTCGAGAACGACGTCCATGTCGTCGGCGTGAGCTCGCTGGCCGCCGGGCACCTGACGTTGGTGCCGGCGCTGAAGCAGGAGCTCGAGCGCCTCGGCCGCGGCGACATCCTCATCGTCGTCGGCGGCGTGATCCCGCCCCAGGACCATGAAGCTTTGAAGAAAGCCGGCGCCGCGCTCATCTTCGGCCCCGGGACGGTCATTCCGAAGGCCGCCGGCGAGCTCTTGGATCGCTTGGCGAGCGCTTGAGGATCCTTTTGCGCCTGCACATCGTGGGCAGGCCGACATCCCAACGAGCCGATTCGAGGCGCGCGACCTCCCACCCGAATGAATTCGGGCCTCCGAGGGGACGGGCTGGCTCAGTCCGCTGGATTGTCGCCGACTGACACATGGCGAAAACCGGAGGGCGGACTTCAGTCCGCTGGAGACGCCCTCGGCGATCACGACGGCTTCGGAAGGGCGCGCGACCTCCCACCCGAATGAGTTCGGGCCTCCGAGGGGACGGGCGAGGAAAGCGCGTTCTGTCAGGCTGGGGTGATTCGGGATCCGAGGTCCGTCCCGCCGAGAATCGACCGGACGACGTGACTAGGCGCTCGCGACGTGATCCGGTAACTTCGGGCCTCGAGGCATGTGATGCGATCTCGCACTCGAGGACTTCATGGCGAATCGGCTCTCGATCGATCAATACATCGACGGTGTCCGCAGCGGCGATCGAACCGTGCTCGCGCGGGCCATCACCTTGATCGAGAGCCGCCAGGCGTCCGATCAGGCTCTCGCCCAGGAGGTCCTGACGCGCCTGCTGCCTCACACCGGCGGCTCTCGCCGCCTCGGCATCTCGGGCGTTCCGGGCGTTGGCAAGAGCACGCTCATCGAGGCGCTCGGCAACCGGCTCGTCGCTCGCGACCTGAAGGTCGCTGTCCTCGCCGTCGACCCCTCCAGTCAGCTCAGTGGCGGGAGCATCCTCGGCGACAAGAGTCGCATGCACGAGCTCGCCCAACACCCCCACGCCTTCATCCGGCCTTCTCCGAGCGCCACTTCACTCGGGGGCGTGGCCCGGCGCACGCGGGAGACGCTGCTGCTCTGCGAAGCGGCCGGCTTCGACGTCGTGATCGTTGAGACGGTCGGTGTTGGACAGTCGGAGACCGTCGTCGCGGACATGGTCGACTGCTTCCTGGTGCTGCTCCTCCCCGGTGCTGGTGACGAGCTCCAAGGCATCAAGCGCGGCATCCTCGAGCTCGCCGACATCCTCGCCATCAACAAGTCCGACGGCGACCGGCTGCCGCTGGCGCGGGAGGCGGCGCGCGAGTATGGCGCCGCGCTGCGGTACCTGCGCCCGCGTCACGACACCTGGCGACCGCGCACGCTTCTGGTCAGTGCCCAAACGGGGTCCGGACTCGACGAGCTCTGGCAGGCGGTCGAGGAGCACCACGCCGCTCTGACCGCAGCCGACGGCCTCGAGACGCTCCGGCGCGATCAGCTCAAGAGCTGGATGTGGTCCCTCATCGACCAGTCACTCTTGACGGCATTCCGGCAGCACCCGCGAGTCAAGAGCCGCCTGGCCGAGGTCGAAGCCGCCGTCATAGAGCAGCGTCTGCCCCCGACGCGCGCCGTGCACGAGCTGCTCGACGCATTCCGAAGGGCCGACTGATCGCCTCACCCGATCCCGACGGTCGATAGCCGGCGTTGAGGTTTTCGTGGTGACGAAGACTCCGCCGCCTGGGCGGGTCAGCTCTCGGAAGGCTGCCGATTCTGAAGAAGCGGGAATCGGGACGTCCATCACGACCTCGGGGATGTCGGCGTCCTCCGTTGGTCGCACGAACTCGAGGACCTCGTCAGTCGAGCACAACTCCCACAGTGACTTCATCACCGACGAGATGGTCCAAGGCCTGGTGCTGATGTCGATCGAGCTGTCGAAGCGAGGCATCGTCTCGTTCATCGGAGGATGCGGGATCTACGGCTATCCCGAGCTCGCCGTTCACCAAAAGCTTCAAGACGCCCTGCAGGAGAGTGGCGAGCTGACCGCCAAGGAGATCCATCGCCGCATCCTCAACCGGTGACCGGCAGTCGGCATCAGCACACGCCGGGCTCTCCAGCTTGCTCCGCATGAAGCTGCTCATCTCCTCGCTGAACGTGCCGGCGGGGAGCATCGGGTGGATGTCCTTGACCACCACGAGCAGCCGCTGAAGCAAGCCGTCGAGCGGACGTTTCAGCTCTGGCAACAGCAGCCTCTGAGCCATCGCATCACGTACCAAGCCGATGACGAAGAGCTGCCGCTCGAGCTCTCAGCGAGGTGTCCAATTCCGATCGAGCCAGTGCGTCACGGCTTGCACCATCTTGCCCGCGGCTCCCCCGGTGAAGACATGATCGGCTCCTTCGAGGCGCACCAGATCGGGCTTTCCACCGGCGGCCTCCTGAATGTCGAGGGCGTCCTGCATGGGAACCACCGTGTCGGCCGTGCCGTGCACGAGCAGCCACGGCACTCGGATCTCGCAGCCGAGCGTCACGACGGTGTCGATCTGCGCCATGTCGTCCATGAACTGCTGTGAGAGCGGGCACTCGGGCTTGTCCCACATCAGGCTCGCCCCGGGCTCCTGCTCTCCGAACTTGCGCTGAGCGAACTCGCGAGTATGTACCATGCCGGCCAGAGAGACGAGGGCCCCGATGCGATCGTCTCGACTCGCACGCAGCACCCCCACCGCACCGCCCATGCTGTGACCGGCGTAGGCGATCCGATAGTCGCTCAACTCCTCGAGCACGGCACCCAGATCGTCGACCTCCTTGCTGATGCAGGAATCGACGAAGTCACCCTCTGACGCCCCGTTGCCCGAGAATGAGAAGCGGAGCGCCGGTCGCCCGCCGGCTGAGAGTCCTTCGGCGAGCGCGACCAGGAACGGTCGATCCTTGTTGGCGGTCACGCCGTGTCCGAGGACGACGAGGTCCTTTCGGCCCTGCGAGCCCGGATGGAAAGAGTAGTCGAGCTTCTCACCGGAGGCGTTTCGGATCTCACCGAACATCGAGGCTCCCATCCTGGTCGGGACACGCGGCTCGAGCCGCATGACAGGGCGGCTCGCGAGATGGCAGGATAAGGGAAACGACGTGGCGGTTGGAGAGCAGACGATGATCGAAGTTTCCCTGGCCAAGCTGCTCCGTGCCGAGTTCCGGCTCGACTGGCTCGGCATCCACGGCGCGACCCACTGGGCACGCGTTCGTCTGAACGGCCTGCGCCTGGCCGAGCACACCGGCGCTCGAGTCGAGGTCGTCGAGCTGTTCGCCTTCCTCCACGACGTTCAGCGCAAGGACGACGGCACCGACATCGAGCACGGCGATCGAGCCGCTCGCTTCGCGGAGTCGCTGCGGGGACGGCACATCCATCTCGACGATTCCGGCTTCGATCTGCTGCGCGTCGCCTGCCAAGACCACAGTCGCGGCGGCACGGAGGCCGATCCGACCGTGCAGACTTGCTGGGACGCCGACCGATTGGACTTGGGCCGCATCGGTGTGCGGCCGGATCCGAAGTACCTGTGCACCGACGTCGGCAAAGATCCGAGCACGATCGAATGGGCTTGGAAGCGGAGCCAGGCGGCGTGGCGGTGAGAACGATCGAGTGACCCAAAAGCCTCACCGGGCAGCTGCTACACGACCGTGAGACGAGCTCGACGAGAGGAAACCGCGGCCGTGCCCGGCGTCATTCCAGGTACCGGAACGAGCTTGGCAACGTCTTGCTTCGCGCCCCCACCTCGACCACCACGTCCACCAGCCGATCCGGCACGAGTGAGATCGATGGAACCGTCCCCCGGATCCGGGTCGAGCTGACGGAGGTCAAGGTCGCCGCCTGCCCGTCGATGAGGACGCGAGTGTTCGACAGGTCTCCGAATCCGGCTCCTCCGATCTGGAAGCTGTTGCCGCCACCCGCAGGCGCCCTCCACGGGAAAACGTCAAGCACGGCAAAGCCCTCGAGAGCGGGATCCCTGGGTCGGGCGAGCCAGAGCCGTCCGCCCGAGTAGTCCACTCCGAGGAGAGCCCCTCCTGGAAGTGCGATCAGGTCGAGGCTCCGAAGCGGCTGCGGCAGGGTCGACACCGAGGAAACGGACTGGCCGCTGGGTGAGAGCTCGATTCGATAGGTCTCAGAGTTCCACCGCTGGGCGAGGAGGTTTCCTCGCATGGCCCCGAAGAAGGTCGCGGCCCGGTACTCGATCAGACCGTTCGTCGATGACGGAAAGGTCGTGATGGCCGGCGTGAACACTCCAGGAACCGCCCACTCCCAGGTGTAGTGGTGGACGTTCTGCCGTGGGTCGGAGCGGCCCCGATTTCGGTTGGCGTGGCCGTAGTAGCCGTTCGGCTCGATCAGGTCGAGCTCGTCAATGTCGGTGCTCATCGACTCCTGAGAGCTCGCGCCGGTCGACCGGTCGCCGAAGCCGTGATTGGGTCCGTTGTCGGTGACGTAGAGCAGCCCGCGGGTGGACCAAACCAGGTCGAAGGGGTTTCGAAGGCCGGCCGCATGCACTGACACGTCGACGCCGGAATCCAAATCGACGATGTCGCCGTCACTCTGATCCTGATTGGGTTGCCCCGAGGCGGTTTCGTGATAGAGGAGGCTGCCATTGAAGCCCGAACGGGTGATCGCGGCCTTGACGAGCGAGCCAGACAGCGGCGACTCGGGGAGCCCACCGATCGCGCAATCGAGAACGCCGCCGTTCGTCGTCCCCCCCACGAGGATCATCAGGTCACCGGCCGCGTCGAAGGCAAGGCCGTTGACGGCATGGTCTTGGTTGGAGACCGGGAGCCCGGTCACCAAGGGCTCGATGACGTCGAAGCTCGGACCGGAGAGGATCGAGACGCGCCCGGAGTAAGGTGAAAACCCCTCGAAGCAGCTTCCACCGTTGGCGTAGAGCTGACTGTGAGCGACGTAGAGGCGCACCGGGTTGGAATCAGAAAAGGGACTGATCGCCAGCCCGAGGATTGCGCTGCTCGAGGCACTCTCGAGGGTGCCGATGGTCTGAGTCGAAACGATGCCGAAATCGTCGTCCAGCTCGTAGGCCACGATGCGGCCGAACGCGCTTCCCACGTAGACACGGCCGTCGGGTCCAAGCGCGGCCACCGTCGGGCCTGTCAGCGTCGTGAGCACGTCCACCTCGAAGTCGATCGGCGGTGGAGTCGCGATCACCTCGATGCCCGAGATGGCGGGGTCGCCAGCGTTGCGATAGAAGTCGATCTCGAGCAGCCCGTCATCGACGAGAGTGCCAGTGAGCGATTGGACGCAGGACTTCCGAAACCCCACCTGCGCGAAGATGTCGAAGGCGGTGAGCTTCCTCTGCCCCTCGATGTCGACATCGAACACGCGGGCACCGACGGCGGCGTAGCGAGGCAGGATCTCGCAGAAGTGCAGCCGTACTTCGTAGACGCCGTCGGGGACCGGCAACCGATAACTCAGCTCCGGAGCCGGCGCGGAGTCGAAGCGCAGACTGTCGTAGGGAGGATCGGAGATCGCGCCCCCGCCGAGCCGTTGACGCGCGATGGACTTGCCCGTGTTGGCGAGTCCTTCGTCACTTCTCCAGGAGTGGCCCAAGTCGTCGGTGAACGCCGGCCCGCCAGCGTTGAGCCGGTAGAGGGTCTCTTGGGCCCTGGTCGAAACCGACAAGAAGCCGCCCACCGCGACGACGAACAGGACGACACGGAATCGTCTCATGGAAGCCCCTCCTGGCCACGGGAGCGCCGGATCATTCCGGCGGCACACCCTCGCAGTCTCCGCCCGGTCTCGGAGAACACTTGGCCCTCCGAAACGACGCGCACTCTCGCACTCGCTCTCAACATAGTCAAGAAGGTCACTCACTTGATTGAGTGTACTTTGGTACGTAGAGTCTCACTCCAAATCGTCACACAGAACTCGTCCTCTCCGAGAAAGCGGGATGCAGCATGACTCGCGGTCTTATCCACGTGGCCCTCACCTCCGCTTTCGTCTTTGCCACCGGCTCCGTGGCTCTCTCGCAGATCGAAGGCACCGTCCTCGACGCTTCGACTTCTCAACCGATCGCGGACGCGATCGTCTCGCTTCAAGCGTCGTCGATTCGCACGACCACGGATGCGCACGGACGCTTCGAGCTCCTGGAGGCCACGGGCACCGGCCTCGTCCTCGTCGCCGCTCGGAAAGGGTTCTTCAACGGCTCGATCCTCACCGACACTCCTGCCGAGGACCTCATCGTTCGGATCGAGAGAGTGCCCGCTCACGACGACCCGACCTATACTCCGCTCGAGCCTTGGACCTGCGGCGGCTGCCACCCAGACCAGCTCGAGCAGTGGCTCGACTCCCCAATGGCGAGGGCGGGCCTCAACACCTGGCTCTACGACATCTACGACGGCACGGGCACGCCGGGCGGCCAGAACGGCTTCGTCTACGTCCGCGACTCGATCCACGCCCCGAATCAACCCGAGTCCGACTGCGCCTCTTGCCATCAGCCTGAGACTTGGATGCACGAGCCCTTCCAGGCGCTGGACGACATCGACTCGCTCTCGCCGGCGGCCGTCCACGGCGTCTCCTGCGAGGTTTGTCACAAGATCGCCGACATCGACGTCAGCCGCTCCAACTACCCGGGTCTCTACCCGGGCGTCGTTACGCTGACGCGTCCCGCGGGACCCGACTTCCCTCAGGTCGAGTACGGTCTCCTCGGAGATGCGACCTACCGCTTCCCGACTCTCATGCGAGCCTCCTACCAGCCTCAGCTCGCCGCCGACGTCTGCTCTGCTTGTCACCAGGACCGGAACGACCCCGACGAGGACGGCGACTTCGAGGAGCCCGGCGGCGTGGTGTCCGAGCCGACGTACCTCGAATGGCGCTCCTCACCCTACGGAGATCCCGAGGATCCGCGCTACTCCCCTTGCGTGAATTGCCACATGCCCTCCTTCGGCGGGGAGCAGGTCTGCAACGTCCTCTTCCCTCCGCTGCGACGCGACCCGGCCACGATTCGCTCCCATCGTCTCGAAGGCACCACCCCCGAGTTCCTCGAGAATGCCGTCACTTTGCGCCTGAGCTGCGTCATCAAGGCCGATCGCCTACACGCCGACGTCTCCATCACGAATGACCGCACCGGTCATCACGTCCCGACCGGCGTCACCATTCGCAACATGATCCTCCTCATTGAGGCTTGGCGAGAGGAGGACGGTCGACACCTCGAGCCCGTTTCGACGCAGATCATCCACAAGCTCGGCGGCGTGGGCCCGCGCGAACAAGGTTACTGGGCGGGCCTGCCGGGGAAGCTGTACGCCAAGGTCAACCACGGGCCCGACGGCCAGGGGCCGGTCTTCTTCACGGAAGCTCGTGGGCTGCTGCTCGATACTCGGATACCGGCGTTGAAGACAGACACGACGCACTACCGCTTCAAGACCCCGAAGGGAGGCGGGACGCTCCACGTGCGCGCGCGGTTGATCTATCGCCGTGCCTTCCGCTTCCTCGTCGACGCCAAGAGTTGGACGGAGGATGGACACGGCCGGCCCCTGGAGGATCTCCAGTCGCCCCACTTCGGGCATCTCATGGAGGAGGCCGAGTGGGTCGGATCCAGGATGTCCATCCGGGACGTGCCTGTCCGGCGCCGATAGAGCAGGTTCGAGACGGCCGAGGACTCCCTCCTTCGACTCGCCACTTTCGAGATGCCTGCGCCTTCCAATAGACCCGCCGGGTCCCCGAGCCCGGCGTTCCGGAGGATCCCGACGTTCACCTGGGCCGTGAACGCATCGAAGTCGGCGAAGGCCGCGTCCTTCACGCAGGCCGTCCAGCGCTCCCAGGGGACGATCACCGTCCCACTCAGAAAGCCGGAGGAAACCGCGATCCGACATTCGCGATCCGACCCGCCCTCCTGAGTTCTTTCTTCCTCTTGACCGATTACTTACGATATTCGGCTTCTCCCGGGCCGGGGGAGGGCGCGACGGCCGCGCGACGCTGGGGCCCGGATTCCTCGAGCGCCAGAACCACGAGAACGATGTCCAAGACACCGACTGCCCGTCCCTATCCCATCGTCGATCCCAAGCCCAGCTTCCCGAAGATCGAAGAGGCGATCCTCGCCTACTGGGACGGCGAAGGCATCTTCCGGGAGTCGGTGACGAGTCGGCCGGAGTCGAGCGAGTACGTCTTCTACGATGGACCGCCCTTCGCCAACGGGCTGCCCCACTACGGGCATCTCCTCACGGGCTACGTGAAGGACGTGGTGCCGCGCTACCAGACCATGAAGGGTCAGCGCGTCGAACGACGCTTCGGCTGGGACTGCCACGGCTTGCCGGCCGAGATGGAGATCGAGAAGAAGCTCGGCATCTCGGGCCGTCAAAAGATCCTCGAGTTCGGCATCGAGCCCTTCAACGCGCAATGCCGCGAAGCGGTGCTCCGCTACACCGGCGAGTGGGAGCGGTTCGTTCATCGCCAAGCGCGCTGGGTCGACTTCACGAACGACTACAAGACAATGGACCTCTCCTACATGGAGAGCGTGATGTGGGCCTTCGCCGAGCTCTACCGCAAGGGGCTCGTCTACGAAGGCTACCGCGTCATGCCGTACTCGTGGGCGGCCGAGACACCGGTCTCCAACTTCGAGACGCGCCTCGACAACTCCTACCGCCCACGCCAAGACCCGGCGGTCACCGTGCTCTTCCGCTTGACCGCCGCCAGCGGCGACGACGGCCCGATGGACATCCTGGTCTGGACGACCACGCCCTGGACACTGCCCTCCAACCTGGCGCTCGCGGTCGGTCCCGAGATCGAGTACGCCGTGTTCGAGAAGGACGGCACGCGGTACGTCGTCGGCGCGCAAGTGACCGAGAAGTACGCGGACTTCCTCGAGGGCGCGCGCGAGGTCGGCACGATCCGGGGCCAAGAGCTCGTCGGCCGCACCTACGAGCCGCTCTTCCCCTACTTCAAGGAGCAGCCGAACGCCTTCCGTGTGCTGGGCGCCGAGTTCGTCGACACCGAGGAAGGCACGGGCGTCGTGCACATGGCGCCGGGCTTCGGCGAGGACGACCAGGTCGTGTGCGCCGAGAACGGCATCGAGGTCGTGTGCCCGGTCGACGACTCCGGCAAGTACACGGCCGAGATCACGGACTACGTCGGTCTGCAGGTCTTCGACGCCAACAAGCCGATCATCCGGCGCCTCAAGGACGAAGGCCGCCTCGTCAAGCACGAGACCTACGTCCACAACTACCCGCATTGCTGGCGCACGGACGAGCCGCTGATCTACAAGGCGCTCAGCTCATGGTACGTCCAGGTGACGGCGATCCGCGATCGCATGGTCGAGCTCAACCAGCAGATCAACTGGATCCCCGAGCACATCAAGGACGGTCAGTTCGGCAAGTGGCTCGAGGGCGCCCGCGATTGGTCGATCAGTCGCAACCGATTCTGGGGCTCACCGATCCCGGTCTGGAAGAGCGACGACCCGAACTATCCCCGCATCGACGTCTACGGCAGCCTCGACGAGCTCGAGCGCGACTTCGGCGTGCGCCCGACCGACCTGCACCGGCCGTTCATCGATCAGCTCACGCGTCCCAATCCCGACGACCCGACCGGCAAGAGCACGATGCGCCGCATCCCCGAGGTGCTCGACTGCTGGTTCGAGTCGGGCTCGATGCCGTATGCGCAGGTGCACTACCCGTTCGAGAACAAGGAGTGGTTCGAAGGCCACTTCCCGGCCGACTTCATCGTCGAGTACGTCGCACAGACGCGCGGCTGGTTCTACACGCTCATGGTGCTCGGCACGGCGCTCTTCGATCGCCCGCCCTTCCGCAACTGCATCTGCCACGGCGTCGTCGTCGACGAGGACGGCAAGAAGCTCTCCAAGCGCCTGCGCAACTATCCGAGCCCCGACGAGGTCTTCTCGACCATCGGCTCCGATGCGCTCCGCTGGTTCCTCGTCTCCTCGCCCATCCTGCGCGGCAACGACCTCGCCATCGACCGTGAGGGCAAGGCGATCGGCGAGGTCGTGCGCTTGATCATCAATCCGATCTGGAACGCCTGGTACTTCTTCAGCCTGTACGCGAACACCGACGGCGTCGAGGCGAGCTTCCGAACCGATCAGACCGGGCAGCTCGATCGCTACGTCCTCGCCAAGACGCGCGATCTGGTCGAGCAGACCGGCTCGGCGCTGGATCGTTACGAGCTCTCCGAGGCCTGCCAGATCGTGCGCAGCTACCTCGACGCGCTGAACAACTGGTACATCCGTCGCTCGCGGCCGCGCTTTTGGAGCCCCGAGAAGAACCAGGACAAGCAGGACGCCTACGACACGCTCTTCACGGCGCTGCACGTGCTCTGCCGCGTGGCGGCGCCGCTGCTGCCGCTCATCACCGAGGAGGTCTATCGCGGCCTGACCGGTGAGCGCAGCGTGCATCTCACCTCGTGGCCGGAGGCGAGCGAGCTGCCGTCGAATCCCGAGCTGGTCCAGGACATGGACCGCATCCGCGACGTGTGCTCGACGGCGCTCGGTCTGCGCAGCGAGAAGAACCTGCGCGTGCGCTTGCCGCTTGCCTCGCTGACGGTCGCCGGAAGTGGTGCGGCGCGACTCCAGCCGTACTTCGACCTGGTCCGCGACGAGGTCAACATCAAGGACGTGCGCGTCTCGGAGGACCTCGAGTCGCTCGGCAGCTTCGTGCTCGCCGTCAACGCTCGGGCGCTCGGCCCGCGCCTGGGCCAGGAGATGAAGAAGGTCATCGTCGCCTCGAAGAAAGGCGAGTGGTCGCAGAATGCTGACGGCCAGATCGAGGTGGCCGGCCACGCGCTGCAAGAGGATGAGTACACGTTGCGGCTCCAGCCCAGAGAGGGCCTCGAGGATCTCGCGATCGCGTCCCTGCCCACCAACGACGGCGTCGTCGCCCTCGATGTCGCGATGACCCCCGAGCTCGAGCGCGAAGGCGTCGCCCGCGACGTCGTGCGCTTGATCCAGAACGCTCGCCGCGACGCCGATCTGCATGTCTCGGATCGCATCCGCCTGCACTTGAAGGCTCCCGCCGAGGCGCAGTCCGCGATCGAAGAGTGGCGAGAGTTCATCCTCGATCAAACGCTGGGGAGCGAGCTCGTGCTCGGCTCCGTCGACGACGCGGCGCACGCGTGCGAAGGAAAGCTCAGTAGCGGAACACTGTCGATCGGTGTGACGAAGGTGGACGATTGAGCGGCGGCTACCGCGAGCTCGCCCCGCCACCGATCCTGGCGCCCTTCGTCGAGTGCTTTTGGACACATCGCGCCGCCGCCGATGAAGGCCCGAGCCGGGTCCGGGTCTTGCCCGACGGATGCATCGACATCCTCATCGACCTCGAGGCTCAAGCCGATCCCCGCGTCGTCGGAGCGATGACGCGCGCTCAGGTCATCGAGACCTCGAGTGCGATCGATCTGTTGGCGGTGCGATTTCGCCCCGGTGGTGCGGCCGCTATCCTGGGCCTCCCCGCCCACGAGCTCACCGATCGCACGGTGCCCCTGGCGGATCTGGCACCGAGCCTGGCCTGGCATCCCGTCGTCGATGCGCCTCCGGCGCAGCGCATCGAGCGCTGGATGACCTCGCTGGCCGAGCGCGCTCGGGAACGAACGGTCGACCCGCGCGTGGCAGCCGCCCGTCGCAGGCTGGATCGCGGCGGAGTGTCGATCGACCACGTGGCCTCGGAGCTGAACGTCACCCGTCAACACCTGAGCCGGCTCTTTCGGAGTCAGGTGGGCTTCGGCCCCAAGCAGCTCCAGCGCATCTATCGCTTGCAGGCGGCGCTCGTGATGCTCGAGAAGCGACCGACCGATCTGGTCGGTGTCGCGCTGGCGTCCGGCTATGCCGACCAGCCCCACTTCTGCCTCGACTGCCGCGAGCTCGCCGGAGTCTCGCCCACCGAGTGGTTGCGGGAACGCGACTGAGGCGATCGGTCTGGTGCCGCTTGCTTCGCTCGCGGTTGTCGCTGGATGAGGCGGCGATCGGTCTTGGGCCGCTTGCTTCGCGGCGCGGTTCCTTCGGGCCTTCGCCGCTCCGGGGCCCTTGCTTTGGGGGACGCCATGGGCGACCTCCTCCGTTCGAGAGCCGGTGCCGCTTGCTTCGCTCGCGGTCAGCGCTTCATGAGCGGACGCCTGCCCACGGCCGCTTGCTTCGCGGCGCGGTTCCCTGGGCCTTCTCTTCGCGGCGCGGTTCCCTTTTCATGTTCCATTCTTCCAAGACGCAGGCGACCGCATTCGTTGCAATCGATAGTCGTCAGAGAGAATCCCTTCACCTTCACTGGAGCGACTCGATGAAATGGTCCCACTGGATCGCGACCGCCGGGCTGCTGGCGGGTACGCTCGGCTTCTCACTTCAAGACGCAACCCAGGCGACGGAGAAACCCGCCATGAAGCTCAAGCGCATGACCCCCATCCTGGTCGTCGACACGATCGAGCCCTGCCTCGAGCTGTGGGTCGATCGGCTCGGATTCAAGAAGACGGCCGAGGTGCCCGAAGGCGATCGGCTCTGGTTCGTGATGATGGAGCGCGACGGCATCGAGCTGATGATCCAGACCAAGGCAAGCGTCGAAAAGGACGTCCCGGCCGTCGCGGAAGCGATCAAAACGACCGCTCTCTTCATCGAGGTCGAAGATCTCGAGCCCTTTCGAAAGGCACTCGCCGGCGACCGGCACATCTTCGAAGAGCGCAAGACCTTCTATGGCAGCACCGAGATCGCCATCTGGACACCAGGCGGCCACGTCGTGACCTTCGCGCAGATGGACAAGACTGACCGGTGAGATCGAAGGGGCCTCGAATTCTCGTGGCATCGAGTGACCCGTCCTCGTAGGCTCCCGACGGGAAAATGGCCGATCGGGAGAACGGCCGACAACTCGTACTGGCGCGGTTCCGAGAGCTTTGGAGGGTGACATGGCCATCTTCACGGTCTTGCCGACGAAGTCCGACCCCAATGCCGGCGATTCCATGGCGATCCTGCGCAGCTTGATCGCCGAGCCCGTCTCGGTCGTGTATCTGATCGTGGGCAAGCCGCGCGGAATCGAGCGCATGCTCGAGATCGCGATCGGGCGGGCGGAGGCCTTCCCGGGCACGCGACGCGTCGTCTATGCACCGGACACGTCGGTGCTGGACGCCTCCCTGCTCGACGAGATGCAGGATGCTCTGCCGGGCTCCGCGAAGGTCGTCTCTGTCGTCTACGGGCTCGAGGACACGATCGCGGCCGCATTGCGCTCGGGCGACGCCAAACGCCGCCTGCAGGTGGAGCTGGCCTTCGCGATCGGCGAGCAGCAAGACGATGAGGAGGGCCTGACGTGATCCCGAGCAGCAGGGCAAGACGCCTCGTCCTTCTTTTGCCACTCCTCACGATCGCCGCCTGTCGCACGGTTTCTCCCCCTTCGCCTCCCGACCAATCGGACACTGGCCTCGCTCAGACCCTCTCCGTCGAGGAGCGCACGCACGACGGTGAGCAGAACGCGATCGACAGCCAGCGCCATCTCGGCCCGCTCGACTATCGCAGCCGCGTGCGGATCGATCCTGACCGCGAGAAGCTGCGCCAGCTGGCCGCCGGCTCGACGCAGAGCGATGCCATCGCGGCCGAGTCGGACCAGGAAGCGCAAGAGCTCGTCGAGACGCGACGGCTGATCGATTCGCTCCAGGACTACGTTCGACTGTCTCGCCGCGTCGATGCCGACGTGCAGGCGATGCGGTCCCAAGGCCTCGAGGCCTCCCGCCGAGAGATCGAAGCGTTGAAGGACGCCGTCCGTCAGCGCGCCGAGGTGACCGAGCGCTTGATACGGGTTCTGAGCAGCGCGCTCGAGGACTACGCGCGCTCCGAAGGGCTGCGTCTGGATACCGATCCCGAGACCGGCGACTTCCTGAACTCCGCCACCGAGGAGTTCATCTTCGACTTCGAGGACCGCCTCTTGCCCGACGGCGAGCCGTTGTCGATCGCCGTCGCGACGGAGCTGATCGAGTTCCGGGTACAGACCTTGGAGAAGCGCATCGCGCGCGATCGCGAGGCTATCGAGAGCGGGCGCGACGCGCATCGCCTCAAGCTCCTCGCCTACCTCGTCAACAGCGCCGGCGAGCGCTCACGACTCCACATCGAGAACTACGACACACTCGAGACGGGCGGTGGCAACGCTCCCAAGAGCTTGCTCGGCATCCCCGAAAAGCGTTGGGAGGAGGTGCAGCGTCGCTTCGCCCTGTCGGCCGATTGGGCACGATTCCTCAATGACCTGCGGGACGACGACTCCGATTTGCGCAAGCGGCTCCGGGACTTCTCTCGTGAGCTGCGCACCAAGCTGGGTGATTTCGTGCGCAGCCTGGGCGACCGCCTCGAAGAGTTCGCCGTCGCCGACTTGGACGAGCTGGCGACCGTGCTCGAGGACAACGGTGCCGGTGCCGACCTCGTCACTCGCCTTCGCGACCTCGCCACCCGGTTCCGAAGCGTGAAGGGTAACTTCGATACGCTCCGCACCGAGGTCGAGACTCTCTTGGACGATCTGGGCAACGATCGGCTCACCGATCCCTCGCAGGTCTTCGCGCTGGCCAAGCGAGTCGGAACGATTCCGACGCGGCTCGGGACGGTCGTCGAGGAGATCCGGGGCGTCGCTCGAGAGCTGGCGACGGTCGAAGCGTTGATCGACACCGCCATCGAAGGACTCACGCCGGCCGTGAAGAGCGTCGCCCAGACCCTGCGAGCCAACCTTCAGGACCTGGCCATCGATGCGCTGCGCGAAGCCGTGCCGATGTTCGACGACTACCCAGCCGTCTCCAACTTCGTGACGAGCCTCGGCCAGGAGCTCGCCGCCGGCGGATTCACGCTCGGACTGAGCGAGAACGTCGAGAAGGAGGACATCGGCGCGGAGCTCGCCGACGACGTGATCGAGCGCCCCATCGACGAGGTGTTGCCGGGTGCGTTCAACCTGGACCGGTTGGCCAGCCCGGGAGAGCGAGTCGAGATCGTGGCGCAGCTCGTGAGCGGCGAAGAGGGAAAGCCGCCGCTCGCCGAGCACCGACAGACGCTCGAGGTGATCGGGCGCGGGCTCTATCCGACTCTCGACTCGCACGTCATCTTCGCGAATCGTCAAGGCCGCGGTCGCCGGCGGTTCGTCAACGGCACCCCCGTGCCTCGCGATGATGAGAGCTTTCAAGCAGCGCCCGGCGTCTCGTGGACCCTCCACTACCGCAAGGAGGAGGAGACTCGAGAGTCGGATGGCTGGGCGCCTTTTTGGAATGGGCTCGATCCGGGTCTCGGTCTCAACGTCGCCGCCCTCAACTTCGACGATGATGCGGTCGAGATCGGAGTCGGTGCCCACCTGACGATCTTGGGCGACCTGCTCCAGGTCGGATACGGTTGGAACCTCTCCGTCGGTGAGGACCAAGACTACTTCTTCGTCGGGATCGGGCTGGTCGAGGCGCTCAACGTCTCGGGGCTCGGCAACGTGCAGAAGACGCCCTGACGCTCGAGCGGGCCGCGCGAGCCGCGCGAGCCGCGCCGACGAATCGCGTTCGACCCGCTTCGGTCTCGGCGTCAGCATCGGGGAAGCCGGGCCTTTCCGGGGACTCCCTTTCTCGGAGGCGCTGCGGACGTCGGGGTTGATTTTTCTTCATAGTGAAGATTTTTCTACACTTGAGGCTCGCAGAGCGACGACTCGGTGCGTAGTCTGTTTGGAGTCTCACGTCATCGGCGGCGCGTCGAGCGACGCTCGCCAATCTACCGTTCATTCATTCCTTCTTATGAGCAATCGTTCATGGCGCGTTCGAAGCGAAAGGCACCGCTGCCGGAGCTCAGCCGAAGAGAGCGGCAGGTGATGAACCTTCTCTACGGCCTCGAGGAGGCCACCGCCTCCGAGGTGCAAGCCGGGCTCGCGGACGGCACCAGCAACGCCGCCGTTCGCTCGATCCTGCGCATCCTGGTCGAGAAGGGGCACCTCAAGCACCGGCAGGATGGACCGCGCTACGTCTACCTTCCGACCGTCTCTCGCGACCGGGCACGCCGCTCGGCTCTCGAGCAGGTCGTCGAGACTTTCTTCGACGGCTCGGCCGAGGGCGCGCTCGCGGCATTGCTCGACCTGCGACGCCCCGAGCTCTCTCCCGACGACGTGGCTCGCCTCGAATCGCTCATCGAGCGTTTGCGCGAAGCGGAGGAAGAACGATGACCGTCCCGGCGATCCTCGAGTCCCTGCCCGCGGCGAGCGAGATCGCGGGGCGAGTGCTGGCGCTCTCGATCGGAGCATGGTTGCTGGCCACGCTGCTGAGACATCGGCCGGCCCGGCAACGGGTCGCTCTTTGGTCGCTGCTCTTCTCCGGGGTCGCTCTCGCTCCACTGCTCAGCCTTCTCCCTGGCTGGCGACTGCCCGGCCTCGAATCCTCGTCGGCGATCCCCGAGAACGAAGCCGTCTCAGAAGCGCTCCTCGTTACTCCGCCCACGGCCTCGGAAGATCGAGCGCTCCCGACGGATGTGCCGGAGGCCGAGCTTCTGCCGACGGTCACCGCGGCCCCGATCGAGATCACCGAGCCAACGCCCGTCTCGTGGTCCGAAGCATTGGTCGGGATTTGGCTCGTGATCGCACTCGCGAAGTTGACGGCTCTCGGCCTCGGCCTGCGGCGAGCTCGTGGCCTGACGCGCCAGGCCTCCCCCGATCAGACCGAAGAGTGGCGGCTGCTCGTGAATGCGGTCGCCTCGACCGTCGGACTCACGCGAACGCCCGCGCTGCATTTCTCCGGAGGCGTCTCCTCCCCCATGACGGGCGGTTGGCTGAAGCCCTTCGTTCTCCTACCGATCGATGCGCGGTCGTGGCCCAAAGAGCAACGCCGCGTCGTCCTCATGCACGAGCTCACGCACATTCGCCGACACGACTGGATCGCGCTCATCGCGGCCCGATTCCTCTGCTCAGTGTACTGGTTCGACCCCTTTCTCTGGGCGGCGTGGCGGCGCGCACGCCTCGAGCGCGAGAAGGCCTGTGACGAGGCCGTGATCGCAAACGGAATCTCGGCGTCGCTCTACGCGCGGCAGCTGATGACCGTGGCACTCCAATCGTCTCACTCCCGTGGCCTCGCCACGTTGGCGATGGCCCGCCGATCCGAATTGGAGGAAAGACTCATGTCACTCGTTCGACAGGCCCGCCCGCGACAACGCGGTGCGGCCGCTCTTTGGCCCCTCTTGGGCCTCACCACTCTGATCTTCTCCGTGGGCACGGCTCGATGGACCCAGCCAGACCCCGAGGACGGTCTCCCCGTGGCCGAAGTGTCGGAGGACGACGTCACGGACCTCGAAGTCCAAGGCGACCTCACCATTCGGAGTGGCCGCCTCTCTCTCGGGACCGGAACCGTCTGCTGGATGCGGACGCCCGACGAGTCGCGTCAGCTCCGCCTCGAGCGGAGGAGCGACGGTCGCGTCACGGCTCGTTATTGGGAAGACGATCGCGTCATGCCCTTCTCACCCCGAGGGCGCGCCTGGCTGAAGAGCGTGCTCGAGCGATACGCGGACGGGCCGGGGCTCCGCCTCAGCAGCCGCGAGGGCACCGCACGCTCCACATTGGGAGCGCGTGGCCAGAGAAGTGCCCGTTCCGGTTCCGGCCGAGCTGCCGCACCTCGATTGCCGGGTGCGAAAGCGGGCAGTACCGGTCGTCGAGCTCTCGCCACCGAAGACGCGCCGGGCCTGCCACCGAGCGTCGGTCGTCGTGTGCGCGGCACCGAAACCGCTCCCCGCGCCTTGAATCGACGCGGTGCCGACGTGGCCCCGGAGACGGGATCCGGATCTTCGAGACGAGGAGCGCGAGCGACGGAGACGCTACCCGAAGACACGCCCCCCTCCAGAGCCCGCGGACGAAACCGCGCCGATGCCCCTTCCCGCTCCTCGAGCCGTCGCGGCGCCGGCGCGGCTTCTGGCGGTGGTGCCCGACTTCCTCGAGATCGCACACGAGCCTCCGACAGCTCTCCCGAGCCGTCCGGAATCGGCGTGGGCGGCGGCGCCGGCGGAGGATTCCCTCACTCGGGATCCCGCGCGGACGCTTCGGGTAGCGGAGGAACCGGAGCTTCAGAGAGCCGGGCGAGCCGACGCCGGGCGACCGGAGCTCGCCCGACGGCGCCGCGCTCCGACGCCGAGCCGGAACCCGAGCCACGCCGCGGCCGGTCGGCCCGTCCGCGCACACGCTCGACGCGCGGCAGTGAGGACCGACCTCCGGAGGCACCTTCTCGTCGTGGCTCCGGCTCTGCTTCGTCTTCGTCCGGCCCCCGATCCGCGGGTCCCTCCGGCCCTTCGGCTGGCCCCGCGGCCGGATCCATCGCAGGCGTCCCGGACGATCCGGGTCCTGCGAGACCTTCAGGACCCTCGGCCGGTCTACGCGGCTCACGACCTCCGGGTCCCACCGGGTCCTCGGCCGGAGCGCGGCTCGGTCGCGCAGCCGGATCCATCGCCGGTCTCTCGAACCGCCCGGACCCTGCGAGGCCTTCGAGCCCTTCCGCCGGTGCATTCGGATCACGACCCGCGAGGCCTTCGAGCCCCTCCGCCAGTGCAATCGGATCACGGCCCGCCAGCCCTTCGGGCCCTTCCGCCGGTGCACGGCTCGGTCGCGCCGCCGGATCCATCGCCGGTCTCTCGAGCAGCCCGACCGCATCGGGTGTTCGGGATTCAGATGGCAAGAGCCGCGCCTCCGATCCGGTCGTCTCGAGCTCCCGTCGGGGTCGGTCCGACTCCGGTCGGCTCTCGGGCTCTGCCGTGATGACGATCGTGGGCTTGGCCGAAGTACACCCGCGACATCCGTTCGGAGTCGAGCCTCGGCCGGGCTCCCGAGTCGACCTCGTGATCCGAGACGGTGGTGTCGAGCATGCTCTGACGCTCACCTGCTCCCGAGATGGCGAGCAGGAGAGCGAGTACCGGGCCGATGGCGAAGTGCACGCTCTCGACGAGGCCGCTCGCCGACGCTTTCGACGGGCCGCCCGACCGGGAATCTCCGGGACGCTCTCGGGTGAGCTGCGCTGGGAGCTTCGGGACTGAACCAGAAGACGGGCGGTCGCCTTCGAGCGGCCGCCCTGCCCCTCATGCTCCGGCCGAAGCCTCGGCTGTCTTCTCAAAGACCTTGTCGAGGGCGACCATGTCGGCCTCGAGGCACTTGCGCATCGACTTGGACATCAAGAAGCCGAGGGGAGCGAAGAGCTTGGCACCGAGCGTCATCGCAGTGATCTGCATCACGACGTCGACGCGAGTTCCGGAGCCTTCGGGGCGAAAGTCGTAGCGCGTCCGATACTCGGCGCCGCACGATGTACAACCGACCGTGTAGCTCTTCCCGGGCACGAACTCGACGAACTCGAGCTCTTCGTTGTGCTCTTTCTTGAAGACGACGCGGGTCTCGCGAAAGCGAGTGCCCTGGCCGACGGGACCGGGCGTCAGCATCTCGATGTTCTTGATGGCATCGACGCGATCGGCGACTCGACGGATGTCAGAGTAGATCTCGAAGACACGGTCGGGGGCTGCGGGTGCCAAGTGGGAAACATCTATCCGGGGCATCGGACCCTCCTCCGCTGAATCTCTGGTTGGTTGCTACCAGGATAGCGAAGCCAAGCGATCCTCGACAGCCGGAACTGGCTGCCCGCGAGCGACGCTTCAGAGAAGGCGCTCGAGCTTGCGACGCGCCTCATAGATGCGCTTGCGGACGGCCCCTTCCGAGACCGAGAGGCGTTTGGCGAGCTCGACGTAGCTGAGCCCATCCACGAAGCGGCCGATCAGAGCGGCGTGCTCCTTCTCGCTCAGCGTCTCGATGGCCGCATGAAGCGCCTCTGCCTGCTCTCGCTGGAGCAGGGCGTCGATCGGCTCCTCCTCGGGATCCGACACCTGAGTCGTGAGGGAGACCGGCACTCGACGGCGAGCCGCGCTGATGAGTCGGCGCTTGACGATGACGTAGACCCAGGCACCAAGAGGTCCGTCACCGGGTGGGATCAGCTTGCCGCTGAGGATGTCGACCAGCAGGTCGCCGACGGCATCCCACGCAGCATCACTCGACCAACCTCGTCGGACGAGAGCTCCGACGACCCGCCCACAGATGCGCTCGTGGAATTGCTCCAACCACGGACCGGCGTTCGGCGCGAGCCCGGGATCGAGCTCTCTGTCCGAAATGCCCCGGACCGACCTCGGCATGAAGTCGTCCTCTCTCCGTTTGGGTAACCCACCTGTGCCCTGTTGGGATCGCCCGCAACAGCGAATCTGTTACACCATTTTTGACTAAATCCGGGATATTTGCACCGACGCTGCTCCGAGAAGCTTGCGAATCGGTCGTTGTCTGCCATTGCAGATTCCCTGAGTATTTCTGGTAACAAAACCAAGGGGCCGTGCGATCTCTCCGTGATGCGAGGGCCACGGGTCGAAGGAGAGAGACTCCAACCAAGCTGAAGGGGTCTAAGATGCTGCGAATCCTGAGCGTAGGAGTCGCGATTCGATGCACCGATGAACAGTTCTTGATCGATCACGTTTCGACTGTCGAGAAGGCGATCGCTCATCCCCGGTCACACACCGCTGATGTGGTGGTGCTGGGTATCGGTTCCTCTCTGCACGATCTACAGACTCTGCGCCGGGCAGTCCCCCAGGCTCAACTGCTCGCCCTCGAGCCCGCGTCTCGGTGGACGGATTCGCCCGTCGACCAGGTCGTCGCACCGGCGAAGCTCTCGCAAGAACTCCAGGCATTGCAGGGCGAGATCCAGGCCGAACGCGTCGCGCAGCAGCTGCTGACCACTTATCGAGAACGACCGATCGAGCCCGACGAGCTGGCGGAGGCCCAAGTCGAGCTCGCCGACGCTCCCGAGGCGACTCTCACGCCCGCGGAGCGCAAGCGCGCCCTGGCACGCATTCGAGCCCGCCTGCCTCGTCGGCCCGAGCCGCGGGTACACCGGATCACTCCGGGCAGTCACTCGCGCCACTCGAACGGCCGACGGTTTCTTCTGCTGCTCAGTATCGGGATCGCTCTCGCGGTTCCCGCCGCGATCTGGTGGGTGAAGAGCCTCGTCAGCACCACTCCGACCGAGCCCGACCGGAGCCCGATCGCCGAGCTCGAGGTGCCCGAAGACGTCCGCCGCGCCGTGCCCATGGTTGTTGAGCTGCTGGCGCTGGCCGCGGCCAAGACGCCCGAGCAGACTCCGGTGCCGATCGAAGCGGAGAGGGCCTTCGAGCGAGTCGAGTCGACTCCGGAGATCCAGGAGCTCGGGAGCCCGGTCTTGGACTGGCTCCGGCGGCAGTTCGGGCGCGTCAATGACGAGTCGAGCGCCTCTGGGTTCTTGAACCGCACGATCGGCTGGCTGACAGACGACGCACCCTCCTCCGTTCAGAGGCCGGCGCGGAGCCGGGCTGAGCGGCGGCTGCTCACCGCCATGATCGCCAACCTCGCCGAGCGCTTTCCGATTCTCTCCTCGGCGGACGCCGAAGCCCTCTTGGCTGCCAACCTCGCCAGCGAGGACGAGAGCTCGATCGCCGAGGCAATCTGGGCAGCGGCCTTCGTGGCCGAAGCGGTCGACGGAGTTCGACTGAGCATCCGCCCCCTCCTGCTCGAGGCTCCGCCCCTGGTCCGTCGGGCAGCGGCCAACGTGCTGTCCTTGAGCCGGATCACCTCACCGGACTTGGCTCCGACCTACCGCCATGCGATCGAGAGCTTCCCCGAGGACTCCGAGCTGATCGGGATCGCAATGGCACTGTTTGCCAGGTGGAATGATCATTCCGCCGACGACCTCTTTGCCCGTGATCTGGACTCCGTGGACATCTCTCGCCGCCTCTCGGCGGCCCGTCACTTCGCCGGCCAAGGTGATTCCCGCGCCCTTCAGGCTCTCGAGGAGATCGCGCTCACGACGACGGGTCCGAGTGGCTTTCGAGCCCTCGCCGCTACGGCACTCGTCCGCTTGGATGGCGCCACGGACGCACTCTGCCTCGATCTCTTGGAAGCAAGCCGCCCGACGACTCTTCCGCCCGTCGAACGAGTGCAATTCGCCAATCAGCTCCGGCGCCTCACCCGCCGCGAATCAGCCCGTCAGATCGCCCGAGTTGCGCTGGCCCAATGCCTTTTTGAATCCGACGAGCAGGCGGGACGATCCCTTTTGCAGTTGTACCTCAGTCTTGCGACCGAATCGGACGACACACCAGATGAGATGGGTGAGTTGCTCTCAGCAGCCCCGTATCTCGATCGTCTGTTCGAGATCGCCGACCAGGAGCCGCTGGGTGCTCGTGCTGCAGAGCTTGCTGGGGCGTTGATCGACCACTACCAGTTGCGTTGATGCTGCCCTATGAGCGGAGGTCTGCATGATCGTCGTGACGATGCTCCCGAGTCCCGTACAACATGACGAATACCTCAACGTCACGGCAATCGGCACCCCTCCAGTCTCAGTCACGGTCACGGTCGAAGGTGAAGAGATCGGTTCCTTCGATTGCGAGACCAGCCCCTGCGGCGGCTCGGTGTTCATCCCGGCCAGCGCTCAAGGTAAGGTTCTCAAGATCCTGATCGAGGCCGGGGATTCGGGCAATCACGAGACCGTCACGATCCGTCGCGGCGTCGTCTGAGGACGACAGAGTGCGTCCGCACCGAGCCGAGCGGACACACGGCCAGACAGGCCAACCGGCGTCACGCCCTCATTCCCCTCGTCGAGCACCGCAAGCTCAACGTCAGGCCATGCGTGCACGCGAGCGCCATCGCGGTGCGTCCGCACCGACAGGCGCTGAGTCAACGGGCACCGCGAGGACCGCTCTCCATGAGAGGTACGACGCGCCGTGACGCTGCGCACGACGCCGTGACTTCGGTGCCAGCTTCTGCGCTCGACTTGCCGACAAGTCGGACTCAGGCCCCTGCCTCGCGTGCCCTCGAGGCCACGAGCCTTTCTGCCCGAGCAGGCGGCCGCTGGCGATTCGGGCTCGCGGCCCCTCGCCTCTCCGGATGTCGGGGTGACAAAGATCGCGCGTCGGCAGAATCTCAAAAGGACGTTCACGTCGTCCTAAGCACCGGTCCATTAGCGCGTTCGATCTGTCCGACTTTCGGACCCGATTTAATCGGGAATCGAAGTAACAAACCGGGCCCTCCGTGCGATCCCGGAGCGGCTTCGAGACCGCTCGGTATTCGCCAGGTCGACGCGGTTTGCGGGGCTCTTGGGCTAGTCCCAAGAACCAACGGCCAAGGGTTGTCCCTGCCCCAGGGGCGTAAAACGCACCTACTCTCTCCTTCTTCCCCTTTTCCCGAGCGTCACCCCTTGCGCCGTTCCTTTCCAGCTGGCGGGCGATCGTCGAGATCCCCTCAAAGCTGCACGTCGTCGTCGAGGCGATTCGCCGAGAGCTCGAGGATCACTTCCCCCTCCCCAGCGGGAAGATGTCGACGGGCGACCAGGTTGGTCGGCGTCGGATGGAACTCGTTGCCGTCATGTACCTCGGGCTGCTGAGCGCTGATCTTCACGCCTTGGTCAGCAAAGTGTGCAGCCGCTTGCTCGAAGAGCTGATTGGTGAACTCGGCCATCCCGCTGAGGCGCAAGGCACTCTTCGAGACAGGATCGGTCGCGAGCTCCGGATCGCCGACGACATCAACCACCCAGCGCACGATCTGATCGGCCACCGATCCGCAGAAGGTCACGGCGAGCTGGCCCTGCAGGTCTCCCGAGAAGGAGACCACAACCTGGCGCCCCGACTTCCAACCACCGCTCGATGGGCGGATGTCGTAGGCCTGATCGCTGATGTCCAGAGCGCGGGCACACATCGCCAGCAGTGGCTGGAGTGCCGCGTCCAGTATCTTGCTCTGCATCGCCCCGTCCTTTCAGGCCGGCTCCCTCTGCCGAGACTTCGCCTGGCGGTTCAATCGTCTCCACCTGAGAGCGGACTTGAGACTCGAACCTCCAGTGGGGAAACTTGCCGACTCGCGGAGCGGGCTCGCTTGGGCGGGTCCGGAAGGATGTCGGGGATGTGCAGCCTCGGATGTCGAACCGGAAGGCGAGTCCGCGATCGTACGCCTCTTCGAAGAACAAGGAGCCTCCATGGCGACGCCACGACTCGAGATCGTCACCGACACGACGACGGCGGCTTCGGCGAACGGGTCATTCGATGCCGTTCTCATCGTCTCGTCGGACGTCTCGCGCCACGAGCATCCGGTCATCCAACGATACCTCCAGGCTCGAGCGGCCGTCGACGCCCGCCTCTCCGAGTCCGTCTCTTTCCTCGCGGCTCCGGAGCTCGCCGGGGGTCGGCTGATCGTCGCTCCCACCGGTCGCATCGATCGCGACCACGACGATGTCCGTCGCTTCGCGGACGCGGCGGGCCAGGCGATGCGGAGGGCACGGGATGCCGGGGCGCGTCGACCGCTTCTCTGGATCGAGACCGACGAAGCGCCTCGCCATCGTGAGGCCGGTCCGGTCGCCGTGCTCGGAGCACTCGGCAGCCTGTGGCAGCCACTCGAGGCAAGGGAGGCCTTGGGCGAGGGCGAGCTCGAGCCGGTCGAGGTGATCGGCATCAGCGCCCCGGGTGCCAAGCGGTGGCTTCCGCGCATCCGCGCGATCGAGCGCGGACGACGCGTCGCACGAGACATCGGAGGCACCGATCCGGAGCGGATGGCGCCTCCCCGGGTCGCAGAAGCCTGCCGAGCCTTGTTCGTGGGCAGCCCGGTCTCGGTCGAGGTCGTCTCGGAGATTGCCATCCTGATGAAGGAGTACCCGCTGCTGCACGCGGTCGCTCGAGCGTCGTTGCCCGTCGAGCGGCATCGGCCGTGCGTGATCCGCCTCGAGTACGCTCCATCGGGAAAGGTCGAGCGGACACTGCTCTTCGCCGGCAAGGGACTGACCTATGACACCGGCGGCGCCGACATCAAGGCGGGCGGACACATGGCCGGGATGAGCCGCGACAAGTGCGGTGCCGCTGCAGTCGTCGGATTCCTCGAGACGGTGGCGGCTCTCCAGCCAAAGGGGCTCCGCGTCTGTGCCGAGATCGGGGCGGTCCGCAACAGCATCGGCGCCGAGTCGTACGTTTCGGACGAGATCCTGGTTTCGCATGCCGGTCAGCGAGTGCGCGTCGGCAACACGGACGCCGAGGGTCGCTTGGTGCTGGCCGATCTCCTGTCGCACCTCCGGGAGACCGCGATCGAAGCGAACTGCCCCTCCCTCTTCTCGGTCGCGACGTTGACCGGCCATTCGATGCGCGCGGTCGGACAATACTCGATCGCCGTCGAGAACGGACCCGCGCGTGGACTTCAGACAGCTCGACGACTCGAGGAGGTCGGCGACGCCTGGGGCGACCCGTTCGATCCTTCTCGGCTGCGGCGCGAAGACTGGCAGTTCATTGCGCCTCGCTCGCGCGCCGACGACGTCCTCAGCTGCAACAATCTTCCCTCGACCGCGACTAATCGCGGTCACCAGTTCCCCGCTGCATTCCTCGCCCTGGCATCGGGGCTCGACCGGCACGGTGGGGACAGCGATCAGCCGCTGCCCTTCACGCATCTCGACATCGGTGGCAGTGCGCTCGAAGGGAGTGACTGGCAGCACGGTCGACCGACCGGCGCTCCGATCCCGGCACTGGTGGCCGCCTACCTCGAGGAGTGATCCTCACGGGTTCCAGATGCGGGAACCGGGTGTGGCGAGCAGGAGTCGAGGTGCGCCGCCGCGGACGTTCTGAAAGTAAAAGTCCTGTCCACTCGGCGTCGCGCTCTTCGCAAAGAGCAAGGTGCCTTCGGCGGTGACGGCCAGATTGTCTCCGAGCCAGCTCGGCGTGCCCAACGGCGTGATGCTCAGGCTCGGCAAGTCCATCCGACAGACCTGCTCGGCGCCGGGGCCGGAGCCCGCCATCCAGGCAGCGAATCGGCGATCGAGATCGATGACGAGACCGCGGATCTTCGTGCCCGATGCGTGTTGGGTGACGGGCAGTGGTGCGCCCACGTGCCGTGTATCGCGATAGAAGAGCTGTTGAGCCGAGCCCCCGACGGTGCGTCCCACGAAGGCATAGGATGCCGTGCCCGGAACGAAGCGAAACTCACCGAGCTCGGCGAACAGTGCCGCCGAGGCGAGCTGCCCGGTAGCGCGATCGATCTCCGTGAAGACTTCGCCGACGCCAGGGGCGTAAGAGTGGTGCACGATCGCAGAGCCCTCGGCATCGATCCAGAGGCGTCGCCAATGAAGCGTCGCCCCTTTGTCGAAGGGCGCCATCGAGTCCCCTGAGGTCTGAGTGAGATTCCGAACGAAAACGGCCGGCTCGAGATCGGCGCGGTAGACGTCCATCTCGGTCAGCGTCTGACCGGCATGGAACCAGAGGCGGTCGCTCTCGATCACCAATCCGATCGGCGTATCGATCGAATCGACGAACTGCGTCGAGCTCGTGACGTGCTTCGGCGGCGGAGGAGCCCCTCCAAACTGCGACACGAAGAGCTCGTCCGGTAAGACGTCCGAGACGACGAGATAGGCCACGCGGTCCGAGGAGACGGCGAAGCGCGCTGCGCCCGGGACGAGATCGTCGAGGATCGAGGCGATGGTCTGCTGGTTGTTCGTGGCGTTGTAGGCCTGCCCGGTCGTCGCGTTCAGAGCGTACATGTCTTCTCGGAGCTGGCTGTTGCTCGCGAGGAAGGCGATCGTCGTTCCATCGAGTGATCGGGCAATGCCGCTCCCGACCATCGTCGGCGTCACACCCGCGGTCGGCGGAAGCGGGATCACCGTCGCCGGAGCCGGGCCCAGTGCCGGCGCTCCATAGAGAAAGCTCCCGTCGAGACGCGCTGACCTGGGCGCCGACTCGTCACTGAAGTACAAGCGATCGGCGGCAAAGGTCAGCGAATCGGCCGACGCTTCATCCCAGGGTCCGACCGGTGTCTTGTCCCAGTGCTGAGTGCTCTCGACGCGGCGCGAGAGCTCGAAGACGGAGACGTGGGCTTGAACGCCATCATCCCAAGTCAGCGCCACCCAACCGCGTGCCGAGGCTTCCACGAACTCGCCGAACGGCGACTGTCCCTCGTCGGCAGGCCGCTCGATCAGGACTTCTCCTTGGCCCCAGACGTCCACTCGCAAGAATGCAAAGTTCCCCGAAGTCGAGAGGCGCACGTGGTACACGGCGCCGAAGCCCGGGATCAGGAGGCGAGCTGCATTTCCGGCCCAGCCCTCGAGACGCGGACCGTGGGTGAGGGGCCAACATGCCGAGGCAAAGGACAGCTCGAAGGGCTGCGGCTGAACCTCTCCTGCAAGCCCTCCGTTCTCCGCTCGCCCTCGCAGGAGCTCGAACGACGCCAGCCGGTCGCTTCCTCCGGCCCCGGCCTCGCCGACCAAGGCCTGGTCCAGGCCGCGGGGTGACGTGCCCGGCAACGTGCCCGAGGTGGCAGGTCCGGGTGTTGGCTGTGCGGCGAGCGGCGAGAGGCCGCACGCGACCAGGAGGGAGCCGAGAACGGCTCCAAGGCCGTGGCGCTTCATGAATCTATCCTTCGGAACCGGGCTTCAATTCGTACTTTTTGATCTTAGCGTAAACCGATGTTCGCGAGATACCGAGGATTCGAGCCGCTTCCTCCTTGTCCCAGCGAGTGGCGTCGAGCGTTTCCTGGAGCGCTGCTCGCTCCAAGTCGGCCAACGACGGCAGCTCGCCCGATTGCTCGGCGAGAGCTGCACGCGATGCTCCCGATCCGATCGACTCGCTGAGAAGCGACGGGTCGTCGATCACTCCATCGCTCAAGGCGTGGAGGCGTGCCACCTCGTTTTCCAGCTGCCGGACGTTTCCGGGCCAATCGGATTGGCGAAGTCGAGCGCGCAACGCGGGCGACACCTTCTTCTCGACGCCCTCTTTCTCGGCGAGGAGTGCCAGGAAGTGATCGATCAGAGGGTCGATGTCATCGCGGCGAGACCGGAGGGTCGGAAGGCGAATCGAGGCCACGTTGATCCGATAGTAGAGGTCCTCACGAAACTCTCCCGCCTCGATCATGGCCCGCAGATCGCGATGGGTCGCCGTCAGAATGCGCACGTCGATGGGCTTCGTCTTCTTCCCACCCACCGGCCGTACTTCGCCCTCCTGCAGGACCCGAAGCAGCTTCTTCTGAAGCTCGAGATCCATGTCCCCGATCTCATCGAGGAACAAGGTGCCACCCGAGGCGAGGACGAACAGCCCATCCCGGTTCTCGGTCGCGCCCGTGAAGGCTCCCTTCACGTGTCCGAAGAACTCGCTCTCGAGCAGCTCACGGGGAATGGCGGAGCAGTTCTCGGACAAGAACGGTCCCGAGCTGCGGCGGCTTCGACGGTGAACCTCTTGGGCGACGAGCTCCTTGCCGGTGCCGCTCTCGCCCTCGATCAACACGCTGAGATCCGTGCGGGACAAGCGCTCGATGAGCTGGAACACTCGGCGCATCGCATCGCTCGTCCCGATGAGAGAGCCGAAACGATCGACGCGTCCATCAGCCAGCTCGCGTCGAGTTTCGCGCAGCTCACGGTCCTGCTGCACGACCCGGTCGCGAAGCTCGCGATTGAGGCGGCGGATCCGGTTGCGCTCCCGCAAGTTGCGATACGCGATGGCCGACTGATCGGAGAACGCTTCGGCCAGGCGCAGCTCGCGCTCCGAGAACAGCCCCTTTCGATAGGGATTGTCGAGGTAGAGCGCGCCGAGCACCTGGTCGCCCACGCGGAAAGGGACGCACACGACGGACGTCAGGTCGAGCGCCTCCACACTCGCCGCCGCTTGGAATCGCGCATCGCCTCCAGCGTCGGTGGTCACGACCGATTGACCGCTCTCGAGCACGTCGTCCAGAATCGAGTGACTGACCTCATGATCGGGTGTGATGATGTCGTTCTGCTGAGCGTCTCGCGCCACGACGAAGCGCAAGCCTCGCCGCCGACGCAAGACCAGAAAGCCCCGTTCTGCCAGCGTCAGCCGGACAGCCGTATCCAGGATGAAGGTCATCAACCGCTTCGGGTTGTCCTCGCTGTTGAGACGCCGCGTGACCTCGTAGACCTCTTCGAGATCCGCCAAAGAAGCCGGGGCCGAAGCTCGAGCCGCCGTTCCCGCAAACTCGACATCGAGCTCCGGCCCCATCAATCCTGTGAGCTTTCGAAACGCCATCACCGTGCTCCCGGTCTCCTCTTCCGTGGCTCCCTGACAAACCAATGCCAGCTCGCGACGCGCCCGTAGACTCCAGTCGTCGGCTCGTCCGCTCTGGCCTGCTGAGCGATGGAGCTGCGCCAACGCAAAGCCACACGCTGCTCGCAACGCGACGTCCTGAGTCTCGCCGAGCAGCTCGTCCAATCGATCAAGGCGCGCCGCCGGCGCCCATTCATCCGATCGCAGCAATGCCTCGACGTAACGCATCCAGCTCGTCTCCGGACGCCGCGGACCGCCGACCGTCGCTTCGAGATTCGCCAACGCAGCACGCGACCCGGCTTCGTCGCCCAAGGCAACTCGTGCGCGCAGACCGGCCACCTCGATCTCGTCGGGGCGAGGTGGGTCGATCGACTCCCACAGCGAGTGGAAACGCGCTGAGTCTCCTTCGATCCCGGCGAGCTCGAGAGCCGGCACCAGCCACAGGGTCCGCTCTGCCTCGAGCTCCTCGGCCTCGATCGCCGCCGCACTGCGCTCCAGCGACCGATGCGCCCGATGCCGATCGCCCGTACGAACGTAGGCCAGCGCCTGATGGATGCGCATCAGGGTCTCTTCGCGCGGGGCCGTAACACCGCGGAGGAGCCGCAGCGCCTCGTCCAGACCCAGCCGCGCCAAGACCGGGCAGCCGCGTCGGAGCCGATCGATTGCGAGCGAGCCTGTGAAGGCCGCCGTGCCGTAGGGGTCACCCAATCGCTCGAAGATCGCCAGGGCCGTTCGGTGCTGGCGTTCTGCCGCCGCGAAGTCTCCCAGCTCGGCGCTGATGATGCCGAGGTTGTTTCGGCAGTGCGCCACCTTCTTCAATGCGTGCGTCGACTCGAAGCGTGCCAAGGCGCTCGCAAAGAAGTTGCCCGCCGTCTCGATGTCACCGCGTCGACGTGCCAGGAGCCCGGAGGTGTTCTCGAGGGCCGCGATCCACGGCTCACTGCCTGCGCTGCGAGCCAGCACCAGACCTCGACGCGACGCGGCTTCCGCGCGATCCAAGCTCCCGAGTCGCAGCTCCGACAGTGCCTCGATGTTCGCGATCGCTGCCGCTTCCGTTTCGGCGGCTAGGACGCGTCGATCCGACACACCTCGGCAAACTGCCACCGCCGCCCCATGTTCACCGAGGAGCGACAGCGCGAAGGCTTCAAGGCGTGCGATCCGCAACACCTCGAGGTCCGTGCCCGCTTCCACACGTGCCCGCCCACACGCCGAGACCGCCTCACGATACTGACCGCGCTCACAAGCCGCCTCGGCCCGACGGCGCTCGAGCTCCGCACGCAGCGCACCGCTCTGCACACACGTCCGTCGCGAGGCTCCGACCAACCATCGCTCTGCCGTCTTGGGCTCGCCGAGTCGCAAGGCGACGTCCGACAATCGCAGAGCCAACCGAACGGCCCGCTCCTCTTCCCGTGAGAGCAGAGGGCGATAGCCGCGAGTCCCGAGCGCGAAGGCCCGTTGCAGATCGTGACGCGCCACCAAGGACTCGAAGCCCTTCTCGAGGATCGTCAGTGCACGATCGGTCTCCGCCGCTGCGAACCACAGCTCCGCCGCCTCGGCCACGAAGCCGTTGCTCTCGAGTGCCTCGGCCAGGGCGCGCTCACTCCGCTTGCGACCTCGCGGAGCCAGAGTCTCTCGCCAAGCGATGCCGAGGCCCGGCTCCCACCAAGTGACGTCCGACCCCTTCGGTCCGAGACGGTCCGTGATGAGTCGGCGCTCACGCCCCTCCGCCAGCCGGCTCGCCAACGACTCGTCCCCATCGCCCATCGCCTCTCGAAGCACATCGGCCGACACCGGCTGGTCGCTGACGGCCAGCAACCCCAAGAGCGCTGCCAGTGCCGGAGTCGCGGCGACTGCACTCGCAGGCAGACCCTGCTCCCGGCTCAGCTCATCCAGGGCGGGCGATGCGGTGAGGCTCCAAGCCTCGACGCCCGGTGTGATGCGTCCCGCCGTGATGGCTCGCTCGAGAAGCGCTTGCACCGATGCGATTCGGCCATCGCCGCAGCGAACCAGCTCCGTGGCCCAGAGCGCCGCGCTTCGACCGGCCACGCGGAATCCCTCTCCGAGCCAACGCTCGACGACCGGTGCTTCGAGCGTCTCGAGCTCGAGCCGTGCTCGCCAATCGCCGTGCCCGACCTTGCGGTCCGTCTGCGCCCAAAGCTCCTCACCGGGCACCGTACGCGCTGACGTCGAGATCAAGCGCACGCCCGGATCACGACCGTTGAAACGTTCATCGATCAGCGCGCGCTGAAGCTCGGCGAACATCGACCTCGTGAGCTCGTCCGCCGAATCGATTCCTTCGAACAGCAGCCAACCCTCGCGGCCACGAAGCTGATCCACCGCCCGGGCCCGCGCGGCCTCCTCGGATTCTCGACGCTCTTCGAACGACTGCGACGGTACCAGCCGGCAGTCGAGTCCTGCTCGGCGAAGCGGCTCTCCGGGTGCATCGCCCATCCGCGACTCGAAACGTTGGACCTCGTGTCCTGCGAGCAAGGCGGCCTGCTCGACAGCCTCGAGGATCTCGGACTCTCCCGAGCCGGGAGCTCCGAGGATCGTCCACAGGAGGGGCTCCTTCTTGGAACGCTCCTGGCCCGCTCGACGAATGAGTGCCTCGGTAGAATCCGTCGACCATTGATCCGCTCTCGGGCGCGCATACGCGATCGAACCGGACTCCGAGTCGAGGGGGATCTTCTCGCCGAGCGCCTCGCCGATCTTCTCGATTGCCTGCCACGACGAGGACGGACGTCCGTCGGGCGTCCCAGCCAGGAGGTCGGGAAGAACGGGGTGCAACGCGGCCGGAACGCGCTTCGCCAAGGTCTTCACCCAACCGTCGCCGGCCTGCTCGATCCAGGTGGCCGCGAGCACGCCGGTCGCGAGCAGGCCCGAGGCTTCGAGCACGAGCGCACCGACCGCGAAGAGATCGGCACGACCATCGGACGGCGAGCCGCGAAGCACCTCCGGCGCGGCTGTTCGAGGCGTCGCGCCCTGGAGGGCCGAGCGCGACGTGCCCTTCGTCAATGGCGTCGCCAAGCCGAAGTCGATCAAGCGCACCCGGCGCGTGTTTCCGCGCGTCACGAGCACGTTCGCATCACTCAGATCGGCGTGCACGAAGCCGCGCTCGTGGACGAAGTTCAAGGCCCGCAAGAGCTGAACGACCCAGTCCACCTGCTCGGATTCCGAGGCGCCCGCCCAGGCGGCGGACCAAGGCTCCCCGTCGACCCAGTCGAGCAGCACGTAGGTCAGCCGACCGGCTCTCCCCGCCGCAACCAGCTCGACCACGCCGGGGTGTCGCAGATCACGAAGCGCTCTCGCCTCGTGCAGGAGGCGGTCGGCACGACGCCCGCGGGAGACCTTGAGGGCCAGAGACCTCCTGGAGAGCGGGTCGCGGACTTGCAGCACTCGCCCGAAACGCCCCGAACCGATCACACCGATCAGCTCGAGACCATGGCGTTCGAGGATTGCAGCCAAGGGCCGCGTTCGATGCGAGGGTGCTTTCATCGCGAGACGTCCCTCTCCCGACTCGAGCGACCCGGGCGGCACCCCGATCGGCCCACAGCTCGCGACCTCGCCGCCTTCGGTCGCCTGATCTGCGTTCATCCTCTCTGCATCGAGCCGCGGGTCAAGAGCCACCGGCGACGAGTCGCCTTTATGAATCCGAAACAGCTCGCCGCGGGTGGGGTTCGCCGGGATTCCAATGCGACGAAGCGCCCCGCCGAAGGGAGAGCCTTCGACGTCGACCAAACGCATTTGCGCCGGAAGCTGAGAGCCGTGCATCGGGTGTCCCGGGATCATGAACCCGCCAATCTGAAGGGGTGTCCACAGCGTCGAGGCGTGCATCGGCGCCAGTACTCACGGATGCGATCGCTGGAGTGCGATCGAGTCGGTCCGTTCCGAGAGCGAGGTCGCCGATGATCTGGAAGGCTTGGGAACCGCCATCGCAAGGAAAGGTCCGCCAGCTTCTCTCCCTGATGCGCGAGGGAGGTGCCCGCGCGAATGCTGGCCCGCAAGGCCTTTTCAATTAGCCAGTTACGACATGAAGCGCGTCACGACTTCTGCGAGATTCCACGGGCTCGTGCCCGACGGCCTCGCGATCCCGGCCCGAGCTCGTTCAGAATCGGGACGAGCTTTCTGGGTTGCGCATCGCTCTCGGCCAGCTGTCCGAATCGAGGAGCGAACCGAGCAGGCGCAGTCCGCGCTCCCGAGGCCGGATTGGAATCGCACTCGGTCCTGCTCCGTCGCTCGAGCGCTCGGCGGAGCAAACCTGGCGACAGAAGGTCGAGGCGCTAGAATGCGCCCAACTCGCACACGCTGGAGAAAGACGTGATCCCGATTCGGGACGACATTCCCACCAAGCATCCGCCCGTGCTGACGATCACGCTGATCGTTCTCAACGCACTCGTCTTCTTCTGGCAGCTCGCGGGCGACAGCTTCTCCGGTCGGCTGTTCGAGTACGCGGCGGTCCCCGCCAACATCACCGACGGCGCGGATCCAATCGTCTACTTGGACGTGCCGGCGGGCTATCGTCTCCAGGGTGCTTCGAACTTCCTGAACGAGAGTCAGCTCGAGTCGATTCGCATCCCCGAGCGGCTGGGAGTGCGCGTCTACCACCAGCAGCTTCCGCCATGGCTGACGCTGCTCACGAGCATCTTCATGCACGGCGGTTGGGGGCACTTGCTGTTCAACATGCTGTTCCTCTGGATCTTCGGGAACAACATCGAGGACGCCTGCGGCAAGCTGCGCTTCCTCGCCTTTTACCTGATCACGGGGCTGATCGCATCGGGCGCGCACGTCTTCTCGGACCCGGCGAGCATGATCCCGACCATCGGCGCCTCGGGTGCGATCAGCGGGATCCTGGGCGGCTACCTTCTTCTGTATCCGCACGCTCAGGTGCTGACGCTGATCCCGTTCTTCTTCATCTACTTCGCCCACCTCTCGGCGAAGTTCTTCCTGGTCCTGTGGTTCGCGAACCAGTTTCTGGGACTCTTCGGCGGCGGCGGTGGCGTGGCCTTCTGGGCGCACATCGGTGGCTTCGTGGCCGGGCTGGCGTTGATCAAGCTGTTCGAATCGGGCGAGCACCGACATCGACCGAAGGTCGAGCTGATTCGTCGGCCACGGCTGGAGCGCTACCAGCGCCGGAGCCCGCAAGAGCCCTTCGGGCGCTTTTGAGCTGCGAGCGGCTTGTCCTCGAGTGTCGGTCGTTCAATGATGAAGCGCCCGCCTTCCTCAATGAGGAGAGAGAACCGTGCGTTGCCTGATCCTGCTGCTGTCGACCGCTTGCGTGCCCACGGTTCCCGACGAGGACCCGTGGCTGGCCGAGGTCGTCTTCCAGGCGCCCGCCAAGCTCGGGAGCTGCGCCGTCGGCGATGTCGATCCGCGCTTCGAGGGTGCCGAGATCGTGGCGACCTGCGTCACGGGTGACATCTACGTCGTGCATCGCGAAGGTGAGAAATGGGTCGGGGAGTCCGTCTTCGATCCCCCCGTTCGCGGTGAAGGCTCGACGATCTTCGGACGAATCGGGAAGACGGGTGAGATGATCCAGTGCGCGGTCGGCGACGTCCGCCCGGATCTTCCAGGGCTCGAGATCGTGGTCGTCGGCATGATCGAGGGATCGGAGCGATCGTCCGGGCCCGGTGCCGCGTGGTGCCTTTACCGCACGCCCGATGGTTGGGAGCGCGAGCTGATCCGGTATGACCCGGCTCTCCTCCACGCCGTGTGTGTCGTCAAACAGGACGTGTTCGTCGCAGGCTTTGAAAAGCAGGTCTACCTGGCTCGCCGAGAAGAGCAAGGCTGGGCCCCTCGACAAATCGTCTCTGAGCTGCCCGGCGCCGCGAAGAACGCGATCCCTTTGCAGGACGGCGTCGCCCTGGCCTGCAACAATGGCTCAATCGTCGTCGTTCGCCCGGACGACTCGGGCTGGAAGACGGAAGACGCCGATTGGCGCGACGCAGCACGCGGCCGAATCGCGACCGACGGCAAGCGCTTGCTCTCGGCCGACGACGATGGCGTGCTGACGCTCATCGACGGAGAGGATCACACTGTGCTCCACCGCTCATCGAAGAAGCTCCGCGGCGCCGTCCTCGCCGATCTCGACCCCACTCGTGCCGGTCTCGAAGTGGCCACCACCGGCTACGACGGAAAGATCGTGATCGTGGTCCGCGAAGGCGACACCTGGAAGGCGACGACCGTCTTCAGCGACCCGCAAGGCTTCCACCATCTGGCGAGCGGCGAGCTCGACGGCGAGCCGGGCGACGAAGTCGTGGCCTGCGGATACTCGGGACGCATCGTCATGGTCACCCGTCGTTGAGCATCGGCCCGCGGGCGGTGGCGCCCCTTCAGGGCGCGTGAGCCGCAGCGCTCAGGACTGAGCCTGCGGGTGTCTTCTCCTTCACCGGCTTGATCTTCTTGGACATGGTTTACCTGAGCCCGTGTTGTCACCACGGAGGTCTCGGACCGCAGGTCGTGCCCACTCACTGACGGGGAGGATCGATCCTCGTCTGATGCGAGCGGCTTTCCGAGCGGTCAAGCGGAACCGGGGAGCTGCCGGGGTCGATCGTGTCAGCATCTCGATGTTCGAGGCGAACCTTCGGGAGAACCTCGAGGCCTTGATGCGCGACTTGAAGTCGGGAAGTTACCGACCCAGGCCGCTCCGACGCGTTCATATCCCCAAAGGTCCCCGCTCACCCAAGCTTCGGCCTCTTGGAATCCCGGTCGTTCGAGATCGCGTTGCACAGGAAGTCGTTCGACGACTCTTGGCTCCGATCTTCGAACCGACGTTTCACGCGACATCCTTCGGGTTCATCTCGGGCCCGGCTACCGCTTCGCGCGGTATGCCGATGACTTCGTCGTGGTGTGCCAGCCCCCCGAAGAGGCTCAGGAGGCGCGGGCTCTCGTCGAACATGTCCTCGCAGCAGATCTCGGGCTGAAACTCAGGGCAACGTCGAGTGGGGTCGCCCGGTGAGAGACCCTCACGCCGGTAAATGAGGGGAATTGACCCCTCCGCGACAACGGGGAGGGGGAGGCCTCTTACCAGGCCTCTCCCTTACCCTCTACTTGCGGGAGCGGACTGGGGCGGCGAGCTGCGGCGGCCGTCAAAAAAAAATCGTTCCGCGACTCGGCCTCGACGGGGACAATACGCGGACGCAGCACGCTCAGCGGGTTGCCCTCTGAAAAAGTCCTGGAGTAAGCTGATTCCGCCGACTCCCTCCAAGCCATCACCCGATCCCGACGCGGACGCCGTGCAACGCGTTCTCGATGGGGATCCTGACGCCTATGGTGAGATCGTCGCTCGACACGAGCGCCGACTTCGACACCTGGTGCGGGGTCTCGTCTCGGACCAGGAAGTTGTGGAGGACGTTCTCCAGGAGGTCTTCTTCAATGCGTACCGCGCCCTGCCACACTTTCGCGGAGAGGCTCGTCTGAGTACGTGGCTGTACCGCATCGCCGTTCGCGAGTCGGGCCGAGCGCGACTTCGCTTCAGTCGTTGGCGCAAGCGAGTCGGCTCGCTGGGCGAGCAAGACGTGGCGGATCCGCATCGCGAGCGATCGGTCGAGGATCACGACGAGCTCCAAAGAGCCCGAGCCCTGCTCGATCGCTTGCCGAAGCAGGAGCGAGCCGCGTTCGTGCTCTACGTGATCGAAGATCGGTCCTATGCCGAGATCGCCGAGATCCTCGAAGCTCCCGCCGGCACGGTGGCCTCTTGGATTCACCGAGCGCGCGGAAAGCTGGATGACCTGGCCGACGTGCGGGTCGAGCTCCCCCGTCCGGACTCCCGCGCGCCTTCCCCATCGATGTCTCCACGGAGAGACTGCTCATGAGCTGGAACGAACCGACACGCCTCACCGACCTCGAGCGACGCTTGCGCGCGACCACTCGACAGCACGACCGCTCCTCTTCGGCCTGGTCGACCCTTCGACAGCGCATCGCCGGACGATCGCCGTTGGAGCTCGAGCGGCACATCCGCCGACGCGAGCTCCGCACCTGGAATCTCGCCGCCGCCAGTGTGCTGATCGGCTTGCTCGCCATTCAAGGCTTGTGGTCACCGCCGAGCGGAATGCCGGTCTCGAATCCGGGCGAGCTGATCGTGCTCGACGACATCCTTGGAATCTCGGATCCGAATGAGTCCAGGCCGACTAGCCCGGCTTCCGTGCTCGCGGCACTTATCGACTCTGAGGTCTCCCGATGAAAGGTTGGCTCGCTCTCCTCGTCCTGGTCACTTTCGGCGTCGGCTGGACGACGCGCGCGCTCACGGACCGCATTCGGCAGAAAGAGGCGCCCGTCGAGCCCGCATCGGAGACCGACGAGCCGCGTCGCCCCAGTCGAGGACCCGATCGAAGGCTGCTCACGATTCGCGCTTTCTCGACCGAGCTGGAGCTCGCCGCCAACCAAGTCGCCGAGCTCGAGCGACTGATCGAGCAGGTCTCCGACGAGATCCGGTCCTACGAGGAAGACATCGAGCACGTGCTCGATCAGTCGCGGGCCGACGTCGACCGACTCCTGACCGCCGAGCAGAAAGAACGGCTCGAGGCCTTGATCCGCCGCCGCTACGAAGAGCGGGGACGCGAGCGTGCCCAGAGCATTCTCGCCAAGGTCGCCGAGACGCATCCGATCCCCGACGAGCTCAAGGATCAGGTCGCGCCGATCCTCGTCCGCTACGACCAAGATCGCTACGGGATGTTCCGAAGCTGGGGTGGCTCCGGTCGTCGCGACCGAGGTCGCGGCTCCGACCGCGGCTCCGACCGCGGCTCCGTCGGCGACAGTTCCGAAGTGGATCGCGACCGCGAGGAACAGGATCGCGAGAAGCGTCGACAGGAAGCCCAAGACCTTCGCGATCGCTTCGTGGCCGAGCTCGAAGCTCTCCTCGAGGCCGAGACGGTGGCTGCGCTGATGCAAGAGATGGACGGCGGAAGCCGCCGCCGCCGCCGCAACTGAAGTCCCCCGCCTCTTCGGCCGAGCCACTGACGGGAATCGTCACGCGAGACCGACTGCGAATCGGACTGACACGATGGCCAAACCGGAGGGCGGACTTCAGTCCGCTGGATACGCCCTCGGCGATCACGACGGTTTCGAAAGGGCGAACGACCTCCCACCCGAATGGATTCGGGCCTCCGAGGGGGCGGTCGGGAGCATTCGTTTTGCAACGCTAGCGTGAAGCACAGCCTCGATCGACCCGTCAGCCCACGACGTCCTGAAGCTCGAGATCGGGGACCGCGCCTTCGACCATCAACGCACCGCGATAGCCCGGTCCTGGCGCCAGATCGACCAATGAGAATCGCGTGACGTCGGCGGGCGCGTCGAGCACCGAGAGCAGCCTCGGCTCACGATCGGGCCCGAAGTCGACCTCGAATCGATCGAGTGCTCGGAACAGGCCATCTCCGATCGCCTTGATGTAGGCCTCCTTGCGTGTCCAGCACTCGAAGAATGCCCCCGAACGCAGCTCCGGTGGCAGGCTGAACAACCGCTCGACCTCCCGCGGCGCGAAGAAGCGGCTCGCGATCTCGGCAGTCGCCACCCCCTCTCTCACCCTCTCGAGATCGACGCCGATCTCGCGCTCGGAGGAGAAAGCCAACAACGCCAGCTCGCCGGAGTGCGAGACGTTGAACTGGAGTCCACCCTTCGCCAGGCTCGGCTTTCCGCGCTCACCGTAGTCGAGAGTGATCTCCTCGGGGGAACGATCCAGATAGCGGCCGAGGAGTCGCCTCAGAGTGCCTCGCACCAGAATGAACTGCCGCCGAGGAGGCTCGACGACGAAGCGGGCCGCTCGCTCGTGCTCGGCGTCGGACAGCACCGCTCGGCATGCGGCGAGCTCGCCTTCGCTCGCCCGAAGCGAGCGGCGCCAGATGTCGACGCGATCGGGCGTCAACGGCAGGGGACCGACAACCTGGGACCGCCAGTCGCTCATGTCGGCGAAGCCCCTCGGTAGATTAAGGTTGCTCTCTTCACGCCCTGATTCTGGTGACGAATCGCCCGAAGGGCAAGCGGCGACTCGAAGCGTGCGGCGCAGCCGCGGAAGCGGTGGCTCGAATCGAGAAACGCCAGGGCCGTCTCATCCCGAGACGCTTCTAGGCAACGCCGACCCCCGAAGGCAGTCGAACGCAAATCATTGCTCAGGATAGACTTGAGAAACCAATCGGATCTCGAGTTGCCTTTGGCTCGCAATCTGCGATTCAGCCCAGCCCAACCACGGAGGCCTCTCGCCTCCTGCCTCTCGCCTCTCGCCTCGATCTCGCCCTTCCGACCCGACGCTCACTCTCTTCGCTTCATCCCCTCCCCGCGCGAGACCTCTCTCTCCTCGCCGGTTGCGAATGAGCGTCGACTCAACTCCCCCCCCTTGCGGAGTCCCTCCCATGATTCGAACCTACCTTATTACCCTCCCCCTGCTTGCCCTCCTGCTTCTCTCTTCGACTGCCCTCGCCACGGACGACTGCGCGGGTGATCCGGGCTTCCGAATCGACCTTCCTTCGACGGCGATTCCCATCGGCGCTTGGACACCGATCGCCATCGAAGCTCCCGGAGCCGCGACCGCGTACGTGTTCCTTTCGAACGGTGCCGGCCCGACGCCTTCGCCGGCCGGACCACTCTGCATCAGCTTTCCGCTCCTCGACGTCCCGGCGGCTTTTCCGATCCCGGCTTCGGGTCGGAGCGAGTTCGACTGCTTCATTCCGTGCAGCTCGAGCTTCCTGCAGGGAACCCTACACGCCCAGTTCGTCGCCATCGTCTGGGACGAAAAGCCTTGGCTGGGTCGCTCGAACGCCGTCGAGATCACCTTCTACGACAACGGCTGCCAGGACCTTTGTCCCGCACCCGCCGAAGACGACAGCGACTTCTTCTCGGGCGGCGCGGGTCACGCCCTGTGGACCCAGAGCTGCATCGGCACCGACTACGTGTTCGTCGGGGGTGAAGAGAAGTTCAACGAGTACGGCGACGGCACGGCCCGTCTGACGGGTCGACTGGGAAGCATCACCAACCCGGGCAGCCAGTTCTTGGTCGACGTGACGTTCAGCGGACGCGTGAATCCCGGCGACGACAGCTTTCCGCCGGCCGACAGCCCGAAGAAGGAGCTGCATTCGGCGGCCTACGTCGAGAACGGCGGTCCCATCGATGCGAGCACCTGGCATTACTACCTGGTAACCGAAGGCATGCTGATCGGCCTCGAGGACGAAGCCGGCTGCGCCGTCTCGCTGAGCCGAATGGGTCCGGCCTTTCAGGTCGGCGAAGGCGCGAGTGGCAAAAACCTGCACTACGGTGCCAGCGGCTGGCTCGACCTTCTCTTCTCGTGCACCGGTGAGGACTCGTTCGAATGTCGAGGCGACTTCAACCTCGACCTGAACATCTGCGACGCCGACTGAGTCGGAGGCCGAATCACCGAGAGCACGGACCACGAGGACCCCGGCTGGCAACGCCTGGCCGAGTCTCGCTCCGTGCTCGGCCGGATTCTCCGCGGTGGAAAACGTACACCCGAGCTCGCCGAGACGAGGCTCAACCTTGATCGAGCGCTTCGAACGGGAACTCGGCGCTGGGTCGTCTCGCGGCCTTCATGCGGCGCTCGAGCTCAGCGATGACTTCGGGATGTTCCTTCGCGACGTCGTGCTGCTCGCCGATGTCTTTCTCGAGGTCGTACAGCTCGAGGGTGCGGTTGCCCTTGAACATGTTCCGGCGCACGGCCTTCCAGTTGCCCACGCGGATCGCCTGCTGACCGCTGTAGGAGGGGAACTCCCAGTACAGCGCGTCGTGGGCACGTTGCTTCTCCTCACCGAGGAGCGTCGGCACGAACGAGATTCCATCGATCTTCTCGGGCACCTCGAGACCCGCAGCCCCGGTCAGTGTCGGCAGAAGATCCCACAAGGCGGCGATGTGATCACTCGTGCTTCCGGCAGCGACGCGACCCGGCCACCGCACGACCAACGGCACGCGCACTCCGCCTTCGTACACACTTCCCTTGTGTCCGCGAAGTGGCCCCGCGGACTCGAAGAAGTCGGAGTCGCTCCCACCGAGGCGATCGTAGGTGGGTCCGTTGTCCGAGGTGAAGAGCACGATCGTGTCGTCGTCGAGCTCCAGCTCCTCGAGCAGTGCGAGGATCTTCCCGACGTCTCGATCGAGATGGCTGATCATGGCGGCGTAGCCGGCTCGAGGATGTGGGTGCTTCAGGTAGCCCTTGTGCTCGTAGTCGGCCTCGGGAATCTTGCCGCGGTACTCTTCGAGTGACTCCTCCGGCACCTGGATCGAGAGGTGCGGAATCGCGAAGGGCAAGTACAGGAAGAAGGGCTTCTCTTTGTTCTCCCGGATGAAGCGCAGGGCCTCGCGCGTGAACAGGTCCTGGGAGTGCTGAGCGCCCGTGAATGTGCGGCTGTTGCCCTTGAGCACTTCGCGCGCGTCGTTGCGATAGAGGAACTTCGGGTAGTGATTGTGCGCGTGACGCTGGCAGTTGTAGCCGTAGAACAGGTCGAACCCTTGCCGGTTCGGGTCCCCGGTCGAGCCGGGCGGTCCGAGGCCCCACTTGCCGATGGCCGCGGTCGCGTATCCCGCCGACTGAAACAGCTCGCCGATCGTCACGGCCTCGAGTGGAATCGGGAGCTGGCCTTCGGGCTTCACCTCGCGGTTGTCTCGAATGAAGGCATGACCCGAATGAAGGCCCGTCATCAGCATGCACCTCGCCGGGGCGCAGACCGGAGCCGCCGAGTAGAACTGCGTGAACCGCATCCCTTCGCGGGCGATCCGGTCGATGTGCGGCGTTCGGATCCACTTCTGCCCATAGCTGCCCAGCTCGCCATAGCCGAGATCATCGGCCATCATCAGGATCACATTGGGCTTGTCTGCTGCCTCGACACTGCAGGTCAGCCACCAAAAGGCGCCGATCCACAGCGCTCGCATTGCTCGATTCCCGATCATGCTGGCTCCTCTGAACAGCGATGGATGTGAGAACGGTGATCTTGCCATGGTTCCCGGCCGGATCGCACCCCGTCGGACCACTCGAAGGGTCCTCTTGCCATCCGAGGGGCAACCGGCGTATAGATGGCCGCAAGAGCTTCGACCCGGGCCCGATTCTCGAAAGGCGCACCCTCCCATGGCACTCACCTGCTGCCCGTGCTTTCACCGCGTACTCCGTCTCGGCGTCCCGGTGCTCCTCCTCGGCACTCTCCTACTCCTCGAGCCGTGGCATTCGAACACCTCCGCTCAGGAAGCCTCGACCGACGATCGCCTCGGGACCGGCCAGCACACCTACGAGTGGGTCTCCGGCTGGGGCAAGCTGCCGGGCGAGATGAAGATGGGCAACACACACGGCGCGATCGTGTCGGATGCGGCGGGTCACATCTACGTCAACACCGACAGCGAGCACGCGGTGCTCGTGTACTCGGCCGAAGGAGAGCTCGTTCGAAGCTTCGGCAAGGAGTTTCGGGGCGGGCTTCACGGAATGACGATCGTTCGGGAAGGCGACGAGGAGTTCCTCTACGTCGCGCACACCGGTCGCCACGAGGTCGCCAAGCTGACCCTCGAGGGCGAGACGCTCTGGACGCTCGGCTACCCGCGGGAGTCGGAGATCTACGCGTCACCCGATGAGTATCGTCCCACCAGCATCGCCGTGACTCCCGACGGCGACCTCTATGTCGCCGACGGCTACGGCAAGAGCTGGGTGCATCACTACGACGCCGAGCGCAACTACCTCTCCTCGTTCGGTGGCCCCGGTACCGAGCCCGGCAAGATGCGCACCCCTCACGGGATCTGGTTCGACGACCGCGGCGAGCGTCCGGTGATCGGCGTGGCGGATCGAGAGAACGGTCGTCTGCAGTTCTTCGACCTGCGCGGGCAGCTCCTGAGCGTCGTCTCGGGCGTCTTCCGGCGCCCCTGCAGCATCCAGGAGCTCGGTGGCCATCTCGTCGTCGCCGACCTCGCCGGCCGCGTCACCATCCTCAATGACAAGAACGAGCTCGTGTGCCAGCTCGGCGACCAACCGGATCCGAAGCTGCGAGGCCAGAATGGCGTGCCCGTCGAGCAATGGGTCGACGGACAATTCATCTCGCCGCACAACGCCCACTGGGATGCCCGCGGTGACCTGTACGTTCTCGATTGGGTGTCCGCCGGCCGCGTCTCCAAGCTCCGCCGCGTCCGCTGAGATCGACGCCGGTCACCCGCCGCCGACCCGATGACCGAGCCGCCGCTCCGGAGGCCCCTGTCCGCCCGCGGCACGTGCCGGACCCCGATCCGTCACGCGGGACAAGGGTGACCCGTCGTCGGCTCGAGGCCTCTCTCCAGAGACGGCAGCTCGGTCTGTCGCTTCCCGAAGTCTTCCCTTCCCTGGAAACGGCAAAACCGGACGACGACCGCCACGCGGCGGAGTTTTTTGGAGGTTTTCTCGCGAGTGGCGGAGACGAGTCCTCCGGCGATTCGAATGGAGTGCGTCTGCGCAGCGAGCACACCGACATCCGAATCGCGCGAATCGCTCGCGCGAGCGCAGCTGACGCCTGACGAGCCCGGCCGGCACCCAACGTGACGCCAGAGCCCACGACTCTCACCGGCATCCGCTTCGCGGCCCCTCGTGGTCCGGCGATGCGGTAACCTCAGGCGAGTTTTGCTTCATTGAGAGGCGCTCGAAGGTCCCCGTCCGAGGAACGTCATGCCAGCGCCCCATTGCTCCGTCTGCCAGACTCCGCTCGATGCGTCGTCCCAACTGGCCGGGTTGTGTCCGGCTTGTCTGCTTCGCCGTCGGTCCGACGATGGTGAGCAGAGCGGACCGCTCACGGCGATCGATCTGGCCAAGGTGCGGGTCGTCTTTCCTCAGCTCGCGGTCGAGTCTCGCCTCGGTGCCGGTGGCATGGGTGAGGTCTTTCGAGCCCGTCAAGCCAAGCTCGATCGCCCGGTGGCGCTCAAGATCCTTTCCCCGGCCCTCGCCGCGCGGCCCACCTTCCCAGAACGTTATCTGCGCGAAGCACGCGCCCTCGCCCGGCTCTCCCATCCGAACATCGTCACGGTATACGACTTCGGCGAAGCGGACGGGCTCTACTTCCTGCTGATGGAGCTGGTCGACGGGCTCAGCTTGCGGGAAGCCATGCGCCGGGGCGACCTCTCGGTGGAGCGTGCGGTCGCGCTGGGACTGCAGATCTGTGAAGGCCTCCAGTTCGCACACGAGCGCGGCGTCGTGCACCGCGACATCAAGCCTGAGAACATCCTGCTCACCCAGGAAGGGCACGTGAAGATCGCGGACTTTGGCCTCGCCAAGCTGACCAGCGACCGCGAGGCGGATCCCACGCTGACGCGTGTCAGCCAAGTGATGGGCACGCCCCAGTACATGGCGCCCGAGCAGCTCACGAGCTCGCGCGAGGTCGATCACCGCGCCGACCTCTACTCACTCGGCGTGGTGCTCTACGAGATGTTGACCGGCGAGCTGCCGGTCGGTCGCTTCGAGCCCCCTTCGGTCCACAGCCCCGGCAGCCGCGCGCTCGACGACGTCGTGCACCGCGCTCTCGAGCGCGATCCGAATCGACGCTTCGGAAGCGCGCGCGAGCTCGCCGACGCCCTGAAGGCTACCGCCAACCACCCGACAGACCATCCGCCGCTCGTCGACACGATCCCCCCGAGTCCGGCGCCGGACGAGCGCGGCTTTCGTCTGCGCTGGGTCCATCGGGTACCCGGAGGCTCGTCGACTCTGCTGGCCGGTGGCCTCATCGCCGCCTGGGCCTGGATCCTCGTGCTGAGCTTCGCTCCCCCCGCCGACCCGGAGGAGTGGTTCGCGTTCGGGTATCCGTTCGCCTTCTTGGCGTGGGTCGCCAGCCGAGCATCTCTCATCGAGCGCCGAGGATCGGAGGGGCTCGCCCAACTCGGAGGCCTGGCGGCACTCGTCACGGGAGTGGTGGCGCTGTGGGCGTCGATCAGCGCGGAGTCGAGCCGGGGCTGGATGTTGCTCCCGGGCGCCGTCCTCTTGCTGATCGTGCATCTGCTGTTCGATCAATGGGCCCGCACCGGACGTTGGGGCCCACTCCTAGCCGGCGTCATTCCGATGATCGTCGCGACGCTCGTGCAGTCTTCCGGGGCTCCTTGGAACCCGGGAGCAGTCGCCTTCTACTTCGCAACCGGCACCGGCGCGATCCTGGCGGCTTCGTCGGCACTGGTCATCCTCCCCGAGCTGGTCGTCGAGTCCCGCGCAGCACGCGGCGCCGCCCCCGCATTCGCACGCGCGCTCTTCGTCGCGCTCGGGTGCGCGGCCCTCTACTTCAATCAGCACTTGTTCTGAGGGACGAAGGGAAGCGAAGCCCGCGGTAATCATCGTTTACCTGGCCTCCACGTCCCTGGAGGTTTCCTGTTCTGGATAGCTATTGACTAATCAGCCGTTGCGGAGTACAGATCGGCTCAAGTCTTTCGATGCTGGCATGGGCCGAAAGAGGTGCGCGCCTCGGTGAAAGAGGTGCGCGCCTCGGTGAAAGAGGCAATCACCTTGAAACTACTGATCATAGCCCTTTCTGTCCTCCCGTTCCTTACGGTCAGAAGCCTCACCGCGCCCAGAGCATCTGCACATGCGAGCAGTGCCGAACTATCCTGCGCGGACCTGAGCTCTGCCGTAGTCCGGATCGATCCCGGGGATGCCTGCGATGGCACTTTCGTGCCATCCGGCACCCCGCAGCTTCAATGTGAACCCAACGGGTGCGGCGTCGCTTGCAGATACCACGATGTCATCATGGGCTCCTGCACGTGGAGATACTGCCTCTGCCTGGGCACGAATCCGACTTGCACAATAGCCGCTCTGCAGTGTGGCGCAATCAAGACACTGACCTGTGTTCACGACCCAACGCATTGCTCACCGAATGACTGTCAGCTTAAGTTTGGGCCTGGCAACGATAAGTATTGCGAGTGCAATTAGCGGACGATTCCGCAGCGCACGGAGCACAAGCAGCGCGCGCAACACACGCATTGATCCATTCTGCGATAACTGGGAGATCAAACGGTGGCAAGGATCTGTACAATCTTTGGTGGGATGATCCTGATTACAGGCGTGCTCTTCGTCATCGCGACCGAGAGCCCCGAACGAACCTCCGCTGCGACAGCGTCCCCCTATTCTGAGTGGGTGGACATTCGATTGATCGACCAACCTTCCGTCGCCTTTACGGCAAGTTGGCTGAGCAGAGAAGAATGGGCATGGCCGGAAGATGAGTACGCTTTCGACGAAGACGGGCACTTTGTTTCGATGCAAGGAGAGAAGCTTTCAGAGAACGTGTTGCACATCGACGAGTCGCAGATTCGTTCCCTATTCGAAGCGGGCGAACCGACTCAACTTCCAATCCCAGCCAACACGTGTGAGATTGCGCTTCGTTGGTCGAGCGAGACTTCATCCGTTTGGTGGCAGGAGTGGTCGCCCAACGGCGTTGGTTGTGGGGTTGAAGGCAACTCTTCGGACGAGAATGGCTCGAGCATCTCTCGATGGGGCGCGCAGCTCTCGGCGGGGACGACCCACGCGCAGGTCGTGGGGATGGGTCGAATCCTCTTCACCGACGAGGGGCATGTCGAGGTTGGATGCTTCGAATACCCCCCACTCGGGATCCACTGCACTGCAGCCCCTCAAAAGAAGCGCGCAGTGCTTTGCGCCGAGGATTCAACGGGAGATATCTACTTCTGGTCGGTCGAGCTCTAGAGCCAGGATCCCCGAGCCAGTCAACTCGATTGGGGGGGAAGTCTCGAGTACGGCTCCCCCCCTCACTCGCCGCTTGGATCGGGGAGCACTCGGAAGCTTCGCGTCTGCTCCTCATCGCCGACCTTCAATGTGACGCGGTAGGCCCCCGTCTGGATGCCGAGGCCTCGGCGCCGGGTCGAGCGCGAGGCGGCGATCGCGCGCTGGACGTTCCAGTCGACCCGGTGCAGGCCACGATCGGTTGGCCCGCTGCTTCGGAAGAGCTCGTTGCCTTCGATGTCCTCGACGGCGAGGGTGATCGAGTCGACGGCCTTGCCGAGCCAGTAATGGAGACCCAGCACCTCGGGCGGGTTCTTGCCCTCGAACTTCCGATCGCCTTCAGTACCGCGCTCGGTTCCATTGAGCCAGAGCACGGCATCGTTGGGGCGAAAGAGATGGACGTCCCGCTCGAGGACCTCGGGGTCGACCTGCCGAATGGTCGACACATCGAGCGCCCAGAGGCTTCGGCCATGCGTGGCCGCCACGATCTCACCGGACGCGGGATGCTGAGCCAGCTCATGAACGGCGACGGTGGGGAGCCGGCTTCCCAGCTTCGTCCAGCTCGCGCCTTGGTCCATCGACACCCAAGCTCCGAACTCGGTGCCGAGGTAGAGCACGTTCTCGTTCTCGATGTCCTCACGCAGGACGCGCGTCGTCACCTCCGGCAGGTTGGCGCGGATCGAGCGCCAGGTCTCGCCTCGGTCCCCGGATACGAACACGTAAGGGGCATCATCGTCCGAGCGATGGCCGTCGAGGCAGAGGTAAACGCGATCCCGCACATGCCGCGAGGGCTCGATCGAGGACACCCAGCGCGGGCCGGGCACCAGCTCGATCAACGTTCGCCCGGCGGCGTCCTGGGCGCGCTCCGATTCTTCGACCCGGCGCGTGGCACGGAGTCGACGCGTCGAGTCATTCCGACGATCGAGCACGTCCCCCGACAGGCGATCACCATTCCGCCCCAGCGACATCAGCAGCTCGCCCTCGCTCGAGGTCAGGGTGAACACGAGCCGCCCGGTGTCCTCGTCGAGCTCACCGCCTTCGCCCACGTTCTCGTTGTCGGACGTCAGCAAGCGCACCTCCCAACCCGACTCGGACTTCAGCAGCTCGAGCTCGAACTCCTCGGCGCCCTTCCCTTCGTCTTCGGACGTGAGCTCCCCGTCCCAGATCCCTTCCCAAGGATCGCGCGGAGCGGGTGCATCATTGGAAGCTCCCTTCAGAACTTCCGACGTCGGCACCACCACCTCGACCGGCAACGTGGTGGCGATCGGCTCGTCGATCGATTCCGCGGACTCGCTCGGCCAGGGTGCCCGATCGATCCAGGCTTCGCCTTCGTTCAGACGAGCCCAAAGCGCGCCGTCGTTGGTGCCGACATAGAGCAGCTCGGGATCTTGCGGGGACTCCGCCAACGCGGTCGCGCTGCCCTCGCTCGTGCGCGTGATCTCGGGCGAGATCGACCGCAGACGCTCGCCACGCTCGATGGAGCGGAACACGAAGCTGCCGGCGCTGTAGTAGATCGATGGATTGTGGCTCGAGAGGATGAACGGCGTCTTCCAATTGAAGCGCGTGCGCCCTCCGCCTTCTCGCCGCGGTCGCAGCCCCTGCCGCTGTCCGGTGCCACGATCGAGCCGCCCGGTGACGCCGTTCTGGCTCTCGTAGTACACGAGGTCGGCATCGCGCGGATCCACCTGCACCACGAACCCGTCACCTCCTCCAATGCGTACCCAGTCCTGGTTGACGGGTCCCGAGCCTCCCGGCGTCCGATGCGGCGCCCCCCAAGTGCCGTTGTCCTGGAGCCCACCATACACCCAGTAGTCGCGGCGCGGCCCGACGGCGACGTGATAGAACTGGCCGATCGCGAAGTGATTGTGGTGGTCCCACCGACGACCGCGGTCCCAGGTCACGTACAGGCCACCGTCATTGCCCAGGATCAGATGGCGGCCGTCCCGGGAATCGACCCACAGGGCGTGATGATCGGGGTGCGCACTCCCGTTGATGCGGGACGAGAAGGACTCCCCGCCGTCGCTCGAGGACCAAAGCGACGTGCCGCACACGTAGACTCGTTGATCGTCGGAGGGGTCGATGCGGATCTGGCTGAAGTACATCGGTCGCGGGTTCAGGCTGTTGACGCGCTTCCAGCTGGTGCCGCCATCCTCCGAACGGAATACGCCGCCGTGCTCGAAGCCGTCGGGCTGCTGATCGTCCTGCACGTTGGCCGACTGCCCGGCCAGGCCTGAGCTGAAGTTGCGGCTCCGGAAGAGCCCTCCCAAGTCGAGGACGGCTTCCTGCAGCACCAGCCGTTTGGCCATCCGCTTCCCCGAGCGCTCGAGCTGGAGGATCAGCGAGTCACCGTCCTTCGCGTCGCGCTCCAGCTCTCGAATCTGGGTGAGCGACGTCAGTGGCTCACTCCCCATCGCGACGAGGCGGTCGCCACGTTGGATTCCGGCGCGTGCCGCGGCGCCTGCTGGGGCGATGTGCGTCACGACCACCTGACCGTCGACGTCGCGCCCGTGAAAGCCGGCCGTCGCGACCTTGCGTGGCTTGCGACCCGACAGCTCCGACTCGACGATCGCGACCACGATGTTCGGATCCGAGCGATAGTAGTCGAGACATGAGCGGCCGAGCTTGCCGGTCGGCAGGCCTTCCCGCAGCCGCTCGAAGGTTTGACCACCATCCTTCGTCCGGTAGAGGCCGCTGCTCTCGGAGTAGCGCGTGACCGGCTCGTTGACGTCGAAGCCCGCTCGCCGGCGCTCGTACGTCGCCGCGATCAGGGTCTCGGGATCCGTCGGATGCATCTGCAGGTCGATGACGCCCGTGTTCTCATCGAGATACAGCACCCGCTCCCAGCTCTCGCCGCCATCGGTCGTCTTGTAGAGTCCACGCTCCTCGTTGGGTCCCCAAAGCCTTCCCATGGCACCGACGTAGACGATGTTCGGATCGGTGGGATGAATGGCGATGCGACCGATCTGAAAGCTCTCCGCAAGCCCTCGGTGCTCCCAGCTGCGGCCGCCATCGAGAGAGCGGTAGACGCCGTTGCCCCACGACACGGAGTTGCGCGGGTTGGCCTCGCCCGTCCCCACCCAGACGATGTCGGGATCCGATGGCGCCACGCACACGTGACCGATCGAAGCCACTTCCTCGGAGTCGAACTGATGCTCGAAGGTGACTCCGTTGTTGATCGTCTTCAGAAGACCGCCCGAAGCACTCGCGACCCAGAAGGTCGAGGGGTCCGACTCGACGACTGCCAACGCGGTGATGCGCCCCCCCATCACGGCCGGTCCAAGAGGGCGCCAGGGCGACGTCTCTCGCCATTCATTCGGGAGCCTCTCGGCAACGGTCGAGGGATCGCCCTCTTGTGCCGCAAACACCTCGGAGACCGTGAAGAGCCCACAGAGCGAGAGGAGCAGGATGGCGCGTGAAGACATGGGCGAGCGAGGCCTCCTCGAGTCGACGAAGGTGAGCGAATCGCCACCCGGTCGGGCGGCGGTGGCCCCTCCAGTACGCCCGTCCCCGCCCCACCTTTCAAGTGCGCGGATGGTCGTCTTCGCGACACCGATTCGAATTGCGTTGGCGGTTGGACACGACGACGCGGAATCGGTACTGTCAGGCAACTCTAATGCCCCGAACGCCGCCTGGCCCCTTCTCGAGGAGACCTCCGACGATGGCCGTCACCGAGCCGACCGCCGTCCGCCTGACCCTGGTGCACTGCGCCGGTCCTTTCCCCCCCATCAACCCGGGGCGCATGAACTTGACGGTCTGGCTCTCGGGCGTCGTTCAGGAGAACGGCGAAGGTGACGCGAGCGGCACGATCGTCGAGACGGATGCCTCCGGCGGCAAGCCGAAGCTCCGTGAGTTCACCGTCAATGCCGAGGACCTCCAAGCCCTCGTCGGCGATCTGCAAGACGTAGGCTTTCCGAATCGTCGGCCCAAGGTTCAAAGCTGCGTCGACAGCACCGACCGCTGGGGACACTTCCTGTTCCACGTCTACATGAATGGCGAGGTCCAGATGCTCGAGCTCGAGGTCTTGAGCACGAGCTACGAAGGCGAGGATTCGCGCGGCCTTCAAAAGGTCTTTCGTCGGTTGCTCGACGTCGCCAAGGTGACCAACGAACGAGCGCGCTTCGATCTGACCAAGACCTACACCAGCTGACGTCGAGCGAGCACGAGCCGCGCTCTTCAATCGATGAAGTCGGCCGACGAACGCCAACCACGACTGGCGTCGGGCAGCTCGAGCACCATCCGCGCTTGTATCGAAGCCAGACTCGGTGAGCGACCCAGCCAGCGCAGGTCGTCATCCTTGGGTCGTCGCTGGGCTCGACCTCCGAGGACGGCAGCGTGAATCCCGTCGCATCGAGTCGCTCTCTTTCACCGGTGTCTCCCGATGCGCTCGACGTTGCGTCGGCTGCCTCGATGGCGATCAGTTGTCGACCTCATCGCTAAGAAGCGTGACGAAGGGTCGACCCGCCCGAGCTCACAGGGCTCGGGCGGGTCGACGAATCATGGCACGGGCGGGATGTTCTCCCCGAACGTGACGCTCAACGAGCGCTCCTCCGTTCTTCGACGCCCCGGGCCTCCTCGGTCTTCACCGACCGTGCGAGGTCGATGAGAGCGACGTCGCTGTCGACGCGGAGTCTCGGTGCGGCCCTCGAATCGAAAGGCGGCCGCCAACAGGCTCAGGGGAATGAGGAGAACCTGGCTGGCCGAGCGGACGATTCGAGAAGGGAAAGTGATCGAGTACATGAGTTGAGCCTCCTGGCTTCAAAGAATGAAAGCTTCAGAAGGCGACCCCAGCTCGGGTGTCGATCCCGGCCGCGTGGAGGATTCCGGAGCAGAATCACGACCGCATCAGGAATGCGCTCCCAGGACGCGCAATCGTCGACGAGATCGATCTCCGCGGAATCCGAGCGGAGGGGCTCCGTTCAACGGAGCGCAGGCAGCGCACTGCCCGATTCAGGACCCGAGTCGGAGCCGCCGGTCAGCAGCCCCGATAGCCACAGCGAGGATCTTGGTGATCGCACGCTCGACCATTCCAGTCCGGAAGGTCGAAGCAAACGTACCCAGCTCCACTGTGCGCCATCTTCGGCGTTTGGATCTGGATCATCGCGACCTCCTGGCGTTTCGGGTCCTTCGTGTCTCACGGCCATAGGGGGCCGCGAGGCAAATTCAGCTCGCCGACTGCATCACATCGGCTTCTCGGGGTCAAGACTGCAGCAGTTTTTATTGCCGCGACGTGCTCCGAAGACCTCCCTCGAAACGCGAGCAGCCTCCGAAGCCCAAGAGCTCCGAAGGCTGTCACGTGTTCGACGGTGTCGGTCGTCTTCCGACCCGTCACGGTCCTGAGACCGCGAGAGTCTCAGGACTCGGTGTAGGGCAGAAGCGAAACGAAGCGCGCATGCTTCACCGCAGCCGCCAAGCGACTCTGAGCCTTCTTGTTCAGGCCCGTCCGCTTGCGAGAGTGCAGCTTGCCTTGCTTCGTGATGAACTTCTTCAGGGTGCCGATGTCCTTGTAATCGAACACGACATCGGCGCGACGGCCCGCGAATCCACCGCTGAAACGACGAAAGCGGCGCTTTTGGGGCTGTTCAGAGGTTTCGGTGGTCATTCTTACCGGTCTCTTCTGGTTGCTCGGCGAAAGCCGCCGAATCGCACGGAACCCTGGAAAACAAGCCCGAATAATTACCATGCCCCCTCGGGCCCAACCAGGGAATTCCGAGACACTCCGACCAGAGCCACCTCGCCTTGGCGTTCCACACACTTCGACGCTACGCTGGGCCGTGGCTGCGCGCTCGCGGGGAGTGCCGATTCTGCGCCTTGCAAACAAGAGAGAACATGTTGCCCCTCTTCACCCTCGGGGCCCACGCCCTGCTCGTCGGCTCTCTCCTCGCCCCTTCACCCGACTCGGACGGCCTGCCCAACGCCTGGCGCCCCCTCGCCGGCCAGATTCTCCTGAGCAGCCGTGAGCCCGACGCCCGACTCGTCGACGCTCTCCGCCAGCTTGCGGGCGGCGAGCCGGCCCACCTCATCGTGATCGGGACACACGAGGGGTTCGAGGCCTCCCCGCACGGGCTCCGCCCCTTGTCCCTCGGAACGCTCCTCCGACTGACGCACCAAGACCAAGCGGCGATCGGCCTGCTCCTCCTCGAAGCTCCGGCCGACGCCTCCGACTCGACGAGACTGCGAAAGGTCCTCGCCGCCGTTCTCGACCGCGGCGGGGTCGTCGCCGCAGCCGGCTCGGCAATCGAGGCCCTCGGAGCAGACGGTCTCGGACTGCTTCCGAATGCCGAGATCGGCAGCGGCTCCGGCGGCCAACCCTCCCGGACCAATCGGTTTCGGATCGGTCTAGGAGACGACGCGTCGCTGCTGCTCCGGGGGCGCCGCGGCGACATCCTGTCCGGTGAGGTCGAGATCGCCGTGGGGGAGGGGCCGGGACGCCCCGTTCGCCGCGAGCGTCTCGCCGCGGGGCACCCGTTCGACTGGATCGCCTGGAGTCGCGCGGCGGCCTGGCGATCGCGTGACCGATTCACACCGATCGAGCCGCGCCCGGCCCGCGTCGATGCCGGCGCGCTCGTCATCGTCGGAGGCGGCCTCACGGACGAGATCGCCGAGGAGTTCATCACCCTCGCCGGAGGAGCCGACGAGACGCGCCTCGTCATCGTCCCGACCGCGATCGGCGAGCCCGCGGCGAGCCGCTCCGGCCACGACCGGAGCTTCCGAGGTCGGGCAACCGAGATTCGAGTCGTCCATGCCAACGGACCGGACGATCCGCGCTGGAGCGAGCTCATCGAGGCGCTCGCCTGGGGCAACGCACTCTGGTTCACGGGCGGCCGACAGTGGCGCCTGGTCGATGCGTATGCCGGCACCGAAGCCGAGCAGCAGATGCACGCGCTGCTCGCCCGCGGCGGGGTGATCGGTGGCAGCTCGGCCGGCGCGAGCATTCAAGCGCAGTACCTGGTGCGCGGCAATCCGCTCGGCAACCGCGAGATGATGAGCGAAGGCTACGAGCGCGGCTTCGGCTTCCTCCCGGGCGTCGCGATCGACCAGCACTTCACGCAGCGCAATCGCCTGGCCGACCTCGAGTCGGTCAAGCAGCGCTACCCCGAGCTCATCGGCCTCGGCATCGACGAGCGCACGGCCATCATCGTCCAGGGCAGCACGCTGCGCGTCGTCGGCGCGCATCGCGTCGCGGTGTACGCCGAGACGGATCCCGAGACGGGGGCTCGACCGACGTTTCTCGAAGCCGGTCAACGCTACGACCTCGTCGAGCGCGCGGTTGTCCAGGACGGGTGATCGGCAAGGAGCCGGGGGGAGAAGCCATCCTTCCATAGGCCCGGACGAGCTTCGATCAGGCCGACTCTTGCCGCACGAACTCCCACCCGACTGAAGTCGGGCCTCCGAGGAGTCGGACCTCCGAGGAGTCGATCGCGTCTCGAACAACGAAGGACCGCGGATGACAACCAACGAAAACAGCCCCCGGAGCGGCGGCTCGGAGGCTGTGGTGTCGATTCGGTGCGGGGCCGTCAGTCGAGGTGGTGGGTCCGCTTCGGCTTCTTGATGAGGCCGGCGTCCAGCAGCACCCGGAAGGGGCCGTTCTTGCCGATGGTCTTCAGCGCCCGGGTCGAGAGGCGCACGCGCACGTAGCGCTGCAGCTCGGGCACCCAGATGCGCTTCCACTGGAGATTGACCTTGAACTTGCGGCGCGAGATCCCGGTGGTCTTGACACCGACGCCACCCTTCGCCTTGGCCAAACCGCGGCGAGTGACCTTGTTGCCCGTGCGCGTCTTCCGCCCGGTTACTTGACAAACGCGAGGCATGGATCCCTCTCATTCGAGACTACGATCTTGAGGTGTCACCGTCCTCCCGACGGCGATCCGTGAGCTTCGAGACCCGACAATCTGCCCAAAGCCCCGTCCCTCGTCCAGGCCTTTTGCAGATTCTTTGCTTGGCTCGGCCCGAGGAGGACGCCCGCTGAGGCGCGACGCTGACAGCGGCCTCACGATCTGACACAATACTCTGCCCCGGCGCGCGTTGCCGCCCCCCTCGCCTCACCTGCCCGAGAGGACTCCGTCATGACCATCGGCCGCCTGCTCCTCGCCCTGCTCTCACTCTGTCCCGGCCTCCTCGCCCAAGAGGCGACGTCCGAGACGACGCCGCCGGACGTGCTCGAAGGGCACTCCTATCATGGCGAGGCCTTCAACGAGGGACCGCGGCAGAAGGCCTACTTGATGGGGAACACGGGGAACATCTCGTTTCCGATCACCACGACGAGCCCCAAGGTGCAGGCGCTGTTCGTGCAAGGCGTCGGGCAGCTCCACGGCTTCTGGTACTTCGAGGCCGAGCGCTCCTTCCGCCAGGCAGCGGCGATCGAGCCCGAGTGTGCGATGGCGTACTGGGGCATGGCGATGGCGAACTTGAACAACCACGACCGCGCCTACGGCTTTGCGCGCAAAGCGGTCGAGCATCGCGAAGCCGCGTCGCCTCGAGAGCAGCTCTACATCGACGCGCTGGCCAAGTTGTACGAGGCCGACCAGGAGCCCAAGCTCGACGACGACGGCAAGGAGATCATGCCCGAGTCCCCCAAGGGTGACGATCGCAAGAAGCGCGCACGCCAATGGGTGAAGGACCTCGAGCAGATCATCTTCGAGTACCCCGACGACCTCGAGGCCAAGGCGATCCTGGTCAACGAGATCTGGATGAACACGCGCAAAGGCATCGAGATCTCGAGCAAGCAGGCCAACCAGGCCCTGCTCGATGCGATCTTCGCGGCCAACCCGATGCACCCGGCCCACCACTATCGCATTCACCTCTGGGACGCGAAAGACACGGCCAAGTGGGTCACCGACTCGGCGGCCAAGATCGGTCCCGCCTCGCCCGGCATCGCACACATGTGGCACATGGGTGGCCACATCTGGGCTCGCCTCGATCGTCATGACGATGCGGCGTGGCAGCAGGAAGCTTCGGCGCGCACCGATCACGCCTTCATGATGCGCGACTGGGTGATGCCCGATCAGATCCACAACTTCTCGCACAACAACGAATGGCTCACCCGCAGCCTGCGACACGTCGGCCGCGTCGGAGAGGCGATCGACCTCGCGATGAACATGATCGAGCTGCCCCGCCACCCCAAGTACAACACCCTCGCCAAGCGCGGCGGGAGCACCAGCTACGGTCGCCAGCGCCTGCTCGAGCTGCTCCACATGTACGAGCAGTGGGATCGCATCCTCGAGCTCGCCGACACGATGTATCTCGAGCCGACCGACGTCCTCGAGCAGCGCGCGATGCGCCGGTGGTCGATGGGCCGCGCCCACTTCGAGAAGGGCGACGTCGACGCGGGTCGAGGCCAGATCGCGGCGTTGGAGCGACTCGGAGCCGAGGCGAAGGCACGACGAGTCATCGGTACGGTGCTCGGTCCGAAGACGACCAAGCGAGAGCTGGATCAAGCGGACAAGATGATCGGGCGCGCGATCGACGCCCTCGATGCCTACGATCGTTATGCAGCGGGTGAAGCCGAGAAGTCCCTCGAGGATCTCGAGAAGACGCGGCTCGTCGGCAAGGATCACTTGGCGAGGCTGTACCTCGAGGCCGGCCTGAAGGAGAAGGCGAAGGAGCTGGCCGAGAAGGCCGCCGAGGATCAGGACGGCATCGCGTATCCGCTGGCCAACTTGACTTGGGTGCTCCACGAGCTCAGTGAGGCGGAGGCGGCGCAGGAGAAGTTCGAAGCGCTGCGGAAGATCTCGGCGCGCTTCGACATGGAGATGCCCGTCTTCGAGCGCCTGGCCCCGCTGGCGAAGGCGGCCGGTCATGGCGAGGACTGGCGCGTGGCCTATGTGATGCCGGACGATGTCGGAGATCGCATCGACCTGACAGAGATCGGCCCGGTGCGCTGGTCGCCCATCCAGGCGCCGGCTTGGACGCTCAAAGACGGCTTCCACCAGACGACGTCGCTGGCCGACTACCGTGGCAAGCCCGTGGTCGTGATCTTCTTCCTCGGCTTCGGTTGCGTGCACTGCATCGACCAGCTCAACGCCTTCCAGCCGGCGGCGGAGAAGTTCGCGGCCGCCGGCATCGATCTGGTCGCGATCGGCACCGACGGCCAGGAGCAGCTCTTCGAGTCGCAGAAGGAAGACTCGGCCAAGGAGCGCTTCGGCTTCCCGATCCTGGCCAACCCGGAGATGGACGTCTTCAAGCAGTACCGCGCCTACGACGACTTCGAGGATCAGCCGCTCCACGGCACGTTCCTCATCGACGGCCAAGGCCGCGTGCGCTGGATGGATGTCAGCTACGAGCCCTTCATGGACCACCAGTTCCTGCTGCAAGAATCGAAGCGACTGCTCGCCGTCCCGATGCCAGTGACGGAAGCCTCCGGCGGCGGCGGCGGGCAGTAAGGAAGGAATAGGAACCGCGCGTAGGGAGGAACCGCGCCGCGAAGCAAACGGGACAAATAGCCGCGACCGCGACCAGGACGCCAACCGCGCGCGAAGCAAGCGGCACCCGCGCAGTCCGGCGGAGGTCGTCACCGGCCTCCGCACTGCACATCCCGTAATGCGGCCGGCGTGGATCCAAAGGAACCGCGCCGCGAAGCAAGCGGGATATGCGCCGCGTCCACGACGAGGACTCCCACCGCGCGCGAAGCAAGCGTCGCCTGCGTTGACCGGAACCGCGCAACCGCTTGCTTCGCGCGCGGGTCGACGTCAGGGGCCAGGATTCCGTCCCAGGCCGTTTGCTCCGCAGCTCGGTTCTTACCCGCGCGTGGTGAGCCCCAGCCACGCCTCGGCGAAGGCTCTGCCCAGCTTCAAGCAGCCTTCGGTGTTGAAGTGGATCTGATCGTCCTTGAGCGGAAAGCCGTCGGTATCGACCCACTCGATGCGCGGGTCCGACTCGGCGACTTCGACCTGGGCGGCACGCACCTTCTCGAACTGGCCAAAGTCCAGACCGACATGCGGCTTCGTCATGCCGAGTTGATCGTGCAAGCGGCCGATCACGACCGGTAGGTCCGGCGTGTCGAGCGCGTCTCGAACACGTTCGATCAACCCCCGGAGGTTGTCGGCATAGGCGAGGGCCGCGGAGTCGTCTCCGGAGTCCTTGGAGTCTTGCTCACCCTGCATCCACAGCAGGCCGGCCCACTCGATTCTGGCCGGGTCGACGGCCGCTGCCGCGCGCTCGCAGTGGGCGATGAGCTGATGATACAATGAGTCTTCTCGATCCGGGTTCCAATCGTGCACGAGCCCGGTGCCGCCCTTGGAGAACTTGACGATCCGCACGTCCTGGCCGGCCTCGGCGACCGCGTGGGCAAACGCCAGCTCGGGACCGAAGCCTTTCTTCTCGGCCAGCATGCCGCCGCGAACGGGCTCCCAGGCCTCTTCCTTCGTATTCCACATCGGCACGGCTTCGAGCGGCGCCGCCAGCTCGGGCAGCAGCTCGGCCACCTTGCCGCTGCCGCCCATGTTGGATTGCCCGGCCAGGATGACGATGCGCACGGTACCAACACTTCGATCCTGCTGATCCGGCGTCGACTGACAGGCCACCGTAAGGAGGAGGAGCAGCTGCAGGGGCGCCGCGCACCGGAGGGCGGACTTCAGTCCGCTGCGGGGTCGATCGATGCCCGTCGGCGCCCCGGAAGCGAGTCCGAACGACAAGTTCCGCTTCGCACGATGAAGATCGTTCGTCATCTCAGTTTCCCGCGCGCGGAAGACGACGTGGCGCCGATTTCGGTACGGGTTCCTTCGTCGCGAGTGGCCGATTCGTGCGCTGTCTCAGCGGACTGAAGTCCGCCCTCCGAGGGGGCCGATTCGAAGGACCTTCCAGCGGACTGAAGTCCGCCCTCCGGGTTGGCGCCGTCTCGGGAGGAAGCCGGCTTCGATTCGGGATCGTTCTTCGTGGGTTGCCGATTCGAAGGCGGTACCAGCGGACTGAAGTCCGCTCTCCGAGGCGGCGAGTCCGCCGACCGAGCTGACGCGCCGATCTTCATCTTCGCTTTTCCCCGCTCGAAGCGGAGCGCGGCCTTCGCCACACCCTGCCGAAGCTCGATGACGTTGGCCTGGTCTTCCGCCAGCTCGAAGAACGTCTGCTGCGAGAGCTCAGCCCCGACCAGGCCGCCGGGCAGCGGCATCTCGAAGTAGAGCCAGACCGCCTTGATGTCGATCTCCTTGCCGACCCACTCGATCGCGGCCGGCTTGCCTTGCGCCGTCTTCACCTGGAAGGTCTTCACCAAGTACTCGGCGATCAGGCGATCGATACCCTCGGTCTTCTCGAGCACCACGTGCTGTCGATGGAACCGGCGCAGCGCCTCCTCGAGCTGGATGGGCGCCACCCGCAGAGCGACCTCGAGCTTGCCGGTCTTCGCGTTGAGCTCGACCTCGGCGAAGGTCGAGTGCCAGGGATGGGCGGCCCAGGCGCTCGGGACGAGCCCGAGCGCCAAGAGCGCGAGGAGAAGCAACCGGCTCACTGCCCGCCTCCGGACGCCGAATCGACTTCACCCTTCTGCTCGAGGAGCTGCATCGGATTCTTCTGCTTCTCACGCTTGAAGAGCTTGAAGCGCGACTCGGTGACCTTCGGCGGCCACAGGTTGTTCTCGAGATTGGCGTCGGCGGTCTCGAGGCGCGGGTCGAGCGTGAAGCCTTTGATCGGCTTGCGGCTCAGGATGAGCTTGGAGACCTTCTCGTTGTCCTGACGCCAGATCTCGGCCGGGATCCGCATCAGGCGCTGACTGCCGTCCTCGAACTCGATCTGCAAGAGGATCGGCATGACGAGCCCGCCATGGTTCTCGAAGTCCACGACGTAGAACTGGAGGTCGGTGCTGAGCACCTCCCGCTCATCGGCCTCGAAGCTGGCGATCGCCTTCTCGAACTTCCCGCGATCCCGCTCCGTCACGTCCAGAGGATCGTAACGGTTGTAGAAGTCGAGCAGATCGGGGTGATCGTCTGCACGCTTGGGCATCGCCGCGTAGCGCTCGGCCCCGACGGTGGTCGGCTCCTGGTCCCGCAGGGCTTGAAGCCGCGGCTTCTCGACATCAGGATCGAGCGAGTCGACCGTGTAGAGCTGGACTCCGGCGATGCCGATGTCGACGTGATCGGTCGAGTAGAACCACCCGCGCCAGAACCAGTCGAGATCGATAGCCGAAGCGTCCTCGAGCGTCCGGAAGAGGTCCGACGGCTGCGGGCGCTTGAACATCCAGCGCTGAGAGTACTCGCGGAACGCGAAGTCGAAGAGCTCGCGGCCCAGGATGGTCTCCCGGAGCACGTTGAGCGCGGTAGCCGGCTTGGCATAGGCATTCGCGCCGAACTGCAGGATCGACTCGGAGTTCGTCATGATCGGCACCTGGTTGGCGCTCGTCATGTAGCCGACGATCTTCTGGGGCTCGCCACGACCGGACGGGTACTCCTCTTCCCACTCCTGCTCGGCGATGTACTGGCAGAAGGTGTTGAGCCCCTCGTCCATCCAAGTCCACTGGCGCTCGTCCGAGTTGACGATCATCGGGAAGTAGTTGTGGCCGACCTCATGGATGATGACCGATATCAGGCCGTACTTCGTCCGCTGCGAGTACGTGCCATCCTTCTCCGGCCGAGGGCCGTTGAAGCAGATCATCGGGTACTCCATCCCACCCACCGGTCCATTGACCGAGATGGCGACCGGGTACGGATACTCGAAGGTCAGACGCGAGTAGACGTTCAAGGTGTGAATGATCGCGTGCGTCGAGTAGCGGCTCCAAAGCGGCTCGCCTTCATTTGGGTAGTACGACATGGCGAGCACTTGGCGTCCCCCCATCGGGTGACCCTGCGCGTCCCAGATAAACTTGCGGGATGAGGCCCACGCGAAGTCGCGCACGTTCTCGGCGTCGAAGACCCACGTCTTCTTGCCGGTCGGCTTCGACGTCTCGCTCTGTTTCGCCTCCTCCGGCGTCACGATGAACATCGGCGAGTCCGCCTGGCGCGCCTGGTCGAGCCGTTGCCTTTGCGCCGCCGTCAGAACCTCACCGGCATTCTGCAGCTCTCCGGTCGCCGCCACGATGTGGTCGTCTGGCGCCGTGATGCTCACGCGGAAGTCCCCGAACTCGAGCGTGAACTCGCCTCGCCCGAGGAACTGCTTGTGCTGCCAGCCATTCACGTCGGTGTAGGCGGCGAGGCGCGGGAACCAGTGCGCCATCTCGTAGATGATGTTGCCGTCTTCCTCGAAGCGCTCGAAGCCGGTGCGAGCACGCACGTACTTCGAGTCGTTGATCTGGTATCCCCACTCGACGCCGAAGACGAACGTCGCACCCGGGGCGAGCGGCTTCGGCAGATCGATGCGCATCATCGTGCCAACGATCGTGTACGGAAGTACGCCGCCGTTGGCGTCCGTCACCGCTCCGACCTGGCAGCTTCCGTCGAACAGCTCGCGCTCGATCAGGCTCTGGAGCTGGCCCGGTGACATCTTCTCGAAGCTGGGGGCCGTCTGCGCCAGCGCACCGGCCGAGTCGGGCGCGAAGAGATTCACGTCGAGCTGCACCCAGAGGTAGCGGAGCGTGTCGGGTGAGTTGTTCTGATACGTGACCTTCTCGGAGCCGCTCAGGCTCTGGTTCTCGTCGTCGAGCTCGACCTCGATGACATAGTCGACCTGCTGCTGCCAGTAGTCCACGCCGGGAGCGCCGGACGCCGTGCGCTGGTCGTTCGGAGTCGGCCAAAGCTCTTCGAGCTGACGGAACTTGTCCTCCTGCGAGAACTTCTCGACGGGCTCGGCTTGAGCGGCCGCGAGGCTCGCCAGGACGAGCAGGGCGATGACGGTAACGATCGGGCGCTTCATGGATGAACCTCGAGTTCTTCGGGAAGGTCGTTTGCCAGTGGGCGAGATCGGCAGGGAAGCGTGCAGTATAACGGCCGGCGCCGCCAGGAGTAAGGCGTTGGTCGTGGGTGGCTCGTCGGAGGTGGCGCCGAGGCAAGACGGAGGGACCGCTCTCTCTCACCCCAACGGACTTTTCGGGAAAGGGGGGCGAACGACGTCCAGGCGCCGGCTCCGGCTTTCGCCCGGACTCCGATCGCGTCTCTACCGGCTACCGGTACCGCAACATTCGACCGCTCGGCTCACCGACGAGGGCGTGGTCCTCGTAGACGACGGTACCTCGCAGGATGGTGGTGACGGGCCAGCCGGCGAGCATCATTCCCTCATAAGGGCTGTAGCCGGCTCGGCTATGGAGCCAATCGAGCTGCAGGGGCTCTTGGATGTTCGGATCCACGAGCACGAAGTCGCCATCGCTGCCGACCACGCCCGGCTCCTTGTCGGCGTAGCCGTAGGCGAGGATCGGGCCGCGTACACAGATGCGGACGATGTCCTGGCGGCGGAGCCAACCGTCGCGCGTGGCCGCCAGCAGCAATGGCAAGATGGTCTGCACGCCCGGGATCCCCGAGGGGCTCTTCGGGTACGGCTGCGCCTTCTCGTCGATCGTGTGCGGAGCGTGATCGCTGCCGATGCACGTGATCGTTCCGTCGACCAGGGCTTCGCGAAGGGCATCTTGATGGCGTCGATCGCGAACGGGCGGATTCATCTGTGCCCGCGCCCCGAACTGCTCATAGCAATCGGGCGCTTCGAGGAAGAGATGATTCGGCGTCACCTCACAGGTCACGAGCTGTCCGAGATCACGCTCTCGAATCAAGGCCACCTCCTCTGCCGTGCTCAAATGCAACACGTGCACTGGCCGCTGAGTTTTCTCGACCAGATCGAGCAAGCGCGTCGTGGCGCGCAGCGCGCACCCGACATCGCGCACCTCCGGGTGCTGCAGCACGCTCGCATTCGGCCCCATCGCCGCGTAACGCTGCTTGAGCCGCTCCTCATCCTCGGAGTGCACGGCCACCCGGCGCGTACCCGATCGCAAGACGCGCTCGATGGTCGCATCATCGGCCACGAGCAGATTGCCGGTCGACGATCCCATGAAGAGCTTCACGCCCGCGCAGCCCTCGGCCTGCTCCCACTCGCCGAGTCGATCGGCGTTCTCGGCCGTCGCGCCCAGAAAGAATGCATAGTCCGCAGCCGCTCGCCCGTCCGCGCGGTGGAGCTTGTCTTCGAGCGCCTCGGGGCTGGTCGTCGGAGGGCGAGTATTCGGCATCTCGCAGAACGACGTGACGCCCCCCGCAATGGCGGCCAAGGAACCCGATGCGATATCTTCCTTGTGCTCGAGGCCCGGCTCTCGAAAGTGCACCTGGGGATCGATCAGCCCGGGAAAGACCAACAGGCCGGTCGCATCGACCACCGGGATCCCGGCCGGAGGCTCGAGATCCGCTCCGAGGGCCCGAAGCCGTCCTCCCTCGACCCATACGTCCGCGCGCTGTCCTGCCCCTTCGAGCACGACCTCGCCGCCCCGAATCCAAAGGTCACTCCCACGCCCCATCGTCGCCTCCCACATCCAACCGCCGCGGACGGTCGATTCCGGCCTCGGCTCCGAGCGGGATCTACCGCCGCCCCCGTATATACCGTCAATGCCGGTTGCCGTGGGAACGGAATCTCGAGCTCAGAGCTCATTCACAGCAGAAAGCAGGCGCTCGAGGTTGGCGATTTGAATGCTCAGCCAGTCCTGACCGGCCCGTCGCTCCGCCTCGCCCAGCAGCTCGGCGGGAGAGAAGACCAGGCTGCGAACACCGATCTCCCGCTCGATCCGAGCGGGACTCTCGGCGAGGGGATCGCCCTCCCAGAGCAGGAGAGCACGCCCGGAATCGGGAAGCGCCGCCTTCAAGCTCGCGATTTGCTCGTCCGAGATCGGAAGCTCGGGATCGAGGTCGAAGTTGGTGATCTGCCACTGGTATCGGCGAGCGAGGTAGTTGTAGGCCGGATGCGAGGCGAGGAGCTGCACCTCCCGAATCACCTCGGACGCTTCCTGAAAACGCCGGTCCAGGGCCTCGAGATCCGCGTACAAGCCGAGCGCATTCTGTCGAAGGGTCGCAGCATGGCGCGGGAAGGATCTCGTCACGGCCTCGGCAATCGCCTCCGCTTGCTGGCGAGCGAGCACGGGATCGAGCCAGGTATGTCCGTCGATGCCCTCGTGGGTATGTTGGCCTCCGGTGCCGTGGCGATGGGTGGTCGACTCGAAGGTCACGAACTGGTCTTCGAAGCGCTTCGCGGTATCGACCACGCGACTGCTCGGCAGGCTGGCACCGTTGACCCACTTCTCGAACTCGGCGCCGTTGACGACGATCAGATCCGCCGCCTGGTAGCGCTCGAGGTCAGCGCGACTCGGCTGCCAGAAGATCGGATCGGCGTCCTCGGGTACCGGGCACACGACCGGGACCGCGTCCCCGACGATGCGCTGGGCGAAGTATTGGGTGGGATAGAAGGTCGTCAGAATCTCGCCGGGGCGCACCGGTCGCTCGGCGTCGGAGGCGCGCTCGTCATCCGGCGCACACGCGATCAAGCCGAGCAGCAGGCCCGATAGGCAAAGGACGTGACGTGGCATGGACCTCATCCTCTCAAACCAGTCGAAACCATTGAGGCAGGAGCCACGACACGGTGCCGAGGGCTCCCAGAGTCAGCAAGGCGCTGGCGAGGAGGATGGTCGTGAACTCGGTGACGTAGAGCCCGGTGACCGTGAACCGGCGACAACCGATGCGCTCGAGCGTCTGCATCTCGCCCGCGCGCAGTCGCACCGAGAGCCAAAAGACCAAGGCCGTCATCGCGACCGTGGCCCCGGCCAGCACGCCCCAGAGTCCGTCGAACAGTGTCTTCACTCGAAACACGATCGACATCAGGTCCTCGATGACTCGCGCCGGAACGACCATTTGATACAGCTTCGTCGCGTTGACGCGCGCCTTGAGAATCGTCCCCGACTTCTCGCTGTCAGGAATCGCGAGGACGGCCGTCAGCGGCAGCAGCGAACGGTCCCCGTGGTAGTGGAAGGTCGCGACGTTCTCGGGGGTGACCTCGTGATAGGCCACCAGCGCCGGGCTCACGACGATCTGCTCCTTCGAGCGGCCGAGCACGTACTTGTCGTCGACCTCCTCGACGTCTTGATGCGCATGGGAGATGCCTTCCAGGATCCAAGCCGTCTTGATGTCCACGAACACGACCTCGTCGTCCGGAGCACCGGTCGGCCCCAGCACACCGGAGATACGCATCTTGAGCGCGGGCGGTTTTGAAATGTCGTAAAGATCCGGTTGATCCGAGAAGAGTGCCTCACCGACGCCCAGGCCGAGCCGTTCGGCCACGCGCGCTCCCAGCGCCACATCACCGAGCTGGAGCGGCGGTGTGCCATGTGTCGCGTGCAGCCCCCGCCAGTCGTAGTACTCGGGACCCGTGGCGATGATCGGCACGCCACGCGCCGTGTGACGCACATTGAGCGGAATGATGAGCGCGCCGCCTTCGTCCTGCAGGCGATCGGCCTCGCTGACCGGAATCGGCTCCAGATCCGCTTGCCGGAAGTAGAGGGATGCCAAGGTCAGGTCGAAGCGATTGCCGCGTGCGCCCGCGACGAGCGGCGTCTCTTCGGCTCGACGCATCAGCTCCTCCTCGTAGCGTCCGATCAGGAGCTGGGAGGCCGCTGGAATGAAGAACACGACCGCGTAGCACAACGCGAGGACGAGCGTCTGACCCCAGTGTGTACGGAGGTGCCGCCAGGACAGGTACCAGAGGCCGGGTCTCATGCGTGTCGCTCCAAGAGCGTCCGCAGATCGATCGTTCGATCGAAGCGATGCAGAATGGCGTGGTCGTGCGTGACCATCAGCAGCGCAGCGCCGGACCGCTCCACCTGCGCGAAGAGCAGATCGAGGATGACTCCCGCTGTGTCCGGATCGAGGTTGCCGGTCGGCTCGTCCGCCAAGATGAGCTCGGGCTCGGTCACCAAGGCGCGACAGAGCGCGACGCGCTGACGCTCCCCCTGCGACAGCCGAGCAGGCGGACGCGCCAGCAGATGGCCGATGCCCATCGCTTCGGCGAGCCCATGAGCCCGGTGGCGCACGGCGGCCGTCAACGGGAGCGCGGAGACGCGAAAGGGCAGCAGGATGTTGTCGAGGGCCGAGAGGTAATGCAGCAGCTCGAGCTGTTGGAACACCAGCCCCACGCGATCGACGCGCCTCGCCCTTCGACATCCTTCATCGAACTTCGTGAGCTCGTCGCCACCCACGCGCACGCGTCCGGTCTCGGGGACCGTGATGCCGGCGATCAGATTCACGAGCGTGGTCTTGCCGCTCCCGCTGGGACCGATGCAGGCGACCTTCTCGCCGGCCGCCAGCTCGAGGTGCTCCAGATGCAGAGCGAACTCACCGCCGGGATACACGAAGCGAACGCGGTCGAGCTCGACGAGCGCGTCGCTCAATAGTCCTCTCCGGGCGGTAGCTCGAGCGGGACGACGACCGTCTGCTCGGACTCGAACGAGCCGGGCTCGGCACCGACCACGAACTGCTCGATCATCTGATGCTGCGTGATGCGCCAGCCTTCGCGCGTGCGCCGCGCCGTGTACCGAGCCTCGTACTCGTTGGTCCGAAAATGCGAATGCCCGAAGTGATACACCGAGCCGTCGACTTGCCACCGCGACCGCACCACGAATTGGGGCTCCTGCGTCTCGGCATCGGCGTCGATGCTCTCCACGTCGATCTCCAGGGGCCGCACGTCCTGCACGGCACATACGGCCCCCCCATCGTCCTGCAGGATCAGGCTCTGGTAGATCTGGTTGTACAGATCGTCGAGCAGCTCCCCCGAAACACTGCGGGCGAGCGCATCGTAGATGTCGCTCTCTTGGTCGTAGGCGAAGGCACGATAGATGTTGGCGTGGAGCGGCCGAAAGATCTCCTCGGCGCGTTGGGCATCGGGCAGGCCAGAGCTCGCCGCCGCCCATGGAACCGCCACCAGCGTCGAGCCCGCGCACAGCCAAGCGACCACCAGCAACAGCGGCACGCCGACCCGTCCCGTTCCGCGCCAGCCGGGGCGTCGAACGGCCGCGATCAAGAGCAGCAAGGCCAAGCCCACCAGGCTCACCGTGGCGACCGAGACTCGCTTCGGCTCGTCCGGCACGCTCTCGGGCACGGTTTCGAAGGTGTCGGCGATCGAGCCTCCCGAGCCGGTCCAGACGAACTCGGGCTCGGACTGCTTGAAGCGCAAGATGGTCGTGCGCCCCTGCGACATGAGCTGGGCTTCGATCTCCAACGGCGGCGCGACAGCCGCGTCATCGAACTGGATCGTGTCGGGAGGGTAGGAGCCCCATCGCAGCCCGACCTGGGAGGGCGGCTGGAGCACTGGGTAGTCGAGCACGATGTGCACCCGAGACAAGCCGCGCAGGCCCGTCTTCGGAAAGAGGGGCTTGAGCGAGAGGTCGGGTGTGGGCACCTCGAAGCTGACCAGTCGGGGTGCAACCTCCAGCCCGTCGATCGTGACGCGATTGGCCGTCTTGAGGTACTCGAAGAGCGCCTTCTCGACGGCGGGGACCTCGACCGGATGCAGTATGGCCGCGTTCTCGCGTGGTGCCTCGATGATCTCGTCGAGAAAGACCAGGTTGAAGATGATGTCGAACCGCACCGCTTCATCACCAATTCGAATGCGAATGTCCGCATGGGGGCCGTCCTGAGGATGGACGACTCCTCTCGAATCGGCGCCGGCCGTCAGAGCCAAGCCGAGCAGAAGGCAGCCGACCCGCCCGAATGAGCGGGTCGGCCGATGGCGCGGATCGTTCAGCGTCCCGACTCCTCTCGGCCCTGCAGGGTGACCCAGAAGACCATCTCCTCGCCCGAACGGATGACGGTGACCTGCACCTTCTCGCCCGGCTCATGCTTGGCAAGCATCTGCATCCAAGTCTGGATGTCGGGGATCTCCTTGCCGTTCCACTTCACGAGGCGATCCTCGGCTTTCAGACCGGCCTCGGCGGCCGAGCTGCCCTCAGTGACGCCGGCGACCGGGATACCGATGTCATTGTCTTCGTAGTTGGCCGGACGGATGCCGAAGCGCACCTTGATCGCGGCCCGTGGACCCGCTGCGGCCGCCGCGCGGCCACCCGAGTCGGCGATGGCTGGACGCGGTCGACCCGCCGTCGGCTGCGAGAAGGCGAAGCGCTCCTTTCGGAGCGAGACACCGTTGAGGATCTCGTGGAAGAGATCGATCGTCTGCACGGCATCCACGCGGTTGATCTTGGAGCTGATGTCCTGCGGCGTGTGATAGTCGTCGTGGAAGTCGGCGATGATCGCGAACAGCACCGGCATGCCGGCTCGCAAGAATGGTGTGTGATCGCTGGCGCCCGAGAGATTTGCCGGCTGGACGATGTCGAGCGACGACTTGTCGAAGTAGGGCTGCACGAACTCCTTCAGTCCTTCTCCGGTCTGGGCGCCGGAGACGCTGAGCCGCTTGTTCACGATGCGACCGATCATGTCGAAGTTGAGCATGATCGCGTGCTGGTCGATCGGGACGATCGGGTTGCGGGTGTAGTAGAACGAGCCATTCAGCCCGGACTCCTCACCGCTAAAGCACAGGAAGAGGATCGAGCGGGCATCGGCATCGGCGGGGAGCTTCGCGTAGTCCGCGGCGAGGCGCTCGGCGAGCATGATCACGGCCGCGCTGCCCGAGGCGTTGTCATCGGCGCCAGGATGCAGCTCACCGGGACCCGAGCGCGAGCCGAAGTAACCCATGCCGAGGTGGTCGAGGTGGGCCCCCATCACGACAGTCTCGTTGGCGAGCGCGCCCTTGCCTCGCAGGATGCCGCCGACATTCTCCGCCATGAGCGGCTTCGACTCGATCGTGACGTCGATCGTGGCCTCGCCCTTCAGCGGGATGATCGCTCGGCCGGCATCCGCCAGCTCGCGCAGATCCAGAAGCGATCGCCCCTTCGAGTCGACCGCCGAAACGAAAGCCTCGGCGGCACGCGTCGAGACCATCAGCACGGGGACGTCGAGCACTCGGTCTCCAGCCTCCTGCGCACTCATCAGCCGCTCGACCCGGGGATCGGCCGCACCCGGCGTATTGACGAGCAGGACTGCAGCCGGGTTGCGCTTGGCAATCGCGGCCATCTTGGTCGCGAAGCCGGCGCGCGCACTCCAGGCATTGTCGGCCCAGCGGCTCTTGCCGTTGGCATCCATGGGTTCGAAGCGCAGCATCATGGCGATCTTGCCGCTCAAGTCGACGTTGTCCGCGAAGCTCTCGTAGCCGTCGGGGCCGCCGTCGATCGAGTAGCCGACGAACACCACCGGCGCCGTGATCTTCCCCGAGGCACCGAGCCCGAGCGTCGTGTAGTCCTGCCCCGCTTGCAGGGTCACCCCGTTGAGGACGAGCTTCTCGCTCTCGACGGTCAGGCTGCCACCGAGCGGGAACGGCTGCCGGAAGCTGCCATCGAAGGCCGGCTCGAGGCCCGCTTCGCGGAGGTACTTCTCGACATACTCTTTGGCGATCTGCATGCCGCGGGAGCCCGGCACTCGCCCTTCCATGAAGGGGCTGGCCAGCGTGACGACGTGATCGTTGTACACGCGGACGTCTTCGGAGGAATCACCGAGCGCGGTGGCGATCGGGGCTTCGCGCACGTCTTGCGCGAAAACAGGGGCCGCCAGGATCGTGCAGAGCGACCCGGCCCAGATGAGCCCGAGACGACGGAAATGGAACATGAGTGGCTCCCGAGGAGTGATTTCGCTTCGAAGGGGCGGTCGCGTCGCATCGGTGGGCGCCGCCAAGCCTCCCAGACTACTGAAGGGCCTCTCCCGGTGGCAAGACCGCGAGATCTCTTCAATACGATGGGACGCTCGCCGACACGAGGGCGTTTTTCGCTCGCCCCTCGGTTCAGTGACCCCAGGGAGCCCCATTCCACTCTCCGCGGCCAAGCTGCGCGCGCGACCCGGCGTCGGATCTCCCCGAACGACCGATCCTCCCCAGGGGTCGAGAGCAGAGAGGCCGCGAAGCCGAGATCGACCCGAATTCCCGCTCGTGCCGGGGACGAGCGAATTCGATAACTTGAGAGGTGGATGACGACTTCGCAGGCATTTCGAGAGGGCTGGATGAGCGGTCGGAGCTGGCGCAATCTCGGATTGGGGCTCGTGCTGAGCATGATTCTCGCCTGCGGAGAGGAGCCCGCCCCGAGACGCATCGATCCGAAGCAGATCCTGGGCGCACCGCTGGATGCGGCTCCCGAGCCTCGACCGATCGAGCGGACCCTTCCAGCTGAGCCTCGCCCTGGGAGCGATGGACTTTGGACGCTGGATTGGCGAGAGCTCATGAGCTTCGACTACGCCCTTCCACGTCGACCCGACCTCGGTCCGAAAGCCACCACCGAGCGCGAGGCGCAAATCCCGCCAGGCATTCGGGCATGGCAAGGACGCCGCGTTCGCATCGACGGATTCATGATGCCAATCGAGGTCGACGGAGACTCGGTGCTCCTCTTCAACCTCTTCCACTCCCTCGAAAGCTGCTGCTTCGGAACCCTCGCCCAGATCACGAACTGGATCGAGGTCGAGCTACCGTCTGGAAAGGGTGTCGAGTACTTCCCATACGGCTCGATCGAGGTGACGGGAACGTTGGAAGTGGGCGAGCTCCACGTCAGCGGCGGAGTGGTCGCGATCTACCGGCTTCGTGGAGAGTCGGCCGAGCCGAAGTGGTGAGCCGCGCGGGCGTCCTCGCGCTGCCCCAAAGGGGCAACATCATCCAGCCCCCCGGCGATCGGCGCCATCTGCTCCGTGCCTGGCGACGTCGCTCCCGCCTGGCCCCTCAAGCCTCAGAGCCTGCCTCGCCGATGATATCGACATGTCGGCTCTCGTTCCCATCTTGGCCGTGATTCCTGGGCTCGCCTTCACCTGGCGGTTGCGTCGAGCACCGGATGCCGAGCGAGACGGGATCTGGTGGGGATTCGGGCTCGGGGTCGTCGGGCTGCTCTTGGTGCTGGTGCCGGGGACTGCCCTGCTGGGCCCGACGCCTCTCGCCGCGGCTTCTCCCTTCGAGCGCGCCTTCTTGCTGGCGGCGCTGCCCGAAGAGAGCGCCAAGCTCGTGCTCTTGGCGTTCCTTCTCTCGAGAGCTCGACCGCGGTCGGCCATCTTCCGGTTGTCCGTGGCGGTCTCGCTCGGGTTCGCGACCGGCGAGTCGATCGTGTTCGCGGCGCGCGGCGGTGTGCAGGGAGCCTTCATCCACAGCTTGCTGGCCGTGCCCGCCCATGCGGCCTTCGGAGCCCTCACGGGTCGGATCCTTCTCGATCGGCCACGGACGAGCTCGCTGCTGCTCGCCTGGGTCGCGGCAGTCCTCGCGCATGGACTCTACGATTGGCCCCTCTTTCACCTCGCCGGGTCGACCGACGCATCGCGAATGATCTGGCTCGCGAGCTGGGCCGCCTTCTACTCGGTCGGGATCCGGTGGACATGGAAGACCATTCGCCGCCTCGAGTCGCCGAAGGCTGCAGACGCGCCTACTGCCATTCCTGAACCGGCACCTCTGCCCCGCTCCGTACCGCCGACTCGGACACCGAGACCTTCGCTTCGAGCCCCGCGCAGCTGAGCCGCACGGCCCCAACGACGTGCACGCCGCCTAGGTCGGTCGAGTACGGGACCCGCAGCGCGAAGCGACCGTCGGAGTCGCAGGTTCCTGACGAGGACCATTCGATGCCGCGCTGACGGTTGGTCACGACTCGAGCCCTCACCGTAATGGGCTCCCCCGGAGGTCCGCTCCCGGTCAGCAGCGCCCCCGGCACGCGCTCCCAAACCTTGAACATGCCCGGAGCCTTCGACCGACCGGAAGGCGGTCCCGTTTCGAAGCACAGGCGCAGCCCTTCGACGGGTGCTTGCACCGGAGCTCCTTCCCGACGGATCGACACGCCGTCAGCGACGTGGAGCTGCACCGCAACGCGGGCGAGCAGAGCGGCGCCCAACGTCTGGTCGCGCGGCTCCTCGGACACGAGGTAGCGACACCGGTAGCGGTCGAGGATCGCGAGCGCCTCGTCCACGTTCTCCGTCTCGAAGAATCGCTCGGAGTCCTCGAAGTGACGATCGCCGAGATCGTCTCCGAAGTTGTTGACCACGACCGGACGCCGTCCGACAACCGCGAGGACGTGCCCGCGTGACCAAGTGCTGAGCACGCCGTACTCCGGCTCGAGCGACGTGTCGAAGAAGCCCCTCGTCTCCGGCGTACTCTCACGCAGCCAGCCGGCCGCACGGTGCAGCTGCCACTTCTCGCGCAATGTCGGAGAGCGCAGGAGCTCGGCCTCGCTCGCGTTCGCCCAAGCCGAGACGCCCTCGAAGAGCCGCGTCTCCGATGGCCAGAAGGCCGCGACGAAGAGCAGGCCCGTTGCCACGCGGACCATGAGCCTCCCCCGGCTCGTCTGCAGGGGACTCGACCACAGCCACTCGAGCAGCGCCGCGAGAGAGAGCGCGGCCACGACGCTCGACGTGTCGACGAAGCGTCGCTGGAGCAACGTCAAGGTCATCAGCATCGCGAAGGCGATCGCCCACAGCGTCGCGCTCGCTCGGCCTCGACGCCAGCCGCGCCAAGCCAGCATCAGGGCCCCGAACGGGATGAGCCCCATCCCGAACGAGAGCTGCAGGTGAGCTGTTGCCAGCTCCCACTCGCCCGTCTGCGACCGAAGCAACGGGAGCGATTCGACGACGCTCGCCTGAAAGGCCTCGGCCTTCGTCAGCCATTGGAGGGAATCTTCGACCGCCTCTTCGAGGGCCTCTCCGGAGAGCAAGAACCCCGCGAGACCGACAACGATCAACACGATCACCGCGCCTGCGATCGCCGCCCGGCGAGGCCCGAACCGCTCGAGGCGAGCGCCCCCGGCGGCGCCCAGCGCCATCGCCGTCAAGACCCCCGCCAGCATCGGCTGAAGCCACGAGAGTCGAGTCAGCGACCAGGCCTCGGCCGTGGGACTGAGAGAGAAGAAGGCACCGATCACCAAGGTGAGAGTCAGCGTCGCCAAAGAGACGACGGAGACCCCGAGCAAAGGCGGGCCAGTACAGCCTGATCGCAACGTGAGGGCATTCCCGATCAGGAGCACGGCTGCCCAGAGACCGAGGAGCATCAGGTTGCCGGGCCAGACCAGAAGAGCGACTCCGATGGCCAGCCCGACTCCAAGAGCGCCGGCAATCCCGGTGCGGGTGCCGGCACGATCGAGTGCGAGTCCTCCGCAGGCGAGCAGCCCCGCGATCCAGACGCCTTGCGCGCCGTGATGATCGACGAAGCCGAGGCGCGTGTAGCTGAGATGTCCGCCGATCAGAGAGAGTGCGAGTGCGGCGAACCAGGCGAGGGCCGGCCGCTGAGGTGCCAGGACGCGCGCCGCCGCAAACGTCAGCAAGACGGCGAGGCCTCCGAGCACGACCGGAATCCAGGGCGCCGCTCGCTCGACCGCCGACGGGTCGGAGCCCACGATCATCGGGAGCAGCATGGCCCACGTGGCATCGAAGGCGGGCGGCCAGATGGCTTCGGCGCCGTCCGGGTAATGCTGATACCGATCGTGCCGGGGGATGGCGCCTCCGGTCTCGGCCGCATACGTGATGCGGCGCAGGTGATAGTAGGCGTCGGCGCCCGGAAGCAGGACTTGATCGCGAAAGAACACGGCCGGGGTAGTCGTCGAGCGTGCGAGGACGGCGAGGACGAGCACGAGGGCGAGCGCAGATCCGATCCCTAGCCGCTTCATCCGCTGCGTTCCGGCCTCAGGCGCAGCGGCCTCATCGCGAGATCCGCAGGTGGAACGGTGCCTCGGATCGGGCGTCATAGACGATGCGCTCGCCGCCGGCGAGGATCGACTCGAGGGTCTCGAGCCAGAGTCGAACGCGTGAGACACTCGGAGCCGCTTGGACCTCCTGGGCGAGGGCGGCAAAGCGCGTCGCCGTTCCCTTGGCGGATTCGGTTCGGCGATTGGCGTAGATCTCGGCTTCCTGTCGAATCTGATCGGCGCGCGCCTTCTCACGAGGCAGCGTCTTCCGCCGATAGCCGTCGGCTTGAGTAATCTGTCGCTCACGATCGGCCAGGGCGTTGATGACGTCCTTGAAGCTCCCGAGCACCTCGCCAGGCGGGTTGGCCTCGAGGATATTGACGGCGGCGATCATCACGCCAAGCTCGAGCTGATCGATGAGCGCTTGAGTCTCGACGCGCGCCTGCCCCTGCAAGGCGGCCTTGCCGGTCGACAGCACCTCGTCGATCGTCATCTGACCCACCAATCGCGTCAACACGGCCTCGGCAGCCTTGCGCAGCGCGAAGTCGGGTGACCCGCCCTCGGCGAGCTCGGCCACACGGTACAGGTATCGAACCGGGTCCGAGACGACGTACTGCACCATCAGGCGCATCTCGACGATGTTCGTGTTGCCGGTCAACCACTGGAGCTCGGTGTCGAGCGGCGGGATCCCGAGAACGTCGTCGCGCAGACGAAAGCCGACGGGCATGATGCGCAGCTCGGTCGTGCCCACGCGCTCGAGTCGCTCGAAGGGTGCGGGCAGCGTGAACTGCATCCCCGGCTGCACGATGCGCTCGACCTTGCCGAAGCGTGTCACGACGCCTTGCTCGTCTTGCTGCACGACCCAAACGCCGGTCGTGCCCCACCAGGTGCCGAGGGCGGCGAGCACGACGATTCCACCGATCCAACGCACGAATCGACGCGGAGCGGCAGGCGCAGTCGGTGGGTTCGTCTCGGGGGCGTCGGTCATGGCGGCAGGTTTCCTCTCAGTCGCCGTCGGTCTCGGGCGCGGGCTTTCCGGGTCGCTCCTGCAGCGTGCGCAGCAACGTCGAATCGTAGGGGATGACCCACATCGTGCTCTCGTCGAAGATCTTGCCGTACGCTTCGAGGGCACGCAGGAACTCGTAGAACTCGGGATCCTTCTCGAAAGCTTCTGCATAGACGCGCGTCGCCTCGGCGTCGGCTTCGCCGCGAATGCGTTCGGCCTCGCGCTGCGCCTCACTCACGATCGCTGCCGCTTCACGCTCGGTCTGGTTCTTGATCTTCTGGGCCTCGGCGAAGCCCTCCGATCGAATCTCCTGCGCGATCTTCTCGCGGTCGGCTTCCATGCGCCGAAAGACCGCCCGCTTGTTGTCGCCGGGGAAGTTCAAGCGCTTGATCTTCGCAGCGAGCACGCGCACGCCGAGGCTCTCGGCGGCCTTCGCGGCCGTGCGTCGAGTGATCTCTTGATTGACGTTCCGCATCGTCACGTCCGTCGGCGCCGTCGTGATCAGCACGCTGAGCTGGGTCTCCCCGAGAATCGTGTTGATCTCGGACAACAGGATGTCGTTGAGCCGCGACTCGGCGCCCGACACGTTGCGCACGCTCTTCAAGAAGCGCTCGGGGTCGGCGACCTCCCAAGCCAAGAAGCAATCGACGATGACGTTCTTCTTGTCCGCGGTGAGGTACTCCTGCGCTGGCGGATCCTGGATCTGGATGCGCCGATCGATGCGGACGATCGACTCGATCGGTGGTGGCCACTTGAAGTAGAGCCCCGGCTCTTCCAACGGCACGCGCGGGTCGCCGAAGCGCGTCAAGATGACGGTCTCCGACTCACCGACTTGCACCGTGCAACCGAGCCACGCGGCGATCAGCAATCCGAGGATGACGAGGAACCAGAACAGCTTGCGCATCGAATCGGTCTCGGGTCAGCGATCTTCGAACGGGAGTCTCACGGGACTCGGCGCAGGGCTCCCACCACGGGAGCTCGAGGCCGGCGTCTCGTCTGTCTGAAGCCCATAGACGTCGAGCTCGACGCGAGGGCCCAGCACCACGATCAGGCGGAGCGGTTGGAGCACTTTCTCCACCACCTCCCAATGCAGGCGAGTCCGCGTCACCTCGGGGTGCGCCGCGTAGGCCTCGTATCGGGCGGTGAAGGACTGGGCCTGGCCGGCCGCGCCGGCCCTTGTCTGCAGGGCACCGATGTCGGCTTCGCGACGCGCGTCGTCCGCTTGCACGACGGCTTCGGCGAGCTTTTGGGCCCGCTCGCCCTCGGCCTGGTGCCGGCTGCGGACTTGATCCTCCAAGGCGCTCGCGACGTCGCGATAGGCGTAGTGGACACCGGGCGGAGCGTGGACGTTCTGAATGTAGAGCGCGAGCACTCGCAGGCCGCTGCCGATCTGGTCGAGCTCCTGCTGGAGCACCGCGACCGCCTCGCGCTCGATCTCGATGCGCGCGTCGACGAGTACCTGGTCGGTGGTCCTGTGAGCGACGACTTCTCGGATCGCCGCCTCGGCGAAAGCGCGCAGGGTCGCGGTCGGGTCCTCGAGGCGAAAACGGAAGGCAAAGGCGTCGGCGACCGTGTAGTGGACGGCGAATCCGACGTTGAGAAGCGTCTCGTCACCGGTGACCATCTCCGCCTCGTCCGCGAGGTTGCGCAGACGCTCTGCCGCCAGGGGATCGCCACCGGGAGCGCTCGTCGGATCGCTCGCCGTGCGATCGAAGCCGAGCCCGACGGCGAGGACGCGTCGAGCCGCGATCGTCTCGAGTCGATCGATCGGCGCCGGCCAGTGCACGACGAGGCCGGGTTCTTCCACGGTGCGGACATTGCGCCCGAAGCGCACGACCCAGCCCGACTCACCGAGACCGACCACCGAGAATGCCGTCGAGGCATACAGACCGACGATCACCAGCAGGACCACGACCCGCGCGAAGCGCGAGGTCGGATCGAAGCCGAACGGACGGCAGACACGCTGGACCTGGCGACCCCAGCTCGCGAGCAATCGCAGCCGCGCCGCGCTCCGCACCATCAAGACCGTCAGCACGATCCCGAAAGCGATCTTCCACGCGCCCAGCCCGGTCTCGAGCTGACCGGCGACGACCGCGTTCAGGTCGGTGCCCGTCGCGTCATAGATCCCGTTGACGATGCCCCCGAAGATCAGCGCCAGGCCGGTGATCGTGACCAGGTAGATCACCAGCACGCGCTTGCCGAGCAGACGCGACACGATGAGCAACGTCGTGAAGTTCGTCGCCGGGCCGACCAGCAGGAACACCAGCGCCGCACCCGGATCGAGCCCCTTGGCAATCAAGGCGACGGCCACCGGCGTGCTCGCCGTCGCGCAGATGTAGAGCGGCGTTCCGATCACGAGCATCAGCAGGCTCGACGCCCAGCCGCGCGGCACGACCTCCTCGAACAGCGAGTCCGGGATCAGCAGCGTGATCAAGCCCGAGATCAGGAAGCCGATGATGAACCAGGGCGTCAGGTCATCGAGCAGTGGACCGAAGGCGTAGCGAAAACCTCGCCCTAGCTTGCTGCTCGCCCAACGCTGGCGCGGCGTGCCGGCCACGTCGTCGTCACAGCAGACGTCTTCGCCATGGTCGTGATCGTGAGTGTCCAGTCCGCCCAGCTCACCCGATCCCTCGCTGTCCCAGCCCTTGTTGACGAGCACGTTCACGAACGAGCCGGTCACCACGGCCGTGAGAAAGGCTGCGATCGGTCGGACGATCGTCATCAGCGGATCGAGCAGAGCCCAGGTCACACTGATCGAGTCGACGCCCGTTTCCGGGGTGGAGATCAGGAACGAGCTCGTCGCGCCCTTGCTCGCACCGCTCTTCTTCAGTGACACCGCCGTCGGCACGACCGAGCACGAGCACAGCGGGATCGGTACTCCGTAGATCGAGGCGAGCAACACCGAGCGAAAGTTGTTCTTGCCCAGGTGCGCGTAGATCTTCTCCTCCGGCACCATCACCTTCAGCAGCCCGGCCAGGAGGAAGCCGAGCAACAGGTAGGGCGCCGCCTCACAGACGAGGAAGGCGATCTCGTTGAAGTACTGGAGGAGCCAATCACTCATAGCTGGATCAGAGCACTCAATCCGATGCCGGCGAGGAGGAGTACGAGCTTGTAGACGGTGTCCGCCCGGTGGTGGAACACTTCGGGGAGCAGATCACAGAGGGCCACGAACAAGAACGTCCCGGTGGCCAATGCCGTCAACACCTGGACCGTCTCGTTTCCGAGCTCGGAGAACCAGAAGCTGCCGGCGAGGATACCCATCGGCGTCACGCAAGAGAATGCCGCGATCAAGAGGAGCACTTTACGTACGCGGAATCCGGCGAGCAGGAACACGGTTGCGAGCGAGAAAGACTCGGCGCCTTTGTGGCTGATGATCGAGACGAAGAAGGTGCTGGCAAGCTCGGGCTGATCGACGGCGGCCGCCATCCCGAGCCCCGACGTGAGAGCGTGGACGGCCAGCCCGAAGAACGTCGCGTAGCCCAGCGTCACGTGCTGGCGATGCTCCGACCCCGATTCGCCGGGATGCCCACCATGCCCCGCGTGCGGATGCGAAGCCGGCTGCAAGAGGAGGTTCTCGACCAGGTAGACGACGACCACGCCGGCCAGCACGAAGACCCAGAGCCAAGAGTGCACGTGGCCGTGGCCGCCTGCTTCGTCCTCGTGGTCCTCGTGGTCCTCGCCCTCCACTGCGGCGGGTCCTTCCTCCGCGTGGGCCGCCTCTTCGCGAGCCGCGGCGAGCTCGCTCTCGACGACCGAGTGCGCGACCTGCGGCAGCAGGTGGAGGAACACGACACCGAGGAAGATACCGGTGGCGAACGCGACCAGCAGGTGCAGCCAGCGATGCGAAGGGCGGAAGGCGAGGGGCAGGCAGCCGAAGCCGATCGTGATCGCCAGGATCGTCAGACTCTCGGTCAGCATGAGATCCGCCAGGCCCGCAAACGGAACGCTTCGAAGGGGCGCACGCCCAGGCGCCCACTCCTCCAACCCGGTGCCAGCGGCCAAACCGAAGTCCGCTCGATGGCGGCTCACGCTAGCACGGGGGAAGGAGAGTCTCAACTGAAGAAGGAGGCACCTGAGACGGCCACCTGTGGGCGCGGGCAGGCCGCTCGGAGCAAGGCTGGCAGGATCCCGCGGTCCCGACCCACTGGGACCGTTGCCTTCCAGGCCGCTCTTCAGAAGGCGGGCAAGATGCCCGCGCTCCGGGTCAAAGTGGCGCACGACCGACCCCGTGGATCCTCGGCCGTCATGGCCCTGGCGGTGAAACGGCGGTCACGGCAGCACGAACTTCTTGGTCGGCGTGACCGAAACGACCTGCAAGGAGCCGTTGAACGTCACTCCGGCAAAGTAGCCGCGTCTTCCCGACTGGTTCGCGGGCAGGCCTGAGACCACCGTCGAGCTGGCCGGACAGCCCGAGAGAACGACGGTCCTGAGCGCCGGGTTTTGGAGTAGCCAGCCTGAAAAGACAGCATCGGGATCGAGACCCAAAGACCGGCCGCCGCTGTTCGGAACGGGAATCCCGCCGCTCGAGCTGCCATCGCCCAAGCTGACGAAGACGACGGCTTGGTGGCCCGCTTGGGCGGGAGGCGCCATGGCGTGGAAACGATAGGTGTTCCCAATGTACTCCAGCTGCCAGAGCGCGTCGAACTCGTCCGCACCCAGGTCCGGCTCGGCGGTCCCGTTCGAGTCACCGTCGACGATTCGGTCATCGCCCTCGAAATCGGACGCCGCCAGCGCGAAGAGGTCCGATCCGGCATCGATACATGGAGAATCGCAGGCGAGGCGATAGTCGTCTGACAGAGGTGCGATGAAGCGCGGGTCGCTATCGATATTGCCCGTGCCCAAAAAACCGCCTTGCACGTCACTGAAAGAGACGTTCGCCGCCGGCGTCAGCCCGGAATCGTGAATCTGTTCGGGCTGATTGTCCCAGAGGATGGAGTTGCCGACATCGATGGTGCTCCCATCGTTGCTGTAGGAGTAGATTCCACCTCCGTACGTCGCGACGTTACCCACGACCGTGTTGTTGCTGAACTCGAACGTCGCACCACCTTCGGCGTAGAAATAGAGCGCGCCGCCATAACCGGCAGCACGATTCAAATCACGAACAACACGATCACGGGACGATGATCGCAACTTCACCATTCCCAAAAAGGCGAAGCCGCCGCAGCCGCGAGATGGCGACGCGGGAACCGCGAACGCCTTGGCCCATCGCCTGGCGCATTCGAAGCGCATGGACGTCCACGAGCGATCTCATGGCGAAGGTGTGGGGCGTGCACTCGGTGAGGCGATTCTGCGTGAGGGGCGGTTCAACCCACGGCTCCGAGAATAGTGGTGGGCCATGGTTCGACGAGCCCCTGGACGTGCTCACTCCTCTTGTGAGCCACCGAGGAGTGCACTAGGATGCGTCGCGGTTGGGTGAGGGCGATCTCAGGGATCTTGCAGATCGCCGAGGGTTTCGAGGTCGAGAGACTCACCTCCACCCCCGTCCCGGAGCTGGTCGATGAAGTGACCAGACGGTGGATCTGGTGCGACGCTCGTTCCCGCAACCGGGTGAGATGGCGATTCAAACGGCAAGCACGGTCGCGTGGGGCGGCCTCGATGGCTGGCTCGGTCTGGCGGACGCCGAGCCGTTGGTGGCCTCGCTGAACTCGATCCTCGGCCTCGGGCTCATGTTCCTGCTGGCCCTGGTCGCCGCTCGCATCGCCCAACGCCTGCAAATCCCCCGCGTCACGGGGTACTTGCTGGCCGGCGTCATGCTCGGTCCCTCGGTGGTCGGGCGCCTCGCCAGCCAAGAGGGCTGGGGCCGTCTCTTCAGCATCTTCTCGATCCAATCCGAGGAGCTGCAATTCCTGCGCATCCTCTCCGAGCTCGCCCTCGGCATGATCCTGTTCAGCATCGGCGGCGAGTTCCGAGCCGAGAAGGTGCGCTCGCAAGGTCGCCGGATCGCGTTGCTGGCCACCGCCGACATCCTGGGTCCGCTCGTCCTGGTCACGACCCTCATGTGGGCGTTTCAGGCCTCGCTGCAGGAGTCGGTGCTGCTGGGGATCCTGGCGGTGGCGGTGGCTCCGGCAGCCACGCTGCTAGTGCTCAAGGACCTCGAGAGTGAAGGCGCCGCTACGAGCTCGCTCTTGGTCCTGGTCGGGCTGAACAATCTTTTCTGCCTGATGATGTTTCCGCTGGCGACCTTCGCCATCGGGGGCACCGGCGAGCTGAGCACCGTGCTGCTGCGCTTGGGAGCGGCGATCGCGGCCGGCGCGTTGATCGGCTTTGGCATGAGCGTCTGGCAGGCGCGCCTCTCGCGCACCAAGGACTTCGTGCTGCTGGCCTTCGCCGGCGTCGGTCTCGGTGTCGGCATCGCGCACAGCTTGGGCGATCCTTCGCTCTCGCTGGTCGCGAACTTCGCCATCGGCGCGACGCTCGTGAACTCGTCGACGCGCGGTCGAGAGCTCTTCGAGCACCTCGAAGGCTTCGCGTATCCCTTCTACGTCTTCTTCTTCGTCGCGGCCGGCGCGGAGCTGCATCTCGACTCGCTCGCCCACCTGGGCGTGCTCGGCATCGTCTACGTCGTCGGCCGCACGGTCGGCAAGGTCGGTGGCCTGTGGGCGATGATGAAGCTGAGCGGGCTGTCGCGCCGCCTGAATCCTCTCCTCGGACTCGCGCTCCTCTGCCAGGCGGGCGTCGCGATCGGCTTGGGCCAAACGCTCGCCGTGCAGCGGCCGGATATCGGCGAGCCCATCCTGGCGGTCATCCTGGCGTCGGTGGTGCTGTTCGAGGTGGCCGGCCCTCTGCTGGTTCGGAACACGCTCATCCACTCCGGTGAAGTGAAGCTGGTCACGATCTTGCCGAACTTGGGCGCCCCCGGCGGTACCGAGCCCGTGCGCAATGCCTTCTATGAGCTGCGCCGATCACTGGGCCTGGTGAATCTCAATCGACTGGAAGCCAAGGAAGGCGTCCGCGTCGAGCACGTTATGCGGCGGCATGCCGAGAAGCTCCGGGACAACCAGACCTTCGAGCAGATCATCAAGACGCTCTCGCACGGGCGCTACGACCTCTATCCGGTCGTCGACAAGAACCACCGCTTCCTGGGAGTCGTCTCGTACAACGAGATTCGAGACATCATCTTCGACGACGAGATCGCCAAGCTCGTCATCGCCCGCGAGCTGATGATGGAAGAGGATCTCTTGCTGCGGCCCGACCAGTCGATCGAGGACGCACTCGACATCTTCCAGAGTCACGACGCACTCGTTTTGCCGGTCGTCGAGGATCCGGCTGGCGAGCGGCAGCTCGTCGGCATCGCTCTGCGCCGGGACGTGGTCGCCGCCGCGCACAAGACGACGCCCGACACCCGCAGCCTCGAGGCCGACTCGCCCGCTTGACGCCCCGACTTCGTCAGAGCAGGCGGCCGAGCAACGCGGCCACTGCGGTCTCGACGCGCAGAATGCGCGGTCCCAGCGTGACCGGCTCGAAGCCCCGGCTCACGAGCTGGTCGACCTCGTACTCGGTGAAGCCGCCCTCGGGGCCGATCGCCAGCGTGAGCGGCTGGGTCAGACGGCTCGGACAGGGTTCGGCTTCGCGTGGATGGGCGACGAGGCGACGTCCGGTTCCGGCGACGTCCGGGAGCTCATCCTCGACGAACGGCTTGAAGCGACGCCGAAGATCGAGGCGAGGCAGGGTCGTCGCGCCGGACTGCTCGAGACCCAGGATCATCGCGCGTCGGAGCGCCTCGTCCTCGAGGGCCGGTGTCTGCCAATAGCTCTTCTCGACGCGCCACGTCTCGAGCAAGATCAGCCGCGCCACGCCCAGTGAAGTCACGTCCGCGACCAGCCGACGCAGCACCTTGGGACGAGGCAGCGCCAGGATCAACGTCACCGGCCGCGGAGGTGGCGGCTCACCCTCCCAGGCGACTGCCAGATCCAGCGAGTCGGGACCGAGCGCGACAACCGTCCCGCTCCCGAGAGGTCCGTTCACACTTCCGATGCGGAGGACGTCGCCGACCTGCGATCGCAGGGTCTCGGTGACGTGTCGAAATCGGCGTCCGGTCAGACGCGCCCGATCGGGGCCGGTGAAGTCCGTGGGCTCGAGTAGGATCCGATTCATCGGCCTGTCTCGGCCGGGGCGGCTCGCCCAAACTCCGAAGGGTTGTCGCCCCCCCGCCTCTCGCTCCTCGTCATGGAGACATCCTATCCGGTCGATGAGAGGTTATGATGCCTCGTTTACCCGAACGTCCCGTCGTGTCAGCAGGTGAGAGATGAGCGAGCGAGAGTTCTTGGATCTGGCCGAGTTCGTGGGTGACGGGATCAGCACCGAGCTCTCGGAGTCGGTGCATGCGATCGCGAAGCGTCTGCCGCTCGAGGTCCGGTTTCACCCCGTCGACCTGACACTCGAGCGTCGCCGGTCCGATCCGGAAGCGGCCTTCGAAGAGGCCGAAGCGGCCATCCGACGGCACGGGGTCGCGCTGAAGTACCCGACCATCACCGAGACCGTCAGCCCGAACAAGGTGCTGCGCGATCGCTTTCATTTCTCGGTCATCCATCGACCGGTGGCGACGATTCCGGGCGTTCCGACTCGGCACGACGGCAGCGTGGACGTGCACATCATCCGCATCGCGGTCGGCGGCACCTACGAGGACGCGGGCCGACGCATCGGCACCGAGTCGGCGGTGTCGATTCGAGTCATCGAGCGGCGCCCTTGCTTCGAAGCGGCCCAGTTCGCCTTCCGCCTCGCCAAGCGCCTCGGCACCGACGTCGTGAGCACCTCGAAGTACACGATCCAAAGCGCCACCGACGGGCTCTTCGAGGAGATCGTTCGGGAGGTCGCCGCGCAACATTCGGATGTCGCACACCGTTCCGAGCTCTTCGACGCGCTGCTCGCCAAGATCATCATGCGTCCCGAGAGCTATCGCGTCATCGTAACGCCGAACGAGTACGGCGACTTCCTCTCCGACGCGGCCTGCGGGATGATCGGATCGGTCGGCCTCGGAGCGAGCGCCTCGTACGCCTTCGACGGAGAAGGCAACGTCACCCTCGCCATGTTCGACCCGGCCGGCGGCACGGCCCCCGACATCGCCGGGCAGGACAAGTGCAACCCCTCGGCCGCGCTGTGGGCCTTCTCGATGCTGCTCATCCACTCGGGCTTCCGCGGGCTCGGCAGCGCGCTCGACCAGGCCATTCGCCGCACCATCGCCAACGGAAGCACGACGGCGGACCTGGGAGGATCGCTCGGCACCCGTGGGTTCACGGAGGCCGTCTCCGCATCATTGGCCGGCCTGCTGGCGGGAGAGCAAACCCGCGCGCGTTGACGCTGCGCGATGATCACGGATTCGCGATCGGGGTCTGGTCGGAATGAGGTTGGTGAATCACGGTCGCGAGTAAGCGGGTTGGCGCCCGCTTACTCACACGATGTGATTCTTCGCGCGACTGCCCAGTCTTTGAACTGACGACGCGCGCACGGCTCTCGTGACGATTGCCGTGTGCGGCTCGGATCAGTTCTGAACTGACGACGCGCGCACGGCTCTCGTGACGATTGCCGTGCGCGGCTCTGTTGGGTCTTCGTGCGACTGCCTGCTTTGGACGGAACGACGCGCGCTTGGCTCTCGCGCGGCACTGTTTTCTTCAGCTCATGTCGCCGACAACGTATGGTTGACGGTATTCACGGCGAAGCAGTCTGTTGGCGGCTTCGTTGCCTTCGAAGCGCTCGGTCTTGGGGTTCATCTTCAGCCAGGGCCCGATCGTGGGCGGCATCTGCTTCATGTCGACGCCGTTGGCTTCGAGGTGCTGCGCCATGCGCTCCATAGTCTCCATGGCGGGCGCGTGCGACTTCATCGCCTCGTGCATCTCCTCGGAGCTGACCTGACCACCGAGCAAGTACGAGATGTTGCCGGTGTGGCAGAGCGCGCTCGAGAGATGCCCCTCGAGAATCTCGGCATTCAGGTCACTCGCCTTGCGGCTCCGAACGGCGTCGATGAAGTTGACGAAGTGGTCCTTCGCGCCGTTCCACTTCTGGATCTCTTTGCCGTCCTTGTCGAGGGCGACGGCGCTCGAGTAGTTCGGTATCCGCAGCTCGCCTCCCTCGCAATGGATCACGCAGCCGATGCCGATGCCGCGATAGCGGTCCATGGACCACTTGCCCGTCTGCTCCCCCGCGTCCTTCGGCAAGCCGCGCACCTCGAAGATGAGCGGGGCCTCATCGTAGTCGTGGTAGACGAACTGCGTATTCGGCGTATTGGCATCGTCGGCATAGGAGAAGCGCCCACCGACGCTCATGACGCGCGGCGAGAGCGCGTCGACACCCAGCGCCCACCGGCACAGATCCATCTGATGGATCCCCTGGTTACCGAGGTCCCCGTTGCCGGTGGCGTAATCCCAGTGCCAATCGTAATGCAGCTGCTTCCGCCAGAGCGGCGTCATGGGAGCGGGGCCGACCCAGAGGTCGTAGTCGATATGCTTGGGAACGCGCTGTGGGCCCGCGACTTTTCCGATGCTCTTGCGCGGCTTGTAGCAGAGACCGCGCGCCACCTTGATCTTGCCGAGGTTGCCGGCGTGGAGCCATTGGATCGCCTCGGCGATCGCATGGCTGGAGCGCGACTGCGTTCCGGTCTGGACGATCCGGTTGTATTTGCGGGCCGCATTGACGATCTGGCGTCCTTCCCACACGTTGTGGGAGACGGGCTTCTCGACATAGACGTCCTTGCCGCTCTGGCAGGCCCAGATCGCGATCAGCGCATGCCAATGATTCGGTGTCGCCGTCGCGATCACGTCGATGTCATCCCGCTCCATCAGGCGACGCACGTCGGTAACCGCATCCACCTTCTCGTTGCGCTTGTCGAAGTTCTGGATCTCGCGATCGAGCACGTGGCGATCGACGTCGCACAACGCGACGACGCGCACGCCTTCTTGACCATGCAGCCCGTTCAGCAGCGACATGCCGCGGCTCCGGAAGCCGACGATGCCCACGCGAATCTCTTCGTTGGCACCGAACCGGCTAAGCGATTTCCAGCTCGGTAGGCTGAGCGCAGCGGCTCCGAGCGCGGATCCTCTGACGAACTGGCGACGAGTCAATGCAGTAGGCTTGCGGGGCATGGCCTTCTCCTTTCGGGCGAGCCGAGCGGCTTCCAGGGGGGCGCCATGATAGCATACGCACCCTCGTGAGAGGCCGCTCCCCCCACTCGCGGCCCTTCATCCGTCCACTCGTCCCGGCCCAGGAGCCCAGTGCCGTGCAATCCTTCCTGCGACACCTCTCGGTCCTCTCGCTTCTCCTCATCTTCGGCTTCGCTTGTCAGGGCGTCACGACGTCGACCGCTGGCTCAAAGTCAGGCCCGGAGCGCAACGGGCTCGATCGCCAAGTGAGAGTCTTCGTCACCGAGACCGGAAGCGAGATCACTCTCGGCGAGATGATCGTCCGACTCGCATCTCACGAGGCCGTGTTCCTCGGAGAGACACACCTCGACGAGGTCACGCACTCGGTCGAGGAGAAGGTGTACGAAGGACTCCTCGGGCTCACCAACGATCAGGTCGTCCTCGCCCTCGAGATGTTCGAGCGCGACGTCCAGCCGGTCGTCGACGACTACATCCAGGGCCGGATCGACGAGACCGCATTCCTCGCAGCGGCTCGCCCTTGGGGAAACTACCGCACGGGCTACCGCGGGATGATCGAGCTCGCCCGTGCCCGACGCTCGCCCGTCGTCGCCGCCAACACGCCCATCAGCGTCCGACGTGCGATGGCATTCGGTGGCGCGGAGGCGTTTCACACCCTCCCCGCCGAGCAACGAGCCTTCCTTCCCCCCGAGCTCCTTCCCAACACCGACCGATACTGGGAGCGCTTCGCGCGGGTCGTGCGCGGTCATGGTCACGCCGGGATGGCCCAAGACACCGAAGCGATGCTGTACTCCACCCAGAGCCTCTGGGACAACACCATGGGTTGGTCCTGTGCCGAGGCGCTCGAGGCCCATCCCGAGCACGTCGTGCTCCATGTCAATGGCGGCTTTCATACCGCCTGGCGAGACGGCACCGTCCTCCAGCTCCTGACGCGTCGTCCACAGACCGATGTCGCGACCGTTCAGATATCGTCAGTCTCCGACCTCTCCGGCCTCGAAGCGGACGACCTCGACCCCGGCTATGCCGATTTCCACGTCTTCACCGAGCGTCGTGGTCGCGGTCTCCAAGATGGGGACTACGCCGTCCACGTCCCGCGCGAAGCCGAGTACCGGCTCCATCTACCCGCAGCCGCTCACCCGGGAACGCGAGTCCCCCTGCTCATCTGGCTGCCCAGCGACGGGTTGACCGCGGCCGACGGCCTGGCGCTGTGGCGCGAAGAGATCGGTTCCGATGCCGCCATCGCCGTCCTCGACTCGCCCTTTCCGCAGATCGAGGAGAACCTCAGACGAGGGGGTCGCTGGTATTGGGACGAGACCTTCGCGCGCGATGTCGGCGCGATGTCTTTCGTGATCGACCGGATCGCTCGAACGATTCCGAGAGACTACCCGGTCGATGCCGAGCGCATCGTCGTCGCGGGTGAGGGCACGGGCGCCACCGTCGTCGCCTTGACGTCCTGGTACAGCGACGACATCGCGCGAACGATCGCCGCTGCTCCGTCGCGCTTCACGAAGCTCGCCGAGCAGGGGTTGCCCGATCCACCGCAAGAGATCGACGGCGTGCAGCGGACGATTCTCGTCACCGAAAGCGACCGGGCCTTCTGGGAGGGCGAGGTCGAGGCATGGCGCAGCGTGGGACGACCCTCACAGCTCGAGATCGTCGACAGCACCGAGTCGGCCCTCGAACGACTTCGGAACCAGGTGCGCACGGCACTGGGACTGGCGTCGACGGCACCCGCGGGCGGCGGGACTCCCCTCCAGCTCACGCTTCCCGTCGACACGACGCTCGGCCGGCAATGGGCGAGACGCGAAGCCTGGCGACTCCATCGTGATGGCCGGCCCGTGAGCTTCGCTCCTCGCGATCCCGAGACCGAGTCGGAGTCCAGCGAGCGCCGCGTCCTGGCCCTGCGAGGCGAAGCCGGCGTCCCCGACGAGGCGGCCGCTTTCGGGCCCGAGACCTTTGCCGAAGGCCGGCATCTCCCCCTGGCCCCCGGTGCCTTCGGTGGCACGACGGTCGTCGTCATTCCGGCCGGTGCCTCGGCGGCTGATCGAGAGGCCTGGTCCCTCCTCGCCGAGGAAGACGTGCTCAAAAAGAGGAGCCGGTTCCACAGCCTCCGCGTCGCGTTCGAATCGGATGGACCGTCACTTCCCGAAGTGCTCGCCGCCCTCCGAGAGGGCGGACGTCGAAACGTGCTGATCGTGCCGGCCGCCTTCTGCGCTTCTGCGGAAACGATGCGCTCGCTGCGCGCTGCCGTCGGTACCGACATCGACGAAATGACTCTCGCCTGGTCCCCGGGGCTCGGCGCGGATCTCTGAGGCGAGCCGAACCCTATCTTGTTTTCTTCCGGGTCTTTGGGTATCCCTCTTGGCCGGGAACCGGCCCTCGAAAACCGAGGGTCGATCGCTCGGGACGGGGTCGTGAAGCTCGACGCCGCCTCCCTTTCGCACGCTCCCTTGGAGGACATCCTTCTCCATGGCCATTGACGTCCGCGATTCACGGCGCCTGCTCGGCCCGAATCTCCTGTGGGATCGGTCCGGCGCGGGTCTGGATGTACTGGGTCCGGATCGGGAGCTCGATACCTTTCTGCATTGCTGGCGGGAAGAAGCGCGCCGCATGCTCGACGCCCTCGGTTGGACGAACGAGCAGCTCGCGGTTCGTCGTTTCCCCGGCCACGCCTACCTGGCGATCAGCGCTCCCGTCGACGCGGCGCGTTCCGCCTCGGAGGTGACCCGCGAGGCCACGCGCAGTGCTCTCAGCCGCCTGAGCGGGGAGGCCGCGGTCGATCGGGAGCTGCGCGTCGAGCGCCTCGCCCGCCTGATCGCCCAAGAACGGAATCCGACGCTGCGGCACCTGCGCGGAGTCGCCGAGCGCCAGGGTGTGACCTTCTTGATCGACGACGACTCGGTTTCGGTCGGTCTCGGACGCGGATCACTCACCTTCCCACTCTGCGAAGTCCCCGAGCCCGAGGCGATCGATTGGGTCCCGATCGAGGACGTCCCTTCGGCTCTGATCACCGGCTCGCATGGCAAGACGACGGTCATTCGCATGCTGCGAGCGATCGCCGAAGCCGCGGAGTTCGAGGTCGGCTCGTGCACCAATGAAGAAAGCCTGGCCGCCGGAGAGCTCTTCGGAAGCGGTTCGCCGGCGAGCAATGAGGTCTTGCATCGAGTCCTGCGTGATCCTCGCATCGACATGGCCCTTCTCGAGGTCCCCGGCTCGCGACTCTGCGAGCGCGGGCTTCCGATCCAGCATGCGCGGGCTGCCCTCGTGACCCGTGTCGCGCCGGGAACCGTCCCGGCGGAAGGCGTCGTCTCTCGCGCGCTCGACGAGTACGGGCTTCTGGTCCTCAATGCCGAGTCGCCAGCCAGCGAGCTGCCCGCGGGAGTGCCGATCGGCTGGTTCGCTCGGGACAATCGCCTCCTCCCCGCAGTCGACGAGGCGGCACTCGGAGCGGGCTGCCTCTGGCTCGAGGGGACGGAGATCCGATGGTCACACGACGGCATGGTGGAGACGGTGATCGACACCGTGCGCCTGCCGGTGGCCCTCGGAGGAGCGGCCGCCCACAACGTGCTCAATACCATGGGTGCCATCTTCGTCGCGACGCAGCTCGACATCTCGGTCCGCGACATCGCGAAGGGGCTGCAGGCGTTCACCTCCTCGAGCAACCCGGGACGCTGTGAGCTGATCACTCAGACGAACGGTCGACGAGTGCTGCTCGACCAGCCCTCCGACGCGATCAGCCTCGAAGCGCTCGCCGAGACCGCCCGACGGCTGCCGGCCGACCGGCGCCTCTGGGTTGTCGGCTCGCATCTGGGCAAAGTCAGCGAGGCCCCCTCGAAGGAGAGCCTCTCCGCCGATTGGCTGGGAATTGCCGGCGACGAGCTGGACTCGGTCGCCTTGGCAAAGCAAACGCTGCTCGATGCCAAGCCCGACGATCTGCTCATCTGGACCGGCGATTCCGAGAGCCTCTCCGAGCTCCGCCCGTTGATCGAGTCCGCCGAGTAGCGCCACCGTGCCTCAGACGGCGATCGGCAGGACAGCCGCGCGCATGTTCGTTGGCTCGGGCCGGCCGTCGCGCTGAGAGTCACGTCGTATGAGCAAGCGGGCCGCTCTGCACGAAGCCGCGTCGATGCAGTCGCGTCTTCGTGCGTGGCTCTGTTCTCCGACAGAGCGTAAGATTTCGTTCTTGCAGCTTCCACCTACAGTTCGTAGGAGTTGAACGAGAAGCCCATCGAAGTGCAATCCGATCTCTTCGCCTCCTGGAGCCTTCCCTTGACCCCCATAAGCACTAACCTAAAGGCTTGCCCCTTTGCTTGCCACCGGGTATCCTCTCCGGCATGACCAAGCCGATGGACGAAGAGTGGTGCGTGCTGGCTTCGCTCCTGCCGAATGAATGGGAGGAGCTGGCTCGAGAAACAGGCGCAATGCGCCGAGCGCGCGGTGAGGTGACGAGCCCCGAAGTTCTGTTGCGGCTTCTCTTGCTGCATGTGGCGACGGGTCTCTCTCTGAAACAGGCCGTTGCTCGAGCCCGAGTGCAGGGACTGGCCTCGCTCACGGATGTTGCGTTGCTCAAGCGCCTGCGGAGTTCGGAGGGATGGCTTCGCGAGCTCTCGCGGAGGATGTTCGAATCCAGTCGCTTCCTGAGCGCCAACTGGCCTCTCATCTCCGGCCGCCGCTTACGGGCGGTCGATGCCACGACGGTCGAAGAGCCCGGCGCCACCGGGACGAGCTGGAGGGTGCACTATTCCATTGGGCTGCCCGATCTCAGGTGCGATTTCTACGAGCTCACCAACGTCAAGGGAGGTGAGACCTACAAGCGCTTTCCCGTGAAGAAGGGCGACATTGTCCTCGGAGACCGCGGCTACTGCCATCGCGAGGGAGTGGCGGACGTGCTGGATGCCGACGGCGACGTGATCGTGCGGCTTAACAGCACGAGCTTCCCTCTCCTCAGGCCCAAGGGAGACGCTCCTTTTGACATGCTCCGGCATCTTCGCACGCTGGTCGACTGTCGACCCAAGGAGTGGCGGGTTGCGTTCGAGGCAAAGAAAAAGCTCTACAAAGGGCGCCTCTGCGCTGTCCGCAAGAGCATCGTCGCGGCTGAGGCTGCCAAGAAGAAGATCCTGCAGCGGTCCGCGAAAAAGAAGGAGCACCAACCGAGAGCGGAAACGCTGGAACTCGCCGAGTACATCTTCGTTCTGACGACACTCGATACCGACATCAGTCTTGGCGTCGTCCTTGAGCTCTATCGCGCCCGTTGGCAGATCGAGCTTTGCTTCAAACGCCTCAAATCCCTGCTCGCCTTGGGGCACCTTCCCAAACGCAGCGACGAATCCGCTCGCGCGTGGATCCAAGGCAAACTGCTGACGGTCTTGCTCATCGAGGCGCTGGTCGACAAGGCCCGCCTTTTTTCCCCCTGGGGATACGACCTCTCTACGGCGTAGCCATTGGAGGGAGTTCATCGAAGCAAGAGACGCGGTCATGCCCGTTGTCGGACTTGCGCTGACGCCATCGAGGTTTCTGCAGATGGCCCCCGCGATCGGCCCGCTACTCGCCAACCCCAAACGGCGACGTCGCATGTGGGCGGAACAGGTAGCGACTGTTTTAGGTTAGTGCTTATGCCCTTGACCCCTCCCCTCCGTCCCATCAGCGACGCCGAGCTCGAGCTGCTGAAGCTGCTCTGGCAATCGGGCTCGGCCACGGTTCGAGACCTTCACGAGCAGGTGCAGTCCCAGGGAACCGATTGGGCCTACAACACCGTGCAGACGCTGCTGAGGCGCTTGGAAGAGAAGGGATACGTCTCGAGTGAGAAAGAAGGTCGTGCCTTCCGCTTCTCGCCCCTGTTGTCCCGCGACGACGTCCTGAGCGAGCAGCTCGACAGCCTGGCGGATCGCATTTGTGAGGGTGCCGCGCGCCCGTTGATGCTGACGCTGGTCCGCAATCGTCGCTTCTCACCGCAAGAGATCGAGCAGTTCCGAGCGCTGCTGGACGAGCTCGCCTCGGACGAGCCGGCCTCGGACTCCGACGGCAAGCCCGAAGCGGGCCGCGGCAAACGCTCAAAACGTTCGAAGCGCTGAGCGAGGAGGTCGGAACATGTGGCATTGGATCTTCGCCAACTCGCTCGTCTCGCTCGCGATCGTCCTGATCGGCCTCGCCCTGCACCGGCTGGGGCGTCAGCGTCCGGCCAGTCTTCATATCCTCTGGTTGCTGGCCTTGATCGTATTGGTCCTGCCGCCGTGGCCTCTCCTCCCGACTTCGGGTGGTGACGCCGCCGGGTCGAGGACTTGGTTGTCGGTCCTCGGCGATCGCCTGATCTCCACTCCCTCTCCCGCGCCCGTGGCGGACGCGATCGAGATGGCGACGTATGGAGAGTCCATGGGCGAGTCGAGTGAATCACAGGAGCCTCCGATCCCGATCGGTTACGACGCGACGGCGCCCACGAGCTGGAGTGCCGGCGGTGACGAGGCGAGCGAGGCGAAGAAGCCGTCCGAGTCGTCGGTGGTCGTTCGCCCGCAGACCGAGGCGACTCCGGTGTGGGAGCCGACGGCCGGCCTGGTCACGGCCGAGACGGCCGCTCGAGCTGACGACATCGCGACCCTGATCTGGCTCGTGGGCTCCGCGTTGCTCGGGCTGAGCTTTGCGGTGGGAACTCTGCGACTGCGCTTCCGGCTCCGTGCTGCGAGGCGAGCGCCGAAGGAGCTGCAAGACCGCGTGCGGCTCACGTCCTCGCGCTTCGGCATCGAAGCTCCGCGGGTTCGTCTGGCGACGGGTCTGGGAGCGCCCTTCGTCTGGTCCGGCGGCCCGGCGCAGCTCGTGTGGCCGGCCACTCGGGACGGCGCGCTCGCGGTTCCGGTCGACGCGGGCATCGTGGCGCACGAGCTCGCCCATCTGAAGCGACGGGATCATTGGGTCGCCTGGCTCGAGCTGGTGACGACGACGCTGCTGTGGTGGCACCCGCTGGTCTGGGTGATCCGCGCTCGCCTGCGTCACTACTCCGAGATGGCCGCGGACGCGTGGGTCGTGTGGGCCTTCCCCGAAGGACGCCGCGACTACGCCGTCTCGCTGATCGATGCCGCCGCGGAGCTGCCGCGCAGCGGTCGGATGACGCCGGCCCTCGGTGCGCTGGACTCCTCGGCCCGCAGCTTCCGCTCGCGCCTCGAAGTGATCCTACGCGGAGAGACCGCGGCGCGCGTCGTCTCGCCCGTGGTCGGGCTCGCCGCCTTGGCGGCCTTGCTGGTCATCGCACCGATGCGCTCGGTCCGCGGCGTGGTCCCGGCGGAGTCCGCACCGATCGGCCTGGCCACGGTCGTCGAGACCGCCGTTCGACGAGCCGCACAGCGCCGCCTGATCGACTACCATCTCGCGCGACAAGACTGGGGCGCCGCGGTTCCCCTGATCGCGGCCGCGAGCGACGCCGGCTCCGGTGACGCCGGTCGGTTTCTTCATCTCCTCGGATACGGCAGCATCGTCCTCGGTGAGCGAGAGCAGGCACTGACCGCCTTCACTCGCCAGATCGAGGCCGGATACCGACCCGCCACCGCCCAGTACAACATCGCCTGCTCGCTGAGCCTGCTCGGACGCGTCGACGACGCCTTTCCCCATCTCGAGCGCGCTCTGGCCGCCGGCTTCCTCGATCCGACTCTGATGGCGCAGGACACCGACCTCGACGCGCTTCGAGTCGATCCGCGCTTTCAGGTGTTGCTCGACAAGGCGCGCCGCACGCAAGAGCACCACGCCACGGTCCAGCGGCTCCTGACGAGTGCGACGCCGTCGTCCTCCGATGTCGAAGCCGCTCTCGCCGCGCTTGCGCTCGCCGAAGCCGACATGCCCGAGGCCGCGAATCGATACCGCCAGTACGGCTTTTGGCTGCTGCGCGTGGGCGCCTTCGAGCCGGCTCGCGAGCGGTTTCAACGCTGCCTCGATCTCTCGCCGACCTTCGACGAGATCGCTCGCTACGGACTCGCCTGCGCCCGCCATCAGCAAACGAACAGCACCGTGGCTTGGCGAGAGCTGATTCGGTCTCGCTGGCTCGGCCTCGACCTCGACTCGATCGCGTCGGACGACGTCGATGTCGCGTGGAAAGACCTCGCCTCGGACGATCGATTGAAAGCGGCCCGTCGAAATGCGCCCAGCGCTCTCTCGCTCTGGTCGACGGCCCAAGCCGCACTGCAGCGCCGAGACTGGGAAGCCGCTCGCGTCCAGCTCGGGAGGCTGGTGAAGGTCAACCCCGAGAGCGCTCCCGCTTGGGAGCAGTTGGGCGTGGCCGCCCTCCACGCCGGAGACAGCGCAGCCGCTCGCGCCGCTCATCATGAGCAGATCGAGCGCGGGTATGCCGTCGAGCGCGCTCTGGTTCAGCTCGCGCGCATTGCGGTGCAGGAGTGTGCCTTCGACCGCGCCTTCGCCTTGCTCCATCGAGCGCTCGATCTGGGCGCGCCGTCTCTCACCCGGACCGTCGAGGATCCGCTGCTCGCCAAGCTGTGGACCGATCCCCGGTGGGACTCTTATCGAATTCGAGCGACGCGGCTCGCCGAGGCCACGGCGTCGCAGTAACCCGATTCAACAAAGATTGAGCTCCTCGCCCGTGCCAAGCATGCGACTCCGGCAGGCCGCACGCAGTTTGTTGTCCGCGCGGGGGAGGAGCTCATTTCCCCTCTAGCTTGCGCCCGACCCCGGGGGCCGTGCAAGCGCGATCGCTTCGGCGCTCGCCTCGCACCCCAAAAACCTACGCACTGTAAGACTCATGTCGGAGGCCCTCTCATGACCCGTCTCGTCCTCATTACTCTCGCCTCGATCGCGCTGTCATCGCTCACGGTCGCTCAAGAGTCCACGGCCCTGCCTCCCGATCTCGAGGCAAAGGTCGAGGCTCAAGAGCACCTCGCCCGCGGCACTCAGGCCTTCAACCGCCAGGACTTCGCCGCGACCATCGACCACCTCTCCCAGTTCGTCGCGCTCGACGACCAGAACGGGAGCGCCTACCACCAGCTCGGATTCGCGCTGATCGTGAACGCTCAGGAAGAGAAGGCGCTGAAGGGCTTCCAGCGCCAGCTCGCCCTCGGCTGGCGGCCCGGTATCGCAACCTACAACAGCGCCTGCAGCCTCGCTCGCCTGGGAGAGACGGACGCCGCATTCGACTGGCTCGAGAAGGCTCTCACGCACGGCTTCGGCGACGTGAACTTGGCGCGCACGGATACCGACCTCGATTCTCTGCGCAACGACCAGCGCATGCAGCGCTTCATCGAGGGCGTGGCCACCGCGGCCCGACTTCGCAACGAGCTGACGCCCAAGATCCCGGCCCAGGACTGGGCGGGAGCCGCCGAGATCGCCGAGAAGCTGGTAGCGATCGCATCCCACGACGGCAATGCGCTGCTCTCGCTCGGCCAAGCTCGACTCGGTCTGGGTCGCTACGAAGAAGCTGCCGAAGCGTTCGCCCGCCAAGCCGCGACGAGCGTGCAGCCGAACATCGCCTGGCGTGGCCTGATCTACTCGCGCGCGCAGTCCGAAGACTTCGACGCCGCCCTGGCCAAGCTCCGAGCCGAGCCGGCACGGTGGAAGACCAGCGAGAACGTCCCGGCGCTCGAGGCGACGCTCCAACGTCTCCGCAAGACCGAGCTCGTGCCCGTCGGCCGCGCGGCTCTGGCCGAGCGCGATTTCGACCGCGCGGGCGAGGTCTATGCCGAGCTCACGAAGATCGACGCCAGCGACGGCATGTCCTGGCTCGGGATGGGCCTGGTCCACTACCAGCAAGGTCGCACCGAGAAAGCGCTGGCCGCCTTCCAGCGACAGTTGAAGACGGGAGCGGCCTTCGACACGGGCCTTCACTGGACCGCTCGCTGCCTCGTCCGGCTCGGCAAGATGGAAGAAGCCATCGCATACCTGGCCGCCGCAAGAAGAGTCGGCGTCTCGGGTGAAGTATTGCGCACCGACGCCGACCTGGCCCCGCTCGCAAGCCACACCGCCTGGGCAAAGCTGACCAGCGAAGGCTGACCGATCACAGAGGCCGGGAGGCTCTCCCCCACCACTCGGCCTCACCTCAAGACGTCTCTTTCGTAGACCGGGCACGGATCGAAGGGCTCATCGATCCGTGCCCGGTTTCTTTGTGGGCGAAACGGCAATGGGGTCAATGGCCCATTGCGCGAGCCGCATTCCTCTGTTCCACTGATTGCGGGAGCCGCTGACGAACAAGCCGACAAATCGAGAAAGGGCACAGGCAGCCGGGTATGATTGCGAGCAGGCTGCACAGGCCTCGCCCCGTAGTCCGCCCAGACGTGGATTCGTCATGTGAGTGGGATTCCGGCCCGACCGACTGGGCCGCGAAACTCTTGGGAAGCGGAGATATGGCAATCGGCGAGCTCTCCATTCTGACGGATTACCTCAACAACACGAATGCGCCACTGACTCTGCCTGCTTCTCCCACGACGTTCATGCTCGACGACCGCTACTTCGTCGACAATGTCGCCTGGGGGAACGACTTCGAGATCGGCAACATCAGCGGCGATCCTCGCTCTTCCGGCACGGCCGTCGAGGAGATCGTGGTCGCGACGAACGGCGGCCGCCTCGTCATCGCGAGCTCCCAGGCCGAGCTCACCAAGAGCTGGTCGGACCCCGCCAAGTCGGATGGCGACTACGGTTTCAAGTATTCCGGCTTGGCGCTCTACGACATCGACAATGACGGCTATGACGAGATCTTCACGGTCGGCATGGCCTATACGGACGGCTCGGTTCCCGACGACAACAACAGCCGCCTCCTGATCTTCGACTCGCCGATCAGCAATCTGCAGACGGCGACCCCGACCGTGATCGACCTCGGTCAGGCCGGCTGCATGGGTCTTTGGGTCGGCCCGGCTCTGGGGCAATGCTCGTGCCTGGGTGACTTCGACGTGATCGTGGGTCGTGCGCAGACCTTCGCCGTATACGACGTCGATCCGTCGACCTTCTCTCTGGCGCTCCGCTACGTGAGCGAGGGGCTCGGCTCCGCACTCGGTGCCTTCGACGGCATCGCGGTCCAGCGCAAGGTCTCCGCCCCGAACAACAAGCTCGAAGACTGGCTGTACATCGGGAGCTCGGCCTACTTCTACGGCTACCGCTCCCAACCCTACAGCCTCATTCCTCACTAGTCCCGCGCAGGAGGAGACTCCGATGCAACGAAGACATACCCTGCTTGCCATTTGGGTCGTCATGCTCGCGGCCTTCTCGGCGCGGGCCGACGACTTCTACGTCGACGCCGTGAACGGCAATGACGTCTCCGGGGACGGCTCGCAGGCCAACCCTTGGAAGACCATCACGTTCTCGTTGAGCCAGATCCCGGGACCGGATGACGTCCTGTTTGTGGCGAGTGGCGTCTATGACGCCGCTCACGGAGAGGTGTTCCCATTGCAGCCGCAGCCAAGTGTCAGCCTCGTGTCAATAACTGGTGCAGAAAGCACCCTAATCGTTGGCGAGGCCAACAAAGACGTTTTCGTGCTGCCAGGGGCACCTCAGTTCACGCCCTCCCGACTGACCGTGGACGCGATAACCATCAAAGGAGGAAGGCATGGCATCACGCTCAACGAGGGTGTTGGCGAGAGGATCCTGCTGACACTGACGAACAGCACCATCACCAACCATACCCGTGCGGGCATCTACACAGGACTAGGCAAGTCACTCGAAGTCGTCTACGCAGAGCGAAATGTCATCAAGGACAATCTCTATGGGCTACTTCACCACGGAAGCGCGTTGTCAGTAGCTGGTACCTGGATCCTTCGCGACAACTTGATCGAAGGGAATACTTCACACGGAGCCGCCGTGACCGAAGGTGAATTCGGGGCGGTCTCCACCAGCGACGTCATCCGCAACAACGGCGGAGTCGGCTGGTGGCAGTCGACCACGCAGTCCGTACACACAACGCTCACCAACAGCACGATCTCGGGGAACGCAGGAGGCGGGCTGTACACACATGCGGACGTCCAGATCTTCCCCGGCTACTACGGCTACTACTACTTCGACCCGTCGGCGACGATCCAGACGCTCACGAGCGTTGTCTACGGCAACGGCGGCTTCGGCGGTGCCCAGGCCGCTGGGACGAGCCTCTACGTT
>JAJDCO010000052.1 GCA_029260795.1 Planctomycetota bacterium | reverse complement strand
GAGCGTTGAAAAAGCTACAGCGCGCCGACTTGAAGATCTGAACGTTCAACGTTCAACGTTGAACGTTCAACGTTCAATCCGCCTGATCGAGCGGAGGCGAGGTTGACGGCCTCCCACCCGAATGAATTCGGGCCTCCGAGGCGACGGTCTGTGAGCATCCCGTTTGGGATCGAGGGGGTCAGCCGGCGCGCCGAAACGAGCCCCATCGACGACGCCGCGAGAAACTTCGGATCCTCGTGTAACGACCTCAGCTGCTCCTGGATTTCAGGTGTGACCGCCGAGGAAAGCGCGGTCGACGACCGAAACAGAAAGCGCCTCACTCATGAGGCCTTCATCAAACACTCAGGAGTTCATCATGAAGACTTCTTCGCGTTGCCAGCGCCGCCTCGCGAGCCTCGTGCTCGCCGCGGCTCTGACCGCCGCTCCCAGCGTCCTCGCCCAGGAAGAGGGCGGCTATGCCGGAACGAGCAACCAGGGACACACGACCGTCGTCTACAACTTCCTCAAGCACTTCTCTTACGAGCAGTACTACTACTCCGCCTACCACCAGTGGACGTACAACAACAACAATCGCGTCGACGCCATGGACATCGCCATCTTCGCCGGACACGGCTCGCCCTGGTACTTCGTCGGTCAAGACGGCTCGGGCGTCGACCTTCGCACGGCCGGGACTAGCTCGAACCTCGGCTACGGTAACTGGGACCTCGAGTTCGTCGCCTTCCAGTCTTGTGCCGTCGTACCGAGCCCGCTCGAGTACTCCAACTGGTACACGAACTGGACCAAGACCGGGGCCGTCTTCGACGGGCTGCATCAGGCGATCGGATTCCGCAACAGCTCCTACCAGTCCACTGACCAGGACGTCACCGAGACCTTCGGTTGGTACATCAAGTACAACATCGGCGTCTGGGAATCCTGGTTCTACGCCATCAACGCCGAGGCCTACTGGTACGAGGACGGCAGCGCGGTCATGTACCCGACCTGCGACGGCGACACCTACTTCAACTTCGCCGCCGACCCGCCTGCCAACAGCAGCTGGCTGAAGGTCTGGTACCAGCACTAAGCCAGTACCGGCCCTCCCCTCTCTCGATTCCACTTTCACTCATACCATCATCACCAGCGCGTTCGGCGACCGGACTCGGCGCCGAACGCACGAGGAGACCATAGACATGTTCACGACCACCTTGATCCTCTGCGCCGGCCTCGCCTTCCAGGCCACGCCTCCCCGCCAAGACTCCGACCTCGACCTCCAGCAGAAGCTCGATGCCGCTCGATTCACCTACACGGCCCAGTCGATGACCCCAGTGCGCGCCGAGAAGATCGACACCTTGATGCGTGACCTGACGACGGCGAGCGGAGGCCGCCTCGAGGCGCAGCCTGCCGTCGCCACGCCGAATGCCGTGCTGTTCCGCGGTGAGACCGATCACTCCGCCATGCTCCACGTCGATCGCAACACCGGTGGCTTCGTGTTCAGCCGAGGCTTTGACGGCATGCGCGGTGACGCCAGCACGCCGGACCTTCCGAAGCAGGACGTCGCCGTCTTGGCCGCTACGGCGGTGCTCGGCGATCTCGGCCTCATGCCTGCCGGGCTGGGTCGCGAAGTCATCGTCGAGCACGTCGGTGGAGTCAACATGGGTGTCCACGGCGAAGACGGTGCCAATCAAGACTTCGAGAAGCTTGTCACGGTGCGTTTCGCTCGTGTCCTCGACGGCCTCTCGGTCCAGGGCCGCGGCAGCCGCATCGTCGTCAACCTCGCCGAGCAGGGTCGACTCTTCGGCCTCGTGCACCGCTGGCAGGGCTTCGATGCTCGGCCGATCGAGGCTCGCGACAAGCTGACCGTCTCCGAGATTCGCCAGATCGCCCAGCGCCGCCTCGCCATCGCGGCGGGTGAAGCGAAGGACGCGCAGCTCGAGTCGGTCGAGATCGTCCTCTTCGACGATGGCCGCGGCGTCCTCGAGCCCGCTCTCCACGTCGTCACCCAGATGACCTACGAGAGCATCCGCACCGACGAGATCGGGACCGAGACCGTCGAGACGGTGCAGAACCCGTTCGATTTCTACATCCCGGTGCTGCGGGACGCTCGCGCTCACTACCCCTTCCGCGCCGATCTCCAGCAGAACGCCACCGCTCGCCCGATGAACGATCGGTAACCACTCGAGACCCCCTGACGCCCCTTCGGAGAACGGCACCGCGCCCCTCCGAAGGGGCGCTTTCATTGGTTCCCTCGTGGGCAGCGCCCCCTCCGATCGCTCGGCTAGCGGCGTCGTCTCCGGGCCCCTTCAGGAGAACTCTGCCATGCGCATCACGCGACTTTCCCTCACGCTGCTCGCGTCGATCATCGCGAGCGGCTGGCCGACCTCGGCCCCCGAGATCGCGCCGACCGAGCCGCCCGACTGGTTTCGAGCTCAGCTCGAGTTCCTGACCCGCGACGGTGGTCGGTGGACCACCGACAACACATCCTATCGCAGCGACGACGAGCCGTTCGATGCTTACGGCACTCATTGGACCTGGGGCATCGGTCAGCAAGGCCTGCGCGGTGAGCTGTACGGGCTCCGAGACGGCAAGAAGGTCGCGACGTTCTGGGAGTTCCGGACCTACTGGGATCCCGAGACGAAGAAAGCTCGGCTACTTCAGCGCGGCGGCGATGGCACCGTCGCTCACGGAACCGCGGAGCCACTCGGCGAGAACGGGGAGCGGAGTGAGGAGACCTTCACACGCCCCGACGGCACGAGCTACCGCGTCGGGCACGAGTCCACGCGTGAGCCGGACGGTACGCACACAACGCAGTCCTTCGACATCGACGCCGACGGCAAGTGGACAAAGCGCCGCCTCTATCGTTGGAAGCGACAACCGGAGCTGACGCCCGGCTCCATTCGCTGAGAAGTGACACCGCTCCCGATCCGGGAGATGAGACAATTCGCTGGCCCCCGACAGTCGCTAGAATCGCCGTCGAGAGAGCCCCGCCCCCCGCACCCCGGCCTGGTCTTCAGGACCCGGCTCGACCCAGGGAGAGTTGCCGTGAGATCCCAGCGCCCCATCGCCCGTCTTCGAACCTTCCTTGGCGAGCTCGCCCTGCTGAGCCCGCTCGCACTTCTCGCGATCGGGTCCTCGGGCTGCGGTCCTGCCGCGATCGGCGTCGCCCTGTCGGGCGGTGGAGGAGGCGGCGGCGGGGGCGGAGGCTCGATCGCCGCAGTCGAGACGTCCTTCGTGACCGTGCCGGCGAGCCTCACCAATCAGAGCCAAGCGCTGTTCGAGTTCGTCTCGGAGTCGGCCCGGACCTTCGAAGGGAGCCTGGACGGTGCCGCCTTCACGCCGGTGGCGAGCCCGTTGACGCTCACCGGCCTCACCGAAGGGGAGCACACGTTCATCGTGCGCGCGATCGATTCCCTGGATCGCGTCGACCTCACTCCGCCTCGCCACACCTGGACGATCGACGTCCAGCCTCCGCGCTCGACGCTCGCCTTTCCGGCGGGCTCGGGCTCGACGAGCGCGAGCCGTCTGTGGGTCTCCGTCCGAGTCAGCGACCTTCATGCGGTCTCCACGTTGACGATCAATGGCTCGCCGGCACTCGAGAGAAAAGACGGTTTGTGGAGAGCCCGGATCGCTCTTCAGCCAGGTGAGAACGCCCTCGAGATCGTGGCGCGCGACGCTGCACAGAACGTCGAGCGAAGGACTTTGGCAACGATCCGGCGCGAGCTGCTCTTCGGCGACGTGCAAGGATTCCGCGTCGACCCCGCGCGCAACCGGGCCCTCGTCCTCGACTCGGGCCTGGGAGCGCTCTTGGCCGTGGACCTGACGACGGGCGTCCGAACGATCGTTGCGGACAGCGCTCGCGGGACGGGCCCCTCTTTGGCCGCCCCGAGAGACATCACGCTCGACTTGCCGCAGGGTCGAGCGTTCGTCGTCGACTCCGGCACGGACGCCTTGGTCCAGATCGACCTCGCCAGCGGCGACCGCACCGTGATCAGCGATGCCAAGAACGGCAACGGGCCGAAGCTCCAGTTTCCGCGCGGCGTCGGCGCCGATTTCGGTAAAGGCCAAGCGATCGTGACCGACAGCGCGCTGCGCACGATCTTCTCGATCTCGCCCTTGCTCAGCGGCCAAGGTGATCGGCAGGTGCTGTCCGACGCCACTCACGGCGCTGGGCCCCTGCTGAGCCTCCCGACCGGGCTGGCGGTCGACGTCGTGGGCAAGCAGGCCTACGTGATCGACGAGTCCGCGCGGCGCGTGCTCACCGTCGGCCTCGAAGATGGAGATCGCAAGGTCGTGTCCGACGCGTCTCGCGGGACGGGCGATCCCTTCGGCGCGCCGCGTCGCCTCACACTGGATCTCTCGCGCGGAATCGCCTACGTCGCCGATGATGTGGGCGATGCCCTGGTCCGCGTCGCACTGAGCACGGGCGATCGCACGATCCTCTCCAACGACGACGGTCTCGGCAGTGGTCCCAACTTCGTGGCGCCTGTCGGCATCGATGTCGACCCCTTGACCGAGACCGTGTACGTTCTCGATGGCCTCGAGGAGGCGCTGTTCGCCATCGACGTCGCGACGGCGGTGCGAACGATCGTCTCGGAGTCGTCGGTCGGCGCCGGCCCGCACCTGTCCGTGCCGACCGGCCTGTCGCTCGCACCGGGCTCAGCCACGGCCTACGTGATCGATCCCGCGCTCGATGCGATGCTGAAGGTCGACCTCGGAACCGGCGACCGTGAGGTGATCTCGGACGGCGAGAATGAGGGCGTCCAGTTCGTGCTGCCCGAAGACACGGTGCTCGAGCTCGCCAAGCAGCGCGCGCTGGTCATCGATTCCAGCCTGGACGGACTCTTCGACGTCAACCTCGCCAACGGCGACCGCGGCGTGATCTCCGACAGCGGCAACGGGTCCCAGGGGATCGCGCTCGAATCTCCCCAGGACATTGCCCTCGACTCGACCAACAATCGAGCGTTCGTGGTCGATCGTGACCTGAATGCCGTGATCTCGATCAACCTCACCTCGGGGAATCGGACCCTGCGCTCCGATGCGACGATGGGAAGCGGCCCCGACTTCGTGGATCCTCAAGCCATCGCGCTCGACCTGGCCCATGGCGTCGCGATCGTCGCGGACCGAGGGCTGCCGGCGGTCTTCCGTGTCGACCTCGCCACCGGCGACCGCACTCTGGTTTCCGCAGCGACTCGTGGCAACGGCCCGGCGCTGCTGCTTCCGCAGAGCATTGCGCTCGACCTCGATCGCAACCGCGCGTTGCTGGCCGACTCCGGCTCGAGAGCACTCGTCGCCGTCGACTTCACCAGCGGGGACCGCGAGATCGTGTCGGGATCCGAGCAAGGAGCCGGCCCTCCCTTCTCGTCTCCGCAAAGCCTCGACCTCGAGCTCGACCACGATCGCGCCGTCCTGGTCGATCGCGGGCACGATGCGTTGATCATCGTCGACCTCACGTCAGGGGATCGCATCATCGCCTCGAAATGACCCGCGATCCCCCCCCCCTCAGCGCGCGGCAAGAATGCGGCACGAAGGGAATCGGTCCGGCTCCGAAACCGATCGTGACGGCGGAGGCGCCGAGATCAAGCCTCCCACCCGAATGAACTCGGGCCTCCGGGGGGACGGACTCCGTTCGAGTCTCTGTTCCTCTCGACCCTCTTCGAGTTCAAGACTTGAACGTTGAACCAGCAGGTCGTCCCCTGATCGGACGGACTCCGTTCGAGTCTCTGTTCCTCTCGACCCGCTCCGACTTCAAGACTTGAACGTTGGACGTTGAGCGTTGAACGTTGAACGTTCAAAAGGGCGAGGGCCGCGCGGGCGCGCGTCCCCCACCCAGGAAGATGGACTCTCCCTCATCATTCCCGAGCCTCTCCCCTCGAAGTCGTCGCCACCGAGGATGGCCTGCCAGTTGCCCTCGGTGGCGACAAGGTCATGGAAGGTGGATCGAGGCGAGCGTGCTCAGGTTGAAGAGTGGTCCGGGGAAGGTCAGACCTTGGACGTAGGCGACCGCTCCCGGGGCGATGCCACTCGGCACCGCGAACGGTCCGAACACCGACTCGCTGGTGGCCTGCCCTCCTGGCGCTATCGTCGACACCGGGCCGACGATCACGATGAAGCCACCGAGGCAGAGCACGCCGTTGGAGAGGGCATTCGTCGACGCCGGCGCCGAGCTCGCACTCACGAGCAGCCACGACGAAGTGCCGACGGGCGCCGAAGAGCGCAAGCGGACACCCACCTGATCGCCGCGCGCGAGATCGGGAAAGATTCCGGCGTATCCGAAGTGCGGTTCCTCGGCGCCGAAGACGCCCGGGTTAGAGGCGAACGGCTGCACGACGTCGTCGACGAATCGGGTGCGGTTGTTCCAGGCGCGATTCGAGGTCCCGAGCGCCTTGGTGCCGGCGGTGAAGTCGACGTCCCAGCCGAGACCCGGCACGCCGGCGGCACCGGTGTATCCGGGAGTCCCGACGTTCTCGTCCTCGGTGGTGCTGGCATGCATCGACAGACCGTCGGCACTCCACAGCGGCTGGGCCGGAGCCCGCACGCCGACGTAGATGTCATTTCCCGGCACGGCGCAATCCTGGAAGGGAAGCACGATCGGTGTACTCCAGGTCACCGTGAAAGTGAAGGCGAAGCCGCCCGGGCAAAAACCCGAGCCGTCGAGCGTCACGTTACCGGCCGCGATCGGGGTTCCGAAAGCATCGGGCTCTCCGGTCGGCGCTCCGGCTCCATCGTTTCCGTAGATGACGATCTGCATCGGCTCGGCCGTGCAGACGTCCTGGTCCTGCAAGACCATCTGGTGGGAGTGGATCTGGCTGGCACCGCCGGCCTGATCGCCGGGAATACGCTGCAGCCAACCCTTCTCATTGGCGCCGCTGACGCCGCGTGAGGCAAAGGCCGTCGTACCATCGTAGTGGGACAGCTCGTTTTGGGCGACCGCCGACAAGGTGGTCATGAAGCACAGTGGAATTGCAAGCAGCAGAGTCTTCATCGCGAGAGCTCCTCTTTGAATTGAATCGCCTGAAGGGCCCATGATCGTGGAAGCATCGACGATCGAGGTGTGCGCCCGAATGGACGCCGGTCGTGCCGCCAACGCGATTCATGGACGAGATGGGAATTGCGTTCCGCTCAATCTTCGATCGGAACGGGATCGGTCGGCCGAACTTCGATGCGAGCCGACTGGAGTTGCATCGAGCCGTCGGGTTGCAGCACCTCGAAGGGAACCGCTTCGTATACCTGTGTTCCGTCGGCCCACACTTCGGCCAGGACCTGATCGGTCAAGTACGGCTGGAGGTAGCGGGCCGCCGTCCCCGGCTCGACTCGTACGCGCGGTGACGTTCGATCGGGCCGAGGCTCCGGCCCCTCCGCCGATTCGACCGGTGGCGGGATCGCGGGATGCGGTGCCAACGGGACGATCGCGCCCGAGAGAGCATCCACGTCGAGGCTTTCGACATGAGCGTCGGGTGATCCTCGAGTCGGCTCCGAGAGCTCGATCCACAACGCCAAGAACACTAGGACGAGGAGGGCAGACAGGGCCTTCCAAGAACGGTGAACGGGGTTTCGCATGAGTGGCTCCCTTCACCCAGAGATCGTCATTCGGGTATTGAGGTCGGCTGTCTCCCTCGGTGGTATTGACGAGACTACCATTCGGGAGGCGTCAAGGCCATTGGCAATTGAAGGTCCTTCCGGCTCGGTTCGCTCAATGGGAATCGTTGGGCCGTCTCTTATTCTACGAACCGAATCATGAGATCTGGTCTGTCGAGTCACTTATTGCCGAACGCGCCCTGGGCGCGTTCTTTTTAAGGAACATGCCGCTGCACGCAGTGGCCCTCGAGCAGCTCGGAGGAATGTAGGGAGTTTCGAGAGCCCCTCGGCCAGCCACGCCCGGGACTCAGTGGAATGCGCTGCGGTCGAGCAAGGTGCCTGTGGTTCCTTCCTCACACGTGGGATGAAACTGCGGAGCTCTCGCGTCGTATCTCCTTGTCAGCCAAGCCCAACTCGAGACGGGAGCGATCGATGATTCGCCGAAAGCCTCATTCGACTCCATGGTGCGCCTTCTCAGGCCTCCTGGTCCCGATCCTGATCGGGATGATGCCAACACTCGTTGCGGCGCAACAGCTCACGTGTGATCCCAAGCTGCGAGCCACCCTCGGCGTCCCCACGGCTCCGAGCAACGCTCAGGTCGGACGAGCCGTCGCGATCGACGGCCGTTTCGCGGTCGTCGGTGCCTCCCAAGGGGCGTTCGTCTTCGAGCGGATGGCGGGGGTCTGGACCTTGACTCAAGAGCTCGTGCCGAGCGCGCCCGCCCAAGCCTTCGGATCCGGCGTCGCCATCGATGACGGTCGCATCCTCGTTGGTGCCAAGTGGTCCGGGACGGCTTTCGTGTTTCGATTCGACGGAACGAGCTGGATCGAGGAGGCTCAGCTCTTTCCTCAGGGCGGCATCGCGGGCGACGAGTTTGGCTACTCGGTCGCGCTGCGAGGCTCTCTCGCCGTCGTCGGAGCGCCGGAGGTCAGCCTGTGGGGGAATCCGGGCTGGACCTACGTATTCCGCTTCGACGGCGTGAATTGGATCCAAGAGCAGCAGCTCGTGCCTTCGGACGGCGAGAACGAAGACCGCTTCGGGAACGCCGTCGACGTCGACGAGGACGTCATCGTGGTCGGCGCCTACAACGAGGGGCACACGGGACAGTCCTTCCCCGACGGCACCGGCGCCGCCTACGTCTATCGCTTTGATGTCGGCGCTCAGCTCTGGCTCGAAGAGACGCGACTCGTGTCGGCCGATCCGGTGCCCGGCGAGCTCGATCAGTTCGGCTTCGACATCAGCCTGTCGGGACAACGACTGCTGGTCGGAACGAACCCGATCTCTTTCTCAGTGTCCCCGATCGGCTCGGCATACTTGTTCCAGCAGGATGGCGCTCAGTGGGCTTTCGAGGCGAAGCTGGTCAGCTCGGATGGCGAAGGCGCCGACCGCTTCGGATCGGCGGTGGCCCTCGATGGAGAGCTGGCCCTGATCGGTGCTTGGGGAGAATGGAGCACCGGCAACGGCTGCCCGTTCCCGCAGATCTGCCACTCGGGCTCGGCCTACGTCTTTGCTCGGCAGAATGGCGCTTGGCAGCAGGAAGCTCAGTTCACTCGACCCGGTATCCAGAATGGCGACAACTTTGCGTGGTCGGTCGATCTGAGTCGGGGAGCGGCCGTGCTGGGCGCCTGGGGTGTCGACACCATCGCTCCATCCGCCGGCGCCGCGTACGTGTACGACCTGAGAGGCTGCGCTCCGCCGTCGGTCGAGCTGGGGAAGTAGCGGCGGCCAGCCAGGAGGCCGCCAAGCGAACGTGCCCGTCCGATTGCGGGCCCCCAGGCTCGTTGAGCCTCCACCGGACGTAGACTCTCCGCCGCAGGGGCGCGACCGCTCTCTCACCGGAATCCCTCGAGGGAGAAACGGCCCGCCTGGGATGCACGAGCTCCACCGTCGAATCGGCGGACTCCGTTCGGGTCTCGGTTCCCCAGGTTGACGTCGGATCATGCGGCCTCGGTTTCGTCCGACGACGTCGCGACGGACACCGCCTCACGGGTCTGGCAGAAGAGCCGACTGCCAGCGTCTCCAATCCCGGCGGTCGCCGCAGCAACCAACAGAGACGTGAACGGAGTCCGTCACGTCGCTCCGTCTCTGTTGTCGCGCAACGCCGGGATGCCTTTGAATGACCAGATTGAGAGAGCGGTCACGCCTCCTGCCGCCCCTCACGGGTCTGGCAGAAGAGTCGACTCCCGGCGTCTCCGAACCTAACGGACGGTTTTCCTGCCCGCAGGCCCTCGAAAGCTCTCAAGCAGCCATCAGATCGGCGTCTGACCCTCCTTGCCTCGCCGATCTTCTGCCAGAGCTGGGGTGGAAGTCGGGCCTCCGAGGGGACGGGCTGGAACGCATCGTCCCACAACGCGAGGCGGACACAGGAGCCGCTGAAGACGTGGGGCTCAGCGGCGGTTGCGGTAGGACTTGTGGCAGGTGCTGCAGAGCTGTGTGACCTGCTCATAGGCGGTGTCCACGCTCTCGACGTCTCCATCGCCCGCTCGCCAGGCAGCGATGGCATCTCGCAGGCCGACCGAGGCGGTCGCCGAGTCGTCGACCCAGCCTCGAAGATCGGCCGGCTTCTGGTTGACGTCCTCGAGCTCGCTCGCCGTTCGATAGATCGACGCGAGCTGGGTGGCCTCGTTCAGCGCATCGACGTCCGGGTGATCGGCGTCGACCTGCCAGTCGCGGCGATAGAGGTACTTGAGCTGGTCATGCACCCGAGAGACCTCGATCATGGCGTGACGGAAGCCCTCGAGCGGATGAGCGGCGGGGAAGTCCCAGCTCAAGCGTTGAGTCGTTGCCGACTCGGGGATCGGACCGTCGGCGATGGATCGATAGAGCCCTTCGTAGCTCTCAGCCGTGCCACACCACTGGCGCATCTCGGCGATCGCCACGTCCCGGGGCGCTCCATCTCGCACCACGCGTCCCACGGCTGCCGCCGCCGGGCCGCGATGCTTGCCGTGGAAGCAGTGCACGTAGAAGGGGCCATCCTGCTCGCGAAAGGTCTTGGCGATCCGGAGCATCTCGGGCTCGAGGATGCCGCTGTACTGGATGGGCACGTGGACGTACTTCATGCCGTACTTGTCGGCGAGCTCGGCGTCCGGAATCTTGCCATCGACCGAGAGGATGGTCTTCACGCCCATGGCCTGCATCTGGCGAAACGCTTCTTCGCCGTGCGGCTCACTGCCCGAGATGATGCTCTCGCTCAGGCGGAAGACATTGTGGAGATGCTCGTCGTCCTGCGCCGTCACCTCAGGCAAAGTCACCCGTGAGGCCGCTTCGTAGGCGCTGGTTCCCTCGTGGACGAGAGGCGGGGCCACCCGATCCACTCGAAGATCGTCGATGGCATCCTGGCGGGGCTCCGACGTCCAACAGCCCGAGATCGCGAGGAAGCTGGCGGTCGAGAGAACGCTGATCGAGAGGGCTTTCAGATTTCGAAGCGGGGACAGCATGGTCATCTCCTCCTTCGAGCGAGATCGTCTCGCGACGGGTCGCTCGCCTGACTCTGGCGCGGGCCGGCCTCCGGATTGCAGAGGCCGTCCGCCTTCATGGCAAAGACCGGGCCAAGAATCGGGCAGTGCGTGGCACGCGCTCAAGCGACCGCTTCGTAAGGAGTTATGCCCTCGGATTCAACGAGTGATCCGAGGAGGCTTCCGGGGTGCGCACGAGACCGTAACGGGTGTCCGGCTCGGGTACACCCGAGCTCCGAGAAGGCCGGGAGCGCGGCGGTCGTTTCCGCTTTGAGGTGAAGAAAGCCGGCGTTCGATCTCCTGCCCCAGCCGAGCTTCGACGGGACGCTCCACCGACCGTCGAGATGCGCGGGCTTTCGATCGTGCGGGGCAGAGACTCGATCCCTCTGATCTTCACGGATTGCGCCGGTCCTCCCGGCACCTCAACCCCCGGGAAGTTCCCCGGCTCACTTCTCGCGCAGGATCCAGTCGTTCGGATCGATCTCGACCTCGGCACCGGCCGGCACCGCCACCCGAACGGGCTCGTTCGAGACCTCGACTCGTTGCACTTCGCCGTTGATCGACACCTGGACGGGCATCGGGAATGCGAGCTCGCCGACCGTCATCCAGTGCAGCGTCACGGCATCGTCCGCTCGATCGATCACGAGCTCCGGAAGCTTCGGTTGGCGGACGTACACCTCGAAGAACCAGTCGAGATCTTGCGTCGTGATCCGCTCGACGAGGGACACGAAGTCATCGGTGCGCACGAAGCGGCACTGGCTGCCATCGGTGCGTGCCTCCCAGTCGCTATTGGGGTACGCCATGCGACGCAGTGCGTTACCGAACGCTTCATTCCCGATCAAGTACCGCAGCGTGTGCAGGACCCAAGCGCCCTTGAAGTAGATGTCGCTTCCGTAGATCTCGCCCGCCGACAAGGTTCGGCGATCGGCGAGGGGATGCTCGTTGGTCATCCGATCCCGAACGCTCGCCATGTAGGCGTGGTAGCGCTCCTTGCCTTGCCGAGCCTCGAGGTAGAGCGGCTGCATGTAGGAGCCGAACCCTTCGTGGATCCACATATCGCTCCACTCGGCGTTGGTGACGAGATTGCCCCACCATTCATGAGAGAGCTCGTGGTGATGGAGCGCATCGAATCCCCAGTCCTCGCCGCGAGTCATGGCGCCGTTGTCGAAGTTCGCGCCGTAGGCAATGATCGTCTGGTGCTCCATGCCCAGGTGCGGCGTCTGCGCGATGCCGTACTTGTCCGCCCGAAACGGGTACGGGCCGAGCACCTCTTCGAAGAAGCGGAGATGATCGAGGAACTCGGGCAGCACCTGACGCCCGCTCTCGACGTCCTCCGGCAGGACCCAAAACGTCACCGGCATCGTCTCCCCGGTGACGCTCGTGTACTCGGTCTCGATCGCATCGTAGGGCGCGATGTTGAGAGCCACGTTGTAGACGTTGATCGGCGTCGAGATGTACCAATTGTACGTGCGGTGCGTCTCGGTCTCGTCGACTCGCTCGAGGCGCCCGTTACAGGCCGCCACGAGTGGCTTGGGCACCGTGACGTGGAGATTCATCGAATCCGGCTCGTCCGAGACGTGGTCCTTCACCGGCCACCAGACGTCGGCACCGATCGTCTGGCAGGTCGTCGCGATCCAATGCTCGCCCGACGGCGTCTTGCCCCAAGTCACGCCACCATCCCACGGAGCTTTCACCGCCTCGCGCGGCTGACCGCCGTAGCCCACCTCGACCGAGATTCTCTCGCCGGGCTGAAACGTTCGACCCAACGAGATCCAGATCTTTCCACCTCGGCGCTCGAACGGCAGCGGAGTACGCGCCATGTCCTCATCGATGCCGATGACATCGGTGACGTCGAGCTTCGAGTCCAGATCGAGGACGAATTGAGCCAAGGGAGAGCCCACCGAGGCCTCGACTCCGACTCGCCCGCGCAATGCTTTCTCGTCCGGCAGCACCTCGATGGCGAGGTCGTAGAACAGGACATCGTAAGCAGCTTGCTCTGGAAGCATGACACCGCCCGAGTCGTAAGGATCCGTCACCGGCGAGCGGAGGTCGGAGGCCTTCGACTCGGAGAGGAGGCTGGTGTCGGTGACGACCGACGCATCCGGAGCCTCACTCGGTCCCGAGCAGCTCGTCAGAAGTCCCGCCACCCAGAGCAGGTGGCCCATCATCCGCGTGATCTTCATGGCGAAAAGAATACACAGAGAGGCTGCCCGATCGCCACCCTCTCCGAAGCGCTCGGCCGACTGATATGTCAACGTCGGCTCGTCTTCCACGCCGACAGGTCGCGATTCCGTGCCGCCGAGCCTGCCGATCGGCCATCGGTCGACCGGGTCCCGCTCCCAGCGCTCGTGGTCTCCGTTCGACCGGATTGCTGCTCCCGTCGCCGTTGCTCCCACTCGATCACTCGCTCGTCAATCCGCGTCGTCCGTGGCCGAATCAACGCTCGAACGTCCTTGGCCTTCTGCGCGGCGATTCTCTCGTTCATCCGGTTCTGTCGAACCGTCGAGGCAACCTCCTTGCCCACGTACCGACTCACCGCCAGCAGGATCATGATCGTCAAGAAGCGTTTCATTGCAGGTCTCCAGTCAGTGTCTCGGAAGTGCCCGTCCCGAGAGGAGAGGCGAGAACGCGCGGTCGGTTGGCCGGAGGAAGTAGAGAAAAAGACTTCCCGTCGGCAGGAGGCCAGCAGCCACAGCGCCCCCCCCGGCGCATGAAAACCCGGACTCGCTACCGTCGAGCAGACTCGTGGCGTACGACCTCCCACCCGGCTGAAGCCCAAGGTTGCAAGAACCTAGGCCTGTCGGGGCAGTCTTGGCCAGCCTTGTCAGGGGAGGAGGCCTGTTGGCTAGCCGCCACCCCAACGAACGGAAGGTGATTCGGGCCGACTTGGCACTCATATGATCTTTACTTCATTTTAGTGCAACAAGCGAGCCCGTTCGTTCACGACGCTCCGCTCCCCAGAAAACACCGTCTCGTGTTGCAAAGCTGGGATTCAGTCGAGCGGGAGGGCTTCTCGCGCACCGCTCTCTCACCCACGCTCTTCGAAGGCAAATCGCCCCGCCGACAGGCCACGAGGATTAA
>JAJDCO010000051.1 GCA_029260795.1 Planctomycetota bacterium | reverse complement strand
GAGCGTTGAAAAAGCTACAGCGCGCCGACTTGAAGATCTGAACGTTCAACGTTCAACGTTGAACGTTCAACGTTCAATCCGCCTGATCGAGCGGAGGCGAGGTTGACGGCCTCCCACCCGAATGAATTCGGGCCTCCGAGGGAACGGTCTGGAGCATTTCGTTTTGCAAAGCTGGAACTCAGTCGAGCGGGAGGGCTTCTCGCGCACCGCTCTCTCACCCACGCTCTTCGAAGGCAAATCGCCCCGCCGGCAGGCCACGAGGACTAAGTGGCGCGACCTGTCGAGCTCCGTTCGGGTCTCTGTACCCCAAACCGGAGGGCGGACTTCAGTCCGCTGGATACGCCCTCGGCGATCACGACGGCTTCGGAAAAGCGAACGGCCTCCCACCCGAATGAATTCGGGCCTCCGAGGAGCCAGGCCTCCGAGGGAACGGTCTGGAGCATTTCGTTTTGCAAAGCCGGGCTGAAGCCTGGTCTCCGAAGACCCTCCGACCGCGCTGGATCTACGCGATTCCGGGACGGAGCAGCGCCAGGCTGGCCGTGAAGCCGTGGAGGTAGTTCTTCTTTCCCACCGGGCCAATCTCGCCCGCGGCAAAGAATCCGGTCACGGGAATGTCGCCCAGCTCTGAATGGACCGCGCTCACGTCGTGATGGTCCTCCGAGAACAGATGCGATCCGCGCCCGTTGCAAGAGAACAGCAAGGCTCCGCACGCCCCACCTTCACCCATGGCCTCGTTCTCGCAAGCCAGGGCTTCGACCAAGTCCTCGTGGGCCGCCTCGGCATCGCGTATCTGGAACTTCACCGTCTGTCCACGTCGCACGAGGTCGTTGATCGCCAGCGATTGCGTACGCGTGTCGACCTGCACCACACTCCGGATCAGGAAGTCGCCCTGGCCCGTGCTCGAGCTGTACTCGTTCATGAGCTTTCCGATTTGCAGGCCACGCTTGGCGCGTGATCGCTCGGACGCCTCGGCCTCTTGGAGGACCTCTTGCAGACGAGCCAGTGCCGGCTTGCCACCGAGCTCCTGGATGACGTTGCGCTCGGACTTGGTCACGATGAACTGTCGACCGAACGGGCGACAGCCTTGACTGACGACCGTCCGCACGTCGATCGGGCCGCTGAGGATGACGCCTACGGCGCCTCGATTGCTGATTCGGTCCCCGCAGAAGAGACGGTTCTCGCCTTGCGACATGCCCGCGCTCGCCAGGCCGCCGATGATGGGCAGACCCGAGAAGCGCCCCTCGACGAAGTCGAAGAGCTGATCGATCGGCGTCGTAAAGGGATCGGCGAAGAGCAGCATCGCACGCACCTCGCTCGCCGCAGGCTCGGGATGCGGCCAACCTGCGAAGTCGAGCTGATTCATCACCATGCGCGGCAGCACATGGAACGGCTGGATCCCCACATCGGGGAGAGCGGCCGCCCACAGCGAGATGGCAGACTCGAACTCGACCTCTTGCCCCTCGCCGATCAGGCCGCCGGCACCACAGCCGAGCAGGACCCGCGCTCCGAGCTGCTCACGCAAGATGCCCAAGAGCGTCTCGCTGTGGGGCAGGTGACCTGCCGAGACGAACACGAAGGCCAGGTCCGGCTTCTCGCCCTCGAGGGAGATCAGCACTCGCTCGACGACGTCCTCGGTCGCGCGAGCGGAATCGGGATCCTTCGAAAGTGCTGCGGCGATGCGCATCTCGGTCTCCGGGGGGACGGCGTGCGAGAAGTGGCGACTCAGAGCAAAGCTTGCCGCTTCACCCGCGTGTACAAGTCCAACAGCTGTCTCGATAGCTGATCGGCTCGAGCAAAGACCGTCAAGACGCGACTTCGCTCCAAGTGGCGACGAGCCCGCTCCTGCTCGTCCAAGACGTCGCCCGCGACGACGCGGCGATACACGTCTCGGATGAAACTCGGCTCTGCCTCCGCCCACTGACGAACCTGCTCATCTTCGCAGCAAACGCAGATCGGAAGGAAGCGCCGATGCCAAGGTCGCAAGCTGGCGGCCAGGCGCGCTGCCTGACGGGAATCGGTGAGGTCCGTGAACCAGACCAGGAGCGCTCGACGAGGTACGAGGCGAGCCGTCGCCACCAGGGCGCTCTCGTTCGACGACTCGCACGGAGCCGATGCGAGTGCCGTGAGATCGTCGATCAGGCTGCGCAGATGCGCGCGACCTTGACCCAGTGCGCGCGTGGCCCGAACTTCCCGATCAAAGGCGACCAGCCCGACGCGATCCCCCCGCCCGATCGCGGCCGTCGCGAGTGCGGCCGCGGCACCGACCGCCCGATCGAGGCGCGTGAAGTCTCCGGATGGAGCCGCCATCCACCGGCCACAATCGATCGCCATCACCACGCGCTCTCGGCGAGGACACGCGTACTGCCGCGTCACGAGATGGGCTCGGCGGGCGCTCGCCTTCCAGTCGATGATCCGGGGATCATCCCCGAGGGCATACTCCCGCAACCGATCGAAGTCTCCGCGCTCGGGGATCCGCGGAGACGTCGCGCGGCGTCGGCGCACGGGTCCGGTCGTCCCCAAGGGCAGCCGACCCGACACGCGTGCTTCCGGCAGCACCTGGCAAGGTCGATCGTCGACGACGAGCCACGATTTCCCCCCGAGACCCAGCGGGCCCCGCACTCGCAACGCGATCCCGTGCCACTGGTCGACTCCCCGATACATCGCGCGCGCTCGATAGCTCGTCTCGAGGCGGGCTCCACCTGACATGCGAACGATCGCCGTCGCTCCCGAGGCTTCCAGTCGGCTCGGCAACCGATCCTCGAGCTCGATCACACACGAGGCCGCGGCGCGGTTCTGGATGCGCAAGGTGACGAGCCGCTCACTGCCTTGGAACCAGACGCGATCGACCTCGCGCTCCACTCGGAGCTGTCGAGGGCCCGGCGCCGCAACCCAGTCCGAGAGGAAGAGCAGCAGAAGAAACCCGTCGAAGCCGAGTCCCAGCGGCAACAGCTCGGGAATCATCAGCGACAGAACCAGCGGCCAGCTTCCCAGAAGGAAGAGGATGAGAAAGCGCCGGGTCGCGAAAGGTGCCGACACTCTCACGTTCGCGCCTGCGAGACCCAGCCTCCCTCAGTCTCGCCCAACCCGGGAACCGGGATCCGAGAGAGGAGGTCTCCGACCAGCTCGTCGAGGTCACGGCCCTCCAGCTCGGTCTCGGGAGTCGGCAGCAAGCGGTGCCGGAGTACGGGAGCCGCGAAGCGCTGCACGTCATCGGGAAGCACGTACTCGCGCCCCTGAGTGGCCGCACGCACCTGGGCCAGACGCATCCAGCCGATCGCCGCCCGCGGGCTGGCGCCGAGCACGAGACGGGGGTCCGAACGAGTCGCCATCGAGAGCTGCACGATGTAGTGCATCAAGGCGGACTCGACCCGCACCGCTCGAATCGCCGCGCGAAGCTCACGCACGTCTGCGACCGACCAGACGCGCTCGAGCCCGCTGATGACGGGGTCGCGCGCATCGAAGCCGCCGTGATGACGTCGAAGCACCTCGACCTCGTCTTGCTCGGAGAGATACGACAGATCGCTCCGGACCAAGAACCGATCGAGCTGCGCTTCCGGGAGCGGATAGGTGCCTTCGTACTCGAGCGGGTTCTGAGTGGCGATCGTGAAGAAGGTCTCGGGGAGCGAGTGCGACTCGTTGTCGACCGTGACCTGGCCCTCCTCCATCGCCTCGAGCAGTGCGGCCTGGGTCTTGGGTGGTGTACGGTTGATCTCGTCGGCGAGCAGGATCTCCGTGAACACGGGCCCGGCATGGAAGACAAAGTCGGCGCGGCCCGGATCGAAGAGCAGCGTTCCGACGACGTCGGCCGGCATCAAGTCGGGTGTGAACTGGATGCGGCGATAGCTCGCCTCGAGCAGTCCGGCCAGGGAGCGTGCGAGGAGTGTCTTGGCCACACCGGGCACACCTTGGAGCAGCACGTGCCCGCCGGCCAGGAAGGCCGAGAGCACCTCTTCGATGACCCGCTCTTGGCCGACGATGACTCGGGCGAGCTGGCTGCGGGCTCGCTCGAACTGCTCGCGAACGTCGATCTCCATCACCTCTGCCTCATCCCCTTCGCTCGCCCTGTGCGTGTCGATCAGCTAAGGCACGCTCGAGCCGCGCGGCCGCCCGCGCGGCCGCGATCACGTCGGCATCGTCCGGCACGTCATTCCGACGTCGCAGAGTCTCGAGCGCCCGTGCGGCCTCATCGTAGCGGGGCCCTCCTCCTGGGACCAGAAGCTGGGCGACCTCGGCCGCCGGTGCCGAGATCGAGCGGCCGAGACCTTCTTGCAACCGACGCGTGATGCGCGCGTGAATCTGATCCCAGGCGTGGGTGCGTTGACGCGAGCGCGCATAGAGGCTCGCGAGCGACTCGATGAGCTCCGCGGGTCGTCGACGACGCTCGTTCACCACTCGCCGCTGAGGTCCCAGGCGTCTCTTGGAGAGGAGATAGAGCAAGGCCAAGAATCCCAAGTGAGCGCCCAAGTAGGGCCAAGATTCCGCCTCCAGCCATCCGCCGACACGCTCCCCGTCTCGATAGCCCTGATGGTACTCATCGAAGAACACCTTGCCTTCGGGCCCTCGAAGTAGGTCGATCGCGTTGAGCCACAATGCGAAGTTGTCGGCTTCGCCGACGCCACGGTTCGTCGCGAGGTCCACCTCCGCTCCCAGCACGACATGCCCGGCATCGAGCCTGAAGCTCCCCACGACCACCTCACCTCGATCCGTCACCCAGCGCAACCCACCGGCCTCGAAGCCCAATCTCTGTCTCCCCGGCGTCGCCAGCTCCGCGACACCGTCGGCGAAGCGCGTCGGCTCCCCCACCGCGATTCGGGGCGAGGCCTCGTCGTAGGCGCGACGGGTCGTCCGTCGGTCGACTCCGAGCTCCCGCAGTAGCCAGCCGATACCCGATGAGAGCCGGCGCTCCTCCGAGACCAGCCACACGACCGTGTTCCCGCTTCGCACCCACTGGAGCAGCGCACCGACCTCAGCCTCATCGGGACCGGTCGCCCTCGGTGGAGCGAGCACGAACATCAAGTTGCCACGCGACTCCGTATCCAGACGAGCGAACGGGCGTCTCCACGCTTCGACGCGGTGGCCGACCCTCGACAAGGCGTCCGCGAAAGCGCGCGCGCCATCGCCGTGCGTTCGGTACAAGCTGGCACCACCCGAGGTGCTCCCTCCGCCGACATCGCCGATCAGGTGGACGACCGTGGCCAGAGCGGCGAGGATCACGGCGAGCCAGAGCACCGTTCTCACGACCTCGCCTCCCGGGAGACCAGAGCGAGCGCGCTCTTCCGAAAGCTCTGGATGAGCTCGTCGTCCGGCTCGCGGCCCCCATAGGTCACCGCCTCGAAGATGCCCTGGAGCCCTTCGAAGGCTTCGGCGACCGGGCGAGACCGATCACGGAGCTCGCGCGCGTAGTCGTTGCCGGTCGCCGATGTGCGGCGGCGAAGCCACCCGCGCTCGGCCAAGGTGGCGATCGCCATCCGGAAGTAGCAGGCGATGGCGTCACGGCCTTCGAGCGACCGGCGGGCGCGGTCACCGGCCCGAAGAAGCTGCGGAGGGCGCTGGCGCAACGACGCGTCCCTCAGCTCGATACCGGTTCCACCTCGCAGCCTCCGACCCAATGCCCGCACGGCGACGACGACGACGAAGAGCGAGGCACCGAAGGTCAGGACGCTTGCCAAGAGCTGCGTCCAAGCCGCCCGCACCCGACCGTTCGAGCTGCGCAGGAGCCCGAACAGGCTCTCGATGAATCGTTGGAGGCCGTTCAGTCGACTCTCCCATCGCGACGGTGCCCGACGCGCCGCGAGATCGTAGTCCCCTTCGCGGAGGACCTCGTCCACGACGGCTCGCCCCTCCTCGCCTACGCGCATCGCCGGCAGCCGTCCCATCCAGACGGCCTCGCGGTGCCACAGCGCCAGCTCTTCGACGAATCGGTCGAGGCAGCCCGCGAGCTCGACGCCCGATCGCACGCGGGTCAGGGTGCCGAGCTCGCGGTCCCACCAGCGCCAGTCCGGCTGGAAGCGGCGCAGGCCAACGAGCTCGCGTCGCTCGATCTCGACCTGCTTCAGCTGACGTCGGACCGACGTCAGCTCACGCTGCGCCCTCTCGAGCCAGCGATCGAGCTGACTGGGGGGGATCGTCTCGGCCGAGCGAGCTAGCTGGTCCAAACGAGTCTCAGCGACACGCAGCGTCGTTTGCCAGGCCGTGAGGTCTGGCGCTCCGGCAGCGCTCGCGATCCAAAGCACGCTGAACAAGATCAAAGGCTCTCTCCCACGAGCTCAGCGGCCCGATGCTCCAGGTCGAGCCCCTCCCGACGAGCTCGTCGATCGTAGTAGATCAAAAGGATGAAGGCCCAGAAAAGGGGCGCAACCAACGTTTCGGCGATGAGATTCATCAAGGTCTGACCGATCATTCGCCAGCTCCCCGTCGACGGCGGCAAGAGCTGCGGCAACAGGATGAGGCCAAGCTCGACGACGAGCTCGAACAGGAGACGGAGCCCGAACACCAGCGCCAGTCGAACCCAGGGATTCTCGGTGATTGCTCCACCCCCTTCGGAGGAAGATCGCAGCAGCTCGCGGCTTCGGCGCAGCGCCGCCAGCGGGGTGACTCGCTCGAGCGATGCGACTGGCGCCGTCAGCCCCCAGCGGAGTGCGAGCACGATGGCTGGAACGATTACGATCAACATCGCGCACTCGGCGATCGTCGCGGACATCGGCGGATCCCAGAGCGCGAGCGCACCAAAGAACGGCCCCAAGACGATCAGGGCCAGCACGAGCGAGATCGTACCGAGCGCCAAGGCGAGAGGCATCGCTCGTCGAACGAAGGCTTGAAGGACGGAACCCATCCGAACCGTTCGTCCCCAAAAGGCCTCCTCCAAGACGAGGATCAGAATCCCGGCCTCGAAGCACGTGGAGAGGACTCGGATCAACGAGTCTCCGATCAGAAGAGGCCAGTCGTCGGCATAGAGATCGAGGCTGAGATTGGCGAGGGGCAGCGGCTCCGCGGATCGCATCCAAAGCCGACGGAGTCCCGGTCCGACGAGGAGGGTCGCGACGTTGATGGTCAACGCCAGCAGAAAGAGCCGTCGCGCTTCTCGTCGAGTGAGCTCGAAGCCGCGGTCGATGAGGTCCCGAAGGCTCAGGGGACTCAGCTCGGGTCGCGGAGGCATCGATGATCCGATGAATCAGGAGGGGGGTGTCCTGCGCCCCACTGCTGGCGAACAGCCCAATCGCGGCAGCTCGGACGCGATTGCGTTATACTCGAATCCGCACCTGCGTCCTCGGCCCATTCCGGTACCCCCGCATGCCCTTTGCATTCGAAGTCGGCCGACTCTTCGGCATCCGGATCCGCGTCCATGCGTTGTTTCTCGCGATGGTCGCGTTGTTCTGGCTCACTCAGAGCTCGGGGGAGGGTGCCATCGGCCGTCTCACGTTGCTCGCCTACCTCGGCCTGCTCTTCGTGTTCGTACTGATACACGAGCTCGGGCACGCCGTGATGGCGCGTCGATTCGGTGTGCAAGTCATCGACATCACGCTGTGGCCGCTCGGTGGCATGGCCCGACTGAGCCGAGTCCCGGAGACACCGCACATCGAGCTGCTCATCGCGGCCGCCGGTCCAGTGGTCAACATCGTCCTGACCGGGCTGCTGTTGGCCGTCGCGGCTCTCGGCAACGTCCTCGCCTCGACCGAGATCCTGGACCCGGGGCGTTGGTTCGCGATGACGGACCTGGGTGTGGGATCGGTGCTCGCCTTCTCGATCGGCGTGAACCTCATCATGGGCACGTTCAACCTCCTGCCCGCCTTTCCCCTCGACGGAGGCCGGGTCCTGCGAGCCCTGCTCGGAGCGCGGCTCGACTTCGTGGCCGCCACCGTGTGGGCGGTACGCCTCGGCCGAGTGGTGGCGATCCTCGTGCTCGTGGCCGCGACCGCGACCGACCTCCTCGGAATCACCGAGCTGCCCCTGCTCGGCTTCTTCCTGGTCGCGGTCTTCGTGCACGTCGCGGGCGCACAGGAGGAGTTGCAGGTTCGCATCCGCGCCGAGCGCGAAAAGGAAGCCGAGACCCTCACGACTCCTCGTCCGGCGGCTCCCCCTCGATTCTCTCGAGAGGAATATCAAAAGCTCGTGGACCGTCTGCCTGGCGAAGAACCCTGAACATCGGGCGCGCGGTCGCGCCGGACCGGCGGCACGATTCCGCATCCCCGCGAGGAGACCGAAAGATGATGACGAAGACCTGGATGCTCGCATCGGTCGTGGTCCTGACGAGCGCAGCCGCTTGCCGAGAAAAAGGTCCCCGCGAGACTCCAAAGGTCACGATCGAGAATGCGGTCGAGCTGCTGCGAGAGCGCCAGGTCGAGGCTTGCGCGTTCCAGTTCCTGACGGAAGACTTCCGGTGGGGCAATCGAGACCGAGCCGCTTCGGTCGCCCGAATTCGAAAGCACCTCGCCGAGGTCGACGACTTCGTCGTCAGCATCCAGGACCTGAAGATCGATCAAGCCGGAGAGCTGAACGCGAGCTTTAGCCTCACGTGCCTGGTCGGCCTGACCGTCGCCGCCGGCTCCGAGCTCGCCGGCCTGCCCATCAAGGGCCTCCGCTTCGACGTCACCGGCGACCTCGTCTGGAACGTCGACGGCTGGCGCATCGCGTCCTTCAGCGTCCACGACCTTTGAGAGAGGCCGAGCGCCTCTCGGCGGCCTCCGCCGCAGGGCCCGCCGGAGACGCCCACCGGAGGGCGGACTTTCAGTCCGCTGGAAGCTCGACCACCACGGCAAGGATGATCCGCGCATTCTGCGTCTGATGGTTGACGCCCGTGCGAGGCGGCTCACAAGATCCAGGGGGCTTTTCTCAAGATAACGCCATTCCGAAACCTTCAGCATGAGGAACCCACCATGATCACGATGACGCTCTGCCTGTGGGTCGCTTCGCTCACCTCAGTCGATGACTCGGTCAAACTCCTCGAGACGATGGCGAGGCGGCTGGCGAGCTGGGAAGGCGTCGAGTGGGAGGTGGTGCGAGAGGAGAGCGACGTGGCACCGACGCACATTCTTGCGACGCGACGTCCTTTTCGTTTTCGAGTGAGCCGGGGGCCTCATGAGCCAGGCTCCTCGATTGTGATCGGCGACGAAGAGCACTGCCGGGCCTTCGATGCCGCTGGCGTCGTCACCGCCGAGCGGCCGACCTTTGCCACGGAAGCTCGCGATGTCGTCTCGGTCTTGAATGCCGCGCACGCTGACTTCGCAGCCACTTGGCAGGTCGTGTTGGATCCCGAGTACTTGCGCACGGCCGCGCGGGACGGGCAGGTGCTCGATGCCGGTCGCGACGATATCGGCGGCGAAGCCTGCCGCGTGCTGCTGCTGAATCGCGCCGGGCGACACGAGGTCTACGGTCACTTCCACATCGCACACACCATCTGGATCTCGGACGAGTCGGGGTTGCCGCGGGCCTCGCAGCAGCTCCGTCGCATGCGGGGACGCGCCCGCCTCGGTCCCCGCTTCGAGATCCGTGGCCTACGACGCATCGAGCCGCGCGACGAGCTCTTCACGATCGACGGGGTGACGAACGAGCCGCCCCGGGTCGATCCACCGCCGCTGGAATCCTCACCGCGTCCCTCACCCGTCGACTGGGTCGATCGAGAGCTTTCCGACGTCGCGCTTCAGGATCCGCGAGGTGGGAGCGTGCGTCTCTCGGAGCTCCGCGGAACACCGCTCGTCGTCACGTTCTGGGCCACCTGGTGTGCGCCTTGCCTGGCGGAGTTCCCCCACCTCGAAGCCCTTCAGACAAAGCACGCCGACCGACTTCGCGTCGTGGCGATCGCGACCCGCGACGCTCGCCTCAACGTCCTCGACTGGATCGAGAAGAACGAGCCGCTCGCATTCGCCATCTGGATGGACGCCGACCTGCGAGGGGACAACACACCCATGACCGAAGCCTTCGACCTCGACGGCGCAATTCCCGTCAGCCTTCTGGTCGATGCGCACGGCAAGGTCGTCGACCGCTGGCGCGGCTATCGAGACGAGTCGTTTTGGAACGCAAAGGTCGAGGCGCTGCTGGAGCGGGATTGAGGGAGACAAAGGCGCTCCCGGGCCGGCTCTTTCGAGCAAGTCCCCCCGGTGCATGCGCTGGGTCTTGGAGGTATGATCGGACAATCGAGCAACCCCAAGCGACCCATTCCAGAAAGGGAGTCCCCGATGAGCCTCTTCCGCTTGCCCATGCTGATCGCTCTGATCGTCGCCATTCCGCAGGATGCGGCGGAGCTTCCCGAGCCCACCGTCGCGAGTGCTGAGCATCAGTGGCTCAAGCAGCTCGTCGGGAACTGGACCGTCACCTCGGAGGCCATCATGGCGCCGGGCGCCGAGCCGATGATGATGGAGAGTACCGAGAGCGTGCGCGCCCTGGGTGACCTGTGGGTCGTCTCCGAAGGCGAGGCGAGCTTCGGGGACACACAGTTCCAGTCGATGATGACGCTCGGGTACGACCCGCAGAAGAAGGCCTTCGTCGGCACTTGGGTCGACACGATGCAGACGCACCTGTGGGTCTATCGCGGCCAGCTCGACCAGGCCAAGAAGGTCCTGACTCTGAACACTGAGGGTCCCGGCATCGAGGATCCCACGAAGATGGCCTCGTATCGCGACGTCTTCGAGCTGGTCAGCCCCGATCACAAAGTCCTGACCTCGTGGGCCCAAGGCGAGGACGGCGAGTGGACCCAGTTCATGAAGGCGGACTTTCGACGCAAGAAGTGAGGCGTCGGAGGGCGGGCTCGCACCGGAGGGCGGACTCGCACCGGAGGGCGGCTCGCACCGGAGGGCGGACTCGCACCGGAGGGCGGACTTCAGTCCGCTGGAGGGTCGTCTGCTGCTCTTGACGCTTCGTGCGATCGATTGACCTTCGACGAGCTCTTCTCGCGAAACAGAACGCACGCTGCGGTCGAACGTCGAAGGCGGTTCGAAGGGTTGTCGCGTAGGCGTCGGCTGTCGCACCAGGCTGAAGCCTGGCCTCCGAAGGAAGCCTGGCCTCCATCTCGGAGGGCGGACTTCAGTCCGCTGGAAGCTCAGAGCGCGTCGAGGTCCTTCATCTCGAGGCCACGCTTCTTGAGATGAGTGAGTAGCTGCACGCGGGCGCGGGCGTCGATGTTCTGAGCGGTACGCTCGGGGATGTCGAGCTGGGCGCCGATCTCGGCCCAGGTCAGCTTCTCGATGCGCTTGAGGATCAGCACCTCGCGCTCTCGCTCGGGCAGCTCGTCGAGGCAATCGAGGAAAGCCTCGGTCGACTCGCGGCCGGCCACAATCCGGCTGGGCGTTTCGCCGCCCATCGGGTCGGCTGAGCTCGCGAGCACTTGCTCTTGGTCGAGGTCGCGACGCTGGGCCTTGTAGTGGGCGAACTTGTTTCGGATCTTGTTGCGAACGATGGCACTGATCCAGTGGAGGAACATGCCTTCGCTGCGATTGCGGAGCTGATCGAGATGGCTCAGCGCGTCGCGAATAGAGCTCTGGAACACGTCCATCGAATCGAGTCGCCGACGCAGCTTCGGTCCCAGCCGCACGCGCACCGACTGCAGGATGCGCTGATGGTAGCGCTGATACAGCTGATCGAAGGCTCCTGAGTCCCCGTCCTCGATACGCTCGATGAGCACACGCGTCGGGGTGGCGTCACCGTCTGACGGCGGAGCCGGTTGAGAGTCGGTGGGACGAGTCATGCGATCAGTTCGCGGACGGGATAAGGGCCGGCGCACCGCTTCGGCCGTGTCATTCGAAGCGCTCAATCTATCAGAAGTCCGCGACGCCGTCTTCCACTGCCCGTTCCTCACCCGTTCCTCCGGGCCACCGGCTGCCCTTCGGCGGTGATTGCTTCGACTCCCTGGGAAGCGCATAATCGACGCCAGCCCGTCCGACCCTGCCGGAACACCGCGATCATGAATGACGACCTGGCCAGCATCCTGGAGGAGTTTGCGCTTCTTCAGGCAAGCTCCCAGCCTCCCGATCTCGAGACGTTCTGCTCTCAGTACCCGCAACGGCTCCGTGGGGCGATCCGATCGGGCTGCCAGGACCTGATCGCGCTCGACCGCTTCATCGAGGAGTCGGTCGAGGAGTCCGACGCGTCCCAGGGTCCCCAGCTCCAGTCCCTCGGCCCCTACCGGATCATCGAGCGGCTCGGCGAGGGGGGCATGGGCGTCGTCTACCGCGCTGAGCAACGCGAGCCGGTGCGACGGCCGGTCGCGCTGAAGCTGATTCGACCGGGCCTCGACTCCGACCAAATCCTCGCGCGCTTCGAGGCCGAGCGCCAGGCCCTCGCCCTCATGAATCACCCCCACATCGCGCAGGTCTACGACGCCGGGACCAGCGAGGACGGACGCCCCTACTTCGTGATGGAGTACATTCCGGGAGTCTCCATCACCGAGTACTGCGACACGCATCGACTGAAGACCGATGAACGCATCGATCTCTTCCTCAAGGTCTGCGATGCCGTTCAGCATGCCCATCAAAAGGGCATCATCCACCGCGACCTCAAGCCCTCCAACATCCTCGTCACGCCAGGTGGCGAGATTCCCGTTCCCAAGATCATCGACTTCGGCGTCGCCAAGGATGTCGATCGTCGGCTCACCGAGCGGACACTCTACACGGTCAGCGGCCAGCTCGTCGGCACGCCCGAGTACATGGCCCCCGAGCAGTCGGGTCGCGGGAGTCACGACGTCGACACTCGAGCCGACGTCTACTCGCTCGGCGTTCTTCTCTACGAGCTCCTGGTCGGAACGCTGCCTCTGAAGCCCGACTCGGGCGGAAGCGCTGCCGAGCTACGGCAAAGCCTGTACGAGCTGGATCCGGTCCGACCCAGCACTCGCCTGTCCTCGCTCGGAGACGAGTCGCGCGCGATTGCGGCCCATCGCCGCACCGACGTCAACTCTCTGAGTCGCGAGCTTCGCGGGGACCTGGACTGGATCACGCTTCGGGCGATGGAGAAAGATCGCACTCGCCGCTACGCCTCCGCCTCCGAGCTCGCCGCCGACATCCGCCGCCATCTCGAGGGCCTGCCCGTGCTGGCGGGCCCGCCCAGCACATGGTACCGCCTGCAGAAGTTCGCGAGGCGCAACCGCGTGCTGGTGCTCTCGACGGCGGCCGTCTCGGCAGCGATCTTGATCGGCCTGATCGTGAGCTGGCTCCTCTACCTCGAAGCCAGCGAGCAGCGTGACGAGAACCTCGAGCTCCTCGGTGAGAATGAGTTCTTGCTCGCCCAGCTCCAAGAGAAGGTCGAAGAGGACGTCGAGCTGATGGCGAGCCTGGGTCGCGTTCGGGACCTGGAGCGTCAAGCCGCGCGCGAGCTGTGGCCGCCCTATGCCGAACGCCTCCCGGACTTGGAGATGTGGCTGGAGCGCGCCAAAGAACAGATCGATGCCCTTCCCAAGTATCGATCCCGTCTCCTCGAGCTCCGCCGAAGCGCCTTGCCGGTATCGTCGAAGGCGCGCGAAGCTGCCCTCCGGGCTGCGCCTGAAGCCGTCGAGTGCGATCGGCTCCTCGAGCTCGAGCGCTTGCTTCGGAGCTCGCCCCCCGCCAATGGTGGCAAGGGCACGGTGGACCCGGAGCTCACCGAACGATATCTGGCCGATGTCCGAGCACGCCTTCGCGACCTCAACTCGACTCTGCAGGGCTTCGACATTTGGCGCTTCGAAGATCCGGACGCCCAGTGGCGCCACGATACTTTGAACAACGTCATCACCGTGCTCGAGGTTTGGCAGCGCACCGACGGATCAAGCCCATTCGATTCGGTGAAGCTCCGCAGGGAGACCGCCCAACGCCTCGCCGCGCTCCCGGCTTCCGAGGACAAGTGGGAGGAAGCGCGGCGTGCCATTCGGGAGCTGAATGCGTATGGCGGACTCGACCTCTCGTCCCAGGCGGGCTTGATTCCACTCGGTCCGGATCCCGACTCGGGCCTCTGGGAGTTTGCACACAGTCCTTCGGGAACGATCCCTCACCGCGATGCGAATCGGCATCTCGTGATCGATGGGCAGTCGGCCATCGTCTTCGTGCTGATTCCAGCCGGAACTGCTTGGATCGGCTCTCAGGCCCGCAGTCCGTCGGGGCCCAACTACGATCTCATGCATCGAACCAACGAAGCCATCGCGTTCGAGTTCGAGTTCAGGGCCTTCTTCATCTCGAAGTATGAGCTCACCCAGGGCCAGTGGTTCCGAATGACGGGTGAGCAGCCGGCGGTCTATGGCGCCGACTACGAGCCGATTCGCCAGGAATGGGAGCTCCATCCGGTCGACTTCCTGACATGGAAAGAGAGCTGGAGCGTGCTGGGTCGCAACGGGCTCACCCTGCCGAGCGAGTGTCAGTGGGAGTACTCGGCTCGCGCCGGCTCTTCGAGTCCCTGGTACACGGGAATCGACAAGCGAGAGCTTCAACACCACGCCAACCTCTACGATCTTGCATTGGCACGGGACCGTCGCGCGCGGCAGACCCCTCCGGAGCAATGGGACGACGGATACAGCATTCATGCTCCGGTCGGCCGTTTTCTTGCCAACCGCTGGGGCCTGCATGACGTTCACGGAAACGTGCTCGAGCTCTGTCGCGACCAAGTGCCACAGCTCGACCTCGAGGCCTTCGCTGGTCCGCTCATGGAGGGTACCGGGGAGCGCTTCTTCCCCGGGGCGCCCATCCGCGTGATGAAGGGGGGAGCCTACTCGACCGCTTCTCCCCGATGCCGCTTCTCGTTCCGCGGCAGCCTACACATGGGAAGCAAGGCCCAAGGGATTGGGCTGAGGCCGTCGCGCGAGATCGAGCGCTGAGTCGCGCTCAGCGCACGAGCAAGGCCTGGACGAACAAGCGCGAGAGCACCGGGTCGAAGCAATGGCCACCGCCGGTCAGCAGGTCGGCCAGGACATCGGAGGGCGGGCGCAAGGGCTCTCCGTAGACGCCGGTCGTCGTGTTGCGATCGTAGTGATCGGCGATCCGAACGATGCGGCTGTACAGGTTGGGAAGATCCCCATCGAAGCCCGGGCTGTCGGCTGATTGATGGTGCTCGTAGCTGACGATGACGGACATCAGGTTGGCGAGGGACAGGCTTCGCTGGCGCAGGATCTCGACCACGCCAAGGCGAGGGTGGGCGTCGACCAGATCCCGCTCCTCGGGCGTCAGAGACTCGGGGCGCCCGAGCAGCTCCTTGGGGATGGCCGTCAGCCCGACATCGTGCAGGAGCGCCGCCACGCCCAAGTCCCCGAGCTGCTTCTTGCCGAGGCCGGCGGCCTGGCCGAGCAGGACCGAGAGGATGCACACGTTGACCGAGTGCTGGAAGACGCGATGATCGTGGTCTCGAATCGTGGTCATGGCCAGCAACGTCGGCTCGTCGTCGAGCACCGTGTCGACGATGTCCTGTACGATGCGCTTCACTCGTCGCAGATCGATGTCCTTGCGATGCCGGATCGACTCCATGATCCGCGAGGTGATGAACAAGGAGCGCAGGTAAGTTCCACGCGCCTTCTCGGCGCGATCGACCGTACTGCTGCTCGAGACGTCTTCGACGCCGCTCTCTTGAAACAGCTCGGCTTCGATGCCATCGCCGATGTGCTCGAAGGCCGCGGCCAGCCGTTCAAAGGCCTGCTCGAGATCGACCTCGACCGAGAGCTGCTCCACCAGCACGCGAATCTGATCCGCGTGGACGGTCTCGGCGAAGCGCAGGGCTCCGACCTGATGCTGCTGCAGCACCTGGATCAAGAAGCGGAAACAGTTGTAGGACTCGAAGCCGATGCGCAGCCGCGACTCGTTGAGCCACAGGCAGTCGGCAGTCAGTCGCAACTCGAGTGAGCCAAAGAGCTCCATGGCCTCGTGCAGTCGATGATGGATGTTGTCGACGGCCGAGAAGAAGAGCGAGTTCTGACAGCCGTGGATGCGCGCGGTCTTGATCGCGATGAAGAGCCCGGAGACCAGCTCCTTGCCGATGCGCTGGAGGTCTGCTTGGCTGGTCGCGGGGACCGCGGCTGTCTCGTTGGGCCGATCGCGCGCCGTCACCGGCTCAGGCTCCGAGCGACCAGCTCGATCAGATCGTCGGGCTCGAAGGGCTTTCGAAAGTAGCCCGTCGCTCCCAGCTCGCGGCTCTTGCGCTGTCCGTGAGCGTGCTCCCGCGCGGTGAAGACCACGACCGGGATACCGCGAGTCTCCTCTCGACGCTTGAGGAGCCCGAGGGTCTCCCAGCCGTCGATGCCGGGCATCATCACGTCGAGGAGAATCAGATCGGGGTTCAGCTCGGCCGCCTTTTGAATCCCCTCTTCGCCGTTCTGAGCCGCCGCCACCTGGTATCCGACACTCTCGAGCAGCATCGTGGTCGAGAGGATGATCATCTCCTCATCCTCGATGATGAGGATCATCTTCTGCTCGGTGCCGACCGGATCGCGACTCATCCTTCCGCTCCCAGTGCCGGAACGCCCACTCGAGTGCGGGGCAGGCGGAACGAAAAGACCGTCCCGCGTCCGGGCTCGCTCTCGATCTTGATGTCGCTGTCGTGGGCCCGAACGATCCGTCGGGCGACACTCAGGCCGAGGCCGGCGCCCCCGAACTGGCGAGTGAGCGGGCTCTCGACCTGCTGAAACTTCTCGAAGATGAGCCCGTGATAGCGCGCCGCGATGCCGATGCCGGTATCGGTCACGCTCAGGACCGCCTCGCTCGGGCTGGTCGCGCAGCTCACCGTCACGTCTCCCCCGGGAGCCGTGAACTTGATCGCGTTCTCGACCAGCGCGCGCAGGGCCCGCTTCAGATCTTCGAAGTCGGCGCGCACTCGCACCTCCGGGGTCGGGAGCTCGAGATGCAGGGACATGCCCTTGACCTCGACCGCACCTCGAAAGTCCCGGCAGGCCATCTGGATCAGATCCCGAAGCGCGAACTCCTCATCGCCGCGCTCGAAGTCTTCGCTCTCGAGACGGGCCAGGTTGATGATCTTGTCGATCTCGTGATCGAGGCGGATCGATTGGTCGCGAATGTCCTCGAGCACGCGTTGCTGGGCGGCCAACACCTCGCCGAGTCGTCCCTGACAGAGCATCGAGACGAAGGTCCGGATCGCCGTCAAGGGCGCCCGCAGCTCGTGGGAGACGATCGAGAGAAACTGTGTCTTCATCCGCTCCGAGCGTCGCACGGCGGAGACGTCTCGCACGATCGCGACTGCGCCCAGCGAGGGAGCCCGCTCGGTGGCGGAGAGTGCCAGCACCGTGACGTCGAGCACCAGCGTCTCGTCGCCGGTGCCCGCCAAGAGCACCTCTTGATTCCACTCACGAGCGCCACCGCGCAGCACCTCGCTGAAGCCTTCGACGAGACCGTCCGTCAGCTCGCCCGGACCGACGAGTGTCTCGACCCGAGCGCCCACCGACGCCAAGGTCGGTAGGCCGAGCTGGCGCTCGAAGCTGCGATTCACGGCGATGACGGTGCCGCCGGCATCGACGAACACGACGCCGTCCCGGATGCCGTCGATGAAGGTCAGTACGCGCTCGAGATCGTCGCAGAAGTCCTGCTCGCGCTCGGCGGGTAGCTCTCCGACCTCGACACCGATGGGTGTCTCGAGGCTCGCCAGCGTCTCCTCGATCCGCTCGACCGGCCAGCGCCCGGCCGTGATCGGCAAGTAGTCGGTCGCTCCCCAACGAAGCCACTCTCGAGCTGCCTCGACGTCGGGCCGATCATCGAGCACGATGACCGGAGCGGCCGGATGCGCCGCCTCCACACGATGGCGAAGCGGGCCATCGGTCGCGGTGTCGGCGAGCGCGATCCAGACGTCGGCCTCGGGCCAACTGCCGGTCAAGGGGCGCGTGAGCACGGTGTGACGCTGACTCAGATCGGTGGCACCCGACACGTTCGCGTCGGCCGAGCCGAGAATCAGAATCTTCTTACCCCGCAAGCGGGTGGGCTCCAAGGATCACCTCCGCAGCGCATCACAAGAACCAAAGACGCCGGGAGCCCGCCGCAGCGTCGGGACCTCCCTCCTCTTCTTCGTCCGAAGGAGGGGTTCCGGTTTAGACTTTGGGGGATGAAGGTGAGGCCTCGACCGAGGTTCCGAAGTAGCCCTTGAGCTCTCCGACCACCGCCAGCACTTCTTTCTCGAAGAGCTCCGCGATCTCGTCGGCCGTCTTCATCTCCAACGCCTGCTCCACCAAGGCCTCGGCCTGGTGGGTGCTCACGGCGCTGATGAGGCTCTTTACCGGAACGACGAAAAAGGGCGAGACGCTGAAGCGGCGAAGCCCGAGCCCCAACAGCATCAGAACGCTTGCGACGTTGCCCGCCATCTCTCCGCACACCGAGACCGGCTTGTCGAAGAGGTGGGCCGCTCGCAACACGTGACGCATGGTGTTCAGAATCGCCGGATGAAAGGTCTGGAAGAGGCGGGAGACCTTCGCGTTGTTGCGGTCGGCGGCCATCATGTACTGGACCAGGTCGTTGGTCCCGACGCTCACGAAGTCGACCTCCTCGAGGAAGTTGTCCACCGACCAAGCGACGGCCGGAACCTCGACCATGATCCCGAGCGGCGTATCCGGGTCGAAGGGCAGACCCTCAGCGCGGAGGTCTTGCTTGAGGTTCTCGATCAGCTTCTTGGCACGTCGAACCTCGTCGATCGCCGTCACCATCGGCAGAAGGATCGAAAGCTTGCCGTGAACGCTGGCCCGCAGCAGCGCGCGAAGCTGAACGATGAACAGGTCCGGCCATTCGAAGCTGACGCGCAGGCCTCGCCAGCCGAGTGCGGGGTTGGCCTCCTCGGGGATTTGCAGGTACGGCAGGCGCTTGTCGTCACCGATGTCGAGAGTCCGGACGATCAGCTCCCGCCCGTCGAGCTTCTTGGCGACGCTTCGATAGACCTCGTACTGCTCCTCCTCGCTCGGAAAGCGACCGTGCTCCATGAAGATGAACTCGGTTCGAAAGAGCCCGACGCCATCGATGGTCGCGATGGCGACGCGGTTCAGATCCGACGCGCGCTCGATGTTCACCGTCAGATGGATCGGCTCGCCGTCTTTCGTCTCGCAGCGATCGGTCAAGCCCACCGCCAACCGACCGCGCAGCGTCGCGAGCTGGTCGCGGGCACGCTCGTAGCGCTCCACCACTGCGGGCTCGGGATTGACATACACCTTGCCCGAGCGTCCGTCCAAGACGACCGTGTCACCTGCCCGCAGTCGGTTACGCACTCCTTCGACGCCCATCACGGCCGGGATGCCGTAGGACCTCGCCAAGATGGCGGCGTGGGACACGTTGCCACCCTTCTCCGTGACGATGCCGCGGAGATGCTCCTTGTCCAAACCGACCGTCATGGAAGGAAACAGCTCGTAGGCGGCCAGGATGCAATCACCATCCTCGGCCGGACCAAGCTCCTCGTCCGTCTGGAGCAGAGCGCGCAGGAGCCGATGGCAAACGTCGCGCAGATCGCCGACCCGCTGCTTCATCACCTCGTGGTCGGTCGACTTGAAGAGTGCTTCATAGTCGGCGAACCAGGACATCAAGGCGGCCTCGACGTTGACCAGGTCCTTCTCCATCCGACGCCGAACGTCGCGCACCAAGACCGGATCCTTCAAGATCTCGATGTGGGCATCGAAGATCAGGGCGTCGCGCTCGGAGGCATGCCGCGCGACCTCCTGCCGCAGCTCCAGAATCTGCGCTTGAGACACCGACAGCGCCTGGGAGAGGCGCTCGACCTCGGAGTCGATCTGCTCCGGCGTGATCGCCCAAGAGCGCAGCAACGCCGGCGTGCCTTCGTGCATCGAGATGCGGCCGATCGCGATCCCGGGAGAGACCGGTATCGCCTGGATGGCAAAGCTTCGATCGACCAAGAGCTTGTCGTCCCTGTTTCAGCGGCCCGCCGCGGCCACGATTCGCCCCCGGCTTTTCCCAGACGGCCGGGATTATAGGGAATCGCCGATGCGACTGTCAATCGCACCCGAGTGCCACAAATCAAAGCTTTTCAATTGCTTACCCTCGACCTTGGTGATCGTGCTCAGCGCGGCGTACGGCTCTTGATCGGAGGTCGCACCCCTCGAAAAACCTCCACCAAGAAGCTCAGATGATCGAAGCGGTCCGAGCGCACCTCGTCCTGCTTCCAGAACCGCTCCATGATCCAATCCACCAGTCGGGGCCTCTCGGATTCCAGGCGCACTCGACCCGCATTGGTGAGCACCACCCAGTGCTTGGCTCCGCGGAGAGGCGCGGGCGCGGTCTGACCCCGACCGACGTTCCAGATCGAGATCGCCTGGGAGCGGAGGCCCGGCCGCTGAAGGTAGTAGGACAGCACCCGCGGCTCGTCGCAAAAGTAGGCGTAGCGGTTCTGATCGCGCTGCTCCGGGGGGAGATTCGACTCGAACCGCTCCTCCCAGCTCCGGATGCGTGAAGCGACTTCCCGAATGTCGTAACGATTGCCGTCCTGGTAGTAGGAGGCCCAATCGGGAGCGGTCAGGAGCCCAATCACGATCACGAAGTTCACTGACAGCAGCGGGTGAGCGCGATGGAGCCAGCAGAGGATCTGAGCAATCCCCGCCCCCGCCGCCAGCAAGATCGGGGGCAGTAGACAGGGCATGCCTTCGACCGGCACTCGCCATGCCAGCGGTCCGATCACGAGCAGGCAGATCCCGAGCGCGACACCGAGAGGAATCCACCAGCGGCTGGCCGCCTGTCCGCTCAGCAGCCCGGGCACCGCGGCGATGGCGATCAAGAGGGCCGTCAGGCCGAGCGACCCACGCAGCCAGGCAATGAGGTCGCCGGCCGCCAGCCCTTGCCCCCACGCCACGATCAGGTTCGACGTGCTCTGCCAGCTCAAGGCACCCATACGACCGATCACCAGCTGCCCGACGAGCGTGGCGATCCCGACCAGACCTGCGGTGGCCAGAAGCCAGCGGCCGATGCGATGATCGCGCACGCGCAGGTACCAGACCAGTCCGGACAACCCCAACAGGGCGAGGAGCAAGTACGCCGACGGGCTGGCCGAGACCGCGAGCACCCAGGTGGCCGCGACGGCCCCGGCGCGGAGCGGGCCGCCTCGCTCGAGGAGCTCGGTGAAGGCGGCGAGGCAGAGCAGGCTGGCGAAGAACGCCAAGGAGTGGTGGGTGGCGAACTGCGAGTATTGGATCAGCAGAGGCGAAACGGCCACCAGGGCCGCGCCTCCGAGAGCTGCGCCGCGGCCGAGCCGACGGACGCCCCAGGTAAGCAGCAGCCCGATCGCCAGGATGCCGGCCACCGCTGCCGGCAACCGAGCCCAGAGCTCGAGTCCGGGCACGATCTGACGACTCGCCAGTCGGAGATCGGGGAAAAAGACCAGGCGATCGATCAGCAGGGCTGGGTCGAGGAGGCGAGTGATCGCGCTCCATTCGCCGCGCTGCTTCCAGACGATGATGCGATCGACGAGCGCGTCGAACTCACGTGGGCCGAAGCTCCAACGACCGAGTCCGGTCAGACGAAGACCGACGCCAACAAGCAGCACCAGGAGGCACCCGGCACTCCAAGCTCGCTCTGTCAACCATCGCCGCACGGCGTTCAATCCATCTCGCCCTTTCGCAACCGCTCACGATCTCTCCTTCATCGACACCGGAGCCTCCCACTCCCAATCGAGCGGCTCGCAACCTTACCAGATGCCTTTCGCCCCGCAATCGCCGAATCCCCACTCCACGGCGGTATCGCTCCCTTCTCCACGACCACCAGGTTGCTCAATTTTCCGGCCTCCAGTTCCGAAACGATAGTCACGGTCCCTCGTGTCCCCAGGAGAGAGCTTCGATGTCGCCAGCGAGCCAGTCTTCAATCCGTCGCACCCGTCCCATGCCTCCCGCCCGTCCTCCGACGACGTCCGGAGAGGGTCCTCCGGAGGTGGCCCGTCCGGGCCGGATCCTCGCCCAACTCGTCCTCGTGTTCGGGATCGGCTCGCTATCGCTCGGCGGAGCCCTTCTGTTCGGGACCATGCTCTCAACCAAGACGACCGCTGGTCGTTGGACCGAGCACGCGATCTCGATCGGCTTGAATCCCTTCGCCGCATCGATCTCGGGCATCATGCTCTTGGCGCTCACCTGGGTGCTGCGCGAGGTACAGCTCTCGAGAGCCCATGCCGCCTCGCTCGATCAGCAGAACCTCGTCCTCAGCCGCCAGAACGAAGAGCTCTACCGCAAGATCGTCGAGATTCGCAACCAGGACAAAGGCCTGCTGCTCGACCGAATCTACAACCTGATGGAGTCCCTCCGCGCCGAGAGCCAGCATACGTCGCAAACCTCCACGGTGCAGCAGGCATTGATCGAGGAGATCCACAACCTCATCACTCAGCAAGCGCCCCACGTGGCCGAGGTCGCTCAATCGTCGCGGCACTCACAGGAGTTCGTCGAGCGCGTCGATCAGGCCCTCGGCACCCTCCGCGGAACGCTCCGTCAGGTGCTCGAACGCTCCGACGGCAGTCAGGATGTGGAGAAGCTGAGCCAGCTCTTGGGCGACAGCTTGAAGAATCTCAACGAGCGTTTCGGCCATCAAGGCGAGAAGCTCGACGCGTTGAACGAGCGGCTCGAGGTCGCTTCGCTGGTCGAAGAGCTCACTCGCGCTCTCCCGGATTCATCCCACTCGATCGATGCCCTCACCGGCAAGGTCGAAGAGCTGCAAGGCTCGATCGACTCGATCCGCCGGGAAGCCGCGTCGCGCTCGCTCGTAACCGCCGCGGCGCCAAGCGGTGCTCCGTCAGCGCCTCCCCACGCCCCGGGAAGCGCTCCGAGCCCCGAAGATCTGCCCACGGCGGGAAGTGCACACGACCCGAACCCGCGAGCCAACTCGCAGCACTTCAAGAACGCGCTCACCAAGCTCAAGAACCTCCGCGACCAGAAGACCGGCCAACGCTGAGTCGACCGCGGGCGGATCGCCGGTACGCCCAGTCGACTCCAGGGGATGACGCCCATGCGGCCTGCGGCCGCAGGCGGGCGGCCGCCCGCGGTCCCAAGGGGGGGGCGGCCCTCTGCGGCTCAGATCTTCTCGCGCAGGAACGGCAGGACTTCCTGGGCGCTCATGCGGCTCTGCTCCATCGAGTCGCGATCGCGCACGGTGACCGTTCCGTCCTCGAGCGAGGTGGAGTCGATCGTGAAGCAGTAAGGCGTTCCGGCCTCGTCCATGCGGCGATAGCGTCGACCGATCGCACTCTTCTCGTCGTAGAAGGCCGAGATGCCGGCATCACGGAGCTGCTTCGCGAGCTCCTGGCCCATCTTCACCATCCCTTCTTCACGCTTCACGAGTGGCAGGATCGCCGCCTTGATCGGGGCGAGGCGCGGGTGCAGATGGAGGACGGTGCGCGTCTCCTTCTCGAGCTTCTCCTCCTCGAAGGAGTCGACGAGGAAGGCGAGCGTGGCCCGGTCGGCGCCGGCGGCGGGCTCGATCACGTAGGGCGTGAAGTGGGTGTTCGTCTCGTTGTCGAAGAAGGTGAGATTCTCACCGCTCGCCTCGCTGTGCCGCTTGAGGTCGAAGTCGGTGCGATTCGCGACGCCTTCGAGCTCGGACCAGCCGAACGGGAACAGATACTCGACGTCCGCACAGCCCACCGAGTAGTGCGCCAGCTCGTCATCGCCGTGCGTGCGCATGCGAAGATTCTCCTCACGCAATCCGAGATCGAGGTACCACTGACGGCGAGTCTCACACCAGTAGTCGTACCACTTGCCCGCTTCGTCGGGCGGCACGAAGAACTCCATCTCCATCTGCTCGAACTCGCGCGTTCGGAAGGTGAAGTTGCCCGGCGTGATCTCGTTGCGAAACGACTTTCCGATCTGCGCGACGCCGAAGGGCGGCTTCACGCGGGAGCTCTCCACCACGCTCTTGAAGTTCACGAAAATGCCCTGCGCCGTTTCAGGCCGCAGGAACACGACCGCGCCGGAATCTTCGACCGGGCCCAGCTGCGTCTTGAACATCAAGTTGAACTGGCGCGCCTCGGTGAGCTCGCCGGCACACTCGCCCGGCTTCTTGCTCGGCTTCTCGGGGCAGCGGGCCGTCTCGAGGTGGTCGGCGCGAAAGCGGGCCTTGCACTTCTTGCAGTCCACCATCGGATCCGAGAAGCCCGCCACGTGACCGGACGTCTCCCAGACCTTCGGATGCATGAGAATGCTGGCGTCGAGCCCGACGATGTCGTCTCGGCTCGTGACCATCGATCGCCACCAGGCTTCCTTCACGTTCCGCTTGAGCTCGACGCCGAGGGGGCCGTAGTCCCAGCAGGAGTTCAGGCCTCCATAGATCTCGCTCGAGGGGAAAACGAAGCCGCGCCGCTTGCACAGCGCGACGATCTTCTCCATCGTCTTCTCGTCGACGGCAGACATGGGGGACTCCTCGGCGCGGTCCGGAGGACCGATTTTCGTGGTTGCGTCCATCGGGGCGATTCCCTAAACAAAGGCCCGTCACCGCAAAGGGTTGCAGCAACGGTGCCCGCCCGAGCGCAGCTCGGGTCCGACCCCGGAGAAGGGCGTCACTATACTGAAGGCCCCCCCCTGGCGACAAGCCAGCCCGAGCCCCCAGGAAAGAGCCGTCGACGATGACCGCCCTGCTGACCGCTCCCCCGTCCTTGAACGACCTCTATTCCAAGGTCCGCGCTCACGAGCGACTGACCGTCGACGAAGGTGTCCGCCTGCTTCGAGAGGCCGACGTGCTGTCTCTCGGCGAGCTCGCGCACGAGGTCCGGCGGCGCAAGCACCCCGAGCCGATCGTCACGTACATCATCGATCGGAACATCAATCCGACGAACATCTGCGTGACCGATTGCCTCTTCTGCGCCTTCTACCGCAAGCCGGGTGACGACGAAGAAGGCTACATCCTCTCGCGTCCCGTGCTCTACGAGAAGATCGAGCAGCTCCTCGAGATCGGTGGCGTCCAGCTGCTCCTGCAGGGAGGGCACCACCCACAGCTCGGGGTCGACTGGTACGAAGAGCTCTTCCGCGACATCAAGCAGCGCTACCCGATCCACATCCACGGTCTCTCGCCCAGCGAGGTCGACTACATCGGCAAGCGCTCCCAGCTCACGCTGCCCGAGACGATCCGTCGCCTGCACGCGTCGGGCCTCGACTCGATCCCGGGTGCCGGCGCCGAGATCCTCGTCGATCGCGTGCGGCGCATCATCTCGCCCAAGAAGATCGGTCCGCGCCGCTGGCTCTCGGTGATGCGCGAGGCCCATCACCAAGGCATGCGTACCACGGCGACCATGATGTTCGGCCACGTCGAGACTCTCGAGGAGCGCGTGCAGCACTTCGAGGAGATCCGCTCGCTGCAGGACGAGACCGGCGGCTTCACCGCCTTCATCCCGTGGACCTGCCAGCCACGGCACACGCCGCTGGAGGAGATCATGGGTCCCGAGACCGCCTCCGCCGTCGACTATCTCAAGACGCTCGCTGTGGCGCGCCTCTACCTCGACAACATCGACAACTTCCAAGCTTCGTGGGTCACCCAGGGCGGCAAGATCGCCCAGCTCTCGCTCCACTTCGGCGTCAACGATTTCGGATCGGTGATGATGGAGGAGAACGTCGTGAGCCAGGCGGGCGCGAGCTTCCGGTTCACGCGCGACGGCATCGAGGACGTGATCCGGGCGGCCGGCTTCGAGCCCCGCCGCCGCAACATGTTCTACGAGCTGCTGCCATGACCCCGGCCTTCGGAGCCGAGACTCTCCGAGGAGAGCACGGCGTCTACTCCCTGGCCGCCACCGTTCGCGAGTGGCGAGCGCGGCATGACCAGCAATCGGTCCGACTGCGCCTCGTCGATCCATTCGCGCTCTTCGAAGTCCCGACAGGCTCGCCGTTCGGTGCTGCCCCCGAGGTCGTGATCCTGACCTCTCTCGATCCGGCCGCCGTTCAGGCAGCCAGCCGCGCGGAGGGCGATGTCCTCTTGCTCTGGCCGGAGGATCGCGAGCCCGAGACCGCGCCTCTGGCGGCGCTCATCACGGCGCTTCGCTCGGATCGCCCAGCGGCCCGCATCGACATCGCCCTGCCCCGACGAGCCGACGCTGCCGAGCGCCTCTTCGAGGCCGGTGCCCGAGGACTGATCGGCGGCCCCGGTCTCGAAGATTGGCCGGCGGTCCTCGAGCGGCACCGCCGAGCGCAGAGCCTCGGCTTCGAGAGTGATCTGGTGCTGCCCTTCGGATCGACGCTCTCGTCAGATGTGACCGAGGACCGTCTCCAATCGCTCGCCCAGCTCCAAGCGGAGACGGGCCGCGTGCGTGCCGTCACACCGCTGCCGGTCGGCAGCCCCGATGCGCCCCGCGACAGCGTCACCACCGGGGTCGAAGATCTCTGCTGGATCGCGACCGTCCGGTCCGCCCTGCCGCCCACGACGCGCGTCCGTGCGGACTGGCCGACGCTGACGCCGCGCGGCGCCCAGCTCGCGTTGACCTTCGGTGCCGACGAGATCATCGGCCTCGCCGGGCCCGAGACGCCCCCGGGCACCGAAGACCATCCGGCCACCCTGACGCACGGTCGTCTCGAGAAGCTCGTCCGGGACGCCGGCCTGGAGATCGAGTCATGACCCGGATTGGCACCGTCCCCTATCTCAATGCTCGTCCGCTCATCGAGGGTCTCGAAACCGAAGGCGACTCGTTGATCGTCGAGCCACCCGCGCAGCTGACCGAGTCGTTACGTGCGGGTCGAGTCGACGTCGCTCTGGTGTCGACCATCGAGTACTTCCGCGGCGACGATCTACGCTTGGTGCCGGGGATGGGCGTCGTCTCCCACGGGCCGGTCGGCAGCATCCTGGTGTTTTCGCGCTGTCCCTTGACCGACATCCGCCACCTCGCCCTCGATCAGAGCTCTCGGAGCGCGGCCGCGATGGCGAAGATCGTCCTGCCTCGGGCCGGGGCGAGCGTGCACCGCACCACACATTGCCTACCCAGCGCGCGCTTGCAGCATCTCGAGGCCGATGCGCTGCTCCTCATCGGTGACCCGGCGCTGCGCTACCCGGCAGAGGCACCTCATGTCTTCGACTTGGGTGAAGTATGGCAGGAGCAGACCGGGCTCCCATTCGTCTACGCGATGTGGATCGCCCGCTCGGGCGTCGAGCTGGGAGACCTCCCGGAGCGGCTGCAGGCGGCGCGCGATCGAGGGCTGGCCCGCCGAGACGCGATCGCCCACCAAGCGGCTCGCGACCTCGATCTTCCGGAATCGCTCTGCTACCGATACCTCACCGAGCACATCCAGTACGCGGTGGGACCGCCTGAGCTGGCTGGGCTGCGCCAGTTCGCGGAGGACGCGGCGCGCCTCGACCTGTGCCCACCGGACGTCCCGATCCGCTTCATCGGCGACCCCGTCGGCTCGCCCTGAGGACCGAGAGCGCTCGCTCCGAATCGAAGGTCGAGTCCTGGGAGTGCCCCCCGGGACCGTCATATGATTCAATGAGGAGTCCGGCCCCCTCCCTGTTCTTCGAATGAGGACTTTTCAGCCATGAGCGATCTGATCAACAAGCTCGTCAATCTTGGTTTCGGTATTGCCGCCGTCTCGAAGGACAAGGTCGAGTCGGTCGTCAACGACCTCGTCGAGCGAGGCAAGCTCACCCAGCAGGAAGGCAGCCAGGTCGTCGACGAGCTGGCGAGCAAGGGCGAAGAAGCTCGTACGGAGATGAAGGGCTTCCTCGAAGGCCTTCTGCAGAGCTTCCACGAGAAGCTTCAGGTCCCGACTCGCCAGGAGATCGACGCCTTGAAGGCTCGCCTCGAGAAGCTCGAGGGCGCGGCCGGCAGCTCGTCCGAGTAGCGGCCAGGCGAAGGCGCCGCCCGTGATCCGGACCGTTCAACGCGCGCGACACACGTTCCGCAACCTGCGGCGCTTCGCCCAGGTGATGCGTGTCCTTGCGCGTTACGGGTTCGAAGACTTCATCCGCCAGCTCCGCCTCGATTACTACTTCCGCTGGGCGCTGCGACTGTTTCGTCGCAAGCCGGGTCCCCTCGAGAAACGACCGGCCAACCGACCCGAGAGCTTTCGGCTCGTGTTGCAGGAGCTCGGCCCGGTCTTCATCAAGGCGGGACAGATCCTCAGCACGCGCCCCGATGTCCTCCCGCCGGAGTACCTGGCCGAGTTCCGAAAGCTCCAAGACGACGTGCCGCCCTTCGAATTCGACGCGGTGCAAGAGGCCTTCGAGCGCGAGAACCTCTCGGGAAGCGTCGAAGCACTGGTCGAGAGCATCGAGCCGACACCGTTGGCCGCGGCTTCGATGGCACAGGTGCACGCAGCGGTCCTGCGCGACGGCACCGAGGTCGTCTTCAAGGTGCAGCGCCCGGGGCTCTCCAAGCTGATCGACACCGATCTCCAAATCCTCCACGATCTCGCAGAGTTTCTGGCTCGTGACGAGGTCATGGCCGAGCTCTTCGACCCGATCGGGATCGTTCAAGAGCTGGCTCGCACGCTGAAGCGCGAGGTCGACTTTCGCCTCGAGGGCCAGAACATCGACCGCTTCGAGCTGCACTTTCGCGACGACGAATCGATCGCGATACCGAAGGTCTACTGGGATCTGACCAGCCGGCGCGTTCTCTGTATGGAGCGGATTCACGGCATCAAGATCTCGGACGTCACCGGTCTCCGTGCCGCCGGCATCGATCCGGGCAAGGTCGCCAAGGTTGGCGCGCAGGCCATCCTGCGCATGGTGCTCATCAACGGGCTCTATCACGCCGATCCGCATCCGGGCAACGTGTTCGTGCTCGAGGGCGGCGTGATCTGCTTCCTCGACTACGGCATCGTCGGCTCGATCGACGAGATCGTGCGCGATCAGCTCGTTCGATTCCTGATCGCGGTCGTGCGCCGTGACCCCGACCGCATGATCCAGGTCGCACGCGAAGCGGGCCGCATCTCGAAGACGACCGATGAGCGCGCGCTCCGGCACGACGTCGCCGACTTCCTCGACCACTACTACGAGATTCGACTCGGTCAGCTCGACGTCACGCAGGCGGTCAATGACTTCCTGGCCGTGCTCCACCGTCACCACGTGAGGTTTCCGCCCGACTTGATCCTCCTCGCCAAGAGCCTGGCGACCATGGAAGGCGTCGCCAAAGAGCTCGACCCGAGCTTCAAGCTGGTCGAGCACGCTCGCCCCTTCGTCACGCAGGCGATCAAGCGCCGCTACAGCTTCAACCGGCTCTGGCGAGAGGCGAGCGGGTTCGGGGAGGACTTCTTCGCGATGGTGCGGGAGCTTCCGGAAGACGTGATGCGGATCCTCGGCCTGGTGAAGAGCAACCAGCTCGCGTTGGGCTTTCGCCACGAAGGCCTCGAGGAGTTCGCCGAGGAGATCGACCGCTCGACGAATCGGCTGACGATGGGCTTGATCGTGGCCGCCCTCATCGTGGGCTCGTCGATCGTGGTGCAAGCCGACGTCGGCCCGAAGTGGCAAGGGCTGCCGGTCATCGGCATCACTGGCTTCGTGGCCGCCGCCTTCTTCGGCTTCGGCCTGGGCCTGGCGATCCTCCGCCGCGGCCGACTCTGAGCGCGATCCGAGGGCGACGGCGCGCAATCGGCCTTCCGAAGCCGGATGCGGGCGGGCCGCCCGCGCTCCCAGGGGGGAGGTCTCCGGCAACTGGCGTAACTCAGAGACGATCGTTCGACGCAACGAGCCTGAAGGGGCGATACCCGAGATCACGAAGCCGCCCCGGTGGGATTCCGCGGCCGCGAATCGCGAGAGCGCCTGATCCCGGCCGGGTTGGCCGGCCTGAAAGGCCCGGCCTGAAAGGCCGACATCATCCAGCCCCAGGTCAGGCCACGCGCGAAGCGCGCGGCCGCAATCTGGGGAACGCGGCCGATACGACGCCCCGACCGACTCGCCCAATGCGGACCGCGCGCCCTGAAGGGGCGCCAGGGTGTTCGGCCGGGCCATCGAGTCTCAGAGGTCGGCGTCGCCTTTGGTGCGTCGACGGACGAGGGCTTCATCGAAGGCTCGAATGATATCGCGATCCCAGACGCCGAGGTCGGCTTCGGCGTCGAGGAGGTCGATGGACTCGCGTCGACTGAGGCGCTTTCGATAGGGCCGATCGGTCGTCAAGGCGTCGAAGGCGTCGGCGACGGCGACGATGCGCGTCTCGACATTGATGTCTGCGCCCTTCAGGCCGTGCGGGTATCCGGAGCCATCCAGCTTCTCGTGATGCGAGCGCACGATCTCGATCGCGGACTGCGTCACCTTCAACGGGAGGATGATGTCGGTTCCGATCAGCGGGTGGCGCTTCATGGCCGCGAACTCGTCCTCGGTCAGCGTCGCGGGCTTGTTGATGATGTCCTCGTGCACGCCGATCTTGCCGATGTCGTGCAGGATCCCACCGATGTAAAGCTCCTGACACTTGGCGGGCGAAAGCTGCAAGAACTGGCCGACGCGTTGCGAGTTGGTGGCGACGCGCAGCGAGTGCCCCTGCGTGTAGGGCGACTTGGCTTCGATGGCGCGCACCAACGAGAGGATCACCGACTCGGGATTCTCCAGCGAGTCTTGGAGGTTCTTGCGGAGGAGCAAGCTCTCGATACGGGCGGTCAGGAGCTCGGAGGCGAAAGGCTTGGGGAGGAAGTCGTCGGCCCCGGCCTGAATGCCTTCGAGGCGATGCGCCTCGTCGTCGTGCGCCGAGATGATCACGATCGGCACCGAAGCGGTCTCGGTCCGACCCCGCAAGGTGCGACACACCGTCAATCCGTCGGGCCCCGGCATGTTGATGTCGAGGAGAACGAGATCGGGCGCTTGCGCTTCCACTCGGTTCAAGACCTCTTGGCCCGAGCCAACGGCGTCGACTCGGTACCCGAGTGGGGCCAGAAGTCGCGTGACGATCTCGACGACATCGGGGTTGTCATCAGCGATCACAACGACGGGATTCGCTGGAGCGTGCACCATCAGGTGGGGTGCCGCCATTTGCATTCCATGCCCTCCTCGGAACGGCCCGTGGTCGGGCACGTCTTCCATCGGAAGATTGTGGCGACAGGTTGAGTGGCAATTCGGAGTGCGCCTCGAAAGGCCCCGTGGTCCGGTCGATTTCCCAGAGTGCCTCGAATCCGCGACCGACGAAGGATGAGTTGACGGCGTAGCCGACGGGGCCCCATAATCTGGATCTTTCCCGAGGGCGGTCGGGTCTGCACATCCGCAGATCCTCCAACGGTTTCTGATGTCCAAACCCGAGAACGACAGACGAGGTGGGAGGGGTATGTCCACCAAGGCCGCGCCACAGCGCGAAACGGCGGAGACGCTGGCGAAGAAGCAGAAGCAGATCTCGATCTCCGAGTTCTTCGCCAAGAATCGTCACCTGCTCGGGTTCGACAACCCGCGCAAGGCACTCCTCACCGCCATCAAGGAGATGGTCGACAACAGCCTCGACGCCTGCGAGGACATGGGCACACCGCCCGATATCTTCGTGGCCATCGAACCCGGCGGCCGCGAGAACCGCTTCCGCATCACGGTGCGCGACAACGGACCGGGCATCCTCAAGGCGCAGGTGCCGTCGGTCTTCGGCAAGCTCCTCTACGGCTCGAAGTTTCACGGCTACCGACAGCAGCGCGGCCAACAGGGGATCGGCGTCTCGGCGGCCGGCCTCTACGCGATGCTCACGACGGGCAAGGCGGTGGAGATCAAGACCAAGACCGGACCCCGTCGCAAGGCGTACTCCTGCCAGCTTCGCATCGACACGCAGCACAACCGTCCCGACCGCCTCGGCGAGAAGGACATCGAGTGGGAAGACGTCCCGCACGGCACCGAGGTCGCGATGGAGCTCGAGGGCACCTACTCGCGGGGTCGCCACTCGGTCGACTCGTACCTCGAGCAAACGGCGATCACCAACCCGCACGCTCAGATCACGTACCGAACGCCCGATGGCGAGGAGCGGGTCTTCGAGCGCGCGACGACCGAGATGCCGCGTCCGACGCAGGCCATCAAGCCGCACCCCTACGGCGTCGAGTTGGGCGTCTTGCTCAAGATGGTCAAGGAGACCAAGGCCAAGCAGCTGGCCGAGTTCTTCCAGAGCGAGTTCTCGCGCGTCGGCAACAAAGTCGCACAGGAGATCTGTCTGTCCGCGAAGGCGGATCCCAAGTCGAACCCGCACCGGCTGAGCCGCGGCACGGTCGACGAGCTCTATCACGCCATTCAGAAGACCAAGATCAGCGCCCCCCCCACCGACTGCATCTCGCCGATCGGTGACACGCTGCTACTCAAAAGCCTCCAGAAGGAGGTCGAAGCCGACTTCTATCACACGGTCACGCGCTCTCCGGCCGTCTATCGCGGCATGCCCTTCTGCATCGAAGCCGGCATCGCCTACGGTGGCGGCTTGACCGGTGACGACCCCGCTCGCCTCCTGCGCTTCGCCAACCGCGTTCCGCTGCTCTACCAGCAAGCCGGCTGCGCGGTGACGAAGGCGACCATCGAAACGGCTTGGCGCAACTATCGCCTACAGCAGTCGCGCGGCGCAATGCCGGTCGGGCCGATGATCATCGTCGTGCACATGGCCTCGGTCTGGGTCCCCTTCACCTCGGAGTCCAAGGAGGCCGTCGCCTCCTACCCCGAGATCATGAAGGAGATCAAGCTGGCCCTGCAGGAGTGCGGCCGCAAGCTTGGCACCTTCCTGCGCAAGCGGCGCCGCGAGGAGGACGAGGCGAAGAAGCGCTCGTACATCGAAAAGTACATCCCGCAGATCGGCATCGCGCTCCAGGACATCCTGGGCATCAATGACAAGAAGCGTGACGACGCCTGCGAGAACCTCAAGACCGTCCTCGAGCGATCCCGGAAGATGTGACCGGCGCCGACGCGCCCCCCGCCCACTGGAGCTGATCGATGGCCAAGAAGAAGAAGCGTCCCGAGCCGACGCCGGCGCCCAAGAAGAAGGTCGCCTTGAAAGGGCTCGACAAAGTCGCCGTGCAGCGCATCTCCGAGGTCGCGCAGAACGTCTTCACCAAGATCAACGAGCTCGACAAGCCCGAGATGAAGTTCCCGGTGCGGGCACTGAGCAACGTGCGCTACGACAAGCGCCGCGGCTACTTCGAGATCGGGCGCCAGCGCAAGGTCCGCTCGCTGTCGGTCAACACCGTCAAGGGCTTCGCGCAGTCGCTGCGCATGATGGGCCTGTCGAAGGAGATGATCGAGACCAACGACTTCGCCACCAAGCGAGACGCCTACTACCAGTCCAAGAACTGGGACGACGCGAAGTTCAACGAGCAGAACGAGTCCGATGCGGTCATGGACGACATCGAGGCGATGTTCTCCATCGATGACGTCACCCGCGAGCAGCTCAGGTTCTACCCCGAAGAGCACGGTGGCGCGGTGGCCGGCGAGCTCGTCATCGTCGACCGCGATCCCGATACCCACGAGGACATCCGCATCGATTGCACGCGCTTCGGGACTGGCGCCTACACCATCCCGCACTCGGTCGAGCACCTGCGCTTCGATACCCAGGCCCAGTTCGTCCTCGCCATCGAGACCGGCGGTATGTTCCAGCGGCTGCAGTATCACAAGTTCTGGCAGAAGGCGAACTGCATTCTGGTCGGACTCGGCGGCGTGCCGACGCGCGCCACGCGTCGCTTCATCCGCCGACTGTCCGACGACAAGAACATCCCGGTCTACGCTTTCGTCGATTGCGATCCGTACGGGATCTGCAACATCTACCGCACGCTGAAGGTCGGCTCCGGCAACGCCGCGCACATCAACCAGTTCTTCTGCGTGCCCAAGGCGAGATTCCTGGGCGTGACGCCTCAGGACATCGTCGACTACGAGCTGCCAACCCATCCCTTGAAGGATGTCGACGTCAAGCGTGCCAACGATGCCTTGAAGAACGACCCCTTCTTCAAGTCCTACCCCCGCTGGGAGAAGTCACTCCAGCAGCTCCTCAAGCTGGGCCAACGCGCCGAGCAGCAGGCGCTGGCCAAGTGGGGACTCAACTACGTCATCGACACCTACATCCCCGAAAAGCTCGCCGCCGCCAGCCGCTTCCTGCCGTAGGCTTCACCGAAGCGCGGCCGAATGGTGGACCGAACCCGGAGCGCGGACTGAATTGAAGCCCGCCCTCCGACTCAGAGGCCCGGCTTCCGCCCTCCGCCTCCGAGGATTCGGTCCGTGCGCTCATCAACGCGCCGGCTCGAGCACGAAGACACGCACTGAACGCGCGGGAACCGAGCCGATCACGATCTCGTCCGTCCCCCGCGACTCTCCGTCGTCCGCACGGAGTGAGATCGGCCCCCGACCCTCACCGTGAACCCTTCGGCTGCCATCGGCTTCGATCTCGGCGATGCGCCAGCTCCAGTCGTCCCTCTCCCCGAACCACTTCGGGTGCATCCTCCCCGACCATTCGGCCGAGGTGCCCGACCAGTTCGTGAGGACGATCCCGAGCTCGCCTTCGGGGCTCCGCCAGACGGAATGGAGCACGCGCAGAACGGGAAACTCCTGCCTGCCGAGTGTCTTCTTGACGATGGACTGTGAAGGATGGGGGCGTTCGGCAAACGGGTACGTGACGTTTCCATGCCCGTCCCAGGTTTTCCGGCAAGCGCTCGTCGGATTGACGGCGACAGCCGTCGGAAGACCAGGCAGCTCCGGCAGCGGACGCTCGGCTCGCCCGACGCGTACAAAGCGTCCCGCGAGGTCGCGGCGTTGCATCGCTTGCAGCGTGCGGAAGAAGTCGACGATCCGCCAGGCGGCCCTTTCGGGATCGCGCTGCTCATCGAGGATGAGCTCCCCCTCGGCATCGAGCTGAATCATCGGCGCGTCGAAGCCCATGTCATACAGCAGCGTCGCCGGCTTCGAGCCGACGTTGAAGAGCTGCGCATGCGTGTAGCTCAGCAGATCGACCCACTCGTCGACGTCGAGCCCCGAGAAGTGCCGCCTCCCCTCGGGTGTCTCGTACTCGCCCGGGTAGACGTCGCCGTTGGCGAGCCCGACCGTCGTCCACGGGATCGTGAGCTGCTGAGCCGGCGCCCACTCGTGATACACGAGGTTCCAGAGCGGCGGCGACCAATCGGTGGCCCCCCTCGGCAGGTGGAGCCCGTCGGGCAGAGTGATCAGCCCCTTGATCTCGAGATCGGCCAGCAGAGCCGGTTCGGCGAGCTGCAGATGCTGGGGAAGCCAGCCCTGGCCGCTACCCATCGCGTCGAGGTGACCGGCCAGGTACTCCTCGGTCGCCTCCCCGACCACGAATGTCCGCTGATCGTCGCCGTGCTGGGTGCGCAAGACCTCTCGAAGCGCGTCGATGGCCGAGACCTTGCCGCGCGTGAATCCATCGCCACCGTGTGGCACGTGCCCTCTCGGCAGCCCGGGCGGATCGTAGGTCAGTCGTGACCCCGAGCCCGAGAGAACATCCAGGTACAGCCCGTGAAATCCGAACTGACGAACGAGCTCTCGCCCGAGGTAGTCTCCGAACCACGCAGCGGCTTGGGGGTGGGCGTAGTCGAGGCGCGCCACGCCCTCCGCACACTCCGTGGTGTCGTCGGAGCCCAGCGCCCGTCCTGCGCGATCGTAGGCTTCGGCCGAAGGCGGAAACGACTCCTGCCAATCGAGGCAATGGGCGAGCTCGGTGGGGCGAAGGTAGGGGGCGACCTGAATGTCGCGCGCGGCGGCCCAGGCGACGGCTTCGGCCACACCGGCATCGACGTGCGTCGAGAGCGGCGTGTCCGGGTTGCCGACCGGGCTGGCTTGGTCGAAGTAGTTCTGCCACTGGAGAAATGTGGGAAGCGTCTCGGTCGCCGAGCTCTCGAGAGCTCGCTGAAAGGCCAGCGTGCGCTCGAGGAATCTCGCATAGAGCGTGGGCGGATTCTGGTTGGGCCGCGACTGGACGAAGACGGCGTACAACGATGGCTCGTGAGTATGGACGAGGCGCGGATTGTCTTCGAGGCGCGGGCCGGCGAGGCCGACTCGCTCGACGAAGCGTCGGTACTGGGCCGTCGCGTCGATCCAATAGGCATCGGTCTGCGCGTGCAAGGCACCGAGCACGCTCGGGTACGGCGTCTGGTACGTGTTGGCCCACTCGGTCACCCGGCCGTTCGTGCGATCGGCGAAGGGCGGGAAGTGCGTCGCTCGCCATTCGTACCGCACGGCATCGGGGCTCGTTTCGACCACCGCCCGGTGTCGGAACGCCTTCGTGTGCCCGGTCGTGTCTTCGGTCCCGACGAAGAGCACGCGGCGATATCCGGGGTCCTTCGGGTCCACTCCGGCCAAGGCGGCGAACTGCATGTTCTGGCGCGGGCCCGGATGAGTCCACGAAACGTCGACAGGTGCCGTGCCCAATCCCGGTGGACAAACCCAAAGTGCGAAGGGGAGGTTCGGAGCGAGGTGGCTCTCGTCGATCTGGATCGAGGGCACGAGAAGGCGAGTTCGGAACTGTGCGTCGAAGACCGACTCACCCGCGCGAGGCGTCGCCGGAGGCTCGATCTGAACGATGGGAAGATCGAGCGCATCCAGGCTCGCCGCGGGCACCGAGCCCGGGCTGCGATCGACGGTGGCGGTCCATCGGCTGAGAGGCTCCTCGACATCGATCCAGACGAGAACCGACACCTCGAAAGCGACTCCGAGGGGCGCGCGTACTCCGCTCCAATCGAAGCGAAGCGCCGGCTCACCGTTCGGTCCTCGGTCGTGTGTGAGCTCGAAGGTTCGCGCGTCGCGTCCGGAGATCGTCGCCGTGTCGCCGTCGCTCAGAGTGAGGCGCGCTTCCCACAAGCGAGCGTCGTCTCCAGCGATCGGGTCGTTTCGAAACACATGGCTCGGTGCCGTGTGCTCGGTCACATCGGTGAGTCGGACGCCGAGCTCGGGGTCGCTCTCGAACGTGAGCGAGAGGTGATCATTCGAGAGCGTGATGGGGAGCGCCGCTTCGGGCGCGGCGAGTGGCGGCGAGCTCGATCCGCCGCTGCAGCTTCCCAGCAGGGCGAAAACTGAGACCGCCAGCGCCAGCCGGGTTCGCATCGTGTCGTGGGTTCATCTCAATGGTTTCAGGCTTCGGCGGCGCGCCAGAGATCGGACCACCGCCCGGCCCGGTTCGAGGGCCGAGCAGTGGATTGTAGGGAAGCCAGGCGAGAAGGGAAGAGGAGGCTGCGAGCGTCACTCCCGACGGTCGAGCTTCTCGTCGGCGGCAAAGCTCAACCCAGGCGATTCTCTTCGGGGCACGATCGGCAGCAGCAGGTAGCTCGGATGCTGAGCGTCGTGGTGAACGCGATTGGTGGCGACGACGCCTTTCGTCGCGGTGGCGGGATCCTCGAGCGTGTTGAGGTTGCGGGCGTATCCCGGCAGGAAGCACGAGCCGATGGTGACTCGAATGCGGTCGCCGGGCTCGAGGCGCTTGGAGGTGGCCCAGCCGTCGATGTCGACGGTCACCACGTCTCCCGGCGGCACGGGCTCGTCCTTTCCCGTGCGGTAGCGCAGGCGCTGAATGCCGGCGGCCAATCCCCGCTCGGTGCCGTCCTTCGAGATCACCGAGACCTCGAGCGTGAAGTCGGTATCGGCGGCGTCGGTCGAGACGGAAAGGATCGCGCGGACGGGGCCCGTGATCTCGGCCGCCGTCTCGAGCGGTGGCGAGAGGTAGTCGAGGTAGTCCGTGCGGTCTTCGTGGTGTGAGATGTCCTCGGTCGCGGTGGCACTCGTAATGTCCTCGAAATCGGAATCGATGATGCGCGGCGAGTGCGGATCATAGCGGAACGAGTCGGCCTCACCGGTAGTCGGCTCCAAGGCGAGGAAGCCGCCATCCTCTACTTTCTGGGCACGCCCGGGACTGCCCAGGAAGAGCTTCGTCGGCACGGTGCCGCTCAGCGGCCAGCTCTCGTCGCGGACCCAGCGGTTGGCTCCCATGACGAAGACCATGACGGGCGGCTCTTGATCGAAGCCGTTGTCGGCGCCCTTGAGGTAGCGATCGAAGAAGCGCACGACGATGGCATCGAGGTCGACGACCGCCTCCTCGCCGAAGTCGATGTCCCCGAGCTTCGTCTGGAGATTGAAGGCGTGCCCCCAAGCCCCCATGAGCAGGTATTGATGGTCCCGCATGGCTTCGGGGCCGTGCTCCCGCATGCCGACGAAGTTTTGAGGGGCGCCCGGCTGATCGCCGTCGAACCAGCCCGAGAGGTTCAGCACGGCCACGTTCATCTTCGAGTAGTGGGTCTGGTAGCGCACGGCGTCCCAGGCCGGGTCGGTCGGTGGGCGGTTCACCCAGTCATCGAGGAAGGGATGGGTCGTGCCCAAGGCCTTGTCGAGATCATTCAACGGAAGGGTCTGCAGCTTGTCTCCCCAGTCGAGCGTCGGGAGTCCGGCGCCGCCGATCGCCTCCATGTGCTCGAGGACCTTGGCCCACCAGCCGCTGCTGAGGAGGAAGGCGCCGCCTTCATAGGGAATGTTCTCGGTGGGATCGGGCGGCGACACCTGCGGGATGATCGCCTTCAAATGAGGGTTGCCACTCTTGGCGGCATACCATTGCACCCAGCCGACGTAGCTCGCGCCAATCATGCCGACCTGGCCGTCGCTCCAAGGCTGCTTCGCGATCCAATCGATCGTGTCGGAGCCGTCGTTCATCTCGTTCTCGAGGGGATACCACTCACCCTCGCTGTCGAAGCGCCCGCGCACGTCCTGCGCCACGACCACGTATCCTCGCGAAGCGTATCGGTCTCCCTTGGTCAGGCCTTCGGTGGCGCGGCTATAGGGAGTCCGGATCAGGATCGTCGGGTACTTCCCGTCGGCCTCGGGCCGGTAGAGATCCGAGGCGAGCTTCACGCCGTCGCGCATCGGGATCATGACCTTCTCTTCGGCCACGACCGCGTGTGCGGCTGGCGAGAGCTTGGCGCGCCAGCCGCCTCGATCGAGCGCGCTGCGGCCCTTGCCGCTGGGGATGAGCACCGACTCGAAGCCCTCGAGGGTGCCTTGGATGCTTTGGCTCGGGATCGCGAAGCGCAGGGGCAAGCCGTCGGCATTGCAGACCATCGAGACCTCGACGCGATCGGCGAGCGTGAAGCGGTAGTGCGTGAGCGGTTCGGGCTGGCCCGCGATCACCTGCGTGATGCTCTCGATCTCCTTGAGCTCGATCAGGACAGGCGAGCCCTGCGGGTTCGGTACCATGCCCCGTACGACGGAGCCCGCTCGCAGGGCATTCTTGGACCGTTGCTCGGAATAGTAGCGGCCCAGGTCGATGTAGATGCTCCAAACGAGGTCCATGTAGAGGAGGCCCGGCGGATCGTAGGCGAAGTCGACCGCGTAGTCTTGGCCGACGGCGGTGAGCGTCCCCGTCACCTGCTTCTCGGTGCGCACCGCCTCGATGGTCACGTCCTTTCCGTTGACGTGCTGCTTCAGTGTGAACTTCACCGAGCCGTCCGCCTGGCGGCGGGAAGAGGCCGTCAGGTGACCCTTCTGGACGCCGAGGATGTCGAAGGTCGACTCGGCGCTCCAGCCTTCGGAGTCGATGGACACCTTCTCGCGACCCACCTCTTTGCCGCCCAGCTCCATCACGAACACGCCGTCGAATGAGTCGGCGTCGGGCTTCGCGGACTCTTGAGCGGTGGCGGAGGCGACGAGGAAGCCGAGGATCACGAGCAGGAGGCGAAGCGGCAGCGGAATCGGCGACGCGCACGGCATCAGAGCTCTCCCTGTCTTTGCGTTCGAAGACCGCTCGGGCGGTCGCAGTCAGCGACGCGTTCGGATCGCGTCGAGTGGTTGAGGATGCCGGCATCTACAGGCCGAGTCCACTGGGTCTTTCGGTGTCGCATCGCCGAGGCTTGCCCCGGCGTCGGTCCCGCGAGACACTGCAGCTCTCGGAGCCCCCCTCGGCCGCGTGGGCTCCAGTCTGCCAGGCGCCCGCGCGAAAGGGATGACATGTCACGATGCACGCTGAGTCGGATCACGGGTGCTCTCTTCCTGGCCCTTGCCGTCGCCGGATTGGCCGCGGCTCAGACACCGGCTCCGGATCGCCGCCCCGATGAAGGGGTGGGTCCGTTCGAGAAGCTGGTCATCCGCGGTGTCACGCTCATCGACGGCTCCGGTGCGCCGCCTCGCGGTCCGGTCGACATCATCGTCGAAGGCAATCGCATCGCGGGTATTCGCCGCAGCCGTGCGGAATCTCCCACGGCCGACCACGTCGTCGACGCCCGCGGAATGTACGTGCTGCCCGGCTTCATCGACATGCACGCGCACGCCGGCGGAACCCAGAAGGCGCCCAACGTCGAGTATGTTTACAAGCTCTGGCTCGGCCACGGAGTGACGACCGTGCGAGGCGTCCCGCTTGGCCCCAATCAATGGGTCGTCGAAGAGAAGCGTCGCAGCGCCGCCAATGAGATCGTGGCGCCGCGCATCTTCAACTTCCAGATCCCGAGCGCCCTCGACTCACCCGAAGAAGCGCGCGAGTGGGTGCGCAACGCACCCGGACGCGGCATCGACGGCCTCAAGCTGAGAGCCTTTCGGCCTGAGATCATGGAGGCGATCCTCGACGAGTCCAAGAATCACGGCCTCGGCTCGACCGCCCACCTCGATCAAGGCGGCGTCGCGCAGATGAACGCCCTCGATGCCGCTCGTCTCGGTCTCGACACCGTCACCCACTACTACGGCCATTTCGAAGCCCTGCTGGCCGATCACGGCGTGCAGCCCTGGCCCGTCGATCACAACCATGACAACGAGCAGCATCGCTTCGGCCAAGTGGCCCGGCTCTGGGACAAGATCCACCCGCCCGGCAGCAAGGAGTGGAAGGCCTACCTCAAGGAGCAGCTCGCCCTCGACACCATCTTCGATCCGACCATGACGATCTACGCCGCCGGCCGCGATCTCATGCGTGCGCGCACAGCCGAGTGGCACGACGAGTACACGCTGCCGAGCTTGATGGAGTTCTTCCAGCCCAGCCACGCCGCGCACGGCTCCTTCTTCTTCTACTGGACGACCTGGGACGAGGTCGCCTGGCGGAACTTCTATCGCGTCTGGATGCAGCTCATCAACGACTACAAGAAGATGGGCGGTCGAGTCACGACCGGCGCCGATGCCGGCTTCATCTTCAAGACCTTCGGCTTCGGATACATCGAGGAGCTCGAGCTGCTCCAAGAGGCCGGCTTCCATCCGCTCGAGGTCATCCAGGCGGCGACGATCAACGGGGCGCGCACGCTGCACGAGCCCAAGGGCGAGGCGCTCCAGTTCGGCGTCGTGCGCGAGGGCCTCCTCGCCGATCTGATCGTCGTGAAAGAGAATCCCCTCGAGAACTTGAAGGTGCTCTACGCCACCGGCTGCTTGAAGCTCGACGAAGCTACCGGCGAGGTCGGCCGCACCGAAGGCATCGTTTGGACCATCAAGGACGGCATCGTCTACGACACGAAGCAGCTCCTCGCCGACGTGCGTGAGATGGTCGCCGAGCAGAAGCGCGAGCGTGCGACAGAAGGGGGAGAGTAGCCGGCAAGAGTCTCCCCTGGGACCGCGGGCGCGGCGCGCCCAGGGCGCCCTGGGCGTCAGCTCCGCTTCGCCGCGACGACCTAGGTAAACTCGAGAGACGTCGTCGGCTGCGCTACGCGGACGCACTCCGGCCAGTCTCGGGGGCGTCTTCCCTGGGACCGCAGGCGGCCCGTCCGCGCGGAATGCCGTGAGCGGCGCTACCGTCCGTCGCTCGTCGAGTTGAGCGCCTCGAGCTCACGGCGGAGGAAGTCCGCGACGGCGGAGCCGGCGAGGGCGTTGCCGCGGGCGTTGAGGTGCGAGTCGCGCAGGTGGTACAGATGTCGTTCGCCGTCGGCTCCTGCGAGTGCGGCACGGAACAGGGGCAGTAGGTCGAGCGCGGGAATCTCCCGCTCACGGAGCCAGTCGAGTAATCGTCGCTGTGCGTGATCGCGAACGAGGGAGTGCCCTCGGAGCGGCCCGTCGACGATTCGATTCCAGAGGCGGTCTTCGACCTGGAGCTCATCGGGGATTAGCAGCACGAACAGCGGCGTCGACCCGGCGACTCGCCGGATCTCCTCGAGGGCCATCAGCAGCGAGTCGAGTAGCTCATTGGCAGCGGGATCGCAGATGCCGCGAGCGCGCACGGTCTCGATCTCGAGATACGTCTCGTCCGAGAAGGTCGGCTTTTCGAGGCTCGGATCGGCGAGCCAGGGCAGGTGATGAATGAGCGCTTCGGGTGTCTGCACGATGGCGCCCTCGCGCTCCTCGCCTTGAATCCGCCCGACCGCTGAGCCGGTTCGCCTCTCCCGCTCGTTCGTGATCTGCATCAGGCGCTTCGGCAGCAGCCAGAGAAGGATGTTGTTGCGATCGAACCAGCGGCGGAGCCAAGCGTGCTTGGGTCGAAAGCGCGTGGACTCGTGGGCATCGTTGCCGACGAACAGTGCCAGCAAGACGGCCTTTGGTCGGAGCGGCAACGCTTCGTGTCGCAAGAGGTGCAGGTACTCGGCCGGGCCGATGGCGTTGACGCCGATATTGTAGATCTCGACGTCGTCGAGCGCGCGCTCCGCGGATGTCGTGTAGTGGAAGTAGTGGGGCACGATACCGACGCTGAACGAGTCCCCGATGGCGGTGATCCGAGTCGCTGCAGTGCTCTCCTCCGCGCTCCGGTCGTAGTTGCCGAGCTCGTCGCAAGGAAACCCGAGGAACATCTGACCGGGCGCGAGGCGGTGCTGTGCGATGACGTCCAGCGCCGCATTGCTCGCGCTCGCAAAGAGCGGAATCGGCCACAGGCGCGCCGTGACGGACAACACGAGCTCGCCACCGACCAGGAGCAACGTGACATTGAACAGAAGCAGGTCGAGACCTCGAAGCATTCGAGCCGGCATCGATCGGGCCAACCGAGGACCGAGCAGGATCAGCAGAGGATAGAGCCCGAGCCAGCATCCCCAGAAGAACAAGAAGAAGAGTGCCTTGAAGGGCTGAAAGAAGGTCAGGTAGGTGACCGTGCCTCCGAGCAGTCCGGCCAACCCGAATCGGAGGGCGAGGCGGAAGCCGACTCGCCGCTCGGTGGGGCCGAGCTGGCGTCGGACGGCGAGCGCGTGGAGGGCCGACGACAGCGTGAGCCAGCTCAAGATGAACGTGCTGGATGCCGTTCGAAAGTGGATCACCGAAGGTGGACGACGCAAGAAGACCACCAGCGCGAACACCGTGACGCTCGCCGTCACGAGAAGCGACAGCGTTGTCACGATTGAGCGGACGCCGGTGCTCGGGCTCGGGGTCGAGTCGGGGGAAGGGGCTGTCGTCGCCAAGTCGTCGGCTCGCTCGAGGTGATTCGGGACAGCTTCGGATCGCGTCGGATTCTACCTGAAGCGAGGTCATTCCTGTCAGTCGGCGAGCGCGCCGCCTCCGTCTCGTGATGCGCTTCCCGAAACGGAGCCAAACGAATCGAGAGACGACGTCGTCAGGAAGGACGTCAGCAGGGCGTGAACGGACGTCGGAAAGGATGTACCCTTCTCGGGGTCGCTGGAGATGGCCCGCCCGGGGGACGGGTGTTGCCGATCCGTTTCTGGGAGTGGAAGCGTGCGGTGGATCGTAGTGCTGGTCGTCGTGGCAGTCCTCGGGGGAGCGGCATTCTGGCTTCTGGACTCCGACGGCCTCTCTCGGAGCGACGATACCTCGGCGACCGCGTTGCCCGAGCAGGAGGCCGCCACACCGGTCGTGTTGCCGGGCCTCGAAGAGGATGCCGAGCCGACGGAGCCAACGACCTCCGAGCCACCGGTCTCGAGCTCGACTCCCGAATCGAGCAGCGTCGAGGATCGAAGCCCGCGCGTATCGACGTCGCCGACGGGGATCGACGCGCGCTGCGTGGATCAGAACGGGATCGGTCTGCCGGGACTCCGTTTCGGTCGACGCGGGGACGCCAGCGGCAGGGTCGAGAGCGATGCCGCCGGTCGGATCGAGTGGCGGCAGCCGGAGGGGCGGCGCACTCTCCCGGACTCGCCGCCCTTCGTCTTGGAAGGGCGCGGCTACGCCCGTCGTCAGTTTTCGGTAGAGCTCTCGCCCGGCGAGATCGTCGATTTGGGCGACCTGGTCATCGAGCGAGGCGGCACGCTGACGGGCTGGGTCGAGACCTCGGCCGGACGCCGGCTTCCGGGTGTCGAGGTGCTCGTGCTCTCGGCGGACTCCGGAGAAGAGGACGAGCGGGAGGCGAGGCTCTCGGGTCCGAGCGACCGTGAGAATGCTCGACAGCTCGGTGAGACCGACCTTCGCGGCCGGTTTCAGATCGACGGTGTTCCGCCGGGCTGGGTACGCCTTTGGACACAGGGCGACGAAGATCATCGCTGGACCTTTTCGGAGCCGGTCGAGGTGCGCGCCGACTCGCACCGCAATGGCATCACCTTGATCGTCGAGCCGCTCGCCGACGAAGACCGGATCGAGGGCATCGTCTATCGCCCAGACGGCTCGCCGCATCCCGAGGCCCAGGTCTCCTACCGCTACCGAGCCGGAGGGCGATCCGGCAGCGGCTCCTTCGGAACCGACGCCGCCGGGCGCTTTCGCCGCCTGACGCCCTGGCGAGGCCGCTACCGACTGCACGGCACCGATCCCGCCGGCGAGCTCGGTGACTCGACGGTGGTCGAGTCGGTACCGGGTGATCAGGGCATCGAGCTGTGGCTGCGGGAGATCCTCCGCGTGGAGGTGCTGGTTCAGGACTCGCAGCGGGAGCCGGTCGAAGAGTTTCAGGTTCATGTGATTGCCGCCGAGGGTGACCACTCGTTCAGTGCGAGGAACCTCCGAGCGGGAGAGGACACGCCGGGCCAGGCGATCGTGGCGGCGCCGCCGGAAGCGTTTCGCGTCCGGATCACGGCCGAGGGATTCGATATCGCGGAGCAGGGCCCGTTTCCGGCGGAGGCGCCGCCGAGCCGCCTCGTGTTCTCGCTCACCCGTGTCCCTGGCCTGCGTGGCATCGTCACCTCCCATGGCAAGCCGCATCCGGGCGCGCGAGTCGAAGCCTTCGAGGTGATCGCGGACGACCAGGCGATGACCGTGAACGGCTTTCCCGCCCGCTCGGAGCCCTGGTCGAAGGCGCAGGATACGACCGATGACCAGGGAGCCTTCGAGCTGGGAGTGCGCGCATCCGGGCGACTCACGGTGAGGGCTCGCGCCGACGGATTCGCGCCCGTCGAGGTCGGTCCCTTCGAGTTCGACGCCGCGGTCGGTGCGGAGGGTCTCGAGCTCGAGCTGACGGAGGGCGGCACCTTGCGCGTGCGAGTCGAGCCGGTCGAGCTCGCGACCTCGGAGGGTGTGGTCGTGGGCTTGTCGCGAGGAGACGGCTTTCCTGTCACGCGTCCACCCGGTCCCGATGGCGAGGTGGTCTTCGAGCACTTGACGCCGGGGCCCTGGCACGTCTCGCGACGGAAGCAGATGCTCAACCCCCGCTCGACCTCGACGACCCAGGGCTCGGTTCCGGATGGCGAGGAGTCCGAGTCCTTGCCGGCGAACTGTCAGGTCCGAGAAGGCTCGGTGACGACCTTCGTGCTCGACCTGCGTGCCATGACGGCGATTCGCCTCGCCGGTGCGCTGCTGGTGGACGGTCGCCCGCCGATCGGGTGGCGCGTTGAGCTGCTAGAGGACGCCCTCGGGACGAAGAGTGATCAGTGTGCGATCCGACCCGATGGGCGCTTCGAGCTCGAGACTGCAGAGGTGGGCACCTACCGCCTGAGCTTTTCGGGACGCACGCAAGGCGGACCAGTGATTCAGCTGTCCGAGCGGATCGAGCTAGGAGACACGCCCACGACCTGGTCTCTCGACATGGCAACCGGTGGGATCGAGGGAAGTGTCGCGTCGACCGAGGGGGCCGGTGGCGATCGATTGCACTACTACGGTCAAGACTCGGACGGGCGCCGCGTCGAGGTCTTGGTGTTGGTCGGGGACGATGGCCGATTCTCGTTGCCCCAAGTCCCGGTCGGAGAGGGGCACCTTCTATTGCAGCGAGCCGATCAGCCGGGTCGGCGCCGCACTGTCACCATCGGGCCGGGAACGATCACGCGCGTCGACTTCGACTGAGCCGAGGTCGCTCGCGGTGGGGGCGGCCTCCGCCCGAGCGAAGGAATAACGACACATTCCAGCAACCGATTCCGTGCCTTTTCTTGGAGCGTCGGCTGGTGCGAGGCGGAGCCTCCCCCATCGACGTTGGCCTCGTGGACAAGCGCGCTGGACCCTGGACGCCCACGGCCTTAGTCTGGGGTCAACTGGCGAAACCCACCCAAGAGAATCGCACTCATGAATCCACGACACACCGTGTCGCTCTCGAGGCGCCTCGCCTCGCTGGCGCTATTCGGAGCCCTCACGTCTTGCGGGTCGCCTGGCAGCGGCCTGTTCGAGGCCAGCCGCGTCGATCGGCAGCACGAGGCGGGATCCGTACACGTCGCCGTGCTCTCGGTAGCTTCTTGGGAGGAGTATGTCGTCGCGCTGCAGCCGAACTTCGATCTGACCGAGGCGCAGGCGCTCGAGATGGTCGTGCCTTCGACGCGCACCCTGGAGAGCTCCCTCATCGACGCGGTGCGGGCGAGCGGGAGCCTGGTGAAGACCAAGCCGACGGTCCGCGAGACGCTGACCGAGAGCACGGGCACGTCCACGTCGGACGATTCGACGACCGGCGAGGAGACGGTCGATGATCAGGGCAACGTGCAATCGACGCAGGACACCACAGGAGTCGTGAAGCAGGACTCGGTGACCCGCGAGCGGACGACGCCCGATCCGTACTCGCCGCAGGTGCAGCCCGGCGACGGGGTGCCGGTGACGCAGGTCGTTCGTCAAGTTCCCCAGAGGCAGGTCGAGCCGACGGCCGACATCGACCCGTTCATGCGCTACTCGGCGGCGACCGCGCTCTTTCAGGAGGTCCAGCTCCTGAATCGGTATGTCAAGGACGCGGCCATTCGACAGGGATTCACACCGTATGCCGTGCGAATGCAGGTGGCGCTCATGCCGCGCATGCGGAACGAGCCCTACGACGCTTACTGCACGATGTCGTTCTTCTCCGACATTCCGCTGACTTCGGAGACGGAGCTGGCGGAGCGTTCGGGCACCGGCATGCAAACGATGCTGCGAGGAGGCGCCGCCGATCGGTTCACGCCGCAGGTGATCCCGTTGCTCGTGACCGACAATCTCGAGGCGACGCTCGCCTCGCGCACCGCCGAGACGATTCGCCAGCTGGCCGGATCGCTCTACATCATGTCGGGCCAAGTAGGCGGCTCGGTCGGCATGGAGTCCTTCCAGAGCGAGTTCGAGAGCGTATTCGGCAAGGACCTCAACAGCCTGCTGACAGTGGGACGCGTGTCCGACAACACCATTCGGGTGCGATTAGGCGCCATGCAGCAGGCGTCCTCGAACTTCTCGATGGTCCCACGCACTCACACCATCTCCGTCTTGCTCATGGTTCCCAGTCAGCTGATCGGGACGCCGCTCCAAATCGTGACGCGGACCACGATGGTCGACGTCGACACCGGAGAAGCCCTTCCGGACCGCACGGCGCTCGAGATCGCGGAAGATGTGCGCAGCGTGATCGAGAAGTACTCACTGACACGACTCAGCGACAATGCACTCTGGGAGCTGATCGGGCACGTCCAATCCAATGATCAACGCCGCTTCTTCGCCTCGCTCCAAAAGGCGGTCGGAGCGAACGACGGGGCCGTCGCCTATGGGAAGTCGCTGTGGGTCGACCTCGCGTTGTTGACGGTCGGAAGCCAGTACGCCGCGACCGAGATCGATCTGCCGCCCATGTCCGGCAGTCTTCCGTTGATCGAGCCGCCGCTGTTTCCCCTGCAGACGGTCTTCCTGGTCGAGGAGAACGAGAGCTCGGTGGCGGTCGTGCGGGGAACCGGGCTTCTGGACGCCATCGAGCTTCAGGCGATCTTGTACGTCGTCCACGAAGGAAAATCGCTTCCGCTGCGCGCCGAGCAGCTCGAGGTCGATCCAGACACGGGCGATCTGCGGATCGTCTTCCCGTCGTTGGTCGCCTGGAGCCTCGCCGAGAGTGCCCGGGTCACTGGCAACCTGTCGATCTACCTGGCCAGTCTCGATCAAGAGTTCGAGCTGGCCACCTTGTATCGAGCCGAAACGCCCTGAGTGTGCCGGCCCCTTCTTCCGTGAGTGAAAGTGACGAGCTCATGCCAAGCATCCGGCGAACCAGTGCGCGGCTCATGGCGGTCCTTCTGATCGGGTTGGCGACGTCGCGTCCAGCCGGCGCGGCCCAAGAGGAATCGGCTCCGACGAACGAAGCCGGACGACGCTACGCTCTCCTGGTGGGCTGCACCGAGTACCCGGTGCTCGAGAAGAAGTTCGGGGCCCAGCGCTACCAGGCGGGAATCCGTCTGGAAGGTCCGGCCAATGACGTCGCACTGATGGCGTCGACGCTGCGCGAGCGCCTCGGCGTACCGCCGGAGAACATGACCCAGCTCGTGGGCTGGCCGCGCGAGCCGTCTCGGCGCCCGACGCGGCGCAACATCCTGCGCGCGCTTCAACGTCTGGCGGCTGTCGTCCGGCCCGGCGATCTCGTGATCCTCCAGATGTCGGGCCACGGCACCCAGCAGCCGGATCGGGAGGGAGACGAGCTGGACGGTCTCGACGAGGTGTTCCTCTGTGCGGATGCCGGCTCCTTCGACGGCAATGCCGGCAGCATTCCCAACGCGATCAGCGACGACGAGCTCGGCGCCCGTGTCGGAGCCCTGCGCGACCAGGGAGCTTTCGTCTGGTTGATCGTCGATACCTGCCACTCGGGAACGATCGTTCGCGGCAGCAACCCCGAAGTGCGATTCCGACAGCTCGACCGGGCTGATCTCGGCGTGCCCGACGACGCTCGCCGCGCGGGGCGTCGTCGCACGCGCGCCGCGCTGCCGAGCATCGGGGGGCTGGAGGGCGTCGTCGCGTTCTACGGTGCCCAGCCGTTTCACAAGGCACCCGAGATGCCTTTGCCCGCCGGCAAGGAAGGCGCGGCCTATCACGGGCTGCTGACCTTCTTGATCGCCGAGCAGCTCCAGCAGGCCAAGCCGGGGATGACGTTTCAAGAGCTCCAGGCGCGCCTGGTGAGCCGATACCAAGGCATCTATGGCGGAACGCTTCCCATGGTCGAGGGCGATCGCAATCGCGGCGTCTTCGATGGCCTGCCGGCGACCGAAGGCGTGCTCCTGGCCGAGCGAAAGGACGAGGCCTGGCAAGTCCCGGGTGGCGAGCTTCTCAAGCTCGGAGTGGGAACCGTGCTCGAGGTCGCGCGCACCGGCGAGCCGGCGCTAGGGCGACTCGAGGTCGTCGAGGCGACGCTGACGGAGTCGCGCTGTCAGCCAGTGGTCGAAGGCGATTCGGCCGGCTGGCCCGAGGTCGAGGACACCGTCCTCGCCGCGCGCGTCGTCAGCCGTCCCGTGGGAGACTACCGCCTGCGACTCGCGATCGTGGATGCACAGGGCGGGCTGCTGCCAAAGAGTGAGATTCCGAAGGAGATCCTGGACCGGCTCGGGAAGTTCGAAGCCTCGATGCCCGTCGTCAACCGCCTCGAGGAGGCTGACTGGATCATCGAGCTCGCCCCGGAGAGTTGGGTACTTCGAGACACGCGCCGCGGCGGTGGCACGAATCGATTCGAGGTCGAGCCCAGCCAGATCGTGTTGCAGCTCAAGAAGGTGTTTCGGGCGCGGAATCTGCGCCGCCTGGCGACTGCGGACATGGCAGCCCCGCTTCCCGAGGGCCTGCTGGTGATGCCCCAGACGAAGACCGCCAACGGTGAGTGGCAGGATCTCGCTTCGGGCGGACGCGTCGAGCCCGGGCAGGACTTTCGTGTCCAGCTCCGCAACGAGACGCAAGCGATCTACGATGTCACGCTGCTGTACCTGGACGCCCATGATGGCGTGATGTGCTTGTTCCCGGATCGGGGAAAGAGTGGTCGTCTGACCCACTACGATCGCAAGACGAAGACGCTCGGTCCGTTCACCTTCAACGATCAGCAGATGGGATCCGAGGGGTTGATCATGATCGCCGTGCCGCGGGGAGAGAACAGCAGCGAGATGACCTTCGCGAATCTCGCGCAGGAGCCGCTGCGTCCGCAGCTGCGCGGGGGCGAGACGGGCTTCAAGGCGCTCATGGACGAGCTGGCGTTCGGCACGACCATGCGCGGTCTGGTCATGGAGTCCGAAGCCGAGGCCGAGCCGTGCGTCGGCTACCTCGGTTGGTCCACGGAGTGGCCGGACGTCGGACCGCCGGCGCATCTTTGGAGCGCGCCCCGGCCCGTGGCCGAGGTCGCCTGGACCGAGCTGGCGCCCGTTGCTGTGCTACCGGAGGGCATCTCGGCGCCGGGTTCCGGTCTGCCGAGCGCCGTACTCGTCGAAAAGCCGGCGGGTGTGCTGCTCCTCGGGAAGGATCAAGTCCAAGCCGTCGCAATCGACACCGACGCAGCCGTCCGCGGGAAGGCCGACCCCAGTGAGCCCTTCGAGGCCGAGGTGGTGTTCCACTTCTTCGAAGATCGGGCGATCGCGTACTACGACACCGACAACGACGGTCGTTTCGACTTGATCCTGATCGACGACGACGCCGACCCGGAAGCCGACACGCGCTTCTCGTGGAAGAGCGAATCGTGGCAACGCACCGAAGACGTCGGCGGCCCTTGGCTCTCGTCGATGTACCTGCCCTTCCTCGACCGAAAGCTCAGGCCGACCCAAGCCATCCTCAAGAGCTTGGCGGTACTTGCGGAGACGGTGTCGGAGTAGAGACTCCGACCAGTTCGGACCCTCGGCGTTCAGCGGACCCCTCTTCGGGCCGCTCTCTCGTCGATGGCATTCTGCCTCGACAGGGCCCCTTCCGGTTCGATGTCGGCCCATCACCTCACAGGACGGCCTCCGTTCGCGTCTCTGTTGACGATGAGCCGGGCCTCCAAGTCGGCGGACGGACTTCACCCTGGCGTTGCAAACAAGATGCTCACAGACCGTCCCTTCAATCCCGGTGGTCGCCGCAGCAACCAACAGAGACACGAACGGAGCTCGTCACGTCGCTCCGTCTCTGTCGTCGCGCAACGCCGGGCCGGGATGCCTTGGACGCTTCTTCCTGCCCGCATACCCTCAGAGGGGCTCAATGACATCATTTGATGCGAGGAAGCTTCAGACGGCCTCAGACCGACGTGCCAGGAACACGTGGTCGGTCTGCTCTTGATCGATGAGGTCGTTCTCGAAGGTGACCTGCTCGTGCCGAACGAGCGGAAAGACGGCCTCGAGTGCGTTCACGAAAGACGCGTTCGCCTCGGCGGACCACACCGCCAGCACGCCGCCGGGCTTCAGGTGAGCCTGGGCTGCTCGCAGACCGGCTTTCGTGTAGAACGCCGGTCCTTGGTCGCCGAGCCGCTCGTCGGGCGAGTGGTCGACGTCGATGAGGATGAGATCCCATCGCTCTACGGACGGCCCTTCCAGCCAGGCATAGACGTCGCCCGATCGCACCGAGAAGCGCGGCTCGCTCTTGAGCTCTGAGGAGAGCGGGATCAGATCGCTCTCGAGCCAGTCGATGACCTGCGGCAAGAGCTCGAGGACCTCGACTCGGGCCACGCGCTCGGAGCGGAGAGCGGCGCGAGCCGTGTAGCCGAGCCCCAACCCTCCGACGATCACCTCGAGCCCGTCTCCTGCGACCAGGTCGAGACCGGCCGCGGCGAGGGCCTCTTCGCTGATCGTGTGGTAGCTGCTCATCAGGAACTCGTGATCGAGCGTGACCTCCGTCACGTGGGTCCCTGGCCGTGAAGCCAGCTCGCGCCGTCGCAAGCACAGCTCACCGAGCGGCGTGGACTCCCAAGCCAGGATCTCGAGTCGACCACTCGTCACGAAGCACTCCTCGACGCGGCGTGGGAGACACGGTGCGCGCCGCGTCTCCTCGCGTCAGCCTCAGTCGTCGTCCGATTCCTCGGGCCAGGCGACGCGTATCTCGATCTGCTTCTCACCACGTCGGAGGGTCAAGACCTTCTTGGGCTCCCCACCTCGGAGCTCGCGAGCGAGATCGTCGGCACCGTTCAAGGTCGTGCCCCCGACCTTCGCGATGAGATCGTCGACCTGAAGACCGCTCTTCTCGGCAACGCTGCCCGCCACGACGTCGATCACGCGCAAGCCGTCGAGGCGCACTCCCAAGCGACGACTCGGACGTCGAGCGCGATCGGGGCTCGCCCCGAAGGGGCTGAGGTCCGCATACTTCTCGACCTCGGGCTCGACTCCCGTCTTCTGGTACTCAGCGAGCCACGCCTGGGATGCTTTCAGCGCCGGTGCAAAGCCCCTCGGCCCCCGGTCACCAGCGACGGCGAGACGCCCGTCCTTGCGGACGACGTACAGACGGTCGGGGTGAGACTGATAGGCTTCCGCCACCTTGTTGTCCATGCCGTCGATCAGGCAAGGCACGGTGAGCTTCTTGTCCTTCATCAAGCTCTCGGCCACGGTGCAGCGCTCGCTCGTGCTCGTGTGCTCTTGGATCCCGAGCTCTTCGGCATAGCCGACCGGTCGGGCATCATCGGCGGCGTGTGCTTCGCTGATGTACACAATGTAGAACTGGGCGATGTCTCGGTATTGCCGATAGGTTTGCTCGATCGTACCGACCGAGCTGAGAAAGGGCGGTCAGGTGTAGCTGCCGAAGATGAGCACGACCGGCTTCTGGCCGCGGAAGCTCGAGAGCTTCACCTTCGCCTTGCGATCCAGCGTCTCGAGCTCGAAGGTGGGCGCCGGGTCGCCGGCTCGAAGCGGCGCCGGTCGCCGACGCTCGGCCTCCTGCGCCTCCACGATCGCGCTCCCCGCGAACAAGCTCGCCAACACCAAGATGAGACTTCTGCTCGACATGTGACCTCCTAGAGCTCTGGGACCGTGACCGAGGCAGGTTACGGTGTCCGAAGCAAGCCGTCATCGATCAATTGCCGCGATCGGCCTTCGCTGTCGGGGAACCGAAGGCGAGCACGTGCTTGTCGGTCCGAAGGTAGACACGGCCCTCGACCAAGGCGGGCGTCGCCATGACGCGCTCGTCCAGGTCGGTCCGCGACACGACCTGGAGCTTTTCTCCTGCCATCAACACCGTGACCTCCCCGCGCGTCGAGGCGAGGTAGATCTTGCCATCGACGGCAACGGGCGAAGCGTAGTACGGCCCTTGCGCCTCGAGCCGCTCGCGGTACCTCAGCTCGCCGGTCTTCGCGTCGAGGCACGAGAGGATGCCGCCATTCTTGATCAGGTAGACGTGGCCGCGGTAGACGAGGGGTGACGGACACTCGGGAATACCCCGCGTCTGCTGCCAGACGATCTCGGTCTCTCGCTCGCCGCTCCCGGGTCGAATGGCCAAGAGCGCGTTGACGTGCTGGTACTGTCCGAGCCAATCGAAGATCTTCTTCCACTCGCTTTCGACGAGGCGGTCGTTCTTGTCTTCGTCGAGAAACCGGAAGAACATCCGCAGTGGGTGATCGCCTTCGCCATCGGCGTCGAAGCGCGAGAGCACACTCTCGTTCGCATCGGCCTCTTTCGAGCTCAGCTCGCCGTCGCCATCACCGTCGAGCTCTTCGAGCAGCTTGTCGAAGGGCGGCAGTCCGATCACATCCGGGTTGTTGTTCATGTTGTACGAGGTGACATAGACGAGTCCCTCGGAGGTGACGGGCGTGACGATCGGCTCGTCGGTGAGACCCGGCACGGCCCACCGCTCGGCTCCGTCACGAAGGTCGTAGGCCTTGAGCCACCACTCCCCATTGACGAGCACCTCGTCGACGTCGCCGTTTCGCCAGACCCCAGGCGTCGACCAACCCACCTTCTGCTCTTGGCGCCAGACGCTCTCACCGGTCGCGATGGCGAAGGCTTCGACATAGGGGTTCTGGCGAGATCCATGAACGAACACGACGCGGTCGCCGGCCAGGATCGGAGAGGCGGCGGTGCCGAAGTTGCTCCGCGGCATGGGAAGCGGTCGACGCCAAAGCTCCTCGCCGTCGCGATCGAAGCAGAGCAGACCGAACGAGCCGAAGTAGACGACGACCCGTTCTCCGTCGGTCGTGGGTGTCGGCGAGGCGGGTGAGTTGATGTCGTGAATACGCTCGAGGGCTTCGACCGTGATCGCACGTCGCCACAGGACCTTGCCGGTGTCGCAATCGAGGCAGACCGTGGCGAGCTCTTGATCGCCGTGCTCGGTCAAGAACAAGCGATCGCCCGCGACGCAGGGAGACGAAACTCCCGCTCCGATCGGTTGCCGCCAGACGAGGGTCGCCTTGGGATCGAGCGTGCTGGGATAGGTCCGCTCGACGGCGCGACCACTGCCATTCGGACCGCGAAAGCGACTCCACTCATCGGGCGGATCGCTCAGGTTTCCGGTTCCGAGCGCAAGCGCGCTCGCCATCCAGCCCACTTGGACGAGTGACACGGTCACCTCCGACGTCGCCTGCGGCCGGCGAGGGCTCCGACGCGCGCGCGCCGTCGATCCCGCACCTCATCGTTGAGTGTACGGGGGGTGCTTGGTTGGCGTGGGCTCTTTCTGGATCGCTTCGCTCAGCGCTGATCGTCCGGAATTCGCTCGGTGATGGCTTGCACGACCTCGTCCGGGCTCCAGCCACTGCCTTCGAAGACTCGGCCCAGCTCGCCCGTGGGATCGAAGACGAATGTCTTCATGTTGTGGGCGAACAAGGCCGGGCCCTCTTGGGTGTATCCGATTCCGAAGTTGCGTCGCGCGACCTCGCGAATGGAATCGGGATGTCCCGTCAGCAGCCGGAACTTGAGCTCACGGGCCTCGGCAAAGAGCTTGAGCGCTTCGGGCGTATCGTTCTGCGGGTCGAAGCTGATCGCGAAGATCTCCGTCTGCTCGGCTTCTTCCGGAGAGAGGCCCGCGACCACGCGATTGATCTTGCCCAGCAGAGCCGGACACATCTCGGCATCGGGGCAGGACCGGAAGAAGAACGAGACGACCGCGACCTTGCCCTTTTGGTCGGAGAGCCGGACCTCGTTGCGATCGACGTCGACCAGACGGAAGTCCAGGCCTTCGGGCTGACGGAAGTAGATCAGAGGGTCGCGCACCTCGATGTCGCCGACGATCTCTTCCCAGTCTTCTCGTTCGTTCGAGGATGAATCCGACGCCGAGCCTTCGCCGCCACAGGCGATGAGGCAGAGTAGGTACGGGAAGAGGAAGAGCGCTACCAGGCGCATGAAGAGCTCCTTGAGGACACCGGCGGGCTTGTCGGTGTGCCCTCGTTCTACAGTCTGTGCCGTTGCGGCTGCAAGGTGCACCACCGGGACCGCCTTTCGGCCGGCGGGAACGACGGACGGGTTGGGCCGGGTCGGCGTCAGCTCCGCGTCGCCTCGGCGACGCAGCCCGATGCTGAGGACCCGGGTGCCGCGAACGCGCTCCTCGTCCGACAGATCGGCCTCTCATTGAGTCGGAACCGGATGCGTGATATGATCTCGGAGTCTGAGAAAAACCTGACCACGCTTCCACACAACCCTCTCCGGCGCATGAGCGAGCTTCCCTTCGTCGGGAAGAGACGCGGTGTCGATCGGAGCAACCTCGACGAGATCACCGCAACGTCCCGCGATTGGGGCCGGCTCGGCGTCGATCATGAGGAGACAGAGATGAACTCGCAGTTCCGCCGCTGGGTCTTGGTCTTGGTCTCGCTCGTCCTCGTCGCGAGCGCCTGCTCCGACGGTGTTTCGCCCGAAGAGGCGGTCGCCAAGAAGGCTACCGAGAAGATCATCGACACCGAGGTGATGAAGATCGACAAGGTCTTCAAGTCGATGGAAGGGCCGATCTCGAACATCCGGTACCGTCTCAGCGAGCCGAAAGAGGATCCCGAGCTGCACTGGATCACCGGATTCAAGACGCACGTGCTCGACGAGGCGGCCGAGCGGCCCATGAGCTGGGACTTCAACTGCCACGCCAACTTCGACATCAAGGACCTCCGTCGGCACATCGGCAAGTTCCGCAAGAATACTTCGGTGTCCCAGATCCGCCTGTGCGTGATCTCGGAGGGACAGACCGAGGTTCAGTTCCCGGCCGGCTTCGGGATCCCGGTCGACTCGAAGACCGAGCTCCGGATGTCGAACATGGCGCTCAATCTGGATCCCTCGGTCAAGGATGCGGACATCATGTTCCGCAACTCGATCCAGCACGTGCGTGACAAGGACATCGAAGGTGAGATGACCCCGCTTTATCCGATCAACGGCGTCGTCATGGTGTCGCTGACGGGTGCGGAGGCCTGCTTCAACGTCAAAGAGATGACGCCGGAGCAGCTCGAGGTCGCCTGCCTCCCGGGTCGACCGGCGGTGGTGGATCTGGTGGAGGCGGATCGAGCCGGAGCGACGCAGCGTCAATTCACCGATACCCACGGCCAGGAGTTCACGGGCCATTGGCTCGTGCCGCCGGGCCGCGAAGTGCGTCGAACCCTCATCACCACCCAGATGAACCTGCAGTACGACACGACCGTCCATTACATCATCGCCCACATGCACCCGTACGCGGTATCGCTCACGCTCCGTGACGTGACCGACGACAAGGTGCTCTTCGTCTGCGAGTTCAAGACCGCCAAGGAGCGTGGAAACCTGCTCGGCTGCAACGAATACTCCAGCGTCGAAGGCATGCCGATCTACCAGGACCACCAATACGAGCTGACGAGCGTCTACAACAACACGGCCGACGAAGATCAGACCGCCATGGCGATCATGTACATCTACGGCGTCGACAAGCGCTTCAAGAAGCCCGAGACGCTCTGAAAGACGGGACTGCTTCCGCGCCGCGCAACCGTTCACACCGACGACCTCGCCGAGATCGCCCGTGTGGAGCGCGCCCACATGGGTCGCTCTCAGCGGCACCACGGGGAAACGCCGTTACCCGCGGGTGAGGGACCTGGCGACGTCGACGCGGACGACTCGATCACCCACTCCGTGTGAGGCAGGGCCTAACCCGCATTTCTCACCAGCCATTTACTGCGGCGCCGAATCTACCCATGCCTGCTGCGTCAAGCTTCCTGCGCCGCCTCGACGACCTGCAGCGAGGTCGACTGCGGCGTGCTCGGTCGCTTTCCTTGCATCCGCGGGCATCTTCGACGCCTCGCGACGATGTCTG
>JAJDCO010000006.1 GCA_029260795.1 Planctomycetota bacterium | reverse complement strand
CCTGATTCGACTCCGGATTCGTTGGGGGGCGTCGTCGCTGATTGGGAACGAGCTGGGGCGACATTCCGCCGGACACCCTCTCCCCCCAGCTCTGCTCAGAGCGACGGCCCAATCGGCGATGCCAACGTCGAACGAGACCCGGTCGGTGAGCGCGACGGCCTCACTTGCCGGGAGCCCCTTGGTTGCAGGGCATGCGGCGGATCAGAGAGGGTCCCGCCGGCGATGGCCGTTGGCCGACCGGGCTCGAGCTCCCCGGAGGTTTCTGAGCTCGCGATCTCGTCCGTGATCGCGGCCCCATGCAGTTGGGAGCCAATCGTTGACGAGGACCACTCCGTCGCAGTCCGTCATCCAATTGCAACCGATACCGTTACCGGCGGGGGCGCCTCGGAGCATGCAGCCGTCGGTTCTTGCGCCTCACCGATCTTCTTCGGACGCGGAAGACGCTCTCAGCGATCCAAGCGGCGAATGGGTCGCGCTCCGGTGTCTCGGAAGTTCGAGGGGGGGGGAGTGGGAGCGGGAGCTGCTCCGGGCGACATCGAGCAAGTCTCGAAAACCTCCGCCGCGCAGGACTCGCTCGTTTCCGCCTCGAACCACCTCTCTCAGGCCATCTCCAGATCGTGGGATGAGGGTTCGGTAGGCTCGAGAGATGAACCAGTCCTGGCACCATTCCATGACGTTGCCATGAACGTCATGGAGGCCAAAGGGATTCGGGAGGAAGCTTCCGACTCTTGCCAACTCCGAATGGCCATCGTCCCAGTCGGTTTCCTCTTCCACCAAGCTCGGGTCCACGTAGCCTTTGGAGTTCGTTCGCAAGCCATAGGAGCGATCACGAACGTTTGCAAAACCAACCAGGTCCGCAGCGGCGTTTCCCGACGAGAATCGCGTGGACGTGCCTGCCCGACAGGAGTACTCCCATTGGGCTTCCGAAGGCAACGTCAGGCCGACGCGTCTCAACGAGGTCTCCACATCGGCCCACGACACTCCAACCGGATCGGTGGGTTGCGGGTTCCCATCTACTCGAGCCGCCTTGGGTCGAATGCGATCCCATTGGCTCCGGGTCAGCTCGTACTTCGAGCAGAAGAACGGGTCGAGCGTGACCGGATGCTGAGGTGCTTCCGCCAAGCTCGCGTCGGGATCGTGAGCGGGATCCCGCCCCATTTCGAAGGTCCCTCCCGGAAGCAGAACCAGAACGACTCCCGTCGCGGCCGTCACCTCGAGACGGTCCGGGTCCGTGGCGAGGGGTGCTCGCTGGGGCGACTCCCCGGTAGGGAGGTGAACGAACTCCCAGAGACCGGAGTGGGAGCTCTTCCACAAGGGAACCAGGCCGAACTGCGGTCGGATTCTCAGGCCTCGATAGACGGGTGAGGCTGCAATGTCGGTGATCGCGGCAACCCATGCTTCCCGAGCCTCGACTCTCGAGCGATCCACGAGCTGATCGATCAAGGCCCGCTGCGCCTGGACGCGTTCCATCGTCACCTGGAAACCGGCATGCTCCGTCAGCAGCTCGGTCAGACCATCGTGCAGCCACTGGTCCACAGGGTCTTCGAAGCGCCACGTGTGGCGGTCCCGAAGTCGGCTCTCTCGTTCCGCGATCGCAGCCTCGATCGCCGTGCGCTCGAACCGCTCCCGATCGATTTGCTCCTTCGGGAGCGTCTCCCAGAATCTCAACAGACCCTCGAGCTCGAGCTTCAGCGCAGCGAGCTCGTGGTTCGGCGTCGCCGTATCACGCTCTCGATCCGCGGGGTCGTACGGCAACGCCCTCCGTCGCAGCTGCTCGAGATCCGAAGCGTGACGTCGCCCGCGCTCAAGAGGCCCTCTCGCCTCCTCGAGCCACTCGTCCATCCGATCTCGGTTCGCCTCGTTCGGGGGCCAGAAGCTCTCAGATTCTGCCGACAAAGTATTCAACAGGTTGCGATCCGACAGGCGCGCGATCGATTGGCTCGTCAGCCGTTCATGAATGCCGAATCCCACCGATCCCACCAGGATCAAGAAGGACAGCACCATCGACACCGTCTGGGTCGGGTGCCGCTGCGTCCAACGTCGCCCGCGGACGAGCCAGGTGGGTGACCTGGCGAGGACCGGACGATGCTCCAACACGTTGCCTAGGTCTTGAGCGAGCTCGGCAGCGGTGGCGTAGCGACGATTCGGCTCGGGATCCATGGCCTTGAGGCAGACGGTCTCGGCATCGGGAGAGATCGATCGATTCAAGAGGCGAATCGATGTCGGACGGCTATCGAGGATCAGGCGCCGAATGCCTTCCGTGGTGTCCGCCCAGAACGGCATTCGGAGGGTCAGCATCTCGTAGAGCGTCACGCCGAGCGAGTAGATGTCCGAGCGTCGATCGATCTGCTTCGTCTCTCCCCGGATCTGCTCCGGCGACATGTAGGGAAGAGAGCCGATGGGGACACCGGTCATCGTGAGGCGACTCACCGTCGAGACGAGCGCGATCCCGAAGTCGACGAGGAGCACTCGTCCATCGGGCGTCAGGAAGATGTTCGATGGCTTGACGTCTCGATGGATGACGCCTCGCTCATGAGCGTGATTTAGCGCCTCCCCGATGCTGCGAGCGAGAGTCAAGCAGGCGGCCATCCAGCTCAGCTGCCGAAGGCCCTCGAGCGCCCCTTCTCTCGGGGGGTTTGTAACGCAACCGCTCAAGACCTGAATCGCGTCGACGAGATCGCTCCCCGTCAGGCGTTCGGGAGCTTTGCCTCCGAGGTGCTTGAGCACTCGATCGAGAGGACAACCTTCGAGAAGCTCCATCGCAAGATAGGGGATGCCGCGCTCCTCGCCGGTGGCGAAGACCTTGACGATGTTCGGATGGTCGAGCGAGGCGACGACCTGCGCCTCCCGAACGAAGCGCTCTTCGGCGTGGGAGAGACCTTGCCTAGCCGGAGGAATTAGCTTGAGTGCCACCTGCCGATGCAGCGACTCCTGCTCCGCCAGGTAGACGACGCTCATTCCGCCGCCTCCCAAGCGACGAATCAATCGGAACTCGCCGATCCGCTCGAACGGCAGGCGGTGCGACGCGCTAAGATTCTCGGAGGAATCGTCCCCAGGCTCTGTCCCGGTGAGCCAATCCTCGGCGAAAGGACCGACGTGCTCGATCACGCGCAGCTCGTCGATCTCCTCGGCGAACGCCTCTCTCAGTCGAGCGATCCACGCGGAAGCGTGGACCGTCTCGAGGGTTTGAAAGTCGACCAGCCGGCCGGCTCGATACTCGTCGACCATCCGACCCAGGAGCTCAAAAAACGCGGGATCGTCTTCGTATCCCTCTCGATCGTCGCGCTGATTCACCCCACGACTCCTGGAAGATCCGCAGGCGGAAGGAACACCCTCTCCGAGCGCCACCTACCTGCCCGAGGAGTCGACACGATCGTCGCGGCATCACACGCTCAAGGCTTGCTCCGGCGGCCGTTCGCTGGCGAAGCCCCTCTCGAGGGCGACTTCACGGCGAGACGATCGCGAAGGAGCTGCAACGCCCTCTTCTTCTGGCTGCAGACGGCTCCCCGAGTTGACCGGCGGAGCTGGGCCATCTCCTCGTAGGGAACGCCGAGCATCCACAACAGGATCACCTCGCGGTCCGAGGGCGGGAGGAGGAGCACCTCCTTCTGAACGCGCTCGATCTCCTCACGAGACTCGAGGACCTCACTCGGATCCTGATCTCCGGACGGAAGCTGGTGGAGACCGGCCTCATTGGTATCGCCGGACATCGGCGCCGAGGTCGTTCGATGGCGCTTGAGCGTTCGCCAGATATCGATCATGAGGTTGCGAACGATCTGCCGAAAGTAGGCCCCGAACCGACCTCCGAGAATCCTCCCCGCTCCCCCTCGTTCACCGGTGGCCCGCGCGTCTGCCTCTCGCTCGAGAGCTCGCACGACGCACAAGAGCGCCTCACCCAGGACGTCATCCGTTTGCCCTCGCCACTCCGGATGACGCAGGGTCAATCGGCGGAAGTACTCGCGAAGCGCCTCCCGGTTCTCGAGAAAGAGGTCGAAGAGGCTTTCGAGATCCCGTGGGTCCAGACCTTCGGGCGCCGATTGGAATTCCACGTGGGCCTCCTGTCCCGCTCGCCCGCCGACTCCGCCCTCGATTCATGATCGATGTTGGAGTGAAGTTCTTAAACGCCGGGCCCTGACCTAGGGTCGCATTAGAATACCACCCGCACACGGCCTTCACCCTGGCTTTGAAGAAGATCGACGCGGCAAGGTGGATCAGACGCCGATCTGAGGGCTGTTTGAGCCCTCTTGAGGGCATGCGGGCAGGAATAACCGTCCGTTAGGTTCGGAGACGCCGGCAGTCGACTCTTCTGCCAGGACCCGTGAGGGCGGCAGGAGAGGGGACCTCTCTCTCGATTTGGTCGTACCAAGGGCATCCCGGCCCGACGTTGCGCGACGAAAGAGACGGAGCGGCGTGACGGACTCCGTTCGCGTCTCTGTGGGTCGCTGCGGCGACCGCCGGGATGGGAGACGTTGTCCGTCGCGACGCGAGACGCACGGTCGGTGCCCCCGGTCGGTCTCTCTCGTGGATCGTGCTGACGGTGATGCTGAGTGCCGTCGGAGGGTCGACCTCGAAGGTGCCGGCGTCGAGGGACTCCCCGACTGTCGGACCGGCTCGATGGCGGCCGACTCTTCGGTGCCACGAGCCGGACGAACACGCGCCGATCCTGCCATGGTCGGCTCGCGGCCGTGCTCTGGCGAAGCACGACCCGATTACTCGAGCAATGCCTGACCGGTCAACCGAAGCAATTGATTGGAGGATTGCGCGAGAGCAGTACCGAGGAGCCCGTCGTGCCGCGCGATCGCTGCATTGGAGCAACAACTCCTGTGCGCCGAGGCCGAGTTTGATACGATTGCGCGCTCGCCGGCGGTCCCCGCAGTCGCGGACGCGGTCCGGGCACGGCGAGACAGGCGGCGAAAGGAGGGCTGGGGCGTGCAACCCGTGCCAGAACCTGCAGGTCCTATCGAGCGAGCTCGGAACGGCGATCACGACGCTCTCGAAGCACTCCTACGAGATCATGCGTCCTCGGTCGCCCAGCGCCTCACCATCTCCAAGAAGTGGAGCCACCTGCTCGAAATCGAGGACGTGATGCAGGTGACCTACCTCGAAGTCTTCGATGGGGGCTTCTCCGGCTTCGCAGGAGACTCGCCCGCCCAGTTTCGCGCTTGGCTCGAGTCGATCGCTCAGAACAACCTTCGAGACACGATCCGAGGCCTCGAGGCGAAGAAGCGGCCCCCACCCTCCAAGAATGCTGGCTTGGAGACGCTCCTCCAGATCACGGGTGGCGAGACGAGCCCGAGCGGCCGAGCTCAGAGATCGGACGCCCTCCGGTTGTTGGAAGCGGCGGTCGACGAGCTGCCGGCGCCGCTCCGGCAAGTGATTCAGGAGCTCTTCTTTGACGCCCGATCGGCCTCGGACGTCGCCTCCGAAGGAGGCTGGACTGTCGGTCGCGTCTACGCACTTCGGCAGCAGGCCCTGAAGTCACTGCAAAGACGGCTGGGAGGCGCTTCGGGTTTTTTTTGAGATCCGCACAAACTCGGCTCCTCCCTTTACGCCTTCCCGAAGGAGAGCGCCGTTCGGGCGCAGACCCAGTAGCCGATACGGAGGCTCGAACCGATGGATCCGATCCAAGAAGCTCGATACGTCGTCGAGGCCGCCGAGCGGCGGTGCGCTCCTCGTTGTCACCAGATCGGAGGCTATGAGATCCTCCGCATCATTCGGCGCGGTGGAATGGGGATCGTCTACCTCGCCCGCGAGAAGACCTCCCAGAAGATCGTGGCGCTCAAGACGATCCGATCGGACCAAGTGACTGCGACTCGCCGCGCGCTCTTTCATGAGGAGATTCAGAACCTCGCGAACCTGCGGCATCCGCACATCGCAGCCCTCTACCACGCCGGACTCACAGAGGACGAGGTGCCCTACTTCGCGATGGAGTACATCGAGGGCGTGTCGCCGTCCACGTTCTCCGAGCGCCACGGCCCAAAAGCGGGCCTGCGGGTCCTGCTGGAAATCTGCTCGGGTGTGCAGCATGCCCACACCAAGGGACTCGTTCATTGTGACTTGAAGCTCGCCAACGTCCGAGTGGGTCGCGATGGCCGGGCGAAGGTCCTGGATTTCGGAATCGCTGCCGCACTCCAACGGGAAGCCCGCCGAAGGCGCGATACCGAGACGCTTCGCCCGCGAGGCACCGTCGGCTACATGTCGCCCGAGTATGGTGCCGAGTGGCAGCCGGACACGCGCGCCGACGTCTTCAGCCTCGGAGTCGTCGGCACCGAGATCGCGACGGGCCAGCGCGTGCCGGGCGGCCGTCCTCGCGACTACCCGACCCGGTTCCGCGACCTCTTTTGGGTCTTCTCGAAAGCCTGCCGAGAGAATCCCGACGATCGATATGACAGCGTGGCCGCCTTGGCGGACGACATCACTCGCTGCTTGGATCGACGCACGGTTCGGGCTCGACGCATGACTCCCCCCTACGCTCTCACCCGAATGATTCAGAGGAAGCCTCTGCGCACGATCGTTTCGCTCTTGCTGATGACGGTGCTCGCCCTGGCGTTCACGACCCACCTGCAAGCCCGGCAAGCGGAGCTTGCGGTGACGACGTTCCAATCAGCCTGGTTGTGGACCTGGAGCTCGCTCGGCGAATGGTCGAACGAACGAAACGTCGAGACGATCGAGAATGTGTTCCCTGAAGAAGCCGCCCGCCTGTATGGATTCCTTGGATGGCCCAAGGCACGGGGAATCCTCGAAAAGACTCTGAAACAGCGGTCCTTGTCGCCCGAGGACCGGGCCGTGAACCTCTACCGACTGGCGAGGACATATGCGTACTTGGGCGAGCTGAGAGGAGAGGACGCCTCGGAGCCGCGAGCCCGAGAGCTGGCGATCGAAGCCCAACGCTCGAGCGGCCATCTGAGCGAGAGGCAACGGCGAAGACTGAAGTGGCTCCTGCTGGCGCTCGAAGTACCCGGCCTGGCGAGCGACCTGGACGGCGATCCGACAGTCGAAGACCTCTGGCATTCCGCAGAGCTGGCATTCGACCTCGGCCAAGTGCGAGTCGCCTCGAAACTGTACTCGCTCGCGCTCGAGCAAGCGGCGACTCGAGCGAACCTCAAGCTGAGGGCAGATGTCGAGCTTCGACGGGCGGGGACGTTTTGGCTGACGGGACGACTGGAAGAAGGCATTCGCCTCCTGAGGACGACTCCGCCTCAAGGCTCGGACGGTCGGTTTGAGGCGCGGAACAGCCTGTCGGTGCTTCTCAGGGACAGCCGGGCCTTTGATGAGGCCGAGTCGCTCATGGAGAATCTCCTCCTCGCTTGCGAGCATGAGCCCAAGCGGTTGAGACGAGTGAAGAACAACTTGGCGCGCCTGCATGAGATGCGAGGTGACCGACAGCGCGCTCTCGAGCTTTTCCAGGAGGTCGTCGGTGGCATGACCGGAAGAAAGTGGGATAGCGACTACTCCCCTTTCGTGGCCTTGGAGGCCGCCGAAGGCATTGCCCGGATTCGACTGCATCAAGGGGACGTCCAGTCCGCCCTGGCGCTCATGAAACCGATCGTCGAGATTCGCGCCCGCCATCACTCGAGACGGTCTTACGTTCGAGTCACCGCCGAGGCCTTGCTCGGTGAGTGTCTGGTGAGATCGGGAAGTCGAAAGGAAGGACTCGCTCTTCTTCGAGAGTCGGCCGAGATCCTTCGTGGGGCACTCGGGCCTGAAGCCCTCAAGACGCGGCAGCTGGAAGCAGTGCTTCGGGGGCTCTTGTAACGACCTCGAGGTGTCTCAGTACTCGGGCGTCTTCCGAATGATCTCGACTCCCACCACCCAAACATGCTCGCCATCGAAGGCAAAGCCCGAGTGCGTCACGGCCGCCGGCATGTCGGCGAGCCTCCTCCACTGGTCGGTCTGCGGCTCGTAGGCATCGACTCGAGCCGAGGCGATCAAGTTGGGCTCGAACCCTCCGAGCACGACGAGCTCGCCGTCGATGGCCAAGGAGGGTGCCTCGACGCGTCGGAAGGGACCGGGCGCCACGACCTCCCACGTGCACGTCGACGACGCCTCGAACAGGGGCGCGCTGCCCCGGCTGGAGCTCGGCTGACCGCAGGCGACGGAGGCGAGCACGAAGACGGCGCACGAGAGCCGACGAAGAGCTCGGCCGATGTCGATCCGAGCCGCCGGCTGGTTGGAGTCTGGGCACATGAGATCAGTCCGATCGACGGAGATGCAGAAGGGGATTTCGAGCGTTCGCACTCATCGGAAGCGCTTTCTGGATAGTGAGCAAGCGGAAGAACATGCCTCGGGGCGCGGTGCCCTCCCTACGACATTCGATTATCGTATGGGCGAACACCCCGTAGCCCGACTGGAGGATTGGATCATGCATCACGCGGCTCGCCTCGCCACCGTTCTATTGGTGCCGCTCTTGGGGGCAGCTTGGGTCGTCTCGCAAGACGCGGCCTCGCCGTCGCGAGCCTTCGTCGACGGCACCGGACCTGACTGGAAAGCCCTCGGGGAAGACGACTTCGTCAACGTCAACTGCAACGAGCAGACGTGGGCTTGGCAGGAAGACGGCTCCGTTCACTGCACGGGAAAGCCCGTGGGCGTGGTCCGATCGAAGGTGCCCTACACCAACTTCGAGCTCGTCGCTCAATGGCGACATTTGAAGTCGGCTGGCAACTCGGGGATCTTCGTCTGGGCGACGAAGGAGTCTCTGGATGCCTTGAAGCCCAACCAGCTCCCCCATGGCATCGAAGTCCAGGTCCTCGATCACGGATACACGGAGCAGTACGAGCAGGGCGGAAAGCGAAAGGCCGATTGGTTCACGGCCGATGGCGACGTCTTTCCCGTCGGCGCATCGAAGATGAAGCCCTTCCCGCCGCTCTCACCGAACGGTCAACGCAGCTTTCCCTCGAAGAACCTCGGAAAGCCCTCGCCCCAGTGGAATCACTACTACATCCGTTGCATCAACGGTGAAGTACGCCTCTGGGTGAACGGCGAAGAAGTGTCCGGCGGAACGGCGTGTGACCCGGCGACCGGGTACTTGGCACTCGAATCGGAAGGTTCACCGATCGAGTTCCGAGACATCCGGATCCGAGTCCTTCCCTAGACAGGCTCTCACCGCGGACTCGCGCTCGTGGAAGTCGGCTGGGTACTCTGCCCACCGGAGAATTGGTCAAGGAGGTTGCTCGAGCAGAATGAATGCCTGCTTCCATCCTGCCTGGGCAGGATGGCGGAGGTCGGTTATCTTCGAGAAAGGAGCTCCCGTTTTCGAGCTCCGACGACAACCCGGCTAGCCCGTCTCGGCCCGTCACTGGCCGAGACCTCTCAGGAGGACCTGAAGGATGCCCTTCAAGAAGATCCTGTTTCCGACAGACTTCTCAGATACCTCGAAGCACGCCCTCACGTACGCCGTATCGCTGGCTAGGGAGTGTCGGGCGGAGCTGTTGCTCGTCCACGTGGTCGACAACTCGCTCGATTACTCATTCGCGTACTCGGGGATGACGCCCTACCAGGCTCCGTTGCAGGACTACTACACCGACATTCGCGAGCGAACGCAGGAGCTGCTTCGAGAGACGATCAAGAAGGAGGTCGATCTCACGACCAAGACCGATACCGATGTCGCGTTCGGCACTCCCCATCGTGAGATCATCGAGCTCGCCAAGGACCGTGGCGTCGATCTCATCGTGATCGGAACGCACGGGCGCTCTGGGCTCGGGCATCTCTTGATCGGCTCGACTGCCGAGAAGGTCGTCCGCGAGGCACCTTGCCCCGTCCTCACGGTGCGCAAGGCCGACGACGACTGAGCCGCGCGCTCATCTTTCGGCAGAGGAACCTAGCAGATGGACAAGACGGCCGTCGTCACGGCAGCCGGCAGCGGCCTCGGTGCCGCTGCGGCCCGGCACCTCGCGGGCAGCGGGTTCCGGGTCGCTATCCTGTCGTCTTCCGGCAAGGGTGAGGCGTTGGCCGAAGAGCTCGGAGGCTTGGGTGTCACGGGCTCGAACCGGTCCCCGGAAGATCTGGCTCGCCTCGTCGACACGACGATGAGTCGCTGGGGGCGAATCGACGCGCTGGTCAACAGTGCCGCTCACGGGCCGGGTGGTCCCGTCCTCGAGATCTCGGACGAGGACTGGCACCTCGGTCTGGAGGTCTACCTCCTGAACGTGATTCGGATCACGCGTCTCGTCGCTCCCATCATGCGTCAGCAGCGATCGGGCTCGATCGTGAACGTCTCGACCTACGCCACCTTCGAGCCGGAAGCGACGTTTCCGACCTCCGGCATCTTCCGGGCCGGACTCGCCGCCTTCACGAAGCTCTTCGCCGACGAGCATGCCCCCGACAACGTGCGCATGAACAACGTGCTCCCAGGCTTCGTCGACAGCCTGCCGGAGAAGGAGGAACGCCGCGCGCGAATCCCGATGGGCCGCTACGCTCGCGCCGAGGAGATCGCCGAGGTCATCACGTTCCTGGCCTCCGATCGCGCGAGCTACCTCACCGGGCAGAACATCCGAGTCGACGGCGGCATCACGCGCTCCGTTTGAGGAGTTGCGCAGCGCGGGCCGACCAATCCGGCAGCTTCCAGCACGGCGAGATGCTGGGAGATCGCTTGTCGCGTCGAGCCGATCCCGTGCTTCATGGTCAGGTGAGTGCAAAGCTCGAACAGCGTTTGGCCGTCGCGCTCGACCAGCTCGTCCAGGATCGCTCGCCTCGTCGGATCGGCGAGGGCGCGGTAAACGTCGTCTCCGGGTTGTGCAAGCCGCCGCTTGCCTTTCATGGCAAGAGCATGTGCAAGAACGGGCTTGCATGTCAACTGAACCCCAAGGTTGCAAAAACCTAGGCCTGTCGGGGCAGTCTTGGCCAGCCATTTCAGGGGAGGAGGCCTGTTGGCTAGCCGCCACCCCGACGAACGGAAGGTTATTCGGAACGACTTGGTAATCATATGATATTTACTTCATCTTAGTGCAACAAGAGAGCCCGTTCGGTCACGACGCTCCGCTCCCCAGAAAACACCGTCTCGTGTTGCAAAGCTGGGATTCAGTCGAGCGGGAGGGCTTCTCGCGCACCGCTCTCTCACCCACCGCTCTTCGAAGGCAGATCGCCCCGCCGACAGGCCACGAGGATTAACTGGCGCGACCTGTCGAACTCCGTTCGGGTCTCTGTACTCCATGCACGTGCGAGAAGGCAGAGCCACCGACGGCAATCGTCACGCGAGACCGACTGCGAAGCGAACTGAAACCCGAGCGTTGAACAAGCTACAGCGCGCCG
>JAJDCO010000050.1 GCA_029260795.1 Planctomycetota bacterium | reverse complement strand
AGCTCGCCAAGATCCAGGAAGTCGGCGTCGTGTATGCAGCTAATGGCGGCGAACCAGCCATCCAGACCGTCCTCTCTGCAATGTCTGAGGAACAGCGCGAACTCTACGAGGCCTTGGAGCTCTCCCGCTACCGCAGCGCGTGGGTCATACGGAAAGCGGTGCATAAATCGCTACTAAATCATATTTTAAGAAGGCAATGCGGTAAACTCGGGCTAGGCTCGGCATTCGCCTTCGGCCGCGCCCCCGTCCGGGCTTCCGACTCTCACGGCCGAGGAACCGAACCACCCGGCGGTAGTTGGACTTTCTCGCGGTCGGCTGGCATGATCCTGCGGACTCGAGGGGCCGGGCCCCGTCGCACGCGGCGACGAGGCTCCTCGGGCCGACCGAACCGCATCCACCGAGGGAGTCATGGCCGGGATCTTCAAGGCGTACGACATTCGTGGCACCGTGCCCGATCAGCTCGATCCGGCGAAGGCCGAGCACATCGGCAACGCGTTCGCCAGCTTTCTGGGAGCGCGGCGCCTCGTCGTCGGCCATGACATGCGCACGCACTCGCCCGAGATCCGGGACGGCGTGATGCGGGGGATCCAGCGGGCCGGCTGTGACGTGATCGACATCGGCCTGGCGTCGACCCCGATGACCTACTTCGCGATCGGCTCGCTCGAGTGCGATGGCGGCCTCTGCGTGACGGCTTCCCACAATCCGGCGCAGTACAACGGCTTCAAGCTCTGCCGTGAGAAGGCGATTCCGCTCAGCGAGGTGACCGGCATCGGCGACATCGAGAAGCTCGTCGATGCGGGCACGTGGAAGGACGGCGAGCGAAAGGGCGAGCGGACCGAGGAGGCGGTGCTCGATCGTTACGTGGAGCACGTCCTGAGCTTCATCGATCGAAAGCAGATGCGGCCCTTGAAGATCGTCATCGACACCGCGAACGGGATGGGCGGCGTCGCCGTGCCGCGCATCGTCGAGGCCCTCGGTCTCGAGGTCACGCCGCTGTTCTTCGAGCTCGATGGCCAGTTCCCGAATCACGAGGCGAACCCGATCAAGGAGGAGAACCTCGTCGATCTCAAGCGCCTGGTTCGCGAGCGAGGTGCGGATCTCGGAGTCTCCTTCGACGGGGACGCCGATCGCGTCGGGTTCGTCGACGAGCAAGGCACGACCGTTCCGTGCGATCTCATGACGGCGCTCCTGGCTCAGGAGCGGCTGCAGCACGCCCCCGGCGCGGCGGTCGTCTACGATCTGCGCTCGTCCTGGGCCGTCGCCGAAGCCATCGCGGAGGCGGGCGGACGTCCGGTCCGGGATCGCGTCGGCCACTCCTTCATGAAGGCGACGCTGCGCAAGGAGAACGGCATCTGCGGCGGTGAGCTCTCCGGGCACTACTACTTCCGCGAGAACTACTTCGCCGACTCGGCCGCCGTGGCGATGGTGACCGTCCTCGGCCTGCTGTCGCGCACCGGCCAGACGCTCTCCGATCTGGTGGCCCCGCTGCGCCGCTACCACGCGACGGGCGAGATCAACTTCGAGGTCGAGGACAAGGCCGGGATGATGAAGAGCCTGGCCGAGCGCTTCGCCGATGGCCAAGTGGATCACCTCGATGGCGTGACCGTCCAGTTCGACGACTGGTGGTTCAACGTGCGACCGTCCAATACCGAGCCGCTGCTTCGACTCAATCTCGAGGCCCGGTCGGCCGACCTGCTCGTGGCTCGGCGCGCCGAGCTGGTCGGGCTCATCGGCCAGCAAGTCTGAAGAAGACCCAGGAGAACCCCGCCGCGATGACCAGCTCCGAGCGACCGATCATCTCCCTGACCACCGACTTTGGTGTCGCCGATCCGTACGTCGGCGTCATGAAGGGCGTGATCCTGTCCAAGCACCGCGACGTCGCGATCGTCGACCTCGGTCACGGCGTCCCGTCCCAATCCGTCCTGGCCGGGGCCTTCGTCGTGAAGTGCCACCACCACTTCTTCCCGGCGGGCACCATTCACGTGGTCGTGGTCGACCCCGGAGTGGGCACGGATCGGCCCATCATCGCCGCTTCCGCCGGTGGGCATGTCTTCTTGGCGCCCGATAACGGTATCTTGTCGCAGACCCTCGAGCTCTATGACGAGGTCGTGATCCACCAGGTCACCAACGCGGAGCTCTTCCTCCAGAACGTGAGCGCGACCTTTCACGGGCGAGACATCTTTGCCCCGGTCTCGGCCGCACTCGCCGGGGGCCTCCCAATCGAGAAAGTCGGCCCGCGTGTCGAGACCTATGCTCGGCAACCGCTTCCGGCCCCGCACCGCGAGGACGAGACCCTGGTGGGTGAGATCCTCTTCATCGACGGCTTCGGGAATCTGATCACCAACATCGATCGCGACACGTTGGAAGGCTTCTCCAAGGGCCGGAGTCCGGTCACGGTGCGATTCAAGGGCGTCACCATCCACGGCATCTCCCAGAGCTACCTGAGCGCGCGTCACGGTCAGATGATCGCCTTGATCGACAGCTACGACATGCTCGAGGTCGCGATGACCAGTGGCGACGCTCGCATGATCCTCGACGGGCGCACGGGCGACTCGGTGCGCGTCGGCTGATCGCGGCCGTCACTTCCGAACGCAGACTAAGCGCCGCGCTCGCTGCCGAGGTCTCGGGCGTTCGAGCCGCCCGACCGGGCGGTTCCGATGAGCCGGTGGTAGGTGATCGTGCCGGCGATCACACCGATCGGGATGATGGCGAAGTTGACGATCGGGATCAGGAGGGCGAGCGTCGACGTGACACCCAGCCCGAGCACTTCGAGCCGGCGAGTCTTCAGGAGTGCACGCTTCTGGGCCAACGACATGCGGTGCCGGGCCATCGGCACATCGAGGTAGTCCATCGCCGCGATGTAGCAGAGCAAGGCCGAGTACAAGAGTCCGCCCACCGCCGGGACCAGCAGCACCGGAAGGAAGACTGCGAGCAACAGCAGCTGGTAGGCGAGCAGCTTGAGCACGTCGACGACCGGCCGCAGCAGATCCACCAGCAGTCGCTTCCACGAGAAGGGCTCGTCGAGGCTCTTCCCGAGCAGCACTCGCTCGACGCGCTCGGAGAGGAGATCGTGGAAGGGCGCGGCCACGATCATCACGATGACGCGAAAGACGAAGGTCGCGACTCCGATCGTCAACACGATCGCGGTCAGCACGAGGATCCAACGGATCGCGACCAGCCAGTCGCTGGTCTCTTCCGCTTGACCGCCGATCCAATCCCATAGCTCGGTGTAGGTGAGCCAAGCCGCACCCGCGATCAAGCCTCCCAAGAGGAGGATGCTGAGAGCAAAGGGAGCAGCGGCATAGGGCCAGAGCCCACGATGGCGAGCCAGGAACCCGAGCGCCTCGAGTGGTGAGAGGAGGCCCTGGACGAAGCCACCGACCGGTGCGTCGCCCAGGCGTGAGCGAGCCGGCTCGCTCATCAGTTGCCGCCTCCCGGGAGGCGGCGGCCAGTTCGCAAGAGCTCACGAAGCGCGTCGAGCCGCCCTTCGCGGGACACGCCGTCCTCGCGAACGATCGTCTCGAGATCGTCGATGAGACCCGAGATGCGTCCGCGGAGCGGGACACTGAGGGATCCGTCCTGAGCCTCCTGCAGGGCCGAGCGCAGCCGGCCGAGCTCGGCCCGCTCGAGCTTCCAAGCGGTCTCGGCTCGGGAGCGCGACGTCGGGGACGTCGGCTTCCCGTCGGTCGTCGAAGCGGGGGTGGATGCCGCCTCCCCCTCCCACCGGTCGGCATGATCGGCGAGACCACGGATGAGTCGCTCGGCGAGCTCCGCCACGGCCCGGAGGTGTTCGATGTCGATCTGATCGGCGCGATCGTGAGGCGTGTGACTGTCAGGATGCGGTCCCCCCGTGAGGACGAGGTAGGGGACTCCGAGGCGAAGAAAGGGCTCGGTCGCCGCTGGTGGTCCCATGAGGTCTCGTCCGAGTCGCAGCACTTTCAACGGGAGATCGGCGCCAGCGATCTCGACTCCGGCGCCGAGATTGGGGTCGCTCTCTGCTCCGAGCGCAAAGACATGATCGGGAAGCACACCGAGGTAGCCGTGACCGAGGGACTCGAGGGAGGTGATGGCGACGATCCTCTTTGCGGGCACGGGTGAGTATCGGAGCAGGTGGCTCGAGCCGCGACGGGCGATCTCCTCGGCGTCGAGAACGGCGAACACGAGGTCGCGTTGAGCGGGCTTGGCCGCGAAGCGGCGGGCCATGCCGAGGAGCACTGCGACGCCCGAAGCATTGGTGTTCGCTCCGGGAAAGACGACTCCGCCTCTTTCTCCGAGATGATCGACGTGGGCCGTCACCAAGACGACCTCTCCCGACTCACCGGTGCCGAAGACGCGGCCGATCACGTTGCGGCTCGGAATCTCTCCCTCACCCGGAATCCGTTGAAAGTAGCTCCCCGGCTCATCGCCGAGCGGCTCGAGCCCGACCGCGGCGAAGGCCCGCGCGACCTGCTCGGTTGCGGCCTGTCCGCCGGGTGTCCCGGTGCCTCGCCCCTTCAGCTCGGGGCTGGCGAGAGCGGCGAGCTGATCCTTCAGAAAATCGTCCGGAGCCGAAGGTGATGCTCCGCCGAGAGCGGCGATCAGAAACAGCAGAGTCGAGATCATCGAAGAGCACCGAAGGGGTCAGGGTTGAGAGGTCGCCAGGATTCTCGGGGACACCTCTCGATCGTGCAAGGTTCGGGCGAGTTGAAAGACCGACCCCGGGGAGTGGTAGGCGTGCGGTAAGCTCACGACTGGGAGATGCCGACCCAGGACGATCGCCGGATCTACCGACCGGCCCGCGGATCCGGATCGGAGGTCCCACTCAGTCGGATCCGAGCCTTGCGCAGGCTCGAAGGCGTCCCTATGATCGACGGACTTTAGCGAGATCCGCCCAAGTTCGGGCGCTGTCGCCCTCCGCCGCGCCGGGTCCGGCGAGCGGCCTTCCGCAACGACCTCGAGGTGAACAGAGATGGCCAAGTTTACGGGCGTCGACTTTCTCGACATGGACAGCCTCCTCTCAGAAGAGGAGCTGTTGGTCCGCAGCAGCGTCCGTGAGTTCGTGTCGGAGGAGGTGCTCCCCATCATCGAGCACCACAACCGAGCGGGGACGTTTCCCAAAGAGCTGATCCCTCCGGTGGCTGAGCTGGGGCTGCTGGGCGCCAACATCGAGGGCTACGACTGCGCGGGTTTGAACAACGTCGCCTACGGGCTGATCATGCAGGAGCTCGAGCGAGGCGACAGCGGCTTGCGCAGCTTCGTCTCGGTGCAAGGGGCTCTCGTGATGTATCCGATCTACGCTTTCGGGTCGGAGGCGCATCGGGAGCAGTGGCTGCCGGCGCTGGCCAAGGGTGAGAAGATCGGCTGCTTCGGACTGACGGAGCCCGACTTCGGGTCAAACCCCGGCGGCATGCTGACGCGGGCGCGGAAGGATGGCAACGACTGGGTGCTGAATGGCACCAAGATGTGGATCACCAACGGCTCGATCTCCGACGTCGCAGTGATCTGGGCGAAGAACGACGAGGGAGAGGTCGAAGGCTTCCTGGTCGAGTCGGATCGCAAGGGCTTTTCCTCCTCGGACGTCGAAGGCAAGTTCAGCCTGCGCGCCTCGGTGACGAGTGAGCTGTACCTCGAGGACGTGCGGATTCCGGAGGCCAATCGCCTGCCGGGTTGCCAGGGTCTCAAGTCGGCATTGAAGTGTCTGTCGCAGGCGCGCTACGGGATCGCCTGGGGCGGCATCGGTGCCGCCATGGCCTGCTACGACGAGGCGCTTCGCTACTCGCAAACGCGCATCCAGTTCGACAAGCCGATCGCGTCGTTTCAGCTCGTGCAGCGCAAGCTGGTCGAGATGTTGAACGAGATCACCAAGGCGCAATTCATGACGCTCCAGCTGGGTCGTCTCAAGGATGCGAACAAGGTGCGCCCGGCGCAGATCTCTCTGGCCAAGCGAAACAACGTCGCGATGGCCCTCGACATTGCTCGCGAAGCGCGCGATGTCCTCGGTGCCAATGGCATCTGCGACGAGTACCAAAGCGGTCGTCACATGTGCAATCTCGAGTCGGTCAAGACCTACGAGGGAACGCACGACATTCACACGCTGATCATCGGTCACGCGATCACGGGTATTCCTGCTTACGAGTGATGTCGGCTATGCGCCGGCCCCCGTCTCCTTCCCATCGTGAAAGGTCTCGTCAGGATGGTCGAACGCTCGAGCCGCGCCTGCCACGTTCTCGCCGCCGCATTGTTGATGAGCCTGGCCGGCTGCTCCGTGCCGTACCTCGCCGATCGTGGCTACGATGCAGCGCAGATGGTGGGATGGCGCATGGGGCCGGCCGTCGGCTCCCAGATCAACTTGCAGATCACCAAGATCGTCCAAGCGGGTTGGGGCGCCTACGAGGGCAAGCGCTACGGTCTCATCGATGGTCAGCTGACGTCGCAGGAGGAGATCCGCTACGAGTTCGGCCTCGGTCCGCTCTATCTCCATGAGGTGGAGACATCGCCGAAGGCTTACTCGAACGTCGTGGGATTCGTGCGTCGGGACACCCTCGATCCGGACTACGAGGAGTACTCGTGGGATGTCTCGGATTTCAATGATCGCGGCTTTTTTGACATTGGCGCGTCGCTGAACTTCTTCGTCTACGGCCTGAACTTCGAGCTGCGGACTGCCGAGATGGCGGACTTCATCACCGGGCTCTTCGGCCTCGACCTCTTGGCCGATGATGTCCAACGGTACGAGATGTCGGCCTTGATGGCCGACCTGCGCTCGACCTCGGCCCGCACGCGACACAATGCCGTGCGCGCGCTGCGCATTCGCACGGGAGAGGACTACGGCTACGCCAGCTTCCACGAGCCCGATGTCCGAACCGATCTTCAGCGTGCGGCGATCGGTGATTGGGAGAGCCACCACGGCCCCCGTTCCGCACCGGTCGAGCCGTCCGGATCGACCGACGTCCCCGATGAAGATCAGGCGGAGAGTGAGGGCTGACTCCGTCGCGCTACCTCGCAGGAAAGGTAGCAGGGCGTCGTGGTGATCCAACCGCCTCACCCAGTGCGAGCGCTTTCGTCGCTCGGGTGGTGATTCTGGTAGGGGCCGTCGCCGGGGCCAGGACACGGAGTCGTCATCGCAATAGCCTTGCATCGCCAGGACAGGTGGCGAGAGTCCCGCGGCAACGGCGTGGAATGCAGTTGCGGGGAATGCGAGTGAGCCCGCTTCGGGGCTTCGCCGGTATCCAGAGTTGCCAACCCCGGCAGCAGTGGCCGGGGATTCGGCAGCTTCCCGCAACCGAAATGCGATTGCACCGCGCAGTTGCCGGGTTTACAGTGGCCTCCACGGTTCGAGCGCTGATTACGCTAAACTCCTCTCTATTAGGAGGATGCGATGGCCGAGTCCGCGGGGAAGACTCTCTCGGAGGGCGGGACCGATGCCGGGCAGGGTGCTGCAAATCCCGATAGCTCGGGGGCGCACTGTGCCGATATCCATGACTGTCCCCTGTTGAGCCGTCTCCTTCGGCAGACGATGGGGAACCGGTGCTTGGAGAGATGCGCTCGCCGACGATTGCCGCCGTCATTGTATGGCGAAGCTCCCGAGATCGTCGACCGCGCCCGAGTGCGATTGGTCGAGAAGTGGAGCGAGCTCGAAGTGTGTTCGGGTACGCGTCGGGACTGTGCTTCGACAGATCTGGCGAGGCTGTGGGCGTGGCTGCAGACGGCGGTGGCGAATCTCTCGACGTCCGTTTTCCGCCGCTCGAGAGTTCGGGATCGTTGGTTCCAAACCCGAGCGCAGGAAGCGCCGGATGCATTGATCGTCATCACGGCTCCGTCGCCGGCCGTTTACGAGGAAGTGATCAACTCGTACCTCTACGTCTTGCCGGAGCGCCAGGAGACGGCCTTTCGCCTTCGTTATCTCGGGCAACGAACGCAGGTCGAAGTGAGTCAGGCGATGGGAATCACGGTGGCTGCCGCCCGCGGTCTCTGCGACCGCGCTCGCGAGTCATTGCGGAATCGAATTGGGTGTATTTGATCCTTGTTGGCCGTTTCAGGCGACTTTGGTGCCGTAGAGCCGTTGGTGCTCCCGTTGAGGTCGGTATCTCCAGAACTCCTGCCAGTCACCGTTCTTGTCAACGGCTCGGAGATCGAGGATTGCTTGGG
>JAJDCO010000049.1 GCA_029260795.1 Planctomycetota bacterium | reverse complement strand
GAACGGAGTTCGACAGGTCGCGCCACTTAATCCTCGTGGCCTGTTGGCGGGGCGATTTGCCTTCGAGGAGCGTGGGTGAGAGAGCGGTGGGCGAGAAGCCCTCCCGCTCGACTGAATCCTGGTGTTGCAAAACGAAATGCTCCAGACCGTTCCCTCGGAGGCCCGACTTCAGATTATAAACTCGGGCCTCCGAGGGCACCGTCTGGCTAAACTGTCGGCGTTCGAGAGACTTCGACCCGTGATCATTCCAATCGAACGCGCGGTCCTGACAGGAGAGCTGCTCGTTCTCAGAGCTCGTCGCGCCCGGAGATCGTCACCTTGGAGCTTCCTACGCTTCGCCAGCTCGAGTACGCCGTTGCCCTTGCCGAGACCCTCCACTTCCGCAAGGCTGCCGAGGCGACCTTCGTCAGCCAGCCAGGCCTCAGCGCTCAGATCCAGCAGCTCGAGCGCCATCTCGGAGTCGCCCTCTTCGAGCGAGATCGTCGGCAGGTCCGTCTCACGCAAGCAGGCGCCGAGGTCGTCCGCCGAGCGCGCCGGATCTTGACCGACGCGCGCGACCTGGTCGAGATCGGCCGCCAATTCGCCGAGCCGCTCACCGGCTCGCTCCGGCTGGGCGTGATCCCGACCGTCGCCCCCTATCTGCTGCCGATCGCCCTGCCGAAGGTGCGACGGCGTTTCCCCGAGCTCGAGCTCTTGCTGCGCGAAGACCTGACCCCTCACCTCGTGGCCGCGCTCGCGAACGGCCACCTCGACCTGCTCCTGATCGCGCTCGAGGCAGACCTGGGCGAAGTGACGACGGAATCGATCGGGCGGGAAGCCTTCGTGGTGGCCGTGCCGTCGTCCCATCGTCTCGCCAAGCGGAAGCGGATCGCTCTCGAGGAGTTGGAAGGCGAAGACGTCTTGCTCCTCGAGGACGGCCATTGCCTCCGAGACCAGGCGCTCTCCCTGTGCCACCGCGCTCGAGCGCCGGAGATCGGGGACTTCCGGGCCACCAGCCTCAACACGCTCGTTCGAATGGTGGCCAGCGGGCTCGGAATCACCCTCCTGCCGGAGCTGGCCGTCTCGACGGAGGTACGCTCACAGGATCGACTGACGATTCTCCGTCTGCAGGGTCTTCAGGTCGGGCGCGAGCTGGCCTTTGCTTGGCGCCCGTCCTCACCGCGGGCCGCGGAGTTCCACGACCTGGCGAAGGTCTTTCGGGAAGCGGCGAGCTCATCACTCCGGGCCGCGAAGTAGAGTCCGGCGGGGCGCTCTGATAACATCGCGCGGGTTCGAAAAGAACGAAGCCGCCAGCTCGCCGATTCGAAGCCCAGCAGCAATCCGACGACCGGATGACCGATCTCGGGCCAGAGGGTCCGGGGCGAGCGCTCTCTCCCATTTCGAGTGAGGAACTCCCGGCAATGACTGCATCCGTCCGACCGATGCTCCCGATCGTCGCGTGCCTCTTCCTGGCAGCGACCGGACTCGCACAGATCCCCAAGGGCAACGGGAAAGGCATCAACGAGCCCACCTACGTCCTCGCCCATGGCAATCTCCGCTACGACTTCACGTTTGCGCCGGTCCTGGCCGACATCCATCTCCAATCCCTGGAGAACGTGACCTCGGGCCAGCGCTTCACCTTCGCCGAAGACCCACTTTGGCAAGTCGACTGGATCGACGTGTCGACCGGTGCGATCACGACCGTCGACGCCAACGACACGCTCGGCCCGTGCACGATCACGACCAGCCTCTCGGGCAGCGACCTGGTCGGAACGCTCCGCTGGCGGCAGTGTCCACTCGGTGCCGAACGCTTCGAGGTGACGATCGACATTCGCATTCCCGCGACGGGCGATCACTCCTACTGGCGAGCGTCGGTCGATGGGAGTGCCGTGCTCGGCCACGCGATCAAGGAGACCACGATCGGCGTCGGGCCGCACAAGCCCACCACCGGGAACAGCTTCGCCGTCATGCCGTCGCGCGGTGGACTGCTGGTGACCAACCCCGCCACCAACCTGGTCGGCAACGGAACGCTCGGTTTCATCTCCAACAAGCTGCCCTTTCAGCTGTTCCCCTACTACACCGACGCCGGAGACGGGCTCTACCTCGCCACCCACGACGGGCAGTGGGACTACAAGCAGCTGGTCTACGCTGCCGACGGTGAGCGCTACTGGGTCGGAGTCGAGCAGTTCGCGACCGACCTGGTCACGGTCCCGAGCACGTACACGTCCTCCTACGACCTCGTCGTCGGGACCTTCAGCGGCGACTGGTTCGATGCGGCCCAGATCTATCGCACCTGGTCGCTCGGTCAGAGCTGGATGTCGGCCGGCCCGCTGGTCAATCGCACGGACATCCCGACCTGGTGGAAAGAGCTCGAGCTCTTGAGCTCGCACTCGTTCGACTCACTCGCGAATCCGGCGACGGTGGCCGCCGACTACGAGAGTGTTCGTCTGCACTACGGAATCCCGGCCGATCGCATGGTGGTGATGCAGTGGAGCTGGTTCAACGGCGTCGGCCCCTACACGGCCAAGCCGAGCTTCCTGTCCACGATCCACCAGCTGCGGACCAAGGGCGTGCGCTCAATGCCCTATTTCTGGTCCTACGCCTACGACACGCTCGATCCGACCTACGTCACGAACAACATCGCGCCGCTGACGAAGAAGGACTTCTTCGGCCAGACGACGATCGACCCGTTCTCGGCGGGCTCACTAGCCATCGCCGATCCCAGCCAGGCCGGCTGGCAGAGTCACATGTGCTCGGTGATTCAGGCGCTCCAGCCCGTCGACGCCGTCTATCTCGACAACCCGTACGACACGTTTCCCGACTACGACGCCAGCCACGGTCACAGCGGGTACGGCACGCACATGGTCAACGGGTTTCGTCAGCTCTTCGAGAGCCTCCGAAGCTGCCTCCGCACCGGCAACCCCGACCAGGTCATCGGCTACGAGGCGCTGTTCGAGGGCTACATCGGAACGACCGAGTGGATCGCGACGCCGAACACCGCCGATGGCAGCCGGTTGACCCTCGCCTCCTGGGCCCGCTACGTGCCGCTGCCCGAAGCGCTCTTCCACGACTACATCCCGATGGTGTTCTCGAACGGGAAGTCCGACTACCTGGCGTCCATCTACGTGGACGCGGACGATCTACTCTTCACGGCGGTTGATGGATTCGTCAATGGCAAGATCGTGACGGCCGTCGAGGCCGAGTACCTGCGCGGCGGCCCCGTGAACCACCTGAGCTCGGACCCGCTGGTCCAGATATACGTCTCGCTACTCCAGCAGATGATCGACACGCGCCGCAACCAGGCCGCCTTCTTGACCTACGGCCAGTTCCTGCGGCCGATGACAACCGATGCCTCGATCGTCGTTCGTCAGTTCTTCAATCGACAGCTCGATCTCTACAGCGTCCAGACAGTCGACCTGCCTTCGGCCTCCTACCGCGCGCCCGATGGACGGGTCGGCATCGTGATCGCCAACCCCGAGACCTCCGCTCAGAGCCTGACCTATCTGTTCCGGTTCGCAGACGGAGGCCTCACGGTCGGCCAGAACTACGACCTGATCGATGCCGAGACGGCGACCGTAATCCGGACGGTCAGCAACGACTTCGTCGAGGTGGCCGCGATGCCGGCGCTCGATATTCGGTTCTTCATTCTCGCTCCGTCGCCCTGACGGCAGGAGCGAGCCAGCAAGCCACGATGAGCACCCGGGCGGGTCAGTACACGTCTGGCCGGGTGCTCACCGTCCACGGAAGCACCGAGCTCCGAGTCGTCGGCGGCCGCGAAGCCGACATCGGGCGCCTCAGTCACCGCTCTCCAGGAGCTTCCGGTGAGGAAGAGGCCGGCCCTCGCAAGGAGCGGCAGGTCGAATCCCGAGCCTCCGGGTCCTGAGCGCATGGCGTAGGTCCCCCCTTTTCCGCTTCTGTTTCAAGTTCTTGTGGTTGATAGCTCGATGAGCCCTGCGTGGATCTCCTCTCCCCACGGTTACCTCGGGAATCTCACCAGGAGCATCGAGTGAACGCGAAAGCTGGACTCGCGGGACGGTGGAGATCGCTCACTCTTTGTGGCGTCGGGACCCTTTTCGCCACCGCTGAGCTCTCCCAAGCCCAAGTCGGACCCGCCTCGGGCAGCCAACCGAGCGAAGTCGACTCCCAAGATCCGGCCGAGGAGCTCCTCGATCTGAGCCTCGAAGAGCTCCTGGAGGTCGAGGTCACCTCGGTTTCCAAGCGACAGGAGCGACTCTTCACGGCGCCAGCCGCGATCTCGGCACTCACCGAGGACGACATTCGCCGTTCCGGCATGCGCCGCCTGCCGGATCTGTTTCGATTGGTCCCGGGCATGCACGTCGGCCAGATCACGGCCAACCACTGGGCCATCTCCGCTCGCGGCTTCGCCGATCAGTTCGCGAACAAGCTTCAAGTCCTGAGCGATGGGCGCACCCTCTACACGCATCTGTTCTCGGGTGTCTACTGGCAAGCCCAGGTGCCGATGCTCTCCGATCTGGAGCGGATCGAGATCATTCGAGGGCCAGGGGCGGCGCTCTGGGGAGCAAACGCGGTCAACGGTGTCATCAACATCATCTCGAAGGAGGCGAGGGAGACTCAAGGAGGCTACGTCGAAGCCGGCAGCGGCTCCGAGCTCGAAGGCTTCTCGGCCTTCCGCTATGGCGATCAGATCTCGGACGACGTGTACTATCGCGTGTACGCTCATCATCAGAACCAGGACTCGCAGCGGGTGCGCACCGGTGAGGACGGTGCCGACGATTCGCAGGTAGCCCAAGCCGGCTTCCGGATCGACGGGTATGGGAGCGCCGACGCGCGATACACGCTTCAAGGCGACCTGATGCTGGGCAAGTTCGGCGGCCGTCAGGTCGTCCCTCTGATCCGACCGACCACCACGATCGTGATCGAAGACGAGGAAGACTTTGCCGGAGGAAACCTTCTCGGCCGCTACAGCTTGGGTCACGGAGACGACCTGCGATCGACGCTTCAGGTCTACTATGACCGGCAGGAACGGACCTCCCGGTTGACCGCCGACACGACGACGGACACGATCGATCTCGACTATCAGCTCGATTGGTCACCTGTCGATTCGCACCAGGTCGCGGTCGGCTTCGGATATCGGGCGCTCTTCGATCGCAACCATCCTTCCCAGTACATCGACATCCACAATCGAAGCCGCTCCACCCATCTTCTGAGCGCTTTCGTCCAGGATCAGATCGAGCTGATTGACGACCAATTGCAATTCACAGCGGGCACCAAGGTCGAGCATCAGCCCTATACGGGCGTCGAGGTCCAACCGAGTGTGCGTTTGAGCTTTCAACCGACCGAGCGCCAGACGCTCTGGGGTGCCGTCTCGCGCGCCATCCGCTCGCCGTCCCGCTACGAGGACGAAGGGCGCATTCGGATCAACACATTCACCGATCCCGGCACCGGCCTGCCGACAGAGATCACGATCTACGGCGACAAGAGCTATGCCGAGGAGCGGCTCACGTCCTACGAGCTCGGCTATCGCGTTCAGCCCCACGAATCTGTCTCGATCGACGTGAGCGCCTTCGTCAACGACTACGACAACTTGAACAGCTTGGAGAATGGGGCACCGTTCGTGACCTCGGCGGGCACCGTCGTCATTCCCCAGTTCTTCGAGAATCAACGACGAGCTCAGGCCTACGGCCTGGAGATGGAGAGCCGCTGGCGAGTGACGGACTCGTGGCGTCTGATCGGTACCTACGCTTTCTTCAAGATCATGGACCGTCCCAAGCCCACCGGTCGGCTCACGCCGCTCGATGATCTCGACGACAACTCGCCGCGCAACCAAGCCACCTTGCGCTCGCAGCTCGACGTGACCGACGACATCGAGATCGATGCTTTCCTGTCCTACGTCGACGTGATCTCGGCCCAGAGTGCCCCGGCATATCTGCGCGCGGATCTTCGCTTCGGCTGGCGTCCGACGGACTCCGTGGAGCTCGCCTTGGTCGGACAGAACCTCCTCGATCGTCGGCATCCCGAGTTCCAAGGCCAGATCGGCATCGTGCCCACCGAGGTCGAACGGGCCATCTACTTCAGTGTCGCTCTGAGGTTTTGAGCCCGAATGAGCAGGATGACGGGAAACACCCACACTCCGAAGGCGCGAAGGCGAGCCGACCTCTGGTTGACTCACCTGGTCGTCGGTGTATGGATGCTGACCGCCTCCTCGCTCTCCTCCGGAGCCTGGCAAGAGAAGCCGCCGGCTCGGGACGTCCACTCCCTGAAGGCCGCGCTGGTCCTGAGCTTTTGCGGTTACACGATCTGGCCCGAGACGAGCTTCTCCACGCAAGAAACCAAAGAGGCTCGAGACCCGCTCATCATTGGAGTCTGGAAGGACGACCGGCTCGCCCGCGCCTTGAAGGAGCTCACGAAGAAGGGGAAGCAGATCGCGATCCGGACTCGCCGCATCGATCCCGGGAACACCGTCAAGCCGACGACCACACCTCGTCCCGTTCGAGTTCTCGTACTCGAAGAGCTTCCCCGACCGGACGAGATCCATGTTCTTCTCATCGGTGCCGATCGGAGGCGGGACCTCGACCAGATCGAGCGGCTGTACGGAGCTCGCCCCATCCTGACGATCGGTCTGGCCAAGGGACAGGCCGAGCAGGGGAGCATCTTGTCGCTCTACATCGAGAATCGTCGAGCCGCTTTCGAGGCCTGCCGAAAGCACGAGCGCCGCGCCGGTCTCGAGCTGCAATCCGGACTGCTCCGGAACGCTCGGATCATTGACTGCTCGAAGAGGTAAGCTCCTGTGAGCCTTTTCCAGAACGTGTCGATCCGATACCGGATCACCCTTCTGATCGTGATCACGACCGTGGCCGGCTTGCTGACAGCAGCGGGATTCATGTCGTGGCTGGGCAGTCAGATGATCCGGGAAAAGACCGAGCAGCAGCTCCAGACACTGGCCCGGATCACGGCCGCCAATGTGCAGGCGGCGGTCGATTTCGACAGCCCAGACGACGCACGCGGCTTGCTGGAGGTCCTGAGTGCCGAGCCCTCCATGCGCCTCGCCGCCATCTACCCCCTCGAGAGCGCCGACTCGCCGGGCACCGTGAACCCCGAGTCGCCCTTCGCGGAGTTTCGACGAGCGGACAGCAAGCAGCTGACCGCCGAGCCTCCGGTCGGCGACGGCTGCTACTTCACCGAGGGGCTGCTCACGATCTGGTACAGCCGAGAGTCGGGTGCCCGCCCCTACCGCCTGTGCCTCGTCACCGACCTGAGCATCATCGAGCGCTGGCAGTCCGCCTTCGACCGCACGATCGCTCTCGTCACCGCCGGAGCCACCCTCCTGACGCTGCTCCTGGCCTATCGCCTCCAGCGAAGCGTCTCTGCCCCGATCCTCAGCTTGGCTCACGTGTCCCAGCGGATCCAAACCGAGCAAGACTACTCGATCCGGGCTCCCCGCATGAGCGGTGCAGAGATCGGCGACCTGATCGACCGCTTCAACTCGATGGTCGAGATGGTTCAGCAGCGCGAGAGCACGCTCGTCTCCTATCAGTCACAGCTGGAGAACGCCGTCGAGCGACGCACGTTCGAGCTGCGCAAGGCCTTGGCGCGCGCCGAGGAGGCCGCCGAGTCCAAGTCACTCTTCTTGGCCAACATGAGCCACGAGATCCGAACCCCCATGAATGCCGTGATCGGCATGACCGAGCTCGCCTTGGCGACTGAGCTCGACGAGGAGCAGCGGGACTACCTCCAGACCGTCCGGTCGTCGGCCAACTCCTTGCTCAGCTTGATCAACGACATTCTGGACTACACCAAGATCGAGGCCGGCAAGCTCGAGCTCGTCCCGCGCCGCTTCTCGCTGCACATCGTCGCCGGAGAGACACTGCGCGTCCTCGCCATCAAGGCTCATCAGAAGGGCTGCGAGCTGGCGATGCGAACTGCCTCGAACACGCCCGACCTCCTGGTCGGCGACCCCGATCGTCTTCGTCAGGTGCTGACCAATCTGATCACCAATGCCATCAAGTTCACGAGCGAAGGCGAGATCGTGCTGTCGCTCCGGGCCGAGCCCGGCTCCTCCGACTCGACGGTGCGGGTCGGCTTCGAGATTCGCGACACCGGGGCCGGCATGAGCCGAAACGATCAGAAGCGGATCTTTCGCTCGTTCGAGCAGGTGGACGCCTCTCACACGCGTCGAGCGGGCGGCACGGGGCTGGGCTTGGCGATCTGCAAACAGCTCGTCGAGCTGATGGACGGTGAGATCGGGGTGGAGAGCGAGCTGGGCGTCGGGAGCCGCTTCTTCTTCACCGCCCTCTTCGAGAAGGTGGACGAGCCTGCCCTCGAGCGCTGCCTCGAGCCCTTCGAAGGAGGGCGAGCTCTGGTGATCGACGACAATCGAACGAGCCGCGAGTCCCTCGCCGAGCTCCTGGCAGCTTGGGGAATCGCGACGCAGGTGGCGGAGAACCACGACCAGGCCTTGGCCGCAATTGCAGATCGAGAGAGCCAGTCGACCCCCATCCGATTCGTCCTGCTCGACTCCCAGCTCGAAGAGATCTCGGGGCTCTCGATCATCTCGTCGCTCCGGAGTAGCGGCTTGCCGCCCGAGGTTCCTATCCTCATCTTGGCGACGACCTTCGACCAGCCCCAGATCCGCTCGCAGATGCGGGGCCTCGACATTCACGACGTCCTGGTGAAGCCGGTCGGCCCCTCCGAGCTCTTCAACCGTGTCTCTGAAGCGCTGGGCGGAGGAGGCGGGCCGAGCCTCGTGCCGGTCTCGGGCGAGCCAGAATCCGTCCGCATCGAGAGGAACGATGCACTGCTTGCCAGCCTGCACGTGCTCTTGGCCGAAGACAATCCGATGAATCAGAAGCTGGCGTGCCGGCTCTTGGAGAAGCGCGGCTGCCGCGTGACCGTGGCCAACAACGGGCAAGAAGCTCTCGACCATCTCGAGGTCGCCACCTTCGACGTCGTGCTGATGGATGTCCAAATGCCGATACTCGACGGGCTGAGTGCCACGCGGGCGATTCGGAGCCGGGAGAAGGCGCAAGGGGGCCACGTGCCCATCATCGCGCTGACCGCCCACGCGATGCGCGGCGACCGGGAGAAGTGCCTCGGGGCCGGCATGGACGAGTACCTCACCAAACCGCTCCGGCCGAGCGCGTTGTTCGATACCATCGCGCAGCTGGTGGACCGGGACTCCCCGCCACCCCACCCGGCCGGCCCGACGCCGGTCTAGCTAGTCCCGGTCTATCGCGCGCCATCCTCAGGATGACGGCCGGCTCCAGGATGCGGTAGCCGACCGCGGCGAGCGTCGAATCGGGGGGATCTGGTCGGTCGGTGTCGGGCTCCCCGAGAAGACCGATCGGGGGCACCCGCTCGGGTGCCCCCCGCGGTGTTCGAGTCAACTGCCGCCGAAGGCCTTTGCGGCACGCTCGGCGAGCTAATCGGGCGGTACGTCTTCGACGTGGGTCGCGACGTTCCAGAAGAATCGGATTGACCTTGCTCATGGCATGATTCCTCTTCGTTTGTGACCGAGCCACCGACGACTCGACATTATGTTCACTCAACGAAGTCAGGTACCGCTCCTTGTTTGGAGTGCCGGTTTCCCTTCGAGGCCCACCCCTCGAGTCTGAGCCACCTGCGTCATCCGGCCGATCGACCTCGAGCCTCGTCTCGGGTCCCTCTCCACATCCGACGACCTCCCTCTGGCCTCACCTCCGCAATCTGTTCCTTCGTCCCGTTCTGCACTCGAGGACAGTTCCGAGGCCATCTTGGTCGAGTCCTGAACAGTGAGAATCCGGCCCCTTACGGCTCGGGCCGCGCTGAGCTAGGATGGAGCCGGAAACGGGACACTTCGAAGAAGGTCGTCCAAACGAGCACGGAGGTCGTCCATGCAAGTCGACATCTGGGGACGTAATGTCCGCCTTTCGGACTCGCTGCTCCGTCACGCTGAGACCCGCATGAGGCGAGCGCTCGATCGGGTGGTCGATCGCATCGCTTCGGTTCGGGTACAGCTCGAAGACCTGAACGGGCCACGGGGAGGGCTCGACAAACGCTGCCTCTTGCAGGTGCGGCTGTCCAACGGCCGCGAGTTGATGGTTCAGCAGCGAGATGGAAGCCTGTATCGCGCGATCAACCTCGCCGCGAATCGACTTCAGGACACCGTCCGCAAGCGCCTGCGTCGCCTCCGCGAACATCGTCGCTGATCCCAAAACGCGCGGAGCGCTCGCCCGGCAATCGCCGTGGCGCGCGCTCCGTCGCTCCTCCGGCAGAGCGAGAACGCCGTCAGCTGCCGGCAGCGACCGCGTCGCGGATCGATTCGAATGCCTCCTGCATCCGGTCGCGATGCGTTCGGAATGACAGCACGCAGATCCGAATCACGAAGCGCCCGCCCAGAGACGTCCCGGTCAAGAAGACTCGCCGTTTCGAGTTGACCCGCTCCATCAGTCGCCGATTGTGCGCATCGAGCTCGGGACCGTCGGCGAGACCCTGGGGGCGATGCCGGAAGGCGACGATGCTGAGCTGCGGCTCCGCGACGATCTCGATGTTCGGTAGATCGCGAATCGCTTCCGTCACCCAGGTCGCGAGATCGAGCTTCTCCTCGAGATTGTCGCGAAACGGACCGACGCCATGCAGCTTCAGGGGAAGCCACACTCGCAGCCCGCGAAAGCCTCGAGACAGCTCTGGCGATATCTCGCAAAGATCGATGTGATCGGCATCCTCCTGCATGGCCGGCATGTAGTCGGCGCGCTCGCTGTGGGCCCGCTGGAGTGCGCGACGATCCTTCACGATCAATGAGCCGGTGCCATAGGGCAGGAACAGCGCCTTGTGCGGATCGAGCGTGATCGAGTCGGCACTCGCCAGACCGCGCATCCGAGTCCGGCCCCGCTCGGTGAGCACGAAGAATCCGCCGTACGCGCCATCGACGTGAAACCAGAGATCCTCGCGAGCCGCGATCTGGGCGAGTGCTTCCAGGTCGTCGATCGCCCCCGTGTTGGTCGTGCCGGCACTTCCCACCACGAGGAAGGGGCGACGCCCGCTCGCACGATCCGCCGTGATAGCCTCGTGCAGAAGATCACACCGGATACAGAATCGATCGTCCGTCGGAATCGCTCGGACGTTCCGCGTCGGGAACCCGGCCAGGCGAGCCGACTTGGTGATGGAGTGATGCACTTGCTCGGAGACGTACAGCGTCCCGTCGAGGAAGTTCTCCGGCAAGCGCTCCTGCCGAGCCGTGACGATAGCCGAGAAGTTCGCCAGCGAGCCACCGCTCGCGAGGAAGCCCCCGGCCGTGTCCGGATAGCCGATCCAGTCGGCGAACCAGCGCACGACGGTGGCCTCGATCTGGGCCTGCCCAGGACCAGCCACGAAGACGGTGGTGTAGCGGTTGGTCGCCGCCGAGATGAAGTCGGCGAGCGCGGTTTGGAACAGCCCACCGCCCGGAATGTAGGCCAGGTAGCCGGGTGAGGCCGTGTTGAAGCTGACCGGGAAGACGCGCTCGAACAGCGTTGCGAGGATTCCGTCGAAGGGCTGACCCGACTCGGGCGTGGGCTCTCGGAGAGAGGCGGCGAGCGCCTCGGCTCCTGCGGTCTCGGACGCCGGCTGATCCGGGAGCGACTCGACGTGGGCGATCAGGCGTTCGACCGTGCGCTCAGTCAGTGAGCGCATCGCTTCGCTCGACAGCTCGAGCTCGCGATTCTCGTTCGACCTCCCACCCATCGAATCACTTGGGGAGGTGCCAGGCATCGATCCAGCTCCATCCGCAGAGACGAAAACCGCGCTCGACCAAGCGACGATGCAGGTCCGGCAGGTGCCCGGCGCCATAGAACACGACGATGTTTCGAGTGTCCTCCTCGGCCAAGGCGACGTCGAGCTCGCGGAGAGCGGCGTCGTTTCGCACCGAGATGATCACGTCGTCCCGCTGGTTCGGGTCGTGCATTCCGAGCTGCTCGAGGAATTGGTCGGCATTGGCCAACACACCGGCGAGCGAGCGCTTCATCTCGGTGGAAGCCTTCTCTTTCTGCCCGCTCTGCTCCCAAAGCTTCGCCTGGGCGGACATCGTCCAACGCATCAAGGGCGCCGCCAAGCGGAGCAGACCTTCCATCGGTACCAGTGTCTGGCCACGCTCATCGAGCTCACCTTGCAGCTCAGCCCATCCCAGGTCCGCGTTGCGAAAGCTCTCGCGGCTGTAGTCGATGCCGTCCTTCTGAAACGTCAGATCCAGGAGATCGCCCATCTGGAGCTGAAGCTGCCCGATGAAGCCCAGCCTCTTCTCGGCCCGGGCGGCGACCTCGGGCTCGGCGGCATTCCCGACGCCTTCGAAGAGCACGACGTCGTATCGATCGAGGCGTGATTGAAGCTCCTGGAAGTAGCCGGCATCCGCGATGTGGACCGCTCCTGCCAGAGCGACTCGCGCCTTGCCATCGGGAGATCGGTAGACCGACCACGCGGTCTGGAGTGCGTCGGCCGTCTCCCCCACCTGAAACCGGATGAAGGGCGGTGCCTCGACTGACGCCGCGTGGACCGCCGCGATGTCGGCGGCCGCGAGGAAGAGAACCTCACCACTCGGCAGCTCGAGGTCGAGTCCCACCGCGTCCTGTGCCCGGATCGTGCCTTCGAGCGTCGTCCCGCCCCTGAGCTCGATCCGATCGCGCGGCGGGTCCCCGAGCCCGATCAGCGAGATCCACAGTATGATCCACACGGGCGTTGTCTCCTCAGTCCGAGAGCGAAGGGGCGGGTCGGCAGGTCGAACACGATCGAGTTGCCTAGCGGATCATCGCTGGCGGGTCGAGCCGCTGCAAGGATTGGAAGCCACCGAGCCGACGACGTGGACGCGCGGTGGCAACCGAAACCACGAAAACTCCCGCGAGCGATCGGCGCTGCTGTCCGATCGTTCCCGGGGGCTGGATGATGTCGCCCCTTGGGAGCGCAGAGGGGACAATCGCCCGTCGAAGCGATCCGGTCCCAGCGATCCGGTGGCTACTGATCTTGACGGATCACGAGCAGCTGGTCGGCCGTCACGTTCGGGATCTCCTGCAACGTTCCATCGGGCCAGCGAACGGTGAGGGACTCGATCTCGGCCTTCTTGCCGAGCCCGAAGGTCACGGGCAGCTCGACCTGACACAGGTAGCTCTTGGTCGGCATGACTCGTCTCTTCTGGATGCGCCCCCCGGCGACGAGGGTCACCTCGGCACCGATGGCGTCCCGATTGGATTGCGTGCCGACGAGACGACATCGCAGCCAGTGATGGCCGAGCTCTTGATCATTCCGCAGCAGCTTCGGGGCACCCCCGGTCTGGGTCAGCAGCAGGTCGAGATCACCATCGCCATCGATGTCGGCGGCCGTGACGCCGCGTCCCACGATCGGCTCCGCGAGGGCTTCGAGCCCGTCCTCGCGGGGCACCTCGACGAAGCAAGCACGCGCCTCGGGGCCGGCATTCCAGAACAGCTGGGCTGGCTGCCGATACTCCTGGCTGGCTTGGATCTGGCTGATCTCCTCCTCGAGATGGCCGTTCGCTTGGAGCAGATCCAGGCGACCATCGAGGTCGTAGTCGAAGAAGATCAATCCGAAGGAAAGACGGAGACGAGACGGCGAGCCGATGCCTTCGATGATCGCCTCGTCGGCGAACTGGTCGATGCCTTCGCTCGCGACGTAGAGTGACGTCATCTCGTTCGCGAAGTTGCCGATACCGATGCCGAGGCTCTCGTCGTTGCGATAGAACGCGGCGTCGATCCCCATGGCGCCGGTCGCGTTGCCGCCCGTGTCGTAGGCGAAGCCGGCGCGCTCACCGACCTCTTCGAAGGAGCCGTCACCTGAATTGCGGTACAGGAAGTTCCGCACCGTATCGTTGGCGACGAACACATCCAGGTCGCCATCGTGATCGTAGTCCTCAAAGATCACGGCCAGCGACTTGCCGACCGCGACGCCCGTGGCGCGGTTCACGACATGGAGACCGGCCTCCTCGGCCGTCTCGGTGAACACCCCTTTTCCATCGTTGCGGAACAAGTACGGTTGTGCGCCCTGATAGTTCGTCGGCGGCCCGTAGGCGCGATCGCGACCGTTCAGCGTGAAGTTGATCTCCATGTCGATCTCACGCGACCAGCGAATGTAGTTGCAGACGAACAAGTCGAGATCGCCGTCGCCGTCGTAGTCGAAGAAGCCGCTACTGGAGCTCCACTGATCCGCGGCGCCGCCCGTACCCGACGCCTCGGTGACATCGAGGAACTGGCCACTATCATTGCGAAAGAGTCGATTCGAGCCGACCGTCGTCAGGTAGAGATCGGGGTCGCCATCGCCATCGAAGTCCCCGACGGCCGCGCCCATGCCAAAGCACGAGACGGCCAGTCCGGCCTCACGCGTCACGTCCTCGAAGTGCCCCTCGCCGTCGTTGCGATAGAGCCCTTGAGTGGACTTGGGTCCGTCGGCCGCGACATGAGGCCACACGGTCGCGTTGACCAGAAGGAGATCGGGGTCTCCATCTCCGTCGTAGTCGAGGAAGGCGGCTCCGGATCCCATGGACTCTGGCAGGAGCTTCTCACCGCGCGCTCCACTCTCGTGAACGAAGGCGATTCCGGACTCGCGCGTCACGTCGACGAACTCGACCTGCGGGCGCTTCTCGGACTTACTCTCGAGATCGGCGATCTTGCCGACGCTCTTCTCCTTGGTCTCCTCGACGACGTCATCCTCTTGTTGGATCAGGACGATCGCGACCACGATGACGGCGATCACACCAATGACGGCGAGCGACCACTTGAAGGCGCGCCCGATGATCTCGTCGTTCTCGGGAACGAGCTCTTCTTCGGGGATCTGGGTCTCGTCGGGTCGCTTGTTCTCTTCGGTCATGTGGGCAGGATCTCTCTTACTTGGGTCCCGAGGGAAGCTCGTAGGCGCCGTCGCGCTGCAGGTCGTAGATCACGACCGCCTCGGCGGCATGGTTGGCGGCTGGATACTGACGGCGGGCGGCGGCCACAGCCTGGTCCCGCGCGTTGTCGTCGTCCTTGTACGTGGCGTGGAGTGCGGCGTGCTCGCTGGCGAGCGCGTCCTCACCGAGCTCGGTGTAGACGAGCTTGAGGCCGTAGTGGGCCGACACGTTCTCGAGGTCGACGGTCAGGGCGCGCAGATAGTGCTCCTCGGCGCGACGGAGCAGGGCATGCCGTTGCTCGAGGCGCGCCTCACCGCGCTCTTGCTTGGCGCGATCGAACAGCGTGCTGGCGAGCTCGTTCAGGAGACGATAGTCGCGATTGAAGTCGAACCCGCGTCCGGCCGCCTGCGCGAAGCCACCCTCGAGGATCTGCTCGAAGTTGGTGATGGCGTCGTCGAGGTTGCCGTTCTGCTTGTTGACCAGGCCCGAGAACCAGAGCAGCGACCACTCTCGCACGGGAGGATCGAAATCTCGGGCACGACGCAGCGCTTCGGGGGCCTCTTGCGCCACGCGCCCTTCGCGCAGATAGATGCGTGCCAGATTGATGGGACCGTCCGGTCGACCGAGCGCCTCGACGCGGAGGAAAGCCGTCTCCGCCTGCCGAAGCTCACCCGCGCCGCCCTTGCGGAGCAGGCCGATGCCATAGTCGTTCCAGCGCTGCCACTCGGGAATCTCGGAGGCGGCGTTCTCGACCGTGATGCCTCGACCGGCGATCGGGAACGTCAGCTCGTCTTGGGCGAGGAGCAGGAGGGGCAGATCGTTGAGGTAGGGATCGAGCCCGGGCGTCTCGGGATCGTCAAAGGAATGTCGCATCAGCTCGGTGTCGAACTTCCGGTAGTACAGCTTCACCGAGACGGTGAGCGTGTCGCCGACGTTCTCGGGCACGCGCAGAGCGTAGTGGATCACGTCGGCCGCACCGGGTGGGATCTGGTTGCTGTAGAGCACCGTGAAGATGTCTTGAGCGTTGCGCCGATTGATGCGGTTGCCGTGGCGATCCAGCACGAACGCGTTCACGTAATGCGACCAAGGATCGACCGAGCGGTCCTCCTCGTCGAGACCCCCACTGCGACCGATGACGTCGTCGCCGCTGGTGACCTTCACGTCCATCCAGACCTCGTTCGAGTCGGCGGTGCCCTGGGTGAAGATGTGCCCCATCTTCACCGTTCGCAGCACGGTCTCGATGAGATAGCGACGACCCGGCACGAGCGCGGGAACCTCGGGGCGGAGCGGCGCCGTCAGCTCGCCGTCGATCGCGCCGTCCTCCTTGATGCCGAACAGGTCGAGGCGCATCACGCCTTCGTTGAAGTCGGCATGGAGCTGATTCGCGACCGCCGCCTGCTCGGCCGTGATGTGCCCGTCGGCCGCTGCCATCACGGGCACCGCCGTGTTGGCCGACGAGAAGCGGTGGCTCATGATCTTCTTGAGGCCGCTGTCGTCGTCCTCACGGAGCTTGGCCGAGAAGTCTTCTTCCGCCGTCTCGAGCGGAAGGTGGCAGTTGTTGCAGCTCACTTCGGCCTTCGGCGGGTAATAGAAGCTGGTGATGCCGCCGCCTGCGACGCCGCTGAGGATGAAGTTGTCGTAGTGGTTCTGTCCGCGCAGCCACTTGTAGCCGTTGAGCTCGGGGGGCAGGTGGACCTTGTGGCAGCCGCTGCAGAACTCGGCCGTCTTGTGGAGCGGCTTGAGGAAGGTCTTCTTGTGGAACTCGGGCTTCGCCTTGACGAGCTGCTCGTTGATCCACTGCAGCACCGGGTTCTCGCTGAACGCGAACGGGTAGTGGATCGGCTCCTCGATCGTGAAGTCGGAGTTGCCGCGGTTCGAGTTCACGTGCGTGATGCTGTGGCAGACGGTGCAGGTGATGCCGGCGTGCGCCGTCGGGTCGTTGACGTCGTCGTAGTTCGGGTCGTTGAACTTGCCGCTGAAGAACGGAACCGGATCGTGGCAGCCCGCACACCAGCGGGAGCGGTTGACCGTGCCGTCGAGGTCCATCGAGTACTTCCGCGTCCCGCGAACCGACATCAGGTAGACGGGGTTGTTGAACGAGCTGAAGCGGTGCGCGCTCGTCGCCCAGCCCTCGTGGCTCTCGGGGTGGCACTTCAAGCAGTAGTCGTCGTTCTGCAGCACCTCGGCGCGGATGAAGTCTCCCGTCACCGTGCGCGCCAGCGAGGGGAAGAAGTACTTCGCGCCATCCGGATTGCCCGCCACGTTCCACTGTCGCGGGTCTTGCGCTTGCAGGATCAACATCAGGCCGCCGAACACGACGGCTACCGTCCCCCAAGCGGCGCCGACCTTCCACCGGATCTTCTTGCCGGCCAAGCGGTGCAGCACGTACAGCCACACCACCATCAGCGGCGTGATCACGTGCATCCACCAGGCGACGCTGCGCCAGAAGCCGTCCTTCACCACGATCACGCCTTCGATTCGCGTGAGCACCAGGCCGCTGAACATCAGCAGCAAGGCCGTCACGAACAGCGCGTAGCCGACCCGAACCGCTCGTCGGTTCTTGCGATCGTGCGTGTTGGAGATGTGGACGACGCCGAACACGATCACCGGCAGTACGATCACCAGCCCGAGCGCGACGTGCAGCATGAACATGGTCATGTAGAACCAGTTCTCGTACGCCTCACCGCGCGCCATCCCGAGAAACCGCACTCCCAGCAGGTAGACCGTGTTCACCGACAGCAGAGCGAACAGAAGGAACACGGCCGCCAGCAGTCGATTCAGCTTGGGTCCGACCGCCTTGACGTAGCGGCGCTTCTTGGAGGGAGGCGCAAGAGACGGGTCGGAGCTGGCGGGAGTCATTCAGTCTTCCTTGGCTGGCAACGCCCCCTCCGGCCCGGTGTTCAATTCGGGCGGTCAGAGAGGGGCGCAGGATTGTCAATGGAGGATCGGGTCGGGCTCGAGCGGACACGGATTGCACATGCCATGCCGCCAACGCCCCGAGCGAGCTCAGGGAGAGCGGGAGCATCCCCAAACCATATCGCACCGGGCCCCAGACGCAAATCCACTCCAACGCGGGCTCTCGGGGCTTCTGGCCAAGAACGGTCCCAGGCCCTGTCGATCGTGCCTTTTGCGAAGTCAGTCTTAGAGCCTATGAGCCGATTCCTCGCCGAAGGCTCGACCGCCTCGCCGGCACGCGCTGGAGCGGTTATCTTGAGCCGACGTCAGCCCCCGCTGGGCTCTTTCGCTAGCCGAGGTCCCGAAGATCGAGCTGCCCGATGATCGTTCCCCGTCGCTATGAGCACGACGAGCAGACGCTCACCATCGCCTGGCGCGATGGCGCCACCTGCGTCTACCCGCTCCAAGGCCTCCGCGCCGCCTGCCCTTGCGCAACCTGCAAGGACTTGCGCGAGAAGGAGACCGCCGTGCCGCCGAGCACCGAGAGCCCCTTCCACGTGCTCCAGCCCCAGGCACCGCCGGTGCAGCTCCGGAGCATCGAGGTCGTCGGCCGCTATGCCTTGAGCTTCCGCTGGAGCGACGGCCACAGCACCGGCATTTACCCCTACGAGTACCTCCGTGAGCTCTGCCCCCAGGACGCGCCCTGAGCATCGATTCGGAAGAAGCGCTCGACGGCTCGCACGCTCAGCGCTCGGTCGCCCGCCTCGCGATCGCAGCCAGAGCGTCTTCCCGCGTCTTCTTCCCGTCGAGAAACGCGATCCACTCTTCCCGCACGATCGTCGCGTCGGCTCCGAAGCGTCCATAGGCACCCGACACCTCGCCGTAGTGCCGATGCTCCGGATCGAGACGACGTCGGACCGTCTCGCCCGCCTGAACGAAGAGCAGGAGATGGGGCAGATTCCGAAGGCGCGGGTCCCGCGGTGGCAGCTCGCACGCCAGCAGCCGCCGTCGAAGATCGGCCGTCGCGCCGTCGCCGTCGGATCCGCCCGCCGCCTCGAGCGCATGCAGGGCCTCGTGCAGCACCGTCTCGACGAGCTGACCTCCGGCGTTGTGCTCGATGTCGACGAAGCAGACTCCCCCCTTCCCGGTTCGCCGGTAATAGGTCACGCCGCCCGGGGGCGGCGATTGCGTGACGAGGTAGACGGGAACCGTCTCCTGCGGATCGACGACCCCGAAGCTCTCGAGCACCAGCTGGAGGCAGTCGTCGAAGTGCGCGATCAGCCCGGCATCGAGCTGCGCCTTGCGCTCCAGCAGCGCGGCTCTCCGCTCCGGCCAAAGATCGGCCAGGAAGCTCGCCTCCAGTGGGACGAGACCCTCGGCGATCGTGACGCCGATCGCTCGTAGCGGAATCACCTGTCCGAAGGCGCGCTGCTCTTCCGGCCCCTCTCGGAAGCGCTTCAGGAGGTCGCCGGCAGTGCGACAGCCTTCGAGCTCGGCATCGAGTGCTCCCCAGAGCAGAGGATGGCCGAGTGACCGCGAAGACTCTCGGACGCGAGCGACGAGCTCGGGCAACCCGTCTCGCTGCGGCAACGGCTGGTCGGAGACCGCGAGCGACCGCACCCAGTGATACAGATCGGCCAGGGGATCGATGCGGAGCTCGAGCCGTGACGGCGTGACGTCGGTCCGCGGGACTCGGTCTACTTGGCCCACGGCGAGACCCGTCGTGCACGCGAGCACCCAGATCCATCGTGCGAAGTTCATCGAGGTCTCCTCAGGGGCCACTCTTAGCCGGCGTCACTGTCATACGGGCCTGTTCGAACGATTGCGAGCCTCGGTCGAAGTCGACTGGCGATGATTCGAAGTCGAAGAGCACATGGGACCTTGTCGCAGCCGCGAAGTTTCTGATAGCTTCTTTGGCGTCTTGCCTTTCCGGCTCGGGTTCCCACCCGGCCTGCAATTGGGCGGTAAAGAAAACACGACATCTCGCCGGCCCCAAACGAGGAGGTGGCCGCCATGGGTCTGTTTCAGAAGAAGCAGGATGATTCGTCTGCGGTCGCTTCGGCCTTGTATCAGGAGCTTCGGCAGCTCCGGAGCGAGGTCCATGCCTTTCACGGCGAGGTGCAGCAGCATCAACGCTCGGCCTTGAAGGCCGAGGCTCTCGATGGCTTGGGTCAGAAGCTCGATCGACGCCTGGCTCAGGTGCAGTCGGCGGCTCAAGCTCAGCCTTCCGCGAGCAATCTCGATCAGATGCTCGATCGCTTTCGAAGCGACGTGCAGAAACGCCTCGACTCGCTCTCGCAAGCTCTGCTGACACTGCGTGAGTCCCGAACGGCGACGGGCGGACCGAGCGTGGCGGATCTGATGCGCCAGATCGAGACACGCGAGAGCGAGCGCAGCGAATCGCTGCGTCAGGAGCTGACCGGTCTCCGCACCTGGCTCGGCAAGCAGCTCCCGGCCAACGCGCCGTCGACCGTGAGCTCACAGGGCTCTTGGTCGAAGGAGCTCGAGACGCGCTTCGGCAGTCTGTTCGAACAGATGGCGCGGACGGCGAAGTCGACGGACTCCATCCAGCGGGCCGTCGAGGAGCTGCAAGGTCAGCTACCCGCCGGGAACGGCTCCGCTCCCACTCCCGATCGCTGGGCCGAGATCGAGAAGCAGCTCGCCGCCCAGTTCGAGACGCTGAGCGAGCTGAAGCGAAACGTCTCGGCGCCGGCGTCGGACGAGAGCCGGCCGAAGATCGAAGAGAAGCTGCGCGCTCTCGATGGTGGGCAGCGAGAGATCGCCAGCTCGTTGGAGGCCCTGCGCCGCGACCTGCACGGCAACGGCTCGGTCGAAGACGTGAAGACCGACCTGGCGGGACTTCGCCAGCAATGGACCGAGCTTCAAGGTGCCGTCGCGAGCGGTGAAGCCTTGGCCGCCTTGGGAGTCCGCATGGAGAAGCTCCTCGAGGATGAGCGCACGGCGCGCCTCGAAGAGGTCCGAGCCGCGCAGGCGGAAATCGAGTCTCTGCGATCGCGTCTGGACGAGCGACTCGGTCAGCTCAAGCGACTCGATGTGCCGCTCGAAGAGCTCAAGCAGAAAAGCGATCGGAACGCTGCCTCCGCGGAGATGCGCGCGGCCCAGACCCGCGAAGCCATCGACGCACTGCATCAGAGTGTCAGCGATCTCCCGGCGGTCGATCTGACTCCGCTGCAGTCGAATCTGACCGCGATCCGGACCGAGATCGAGCGCGCAGGCAAGTCGCGCCTCAAGGAGTCGATGAGCCTGCAATCGGAGCACGAGAAGACTCGGCAAGCTCTGGTGACTCTCGATGCCGAGATCGCCAAGCGGCTCGAGACTCTCTCACAGGGCACGGCGACGCGAGAGGAGATGTCGGCACAAGCCCGGCTCGAGGAGAAGGCGCGCATCGCGGCCGCGCTCCTTCCCTTCGACGACGTGCTTTCCGAGGTCGCCCGAAGCGCGGACCGCTTGGCAGCCGAGCCCGAGCCGGCTCGGCGTTCGTTGTTCCGAGGACCCGATCCGCTGGTCGCGGAGCAGCGACGTCGCTCGGCCAGCTGGGCCGAGGGCGTTCGACTGGTCCAGACACGGCTCGAGAAGATCTTGACCGACTTCGGCGTGCAGCCAATCAGCGCTTTGGGTCAGCCTTTCGACCCCGAGCATCACGTGGCGGTCGGGTCGATGTCGGTCGAAGGTCGCCGCGACGGAGAGATCATCGAGGAGCGGCTGCGCGGCTACCGGATCGGCGAGCGCGTCCTGCGCTACTCCGAGGTGGTCGTGGGCAAGAACGGCGAGGTGAAGACCGAGTCCTAGCCTCGGCGTGAGCCGAAAGGCGTGAAGGGGAGAATCGATGAGCGAGAAGATCCTGGGAATCGACCTGGGCACGACGCACTCGGTCGTGGCCGTGACCCGCGACGGAGTCCCGACGGTGCTGTCGGGCAAGCACGGGCCGTTGCTGCCGTCGGTGTTCGGCTATGCCCCGGACGACCGTCCCCTGGTCGGGCGGGAGGCCTGGAATCAGTCCGTCGTCTATCCCGAGCGGACGATTCGCTCGATCAAGCGCCGCATGGGTCAGGAAGACGAGATCGATCTCGAGGTGGCGAGCCACCTGCCCGAGGAGGTCTCGGCCTTCTTCTTGAAGGCGCTGAAAGAGCTGGCGGAAGCGGAGCTTGACGAGGAGATCGATCGGGCCGTCATCACGGTGCCGGCTTACTTCAATGACGAGCAGAGACGCGCGACGATGCGGGCCGGTGAGCTGGCCGGCCTGGCGGTGGAGCGGCTTCTCAATGAGCCGACGGCGGCCGCCCTGGCCTATGGCATCGACCGCGGAGACGATCGACACCTGCTCGTGTTCGATTTGGGCGGAGGAACCTTTGACGTTTCCATCATCGAGAAGGTGGGCGACGTCCTCGAGGTGCGCGCCTCGACGGGCGACAGTCAGCTGGGTGGCGACGACTTCGACCAGCGCTTGGTCGAGCACCTGATCGAGCGATTCCAGGAGAAGCATCCCGACGTCGACCCGCACGATCATCCCAAGGTCGTGGCACGGCTTCGGCAGGCCGCCGAGAGCGCCAAGATCACCCTGTCCACAGAAGTCACGGTGCGCGTCACCGAGGAGTTTCTGGTCGAGACCGAGAGCGGCGAAGCGCGTCACCTCGACGTCACTCTCTCGCGCGCGACCTTCGTCGGCCTGATCGAAGACCTGCTGTACGGAACGCTACGAGCCATCGACGACGCGTTGCAGCAAGCCGAGCTCGAGCCCTGCGATCTCCAGGAGGTCTTGCTCGTCGGTGGCTCCTCGAGGATCCCGCGCGTTTGGGAGCTGGTCGAGCAGCATCTCGGCATCGAGCCTCATCTCGATCAACGCCCCGAAGAGGTCGTCGCCCTGGGTGCGGCACTCCAGGCGGCCGTGATTGCCGGTGAAGATGTCGGGACCGTGCTGGTCGACGTCGCCCCCTACTCGCTCGGCATCGAGCACATGAGCCTCGACGGCGATGAGCTGGTCGGCGACTGCTACAAGATCCTCATCCCTCGCAACACGCCGATCCCCGTCTCCCAAACCGAGCGCTTCTACACGCTCGATCCTGATCAAGACGCCGTCGAGATTCGCGTCTTTCAAGGTCACGAGCCCAAGGCCTCCTCCAACAAGCCGCTCGGTAAGTTTCGATTCGAGGGCATCTCGTCGGTCGACGACCCCGAGCAGCCCCGCGACTTCCTCGTCTGCTTTCGCTACACCGTCAACGGCGTCGTCGAGATCAGCGCCCTCGATCCGCGAACGCAGCGGGAGAGCAGCATCCAGATCTCGGTGGATGGCGCTCCTCCTGACAGCCCGGCTCCGGCCGAGACGGAGAGCGAAGAGCCGTCGGAGACCACTCCCCCCCTGTTCGAGACCTCGCTCCGCAAGAGGGGCGAAGAGCTGCTCGAGCGTCTTCGCGGGAGCGACAGCGACGAGGACTCCGCCTCCGAGCTCGAAGACCTACTCGGGCAGATCAGCGACGCGGAGAAGTGCGGCGACGACGACGAGCTCGAAGAGCTCTCCGAACGCATGGTCAACGTCATCTACGAGCACAGTTGAAAGGGACGCCGGACTCGATGAACGAACCGAGCTCACCGCGCCCACGACGGCGCCGCCGTCGGTCGGACGCCCCACCTCGAGGTGGCAAGACCGAGACCCGAGGCCCCGCAAACTCACCGCCTCAGGAGGCAGAAGACACGGCCGCCGAGAGTGTGCAAACGCCTCGACCGAGCGGGCGCACTCTCCGGGGCACGAACCGGAGCGCGGCCAAGACGGCGGCCTCGCGGGCCAAATCGTCCGCGGGCAAGAAGAGGCAGCCCCCGGCGAAGCCGGACCTGAACCAGCCCGACCAGTCCAAGAAGACCGATACCGAGAAAGACGCACGCCGTGCGCCTCGCCCTCGGGGCCGAAGCGCCGGCCGACCCGCCGCCCCTCGGCGCGAGTCGATCCCGAAGGAACCTTCCGCAGCCATCACCTGGATCCAGGGACAGCTTCAGGCCGGTCGGTTCGAGGAGGCCGCTCGGGGCGCTCATTCCCTCGGAAGCGGCGGAGCCGACGGCCAAACGGTGCAGGCGCTCGAGCAGCTGTGCCGGCTGCTCGCGGACCCGAAACGGGTCGAGGAGCTTCCCGAGATCACCGGACTGCCTGGCACCTTGCTCTCCCAATTCCAGGCACTCCTCTCGGAAACGACACCGCCCCGAGCCCGCGTGCCCCACTCGGGCAAGCTACTGGCCCTCGCCCGCGCACTCGAGCAGGGAGAGGGGGATCAGCGCCCGGCCCGTGAGCTCACGAAGCTGATCGAGACGGGCGAGCTACCGCCCGCCTTCGAACGCGCCGCTCGTCAGCTCCTGGCACGACGTGCACTCGATCGAGGAGATCTCGAGACGGCGCAGGCTCTCGCACCATCGGGAGAACTCGGCTCGAAGAACGCACTGCGTTGGTCCCGCGCGCGAGCGGCGATCGAGGCTCAGGACCTGCGAGAGGCCGCCGAGATTCTCCGCCCCGAATCGCAGGAGGCTTCTGTGGAGCAGAGGCGAGCCTTCGCGCGCGTGCAGCGCGCCCGTGGCGATCGACATGCCGCGCTCGGTGACTTGGAACGGGCACTGGAGTATTGGAAGGAAGCGTGTCGGGTCAGCGACGAGGACCCGGACCTGATTCAGAATCTCGCAATCACGACCGAGAAGCTGATCGGAGAGGCGGCGGCACTGCCCTTGTGGTCGCAGCTCGCGAAGGTGTTGGGCCAGGGAAGCTCGAAGGCGAGCGAAGCCGAGGCTCCTCGCCTGTTCGAAGCCGAAAAGCAACTGGCCCGCCTCTTGATGCGGCAACGTTCTCCCGAGGCGGTCACACTGCTCGATCAACTGGCGGGACGTGCTCGTCACCCCGAGCGCATCCTCGACAACCTCGTCGAGCAGCTCTTGATGCACGAGCGCCCAGGGCGCGCGGTGCAGGTGCTCAAGCGGACCATCCAGTCGCACGGTGCGACCGCTCAGCGCCACACGCGCCTCGCCTTGGCCTTGATGAAGGAGCCGCCGCTCGACCCTCACACACCGAAGGTCGACGAGATCCAGACCCAGCGCGAGGAGAAGATCCTCGAGCATCTCCGCACAGCGGTCGAGCTCGCTCCGGACGACGAGAAGATGGCCCTCCGCGCACGCCAGGTGACCTTGGAGATCATCGAGCGGCGGGAGGACGACGGCCGCTTCGAAGGCGGGCTCGAGCTCGTCAACGAGCTGCTACACGCAAACCCCGAAGGCACGATCGATCCCGCTCAGCTACTCGCCGCACGCCTCGAGTTCCGTGTCGGGCACGAGACGCTCGCCCAGGGCATGCTCGAGTCGTATGCGGCTTCCGAAGAGGGCCCCGAGACCTGGCTCCAAGTCGCCGATCAGTACCTCGAGCTCGCCGAGCTCCGTGAGGCATCGCGCTGCTTCGAAGAGGCCCGGAAGCGTCAAGGCTCGCCCGAGGTGCTCGGACGAATCCTCGTCGCATACCTCGAGCATGGGTACGACCAGGTCGCCAAACGCTGGTCGGCGAAGGCCGCTTCGATCCGCCCTTCGGAGCTGACACACTTGATCGGTCGAGTCCGGCCCCTCGCGCCCGAGCTCGCCTGGGATCTCGGGCAACGAGCACTGCGAAACGGTGGAAACGATCCGGTGCTGCACTTGCATCTCGCCCGCGCCGCCTTGGCGCGTCGGGACAAGGGCTCGGCTGTCGAGAGCTGCGCCGCCGGACGCTCACTGCTGGAGGACGATCCCCGCCCCGACCGCACGGAGCTGCTCCAGGCCTTCGATCAGGTTCAGCAGCGCCTGGACTCCGCATCCTCGGGTCGACGCACGCGAGGCGTCGGCCCACGACGCAGCGGAGGACGGCGCCGATGAGCCGCGATGTACAAGCTCCGATGGATCCCTACCGCGTTCTGGGCTTGCAGCGGAATGCCACGGACGAAGCCATCAAGGCCGCCTACTTCGAGGCCGTGCCGCGCCACGCACCCGATCAAGACCCGGAAGGCTTCGAGCGAATTCGCCGTGCTTACGACTGGCTCCGAACACCCGAGCGGCGGCAAGCCGCCGAGGCGCTGACGCTGCGTGATGGCGCCGACGAGGTCGGCGGCGAGCTACCCGACGATCGACCGCGCCCAAGCGCGCTGGTGGGGATCGCCTACGCCGAGTACCTGCTCGACCAGCTCAAAGCCGAGCCCCCCCACTCGAGCTGAGCGAGCGCGCGACCCGTTCGCCAAGTGATCGGGTCTTTGCGCCTCGCGGCGGGCAATGGCAAACTGTGCGCCGATCTGAAGCTCACTGGTAGGAGGATGGTCCATGCATCGCCGCGCTCATCGATTGTCCCTGCTCTCCCTGCTGGCCGCCGTGATGGTGATCGCCGGGGCCGGCTTCGCGTCCGATCCCCAAGACAAGCCGCAGCGCAAGCTCGGCTACGACGACGGCCCGAAGCTCCCTGACTCCGAATGGCGTGTCCACGACGGAAAGCGCCCGCAGCCACGCATCGTCACACCGGCTCCCGCCGATCATCCCTTCGCACCGCCTTCCGATGCGATCGTGCTGTTCGACGGCAAAGACCTCGCTCAGTGGACGGGCCGCGACGACAAGGCGCAGTGGAAGGTCGAGAAGGGCTACTTCGAGGTCAACGGCACCGGCGACATCCAAACGCGCCAGGGGTTCGGGAGCTGCCAGATCCATCTCGAGTGGCAGACGCCGCCTCCGAAGGGAGACGGGCAAGGTCGCGGCAACAGCGGGTTGTTCTTCTTCGGCCGCTACGAGATCCAGATCCTCGACTCGTACGGGAATCAGACCTACCCCGACGGACAAGCCGGTGCGCTCTACGGTCAGCGCCCGCCCCTGGTCAACGTCTCTCGCCCGCCGGGCGAGTGGCAGACTTACGACGTCATCTTCGAGGCACCGCGCTTCGCAGGGGACCAGCTCGTCGAGCCGGCCTACGCGACGGTGATCCACAATGGCGTCGTGCTCCACAATCGGCAGGTGCTGCTCGGCACGACGAACCACCGAAGTCTGCCGCAGTACTCGCCCCACGGCCCCGTCGGCCCGATCAAGCTCCAGGACCACGGCAACCCGATGCGCTTCCGCAACATCTGGATCCGTCCCCTCACAGCCTACGACGCCCAATAGTCCCGGCACGGGCACGCGGTAAGGCCAGGGAACCGCGCGCGCAGCGAGCGGCCCAGGACGCCCGCCGCTTCGTGGGCGCCGGCCCGCGAGCGAAGCAAGCGGCACCGGCGCCCGAGCGTCGGAGGTCGTTCAGGGCGAACGCTCACCGCGATGACGTCGCGCCCACTGACGCCCCCAGAACCGCGCGCGCAGCGAGCGGCCCAGGACGCCCGCTCCTTGGTGCGTGCTTGCCCGCGAGCGTAGCAAGCGGCACCGGCGCCCGAGCGTCGGAGGTCGTTCAGGGCGAACGCTCACCGCGATGACGTCGCGCCTCCCGCATGCAACGAGCCGCTGCAGGCGGGTGCCTGCAGCGGCTCGTGCGTGAATCGAGTTGGCTTCGGCGCGTTAGCGCTTCAGCGTATACATGTAACCATCGACCTCGGTGTCGTTGCCGTGAGGCGTCGAGACGACGACATCGGCGTCCTTCGCCATGCGCTTCGGGCCGTTTCCGCTCGGCTCGAAGAACGGGCTGGCGGGCACGGTGACCTGAAGCTCCGTCTGGCTGACGAAGTTCACGGTCGCCGAAACGCCATCGACCGTCACAGCCGCATCGGTCGTGAAGCCGGTGCCGCTGATCGTGATGACATTGCCGCCGGTATTCGGGCCGCGGTTCGGCGAGATCGTGTCGATCTCGGGAACGGGTGTGAACTCGATGGTGTCGGTCGTCGATCCGCCCTGATTGCCGGCCGCATCGCGGTAGCGCACGTGAACGGTCTTCGTGCCGATCAAGCCGTCGCCGCCGAACGCCGACAGGTCCCAGCTCGCCTTGGAGCTCGCGAACGGCTCTTCGGTCGACCAGGTCGACCCGTCGTTCGAGAACTGCATGGTGGCAAGACCGCTGAGGGACTCGGTGGCACCCAGGCCATCCAGGCTCACGGTCAAGCTCGGCGTCGAGGCCGCACCGCCCGCGATTTGGAGGGTCCCGTCGGTCGGGGACACGGTGTCGATCTGGTAAGGGCCGGCCGAGACCGCTTCGTCATCCCAGTTGCCGGCGACATCGAGCGAGCGGATGTTGAAGTAGATGCTCGCGCCGTCGCCCGGGCTCGTCGACGTCGAAGTGACATCGCCGAGATCCTGAACCGCCGAGGGCAGTGCCGGAGCACTCGAGGTCGAGATACCGTAGCCCCCGAGGCCACTCGGGGAATCGGTGGCCGCGGTCCAGCTCAAGTCCAGGCTGGCGACGTTCGACCAAACGCCCGTCGAGTGCGACGAGCTGTTCAGATTCGAGACGACGCCCGGCAGAGTGGTGTCGACGAAGTACGGACCGACGTGAGTCGTCGTCCCCCAGTTGCCGGCATTGTCGACGGCGCGGATGTGGAAGTAGTAGCCGCTGGCCGAGGTGGCGAGCGCTTCCGAGTGCGTGGTCGCCGTCTCTTCGATCACCTTGGTCTGAGGCGCCTCGGTAGCCGGGCTCTGATCGAAGAGGATCGAGTAGCCATCCAACCCGCTCTGAGAGTCGGTGGCGGCGGTCCAGTCCATGTCGACCGTCCCGACGTCTTCCCAGACGCTCGGAGTGTGGCTCGTGCTGAGGAGATTCGAGACCTCGGTCGGCGGCGTCGTGTCCGAGCCGCTGCCCGACAACGCGACCAACGCCACATCGTCGAGCGTCCAACCACCGAACGTCACCGCACCGTCGGACTGCATCCGATAACGAATGCGGAACGACGACTGGTTGTCCGCAACAGCGGAGACGTCGACGGTCTGCTCGACCCAGCTCGTGTCCTGGAGATGATCGTCGCCGTCACCCGGCGGGTTGACCCACACGCGCGTGAAGTTGACGCCGTCGTTCGTGACCTCGATCGAGGCCTGGTCCCAGACACCGTCCTCGACGTTGAGCCAACGGCGGTAGACGAGCTCGATGCCGATCTTGCCCGTGCAGTCGATGGGCGGTGAGAGCAAGTAGTTGTCGACGTCGTCCGTATAGACACCATTCCAGTTCGAGCCGCGCAGCGAGAGGTCGTTCCCCCACACCTGGGAGCCCGAGAAGGCGCTGCTCGGATCGTCGGCGGCATTGGATCCGGCCGGGCTGCCATGATCCCAGTCGTCCTGAGTCGCGAGCTCGACGTGGGTCCAGCCGTTGTCGCCGCCGGTCTCGAAGTCCTCCAAGAAGAACTGGTCGTCCCGCACGCCGATCGCGAATCGGAAGTCGCCGCTGCTCGGGTAGGTGACGTTGTTCGAGGCGTCATCAGCGGCCTGGACGACGTAGCTGACGACGGTCGGAGCCGCCTGGCCAGGAATGTTGCCGCTGTACTCATCGGGGTTGCCGGTGGCGCTCATCGCCACCGAGATCGGGCCGCCACCGACGTCGTAGACCACGTCGACCGACGTGACGTTGCTGCCGACGTTCGAGGTCACGGTCGCGGTCACGACGTAGGGGCCCGTCTCGTCCAACGTGTCCGACAGCGCCGTGTGCGCCACCGAGATCGGGCTGAGATCCACGCCTGGGAAGCCCTGGTCGCGGAAGCCTCCGTCGATGTGCGGGTAATGCGGCGTGCCGTTGTTCACGTTGCCATCGTCGTCGTCGAGGATCAGGAGGTGATCCTCGATGATGGTCTTGATCTGTCCGTCGTTGTACTGCTTGAACCAGGCGATCATCAGCGAGTCCGCGACCAAGTCGCCGGGCGCGTCTCCGAGAGCGGTGTTCAATCGATCCCGCATCTTCCAGAAGGCGCCCATCAAGACTTCGCCGTTCGCGTGCACACCGCTATAGCAGCCGGTGTTGTTGTCACCACAGAACTGGCGCGTGTTGTTTCCGTCGCGAATGTGATTTCCGGAACCCTGGAAGTCTCGTCCGACGATCGGGTCGTCGAGCAAGTACATCGACCAGACGTCGGCACCGCCCTCGCCGAAGCCGTCGGGACCGTTACCGGACCCCGCCAAGACGTTGGCCCAGTGTCCCTCTTCGTGAGCGACCACGGTCGAGTAGGCCGTGTTCACGCAGCCGCCACCGGACTGGTAGAAGTTGATCGAGCTGCCGTTGTAGAAGGCGTTGCAGGTCGAGGTGATGTTGACGTTGCCCAAGACCTGGAAGCCCATCAGATCGTAGGTCGGGTCGATCGACAGCATCCAATCGCGGAAGGCGATCACCCAGAAGTAGACGTTGGTCTCGGCCGTGCGCAGCTCGGTCTTCGAGCTGTTGAAGGTCAACGAACCTGGCACGTCCGGCTGGAACGTCGCGGACTCGCTGGCGTTGCTCTGCGCCTGATTCTCGATGCGAGCGTACGGACCGCTCAGCACTGCCGAGACGGTGCGCGACTGGGTCTGGCCCGAGAACAAAAACTGGCCATTGGCGTCCGTGGTCGTGGTCGCGCCGCCCTGCAGCGTCACGGTGATGTCCTTCAGTGCGGCGAGCACTTCCGGGTTCCCGGCCGTATCCGGCGAGTTGCCAGGCGTGATCCAGCCCGAGACCGTGCCGCTGATGTCGGCCTGGTGGACCAGCGTCTGTCGCTCGAGCACCTCACCGCTGTGCGCATCCACGATGTAGCGGAAGCGCACCGGCAGGCCTTCGATATCGAGCGTGTACGAGAAGGCATCGAAGCGCCAGGCGAGGCGAGCCTGACGACGCCCGTCCTGATCGTGACCGAAGAGGACCAGCTGCAGGTTCTCGAAGCCGTCGGCCGGGACGCCGATCTGATCGAGCAAGTCCATCGCCGCAGCAGACTCGGCCTCGCTCTCCCAACGCGTCGGCGTCAGGGAGAGGCTCGACGGGACGCGCAAGCCCGACATCTCGATCGCGGTCACCCGGCCATCCGGGAGGAAGATCACGGTGCCGCTCGAGCGCTCGACCTCGATGCCGGCAACCTGCTGACGCACCTGAACACCGATCTTGTCCTCGGTGCCGATGTGCGCCAGCGGAGAAGCCTGAACGCTGACGACCTCGAGCTGATCGACCGAGATGCCAAAGAGCTGGCCGTGCTGCTCGAAGAGCTCGAGCGCCCGCAGGCTGAAGTCCTCGTTGGTCAACGGCGCGGTCGTCGGGGCGATCGAGTCACCAAAGACCAGTCGAGCCGAACGATTCGGCACATCCCAACGGATCCGCCAGCTCCCGTCGTGCGCGGCGCGGAAGTCCTGCCAGGCCGAGACGGCTTGCGACTTGAGCGGGTCGACGGGCATTGCCGACCGCTCGACATCACCCGGGTCCAGGCTCTGGACCATGGCGGTTCCGGGCGTCGCGAGGAAGGCGAGGGCGCCCGCGACGATGAGAGCACGCAGAGAGAGGCTCATCTGGGTTTTCCTCCTGGGAACGATTGAAAGCGACCTCAGCACGCTCCCGAGGGAGAGCGGATCGATCGATCTCTGGATTCGAGCGGGGGTCTACGAAGAGGCTTCTAGGCAACCTCGAAGTATACGGAAGATCCGTCCGATTCACTACGACCTACCCCAGCGGCGTCCTTCCTCGGGTTTGCCTTCAGCCACCTCCCGTATTCCGCCGATCCCAGGTCGGAACCCAAAGCCTGAACCCGTACATTTCCAGATCGAGATCGGAGACGCCGAGATGCCGTCGTCGCGCCCCGGACGACCGCGACGCACCCAGGCCCAAGGTGGTACGACACTTGTCGAGCTACTGATGGCGCTGGCCTTGCTCGCGGTCGGCCTCCTCACCCATGCTTCGCTCACCGTGAGTGGCCATCGCCAAGGCCGCTCCAACGCTGAGCGGCGTCTCGCCTGGGAAGGCCTCCGGACCCAGGTCGCACGGCTACGCGACTGGGATCTGGCGGATTGCTACACGGCCTTCGACGACTCGAGTGCCAACGATCCGCCGGGTGCGCCGGGCTCCGACTTCGACGTCCCTGGGCTCGAGCCGATCTCGGGCTCCGTCGGTCGAGTCTTGGTTCCGGCGTCCCCCGCATCGGATGGCAGCGGTGCCATCGTGCTGCGGGAGGATCTGGTCCAGCCCGCATTCGGCCTGCCTCTCGACCTCGACGGCGACGGGGTTCTCGATGACCAACCCAAGGACACGCTCTATCGCCGCTTGCCCGTCCGACTCGAGGTGCGCTGGCGCGGCGTTCACGGCGAGCAGAGCCTCGGCATGACGACCTGGCTGGGAGAGCTGCAGTGAGACGAGACCCACGCCGAGGCTTCACTCTGATCGAGCTCGCGACCTCGCTCGCCATCCTGACCGTCGTCCTGCTCTCGGCGTCCGAGATCTTCATCGGTACCTTGCGCGCCCAGTCGACACTCTCGATGCGAGACGTCCTCGAGGATCAGCTCGGCCGAGTGCTGGTCCGCCTCGAGCAGACCCTCCGCCCGGCTCGCCTCGCGACTCTCTCGGAGGCCGGCATCGCTCCGCAGACCTCGACCTCCATTCGATACCAGACTCTCGTCGGCTACGACTCGACCTCCGGTCCCAGCTGGAGCGCCGAGCAACGCATCGCCTTCTTGCTCGCCGGAGGCGAGGAGGCGAATGGTCAAGACGACGACGGCGACCGTTACATCGATGAGGGCTCGGTCGTCTTGCAGAACGGATCCCTGATCGTCCCGATCGGTCGCTCGGTCAACGGGCTCACCTTCAGCCTCGCTGGACGTCGACTCACCATCGTCGTCGCCGGCCAGACGGTCGACGCGAGTGGAAACCGGATCGAGGTCCAGAGGAGCGGCGATGTCATCTTGCGCAACTAATCCGCGAATCCAGATCGGCATTCGAGCCAGGCAGGTTCGCCCTACGGAGCGCGGGGTCGCGCTCTTGGCCGTCCTGACGTTCGTCGTGCTGCTCGGGTCGCTGGGGGCCACCTTGGTGGTGGTGGGACGCACGCATTCCGACACCATCCAAAGAGAAGCGCGTGCGATCCGAGCCCTCGAGGCCGCCGACGCCGCGATCGTCCACGCCGGCTTCGAGCTGAGCCGCGGTGTCGATCTCGATGGAGACGCGCTGATCGGTGATGTGGCGGGAACCGTCGACGGTGCCGCCTTTACGGTGACGTCGGCTCCGCTCGATCGCCGTCAGGTTCGCTTGATCGCCGCCGGTGAGTTCGAAGGAATCCGGCGTCAGATCGAGGTCGTCGTGGAGCCCACTCCCACGACCGCCTTTCGACGGGCTCTGGCCGGAACGCAATCGGTCGTGATGAGCGGTGGCGCCGAGACCGACAGCTACGACTCTTCGCTCGGTCCTTACATTCTGCAGGCGAGCCACTGGGACGAGATCGGTCGCTATGCCAATGCCTTTGGCAGCGTCGCCTCGAACGCGACGCTCTCCTTGTCGGGATCGTCGACCCGTGTGCGTGGAGCGGCACACCCCGGTCCCGGTGAGACCCTCACCGGAGACGGATTCCCGACCATCACGGGCTCCACGGCACCCTTGTCCCAAGCCATGCCCTTGGACCCACCTCCTGAGAGCGACTTCTTGGCGGCGCTGAGCGACAACGACAACGACTCGCTGCCGACGGGCACCGGCGTCACGTATGACCCCGTCTCACAGACGCTGTCTCTCGCCTCGGGTGCCATCGCGGCCCTTTCGCCCGGGACCTATGTCCTCCGCGGCCTCTCGATCACCGGCTACGCGCATCTGGTCGTGACGGGTCCCACGACCATCTACCTCGCCGGTGACCTCGCCATCGAGAGCGGCGGCCTCCTCAACCTCACCTTCCAACCCGGTCAGCTGAGCCTGATCGCACACCCCTACGATCTGGTGGAAGGCGAAGATCCGAACCCACCCGAGACGCCTCTTCAGATCACGCTCGCCGGAAGCACCCACACGGCTTGGACCGTCTACGCACCCGCCGCCGACATCTCGGTTTCCGGAGGCGTCGAGATCTACGGCGCGATGGTGGGCGGCGCCATCGAGGTCGCCGGAGGCCGCCTGCACTATGACGAGTCGCTCGCCTTCGATCCGGACTTGGCATTCCAGCCCTACCACCGCCTCGCCTGGCGGGACCTGACTCCGATCCCCGGTCTCCCCCCCGCTTCAGGAGATCCCGAGTCGCAATGAGGCTGATCGGCGAGGCCACCCTCTCCTGGGCTGCCTTCGCCTCGACCTCGACCTGAGAGTGCTTCGCCATGCCCCCAAGCTCGGGGAGCCCAGCGAGAAGAAGGTCCGAAACAACCGACTCGGACCGCAAGACCCCTTTGTTCGACGGGGGCTCTCACCCATTTCAGTCGGAGTGACCTCGGTACCGAGAAGGGAATCGAGCAAGAGCCTTTCTCGAACAGAAAGCAAATCCCCCCGTGCCACCCTCCGCCCCACTCGGGCGAGCCGGCCGTCGCTCCAGCCAATGCGGCTCGACGATCGTCGAGCTCATGATCGCCTTGTCGGTCTTGAGCATCGGTCTGCTCGCACATGGCCTGTTGACGGTCAACAGCCTGACGCAATCCGGGCTGAATCGTGAGCGCCGCCTCGCCCTCGAAGGCCTTCGGTCCCAGCTGGAGGTGATGCGCTCCTGGGACTTCTCGGAGTGCTTTCAGGCCTTCGATCCATCGACGAGCAACGATCCTCCAGGAGCACCCGGAGCCCGCTTCGACGTGCTCGGTCTCGAGCCGACCCGCCCGGGCGATCGAGTCGGGAGCATCGTGTTTCCGGTCGGACCGGACCTGCTGGGCAGCACGGATCCGGTGCTCCGCGAGGACCTCGCCGATCCGGCCCTCGGGCTGCCGGCGGACCTCGATGGCGACGGCTCGATCGACAACTTGCCCAAGAACGAACGGTACGTGCGCATCCCCGTGATCCTCGAGGCGAAATGGCAGGGTGTGCGTGGCGAGCACTCGGTGCGCGTCGCCACCTGGTTGGGGGAGACACGATGAGCCCAGCCGGGCGATCGCACGGCTTTGGGCTGCTCGAGCTGGTCATCACGTTGACAATCCTCTCACTGACGCTCCTGACGGCGGCGGAGGCGCTGGTGAGCACGATCCGCGCCCAGTCAACGGTGTCGGTCCGCGAGGTCCTCGATGATCAGGTGCGGCGGACTCTGGGTCGCCTCGGCGATCTGTTGCGACAGGCCGGGGAAGGAACCGTGAGTGAGGTGCCGAATGGTCCGTCGGCGTCGAGCTCGATTCGCTTTCGCCTCCTGCGCCGCTACGACGTGGTGACGGGAGCGGACTGGAGTCCGGAGTGCCGGCTCTCTCTTCAGCTGGCCGACGGTGAGCTGCTCAACGGCATCGACGACGACCAGGACGGCCGCATCGACGAAGGAGCCTTGCTGTTCGAATCCGGGGGCACGCGCACGACTTGGTGCGCGAACGTGACGGCGTTCGAGGTGTCTCGTTACGGCCGCAGGCTGCAGCTCGTCTTGACCTGCAGCGCACGCGGAGCAGGAGGTCATTTGATCGAAGTTCGGAGGACGGGTCATGTCACGATGCGTAACTGAGGTCACGAGACCCGACCGGTCGCGCTCGACCGCGGAGTCCGGCGTGGCGTTGATCACGGTGCTCACGTTTCTAATGGTGATCGCCGGACTCGGCAGTGCCTTGCTCCTGATCGGTCGCAGCCATTCGGCTCAGCTCGATCTCGATCAGGACCGATTGGGTGCCTTGGAGGCCGCTCAAGCGGGTATCGTTCAATCCACCTTCGAGATCGGTCGTGGCCTGGACCTCGACCCGATCGCGGGCATCGGCAACGTCGCCGGTCAGATCCTCGAGACGTCCTACTCCGTTGTCGCCACACCCCTCGGGCGCCGGCACTGGAGAATCGACGCCGAAGGCACGTCGGGAGGGCTGATCCGGCACCTCGAGGTCGTGATTGCACCGATACCGACCGGACCCTTCCGCCAAGCGATCGCCGGAACGAAATCGGTCACCATCGACGGTGGAGTCACGACCGATAGCTACGACTCGCTGCTCGGGACCTACTCGAGCCAAGCCAACCAGTGGGACGTGATCGGCCGATTCGCCGGAACGAAAGGGTCATTGACTTCGAACGAAGCGCTCTCACTGTCCGAGTCGTCGACTCGCATTCGGGGCGATGCCCGCCCGGGACCCGGAGAGACCGTGACCGGCGACGGATTCGCGACCGTGACCGGCGACACCACTCCGCTCCAAGTCCCGATCAATCGACCGCCGCGCCCTCGCACCGAGTTCGGGCAGGTGTTCGCCAACAACGACAACGCATTGGTGACCAGCCTTCCCGGCGTCGTGTACGACCCGGTCATGATGAGCGTGACGTTGACGAGTGGGTCGACGGTGATCTTCGCGCCCGGCGAGTACTTCTTCACCTCGATGACCCTCGAGCCGGGGGCGCGTGCCGAGTTCCTGGGATCGACCTCGCTCTATCTCGTCGACCACCTCGACGCATCCTCGGGCACGATCGCGTCGGCGACGGGCAACGCTCAGGATCTTTCGATCTTCGCGCATCCCTATGACAACCTGCCACTCATCCACCTCGCGCCGAGACCTCTGCGACTCGAGCTGAGCGGGAGCCCCGAGACGGCGCTGACGATTCATGCTCCCGGCGCGGACATCGAGGTCGTGGGTGGATCGGATCTCTTTGGCGCTCTCATCGGCAAGCAGGTCGTGCTCGGGGGCGGTGTCGCATTCCACTACGACGAGGCGCTCGGATTCTCGGCGTCGCTCACATACCAGCCACACGTTCCCGTGGCCTGGCGCGATCGAGATCCCGTCCACGGCCTCCCAGCCGAGCTTGGCTGGGCATCGCCGTACTGACGCAAGGGGCCATCAATACTCCGTGGGCGGCCAGGTGGAATCATCCGAGGACCCCCGGCGCTCGACTCGTCGAAGACGCACGCCCCAGCCGGCGATCAAGATGCCGAAGAAGATCGTCGCCCCCGCAAACAGCAGCGCGAGAAGCTCCGGATACACCAAGACCAAAACGCCGAAGACCATGAACAGCCCACCGACTCCGATCAGGGACGAGCCGATGGGCCCACCGCGCTGGGTGAATTGAATGCGCACGTGACGGGCTCCTGAGTACAAGTTACCGGGACGACTCGGTCAGTTTGACCTGCGATGCCGTCGTCCTCCAGTCGAAGTTCCCGACTTCCGATATCCGTCGGGAGAGCGGCCGTTGCTCAACTGAACGTGGACGGGTCTTCGGGGGCGTTCTTGTCGATGCAAGCCAACGAGTTTCAACTCGAGACCATCGGCAACTTCGAGTCCGACCTGCTCCGATTCTGGATGATCACGGTCATCGGCATCACGCTGGGCTGGATCGTCTACCGGTTGATGGTCGATCCCGGCAGCCGGCGTCCCCAGTTTCAGCACCTCGGCATCGTTTCGCGACGCGTCGCCCTGCCGATCGCGCTCGCCATCGCGCTCGGCTTTGGCGTCGTCGCCCATGCACAGAGCTTCAGCCCGTTCCATGCCATGGGTCCGGACGCCACGGATGTCGTTCTCGAGCGACGTTACCCGAGACGGCAGGAGCGCATCGCGCTCGATCGGCTCGAGTCCGTCGAAGTCCAACGCACACGAGGCGGTCGACAGCTCGTTGTGCGAACGAAGGACGGACAGGCCTTCCGAAGTGCCGCCACCTCGACGTCGCGCGCCCATTCGCTGCGGGAGAGCTTGCTCGAGTGGCAGCGAGAAGCCACAAACCGTTGAGGTCACCACCATGTCGGAGTGCGTCCGCGCGGTGAAGCGACAACGTCTCTCGGACTTGCGGAAATCGTCCAGGCGAACCGGAGCTGGCGCCAAAGCCGCGGCGGGCGGGACGCTCTCGGTCCCCGGGGATGGCATCGAGGCTCCGGAGTTCATCCCGTCTCTCACCGGTTCAGGAGACAGGGCCTCGCCGAACGCTCTCGCTTTGATAGTCTCTTGCCCTTCCGAGGACCGGACAGCCCCTCGGAGCCGCTACCGGGCGACTCATGGGAGAATCGAATGATCAAGGCGAGCCGCTTCATCTTCAAGAATGGGAAGATCGTGCCCTGGGAGCAGGCCCAGGTGCACGTGATGTCACATGCGCTGCACTATGGCTCGTCCGTGTTCGAGGGAGTGCGCGTCTACTCGACGCCGGACGGCCCTCGCTTCTTTCGCTTGCACTGCCACACCAAGCGCTTGTTTCGCTCCGCCAAGATCCACGGCATCGAGATCGGCTACACCGAGGAGGAGCTGAGCGCCGCCTGTGCGCAAGTCGTCCGGGAGAACGAGCTGCCTTCGGCCTACGTTCGCCCCTTGGTGTTTCGAGGCTACGGAGCCTTGGGCCTCGACCCAACTGACTCTCCGGTCGAGGTCATCGTGGCCGCGATGGAATGGGGACGGTATCTGGGCGCCAGCGCTCTGGTGGACGGCGTCGACGTGTGCGTCTCGTCCTGGCAGCGGCTCGCTCCGAACACGCTTCCACTCCTCGCCAAGGCTGGCGGCCAGTACATCGCCAACGCGCTCGCTCGCCTCGAGGCGAAGCGGAATGGATACGCCGAGGCCATCTCGATGACGAGCGACGGCACGTTGAGTGAAGGATCGGGCGAGAATCTGTTCCTCGTGCACGAAGGGACTCTGTACACGCCTGGCTGGGGCGACTCGATCCTGCTCGGCATCACGCGCGAGTCGGTGATGACGCTGGCGCAAGAGCTCGGCATCCCCGTGGTCGAGAGATCCCTGCCGCGCGAGATGCTGCTCGTCGCCGACGAGATCTTCATGACGGGAACCGCGGCCGAGATCACTCCCATCCGCAGCGTGGATCGCACGCCGGTCGGCAACGGTAAGCGAGGCCCGATTACCCACGCGATCCAGGACCGGTTCTTTGGTCTGTTCGATGGCCGCACCGAAGACACTCATGGCTGGCTCCAGGATCCCACCACCCTCTGACTCCGGCGAACCTCCGGCCGGAAGCGACGTGATCTCCCTCCGCAAGGTGGGTACGATGCCGTCGCAGTACAGTGAACCCTTCCCACCGACGATCGAGGTATTCGAGATGGCACGGGCCGGAACGACGGCAGCTCAGTGGACCCTCACCAAGACGCTCCGCGAGCTGAAATCACTGGGGACCGCTCAGAACCGCAAGACCTTCACGCGGCACGGCGTGACCGGTGAGCAGTTTGGCGTGAGCTTCGCCAACTTGGGCAAGCTCAAGAAGCAGATCAAGGTCGACCAGGCGCTCGCCGAAGGGCTCTGGGACAGCGGCAATCACGACGCCCGCGTGCTGGCGATGATGATCGCCGACCCAAGCGCGATGAAGACCACGCAGCTCGATGCCTGGGCCAAGAGTGTCGACAACCACGTCCTCGCCGGACAGCTCTCCAACCTCGCTGCCCGCCACAAAGGCGCTGCAGCGCGCGCGGCGAAGTGGACGAAGTCGCGCTCCGAGCTCACCTCCACCGCCGGCTGGAGCGTCGTCGCCAGCCTCGCCAGGCTCGAGGGCGAGGAGCGTCCTCTGGGTGACGAGGCCATCGGGGAATACGTCGATCGCATCGAGAAAGAGATTCATCGCGCCCCGAACCGGACACGCTACTCGATGAACGGCGCGCTCATCTCGATCGGCCTCGGATGCCCGAAGCTCGAGAAGCGCGCCCTCGCCGCAGCCAAGCGCATCGGGACCGTCGAGGTCGATCACGGTGAGACCAACTGCAAGACGCCCGATGCGGCCGAGTACATTCGAAAAGGCCGCAGTGCGTTCGGCAAGAAGAAGAAGAAGAAGTAGGCCTGACTTCCAACCAGCGAGCGCTCAACCGGTGTTGCGGCCGTAGGTCTTGATTTCGAACTGCGTGCCGAGGTCCTTGGGCTCGGCCGTGCCCGCCTTCTGATTGCCCCAGTGGCACATCTCGTGGAGCAACGTCGTCCCGACGATGTAGACACTGCGGCCGCTCGAGTTCTTGTCCTTCGAGGCGGCCAGACGATTCTCGAACTCCTCGACGCGGCTCTTGTCGATCTCGATCTGCTTGGGGTTGGCAGAGCGGAAGCAGCCATTCGAAGCACCACCGACACCGCAGGCGTTCGCTGGCAGTGGCTTGATGACGACCAAGGGGTCGCTTCCCCACTTCAGGGCCGCCTCGAGGTTCGCATTGTCCAGGCTGCCGAACTTCTTCATGTTGCGCGCGATGATGCCCACCTTGGCGACGGTCGGCATGCTGTTGCGGACGTAGCGGGCGAAGCGAGGGTACTTGCGGGCATCGGCGGCGTTCATGCGCATCGAACGAGCTCCAGTCTTGGGTGGAAGGTGGAAGAAGCAACGATCCGAGAAGCGGGCTTCGGGCGGCGACCGAACCGAACTTTTCCGCGGGGCTTCTGCGCGATCTCAGTGGTGCCTTCCCCTCTCAATGGTAGTCGTGGCTCGGAAGCCGAGTCGTGAAGTCCTCGAGTGCCCAGAAGCGCTCGGCTTTCAGTGAGACCGAGCCGTCGAGCTGCTGGACTCTCCCTTCCACGACCAACCCCGGATGGCCATGGATCAGCCCGCGGTACTGCTCCAGGAGCTGCGGGCGCACGATCGCCTGGGCCATGCCGGTCTCGTCCTCGAGCGTCAGAAACAAGAAGCCCTTGGCTGTCCCCGGTCGCTGGCGAACGATCACGGCGCCCGCCATGCGCACGTTCCGTCCGGCGATGCGAGGCGTGATCTCGGCGAGAGGGATCACGCCTTGTCGGGCGAGGCGGCTGCGAACGTGGGCCATGAGGTGGCTCCCCGTCGTGAGCTGACCTTCTTGGTAATCGGCAAGGGTCTCCTCGACCGATGACATCTCCTTCAGTGGCGAGCGCTCGCGACGCCCCTTGCCTTCATACAGCGGACCGGGCTCGCGGCCGACCTCGGCCACCTGCCAGAGCGCTTCACGACGCGACAGCCCCAGCCCGGCCAGCGCGCCCACGCGGGCGAGAGCTTCGAGCTCGTCGCCTCGCAGATCGGCGCGGCGGGCGAGCTCCTCGGCCTCCCGGAACGGCGCCCGCGACTGCTCGGTCTCGATCGCTTCCCCCGACTCCTGCCGCAGCCCACGCACGAAGCGCAGGCCGACCCGGATCGCGCCCTCCTCCCACCGACACCTCCACCCCGAATGCTGCACGCAGATCGGTCGCGCCTCGATGCCGTGGCGGCGCGCGTCCTGGATCAGCGTCGAAGGATGATAGAAGCCCATCGGCCAAGCATTGAGCAGCGAGACGAAGAACGCGGCGGGATGATGTGCCTTGAGGTAAGCGCTCGCGTAGGCGATCAGCGCGAAGCTGGCCGCGTGCGACTCGGGGAAGCCGTACAGCGCGAACGAAGTGATCGACTTCACGATCGCCTCCTGAGCCGCGCCGACGATGCCACGCTCCTCCATGCCTTCTCGCAGCCGCCGCTCGATGACCTCCATCCGCTCGACCGAGCGCTTGAAGCCCATGGCCCGGCGCAGCTCCTCGGCCTCGCCACCGGTGAAGCCCGCCGCCACCATCGCCACGCGCAGGATCTGCTCCTGGAACAAGGGGACACCGAGCGTGCGCTCGAGGATCGGCGCGAGGCTCGGGTGCGGATACTCCACGGGCGCGCGGCCGCGGCGCCGCTCGAAGAACGGATGCACCATGCCGCCCACGATCGGGCCCGGACGAATGATCGCCACCTGCACCACGAGATCGTAGAAGCGCTCGGGCGAGTTGCGCGGGAGCGACGCCATCTGCGCGCGGCTCTCGATCTGGAACACGCCGACCGTGTCCGCGGCCCGGATCATGCGATAGGTCTTCGGATCGTCGGGCGGCAGATGCGCGAGATCGAGATGCACGCGCTCCTTCGCGCGGATCAGCGGCACCGCCTCCTCGAGCGCGGCCAGCATGCCGAGCCCCAAGAGATCGACCTTGATGATGCCGAGATCGGCGCAGTCGTCCTTGTCCCACTGCACGACGACGCGCCCCGGCATCGACGCCGGCTCGAGCGGGACGACCTCGTCGAGGCGTCCCGCGGCCATCACCATGCCGCCCGAGTGCTGCCCGAGATGCCGCGGCCGGTTCTGGATGCGCTGCCACAAGCGGCCGAAGTGATCGACGCGCGGATCCTCCGGATCGAGGCCCGCCTCGACGATGCCCGCAACGACGTCGTCGCTCGGGTTGTCCTGCTCCCATCCACTCCGCCGCGACAGCGCCCGCGACAGCCGATCAACCTGCTCCGGCGAGTAGCCGAGCACCTTGGCCACCTCACGCGCGGCCGAGCGCTCGCGGTAGGTGATCACGTTCGCCGTCATCGCCGCGCCGTGCGGACCGTAGCGCTGGTAGACGTACTGGATCACCTTCTCGCGCTGATCGCCCGAGGGCAGATCGAGATCGATGTCCGGCCACTCACCGCGCTCCTCGGACAGAAACCGCTCGAAGAGCAGGCCCATCTTCACCGGGTCGATGGCCGTGATCGAGAGCGCATAGCAAACGGCGCTGTTTGCCGCCGAGCCGCGCCCTTGCACCAAGATACCCTCGCGCTTGCAGAACTGGATGAGGTCCCAGACGATCAAGAAGTAGCCGGCGAGGCCGAGCTGCTCGATGACACCCAGCTCCTTCTCGAGCTGCGCCTGCGCCTTGGCCGTCAGCGGACGGAAGCGCGCCCGCGCCTCGTTCCAAGTGATCCGCCGCAGGAACGAGCTCGTCGTCTCGTCCGGCGGCAGCGGGTAGTCCGGGAAGCGATAGCCCAGGTCGGCGAGCGTGAACTCGAGGCGCTCGGCGAGCTCGACGGTGCCGTGCAACGCTCGGGGCACGTCGGCGAAGATCTCGGCCATCTCGGCCGCGCTCTTGAGGCGTCGCTCGCGATTGATGTCGAGCCGGTGCCCGGCACCATCGAGCCGCACACCTTCGCGGATGCACGTGAGCACGTCGAAGAGCTCTCGATCCTTGCGTCCCGCGTAGCGCACGCCGTTGGTCGCGAGCAGCGACGCCTGCCGCTCGCGCGCCAGCTCGATCACGGCCCGATTGCGATGCTCCTGATCGCGCCGATGATGACGCTGCAGCTCGAGGTGCACCCGCTTGCCGAAGAGCGACTCCAATCGATCGAGCACCCGGCGCGCTCCGGCCAGCCCGCCCCGCCGCAAGGCCCCGGCGAGCGGTCCGTCGTCGCCACCCGTCAAGCAGTGCAGCCCTTCGGCGTGCGCGGCGATGTGGTTCCAGGTCGCTCGCGCGTCGCCCTTCGGCCGCCATCGCGCGGCCAGGGTGAGCAAGCGGCAAAGATTGCGGTAGCCGGTCTGATTCTCGACCAGCAGGGTCAAGCGAAGCGGTGCTCCCGGGGACGAGCGCCGAGACTCGCCCGCCTTCGACTTCGATTTCTTCCGGCGGCTCTGCGGCTCGCGCGGGGTCGGCTCCTCGAGCACCACCTCGGCGCCGACGAGCGCGCGCAGCCCAGCCGCGACGGCCGCCTTGTGCAGCCGCGGCGCCCCGTAGACCCCGTTGCGATCGACGAGCGCAATCGCCGGGATCTCCAGCTCGGCCGCCCGCTCGATGAGGTCCTCGGGATCCGAGGCACCTTCGAGGAACGAGAACGCCGACGCCGTGCGCAGCTCGACGTAAGCCGGTCGACGCGAGCGGCCGGGCAGTCGCTTCCAATCGCGCTGTCGCTGCTTCTCCTTCTCGGCACCGGGCGAGAAGCGACGGCCCGACGGCGAGTTCGCGATGTCGCGAGCGAGGGCCGCGGTGCTTCCGGTCTCGGGTGAGGCGCGGTGGGGATCAGTCGTAGAGGCCATCGGCGAACCACTCTCCATTCGTTCCGTCGCGGTAGATGCGGGCGAGCACCCCGCTCGACAGCTCGACGTCCCAGTAATCGCGCTCCAAGGCTTCGCTCCCCCACCAACGCTCCTCCAAGCGCCACGGCCCCGACGCGACGCGCACCGCCCCCTCGATCTGCGGGCGACGCGCGGGACGCTCGCCGCTCTCACCCGTCCCCGCCTCACCGGGCACCAGCGTCCGCAGCGACACCAGCTCCCAGCGCGCGCTCGGATCGCCCTCGCCCTCGACGATCACCTCGAGCGGTAAGGCCGGACGCAGCACACGCATCCCGAGCAGGCCGCGGCCGCGGCGCGGCGCCGGACGAAAGTCGGGTGCGGGCGGCGGCGCGAAGTCGGCTCGTTGGCCGCGCTCGGGACGATGCCCGTCTTCGGGGCGCGGCGACCCGAGACGCCCGGGCCCAAGCCGCGTCGCCAATCGGGCCAGCGTCGTGGCGACACGGTCCGGCGACAGCTCGGCGGGACCGAACAACGAGAGCTGCGCCGTGCGCGGTCGATCGGGATCCGCGGTGAAGGTGAACCCGACCAAGGGCGCCCGCGGCGGTTGCTCCTCGAGATGAAGCCGCACCAACGTGCACAGCGTCTTCACCTCCCCGGTCGCCACCGGCAGCTCGAGCGAGCGCTCCTCGAAGCCTTCGGGCTCGAGCTGCAGCGAGAGCCGCAAGCGCCGACAACCGAGCCCCCGACTCTCGAGCCGTCGCACCAGTCGCTCCAGCGCGCTCTCGGCGTAGTACAAGAACGGCTCGAGCGTGACGAGTGGCCACTCGAGCACCAACCCTTCGCGATAGATCGGCTCCTCTCGCCGCGGGACGAGGATCTCACGATCGACGCCGCGCGCCGCTTCGTGCAGCCGCTGCCCTTCCTCGCCGAGCCGCGTCGTGACCTTCTTCACCGGCAGCCGAGCCAGCTCGCCGAGCGTGCGAATACCCCAGCTCGACAGAGTGTCCAAGAGCGCCGCCGGCGGATCCATGCGCTCGAGCGGCAGCGGAGCCAGGAACGCGCGCTCTTCCCCCGGAAGCACGATGCGAGGCGACGGAGGCGTGCGCGCGGCCAACCGCGCCGCCAGCTTGCTCGCCGCGATCCCGACGCGGGCCGCCAAGCCCTGGGCCGCCGCCGCCGACAAGGCGGCTCGACCGACGTCCGACTCGCCGGCCGGTCCCGGAAAGAGTCGATCGAGACCGCTGACGTCGAGATAGACGCAGCCCGGCTCGGCGTCTTCGACATGCGGCGAGAGCGTCTCGGCCGCTTCCTGCAAGGCCGATTGGGCGGCGCGCTCGCACTCGGAATCGCGACCGCGCGCGATCAGCTTCGGCAAGAGGCCGCGCGCCTGCGGCAACGACATCCCCGCTTGAACGCCCGCCTGCCGCGCGGGACGAGCCGCCGCCACGACGCGCGCCATCTGCCCTTCTCCCTCGAAGATCACGACCGGCTCACGCATCAGAGCCGGCTCGCTGCGCAGACGCGCGGCGAGGGAAAAGAGTGGGGCGAGGAGACAAGCGATCCGCATGGTCGACACGAAGCTCCACGGTCGAAGGGGCAGCACGAGCGAAGAAGAAGCCACCGGGCGTCAGGCGCGACGAGGAGCGACCGCCGGCCGCGCCACCGGCGCCACGGCCGGCTCGGCGACCGTCTCCAGACGCTCGGCCACCGTCCACGTCACGCTCGTCTTCGTGAGCGCTCGCGGACGCCCACGTTGACGCGTCAGCTCGAACTGCCCCTGAAGCCCCGTCAGCAACCGAGGTCCGCGCCCCGTCCCTTGCCAAAGCGGTCTCGCGTGCTGAGCCGTCACGACCCACTCGGCCGCGGGCCCGCTGGAGCGATACGGGCTCGCCAACAGCAACGCCGTCCCGTGTGTCGACGCCGTGCGGGCGAGGCGCAGCCAGGCGCCGGGCGAGACTCGACGACCCCGGACCGGCGGCAGGCCGAGATCGAGCACGACCAACGGGAAGCCCGCCGTGATCCCCAGCTCGGCGCACATCAGGGCATCGCCGAGCCAGCGCGGGCTCGTCCACAGCAGGCGACTCAGGTCGATGCCGGCCGCTTCGGCGAGCTGCGGATCGAGCTGCTCACCCAGATCGACGAGCAGCGCCGCCTCGCCTCCGGCCGTCGCCGCCGCCAAGGCCGAGAGCACCATCGCCCAACGCCCGCTCGAGCGCCGACCGATCAGCTCGACCAGCGTGCCGCGCGGCAGGCCGCCCCCGATCAACTCGTCGAAGGCCTCCACGCCCGTCGCCCACGACGAGGAAGTCTGATCTCCACTCGCGACCATGAGCTCGGAAGCGGTCCGGATCTGACGCGAGAAGCGTCCTGTCCACGTCGAACGCAAGGCGATGAGATCGGAAGAAGGCGAGGAAGAGGAAGAAGAGACGGCCCCTTCCCGGGGCGGTGTGCTGGGTATCTCGAGAGGCATGGCCTCGTCTCCGGGCTCAGCAGAGCCCCCGACCGCTGGACTGAACATATACCTAACATCTGCCAGAATCAACTCGCGACTGAACCCCCGAAAAGGGCATCGCGCCCATGGAACCGCGCCGCGAAGCAAGCGGCACCAGCGTTCGAACGGCCAAGGAGCATCCCGCCGTCAGCACATCGCGGCCAACGCCCAAGTGTCCATGAAGCCCAAGGAACCGCGCCGCGCAGCAAGCGGCACCCACGTTCGAACGGCCAAGGAGCATCCCGCCGT
>JAJDCO010000048.1 GCA_029260795.1 Planctomycetota bacterium | reverse complement strand
GCCGCCCGATTGCGCGACCTCCTTCGCCGCCTCGACGATAGCGCGCACCTGCATGTCGTAGATCTCGGGATAGGTCACGCCGAGCCGGCAGCCGCGGTGACCGAGCATCGGGTTGGTCTCGTGGAGCTGCTTGACCTTGTCACGCACCACCTCGACCGCGACGCCCATGACCTTGGCCATCTCGGCCTGGTTCTTCTCCTCGAAGGGCAGGAACTCGTGCAAGGGGGGATCGAGTAGCCGGATCGTCACCGGCAGCCCGTCCATCGCCTGGAAGATGCCGATGAAGTCCTTGCGCTGCTCGGGCAAGAGCTTGGCGAGGGCCGTGCAGAGAGAGGCACCCGCCTTGACAGCGGCCTGGCGAGCTTTCGAGAATAGGCCGCACAGGGAGAGCCGAGAACCATTCGGGGAGAACTGACTCGTGAGAGTTCCCGTTCTCGATCGCATTGCCACCGATCCGCGTGGGTACCTCCGACTTCGATCGAGCTCCTCCGCCTCTTGCAGACATGGCGGGTGTCGCCAGGTCATGGTTCTGGCCGGAGGCTCGTGGTGAAGTTACGAAACGACTCGGAGCCCACCTCCGCCGCAGGCGTGTCCCGGCTCGACCTGCAAGCTCTGCTCTCGGTGATCCAGGTGGCGGCCGATAGGGCGGGGCGGATGTACCGATTGCGGGCCACGGGGAGGGAGGTGGTCCGCGGCAAGCTGCTCGACTGGTTGCTTCGCCGCGGTCCGGACGCGATTCGGCGCCGAGAAGATCCCGAGGTGGTCAGTGCTTACATCTGGCGAGTGGCCTCGCGAGCCGCTCGCGCCCAGGCAGAGACGCTGGAAGAGAGGCGCCGCGAAGCGGGGCGGGAACTGGCGGCGTTCGCGGACGGAGTGCCGCATTCCCCGGGACCAGCGCCGCCGAAGACTTCTGTCCGTCCCAGCCGATTCGTCGAGGTTTGCCTCTCTGACTTGACGCCCCTCCAGCGAGAAGTCGTGCGGGTGCACCTTCTTCAGGGCCGCACACTCGAGGAGACAGCTTTCTGCCTCGACACGACGCGGAACGCGGCCCGGCATGCCTACCGCCGAGCGATCGCTCGCCTCGAGCGCCACGCGGACGAGCTCTGTTCGGCGGCCGGCCTGGATCCCCCTCCGGAAGCGTCGGGTTGAGCAGGCCGAGCCGAGAAAAAGCGCTGAGCCCGGCCCCCCCAACCCCACTAAGGGGTGAGCGGGGACGTTCGATCAGCGAAGTGGCTGCGCCAACGGGCAGGACCTGACCAGTCTGCAGCCGACGGCGGGCCAGATCCTTGCCAGCACAGAGCCCTCCCGGGTCATCCCCTGGTTCAACCAGATGCTTGAAAAAGGAGACGAGACCATGACAGGTAAGCGGTTCACGACCATCGTCGTGGCAGTTGTCGCATACGCTGCCGTCACGATCTGGATCGCGATGGACACGCAAGCATCAGCAGGCACCGAGGCTTCGCCGGATGAAGTGTTCGGAGGGGCGCCTATAGCCTTCAGCTACTGTTGCACGCACGCATGTCTCAAGGCGGACCAGACGGCATGCCCGCAGAAGCACAACTGCTTGCTCGTCAGCAATGGCGAGGAGGACATCTGCGTCGAGTGGAAGGACAACACGCCGCCGAGCCGACAGTGCTACACGGTTCCGCAGGGCACTTGCCTCGGTCCTTTTGGATCATGCGACAATCCGGTGGATCCCAATAAACCGTGCCAGGTAAAGTACATTGGGACTCCTGATCCCGTCACCGGAAGCTGTGACAGCAAGTGCATTTCCGTGTCGACCACCTGCGGAGAGTATCACAATTGTCCTCAATAGCTCGAATGATAATGCCAGGCTGGCTCGCGGCTATTGCACTTATCATCGCGGCTATCTTGGTCACGTTGCAACTCTGGCCCGATGGCTCTCTGGAAGACGACAGCGTCTTGTCAAGGGAGTCAGCGAAGCCATTGCGGCTCGATGCTCGGCGCGGAACCGAGGTGGCAGGCCTGCAGAAACTGGAATCGGGCATCTCGGAGAAGAAGGCAAGTCAACTTCCGGAGGATTCTCGACCTCCTGGTTCCGGGCGTTCGGCGCCAATGAAACCTCCGTCAGAGCGAAGCGGAGATTGGCAAGACCACGAGCTTCCGGTGATCGAGGACGAATTCTATGATATTAATCATGACAGACTAAACGACCTCCACCAGTGGAAGGATATGGCGAGAGAGTATTCAATCGCTGAGCTAGTGCGATTTCAGGAAGTCAATCCGGACTCTCTCGACTTCACAGAGGATGCGCTCTCCGCGATCACGGAGGCGGTAGGCCCCGACCTTCAAGCCTACCGGGATCTCGACAAGAGAGTCGGTGAGATCACTCATGCTGCGGTCAGGCGCAACATCGAAGAGGGACGCTGCGAAGAGCCTCGGTACACCGAGACTGGCTACCCAATAATCCCGCGAGCGTCGTCACCTGATGAGATGTGGACGCACACGCGCGGGGATCACGGAGACTATTTCGTGCGGTTCGACAAGGAGCACAATCCTGAGGTCTTCGAGATGCGGGACCGGCGATTGAGTGCCGCCGAGGCGCTGATGGTCGACTTCCGTCGCCTGATCCAGCTCTACGGTCACGAGAAGAACTGAGCATTCGGATGTAAGATGGGAAGCCGGTGCTGATCTTGGGGCCGGCGTGGGGAAGGGAAAGACATGAAACGGCCGAGTGATGCTCCATCTCATTTTGATCCTCCTGCCGGCATTGTGCCAAAGCAACGTTGACGTCGAGCAAGTCTCCAGGCCCTTTGCTGTCGCGTCCGGTGTCGATCTTGCCCTGGTACGAGCGGCGCACGGCGCATTGCTTGCGCGGGAACGGTTGTACTTCCGCTGTTCGGGCCGCTACACCCGGGACGTTCGTCAAGGCGAGCAGCAGGAATCGACCGTAGTCGATTTCGCAGTGTGCTTTCCGAATGCAAGCCGGCGAAGCCTCGGAGAGCTGAAGAACGAGACGGGCACCCCGGCAGCTCTCGACAATGCCGAGTTCTTGGCAGGGCGCGACTACCTCCGAGTCGACTACGCGGCCAAGAAAGAGCAGCTCGACCTCTTTCGAGGGACCTTTCCCCTCGCCTACGGTAGCGAGCTCTCTTTGCTGTCGGTCATGCTGTCTTATGGTGGCCGCTCGTTGAGCGAGTGTCTGAGGTTGGGCCGTGTCGAGCATTGTGCGGCCGAAGGCGAGCAGATCAAGCTGATCGTCAGCTTCCCCCGAAACCCGAAGAGACGGTTGCTGTTGCAACTGGATCCCAGGCTTGACCTGCTCCCCGTCGAGATCGAGGTGTCGTACCGAAGCTCGGAGAGCGAGCCCTTTGCCCCCGTCTACCGGGTCGTCACGGATGAGCATCGACGCGTCGAGGGCTGGTTCGTGCCGTGGAGACTCAACGCGACTTGGCAGCGCCCGGCGAGGTCGAGCCAGGCGCCGGAAGTGTACCGGACTGAGAGCATTCAGCTCGAGTCGATCGAGTTCGCCGGAGCCAGGCCACCGGATCAGCCTCCCGGCCATCGGTTCGTCCGTGGGGATGGTATTACCGGGGTCCATCTTCCGGCGGCCGAGTACTTCGATGACCGATCCTCCCTCTTGGCAGTCCGTGCCCGCGAGGCCCTGCGAATGGTCGAGGCCTTGCACCATGAACGCCCAGGGCATGCCGAGACGGATCGGACGGCGGGCGGTGGACTCTCCTGGGCCTCTGCTGAGTCCTTGCCCTTCCGGGCAGTGCTCTTGACGGTCGGGGCTCTGAGCTTGGCTGTCTGGATCCTTGGGTCGATTGGCTGGGAGCGGTGCGTTCGCTTTCGAAATGTCGCCCTGGGAGTGAGCGCCGTCGCGATCGTGGCCGCCGCGATCGTTCATCTCGGGAGCTCAACGCACCTTCGGCAGACCTGGTTGGAGCGGATTCAGGCGGATCGACCTTACGAAATGAAGTGGTCCGGGAAGTTCTGCGGACCGGAGACGGCCTACCTTGTCGGGCAGTTGCTCGGGGACCCGAGAACTTACCGAGAGTGCTTCGACGCAGTGCCCTTGGATCCCCAGCGCGGAGCGAGTCTTCGGGCGCTGGAGATAGGACTGCTGAACCTCGGGGTTTCCGCGAAGGCGAGGTTCGCCGAGCGGACGGAAGCGCTGCCTTCCGTGTGCGTCTTGCATCTCGCGGAGGAGCACTTCGTGGTGGCCATGCCCGTCGACGACGAGCGACTCGTCGTGTTGGACCCTGTCCAGTCGCCTCTGATCATCGACAGATCGGAACTGGAGCGGTTCTTGTCGGGTTGGCTGATCGAGATCACCTGAGGTCGGGAGTAGTACCTTGGCAATCTCACGCAGGCGTGGAGCGATCCTGACCGTAGCTCTCGCTGCTGGCTGGTCGGTCGCCGTGTTGGCGACGACCTCTCCTGGGCGGCAGCTCGAAATCCTGCAGATGGGGCGCCTTCGCCCGATGCCGAATGCTCAGTGGCGGGCCGAGCTGGACTTCGAGATCAGGAACCTGGAGCCCGGTCCCCTTCAAGTGGAAGACATCAAGGGTCCCTGCAGCACCTCGATCTTGGAACCGGTACGGGTGACTCTGCAACCGGGCGAGCGTCGGCGCTTCACACTCGCGATTCCCCAGTCGCGATTCTCCGGCGGGCACCTCTCCGGACGCGTGCTCGTCTTCGGCACTCAGATGCGATTGCTCGGTGAGATGGCCTACCAGGAAGAGCTCGGCATCAGCACGCTCATGGAACCTCGCCAATGGGTCGTCTCTGGAGAGTCCAACCCGATCGTTGCCAAGGTCGTTTTCCTTCAGGGAGATGTTCCAGGCGCCCCACCCGAGGTTGGAGGCCTCCCGGGGGTCATCTGTGAATCCACACGCCGCCAGGGCTGTCAATGGGAGCTGGGGCTCCGTGCAACGGATCTGACGGCGCTGCGTCGTAAGTGCGAGGGCCGATGGCACGAGCTGAGAATCGCGTGGCCCGAGCTGGAGATCCGTCTGCCGGTTTGTATATCCGAAGAATCGGCACCCATGCACCCTCGAATGGTGATCGTGAGCCTCGACGAGGACGACTATCCGGCGCCGCTCGATGTCTTCCTGTCTCCCGGCTGGCGCTTCAAGGCAGCGGCTGGTGCAGCTTCCTTGATCTCCGTGAGTGAAAGCGGTGAACGGCTGCGCCTACTCAGGCCACCCAGGTCGGAAGATGAAGATCGAGAGGTCATGGTCGAGCTCGAGGGTCCCGAAGGACAGGTCGTGAAGGAAGCGATCGAGCTCGTGCCATCGCTGATCGGGGGTATGTAGGATGGTTCGTCGAGCGACTTTGCTGATCGTCGCAGATGGGGCCGCCCGAGCGCTCGGCGTGCTGATGGTGATCGCGGCGATCGCGAAGCTCGTAGCGCCGAGCCCCGATGAGCGGTTCTTCTTGTTTTCCGCTCTCCGAGGCGCTCCTCCGCTCATCCTCGAGTGGCTGCTCGTTCTGAATCACATCCTCGAGGGGTTCGTGGGGACTCTCCTCCTCGTTTTCGGCAGGCACCGGAGCAAGTGGCTTCCCCTCGTCGGAGTGATGATCCTCGCGTGGGGCGGCGTCTTCTTGGCGACGAGTGCGAAGGAGTGCGGGTGCTTCGGGAATGTCCTCCGACTCGGTCGCGAGGAGCACGGCTGGCTGTTGGTCGGCCTCGCGATCATTTGGCTGACTGCCGTCGGTGGCGCATGGACCATCCGGTCTCAGCGCCGGGCGGGTGCTGAAGCTCGAGCCGAAATGGGCTAGCGCTGAAAGGTCTCAGCGCTGACCGACCGCGAATCGACGGACGGGGGGATCCACGGCCCGAGGCGCCTCCCGAGATCAATCCGGGGCTCCGAAGCGGGGTGCTTTGGAGCCCGTTGTCTATGAGCCGTTCGCTACTTCTTCGCGAGCACGGCTTGCGCGGCCGCCAGTCTTGCGATCGGGACGCGGAAGGGGGAGCAGCTCACGTAGTCGAGGCCGACCTCTTCGCAGAAGTGGATCGACGCGGGGTCGCCGCCGTGCTCGCCGCAGATGCCGAGCTTGATGTCCTTGCGAACCGAGCGGCCCTTCTCGCACGCCATCTGGACGAGCTGCCCGACACCCTCGACGTCGATGCTGACAAACGGGTCCTTCTCGTAGATGTCGTTGTGGACGTAGTGCTCGAGCAGCAGCCCGGTATCGTCGCGGCTCAGGCCGAGGGCCATCTGCGTGAGATCGTTCGTGCCGAAGGAGAAGAAGTCGGCGTGCTGAGCGACCTGGTCGGCGGTCAGCGCGGCGCGCGGTACCTC
>JAJDCO010000047.1 GCA_029260795.1 Planctomycetota bacterium | reverse complement strand
TGAGCTCATCTGAACAGATGAAGGCCCTCGGACTCGAGGTCACGATCGAGTCGCTGAACCGGGCCGCTGCCTGACGCCCAGAGCCCGCATTCGCCCTGCACCTACACGCCGAAAGCCCCTGCCAAATGGCCAAACTCCAGGCCCCTTCGGGGCGAGCGCGGCGAGCTCGGCCTTCAAGGCACCGGACTTCTCGAAGAGCTCTTCGGGCCGATAGCTCTTCATCCAGGCCTCCAGAAGACGGATGTGCTCCTCGCCGTCCATCTCCGCGATCGGGACCTGATGCGCCCGAAACGTGCCTTCGATCGGCTTGCCGTCGACCTCCTTCGGTCCGGTCCAACCCTTGGGCGACTCGAGAACGATCATGGGCCAGCGCGGCCGGCGAGTGAAGCGCCCGGCCGTACGCGCTTCCTGCTGCACGCGCGAGATCTCCGTGAATACCCGATCCAAGGTCTCGGCCATGGTCCGATGCATGGCGAGGGGATCCGAGCCGGCGACGAAGTGAGGCTCGTAGCCGTAGCCGCGCAGGAGATCGGTCAGCTCGTCGCGAGGGATGCGCGCCAGGACCGTAGGACCGGCGATCTTGTAGCCGTTGAGGTGGAGGATCGGCAGGACGGCTCCGTCGCGGACCGGATCGAGGAACTTGTTCGAATGCCAGCTCGTCGCCAGGGGACCCGTCTCGGCCTCGCCATCGCCGATCACGCAGCAAGCGATGAGGTCGGGGTTGTCGAAAACGGCTCCGTAGGCATGCGACAGCGAGTAGCCGAGCTCGCCGCCTTCGTGGATCGAGCCCGGCGTCTCGGGTGCCACATGACTCGGCACGCCTCCCGGGAAGGAGAACTGGCGGAAGAGCTTCTTCATCCCGTCGGCGTCGGGAGAGATGTCGGGGTAGACCTCGCTGTAGGTGCCCTCGAGATAGACGTTGGCGAGGATGCCGGGGCCCCCGTGACCCGGGCCGGTCACATACAGCAGCTCGACCTCGCGCTCGCTGATGATGCGGTTGAGGTGAACGTATACGAAGTTGAGACCGGGCGTCGTGCCCCAGTGTCCCAGCAGGCGAGGCTTGATGTGCTGCCTCTGGAGGGGCTGCCTCAGCAGCGGATTGTCCATCAAGTAGATTTGGCCCACCGAGAGGTAGTTCGCCGCTCGCCAGTAGGCGTCGATCTTGTGGAGCAGGTCCGGTGTGAGTGTTTGAGCGGTCATCTTGACGTACCTCCGCGGGCGGAGGACAGACCAGCGCCTGCGATCGCCGAGCTCACCTTGCTCTCGAGCTGCCGGAGGTTTTCGCGGAAGAGCTCCGCCGAAGCGAGGTCCTTGCCCTGCAGATTGGCTAGCATCCGCCGGCGGAGAGCCTCGATGCGCTCGGACGAGAGCGGCTGGTCGAAAGGTCCCCACCCGACGACTGCCTCGCCCGACGGCTTGCCCACCACGAACGGGTCATTCGGAGCGCGACCCGTCGGGTGCCCGGTAGGCACGATCACGGGGCCTCGGTGCGTCAGAGGCCCCTCGCTGCGGCGCGCGATCTCCTCGTACAGAAGCGACGTCGGCAGATTGTGACGCCCAGCTGCGAGATGGGTGAGGCTTTGGAGCTCGAGTTCTGTTCGCAGCGGCTCCTGGGTCATCGCGTTTTCCTAGCGTCCTTCAGCCGCTCCAACGTGCTCTCGATGGAGCGCTTCAATTTGTCGGCCGCGCCGTCGACGGCATCATCCAAGCTCGCGGCTAGGTGCGTGACGGCGGTGGGCTGGCGACCCTCGAGGCGAGCCTCCATCATGCAGCGCTTGTCGTCCTGGCCGCCCTTGTCGCTGTTCTGGTCGCTGAGGTGGACTTCTACCCGTGTGATCCGATCGCTGAATCGGCTCAGAGCGCTCTCCACCACGCCCTTGACGTGAGTCGCGAGCTCCTCGGTACCGTCGATGTTGCTGTCTGTATTGATCTGGATGTGCATTGCATTCTCCTCGTATCTGTTCAGGTTCGTCATAGGTATCTCCCTTTACACTTCCGCGCGCCGCAGGCGCAGCGCATTGCCCACGACCGACACCGAGCTGAAGCTCATGGCGGCCGCGGCGATGACCGAACTCAGCAAGAGCCCGAAGACCGGGTACAGGACGCCCGCCGCGATGGGCACACCGGCGGCGTTGTAGGCAAACGCGAAGAACAGGTTCTGCTTGATGTTCCCCATGGTCTTGCGCGACAGCCGACGGGCGCGCGCAATGCCGCGGAGGTCTCCCTTGACCAGCGTGACGCTGGCGCTCTCCATCGCGACGTCGGTGCCGGTTCCCATGGCGATCCCGACCTGGGCCAGGGCAAGCGCTGGCGCGTCGTTGATGCCATCGCCGGCCATGGCGACGATGCGCCCCTCCGCTTGGAGCGCCTTGATCTTGGCGGCCTTCTGATCGGGCAAGACATCCGCCAGGACAGCGTGCACGCACTGCGGGGCGCCGATCACTTGGGCAGCTTGCTGAAGATCGATCAGGCGGTCGACGAGGTGATCGCCCGGCACCCCGCCGAGTCGCCTGCCCCTCCAGCGGACTGAAGTCCGCCCTCCGAATTCGGAGGCGTCGGCTGCTCTGGAGGCCAGGCTGAAGGTCGACCCATTCCGAAACCCAAGGTGTTCCTTAGTCGTCCGCTGCATGCCATTGTTGGACGGCCCTCTGGCTTGTGGCGATGCCGTCGAGCAGGTAATCGAGCACATCGTTCGCCGAGTAGGACTCGCGGCCGGCGAGGAACTGCCCGAGCAGCTTTGCTTGATCGCCCGCCGTGATGAGCGGGGATTCGATCGTCCCGCCTGGGCGCAGCTGCCCGTAGCCGGCATTGGCGAGCAGTGCGTTGCACAGGCAGCGCCGTCCGATCGTGTCGCTCGCCGTGCCGCCTTTGGCGATGTACGCCTCCACCGGCTCGCTAGGGCAACGAAAACCAACGCTGCCGTCACGCTTGCGGTACGCCGTCCGCAGGTAACCCAGGTCGCAGAGTCGCGTGCGCGCTGCCGTCTCGACGGGCGCGTCGGTGCGCACCACAGTTTTGAACGGATATCCCGTCGGCGACGCGAGCGGATCGGTGAAGACGTCGAGACGACCCGCGCGTGCGGAGGCGAGCACTGCGCGGCGCAGCTCCGGCGCCAACCCTGACTCGTCGCAGAAGGCGAAGAGCGTGCCGACCTGGATTCCCGCGGCACCCGCCTCGAGCGCTGCCTTGAGGGCATCTGGCGATCCAGCCCCACCGGCGAGCCAGAAGGGCAGACCGAGCTTGCGCAGGGCCCCGAGATCGACTGCGTCCCGCTGGCCGTAGATCGGCTCGCCCCGTTCGTTCCGGTGGCCCTCCCCTCGCGGCGGTGCATTGTGCCCGCCCGCGGTCGGCGCCTCGATCACGAACCCGTCGACCCGGCCAGTTGCCTTTCGGGCGAGCAGGTTCGCGAGCGAGTTTGAAGCAACGATGGCGATGAAGCGCGGGCGAGTGACGGGCTGTGAAATGGCCTCGCCGTGACGGCGCGGATCGAAACGCAACTCCTCGACTTCGCCAGCACCCGCCCCAACGACATCGAGGCGCAGCGTCGCCGCCTCGTGAGTGGCGAGCCGGTCGAGCACACCAGGAATCTCAAGTGGGATGCCGGCCCCCATCAGCACGAAACCAACTCCGGCGAGCATCGCCCCATAGAGCGATGCGAGCGTCGGCAATTGGATCTTGGTCAACAGGTTGATGCCGACGGCACCGTCGTGACCCTCGCGAGCCAGGTGCACATCGACGAAGGTCGCGGCCAGGATCAGTTGCTCCCGCTCGATGGTCATGTGCTGCCGGAGTATCGGAATTGCGCGGTAGGGCACTCCCGCGGGGCGGCCGCCCCGCCGGAAATACCGTGCGAGCAGGCGCTCGGCGACGCCGGGGATCGGGAAGGCCTCAAGCGCGCGACGCAAGTGCCCACCAGCGTCGCCGTCTTCGAGACGACGTGCGAGCAGCACGTCTGAGCCGGTTCCCGAGACGACGCCCAGCTGGCCCGCCCGAGAGACTGCTCGCGCGAGGTTCGAGCTGGAAATACCGACACCCATGCCGCCCTGGATTACGAGCGGTGACGTTCTCACGGATTCCAAGATCGGGCACTCCTCAGGGCGGCGACGACGCACCGACGATGGCACTCACGGCCGCTACCGCCTGCGACGCGCCCGTGGGCTGACGTCCAAGAAGCCCGCGCGGGTCCGCATATCCGACCGAGCCGGCGATTCCTCTCTCGGAGGCTTTCGAGCGCTTCTCTTGAAGTGATCATCGTCTTTGCGGGTCCTCGTCCGTCCAGCGTCGTGTCGATCAGCGGCGGCCGAAGGCCGTCCGCTGCATTGGCTTGTAGGAGATCGTCTCGCCGTGGCCCACTGCTATCGCATTCACTCGTTCCTGTTCCTGCGTTGCCAATCATGGAACCGATCGCGAGAGTCGGGATAGGCACTCATCCTGAGGCGGAAGCGGACAAGTTCGAAGACTCCCCAGACCCAAAACTGCAGGGCAACAAGGAACGGAACATACTCTCACTAGCTCATAAGCCGCGCGGGTTGCGGATCGGTTCTGCCAATAACCAGAGTCACGTTGAAAGCCACTTCCCCGTCAGACAACCAACCGGTGGTGATCGAAGGACGACCGACATGGCACCCATCAAGAATGCGCCGGCAAGAACGTGCTGCCACAGTTGAGCTTCTAGGGGCCGTGATCCGGATACAAGAAAGGATGCGACACCGCCCACTACAGGCTGACAACGAAGAGCTCGCTCGCCATGCTGTACTTCTTCACGTCGTAGCCGCCTTCCAGGACTCTCGCCTGTCCTCCGACGTGTTGTGAAGGCAGAGTACGCCCAGCTTGGAGAGGTGTCAACTCGCCACGAGCCGCCCCTCGAGGGGTCCTGGGCCGTGTCGTCTGCGGGGGGCCGCCGATCGCCGACTACGAGCCGTACGCTCTGGGATTGGCTCTCGGGGCGAGGCGAGTCCCCCCCTTGCGCCCCGGTGGCCTCCGTAGGTCGAGAACCCCGTGCCTGCGTGGTCTTTTCATTCCTTCGACCTCAGAGAGGATGAGCGCTCGGCCGCTGCCGAGCGGCCATCCACTCGATGATCTCCCCGCCGGAAACACCTATCCCCACACGAAGAAGACTCGTGTCCAGGGACATCGACGGCCTGCTCGACAAGATCCTCACCGACGCCTACGGCGAGGACGAGCCGCTTTGGGCGTTGCTCGATTCGGTCACTGGGGCACTGAAGCTGCCGATGGACGTGACGGTGGTCGAGCAGCCGCCCTCGCTCGATGATGGGGGCGTCACGGCGCTGGTCGGTCCTCGCCGCAGAGGGCGGAAGCGTGCCCCAATCGGAGGCCAGGCTGCCTCGGAGGCCAGGCTTTTAGCCTGGTGGTTGGTCGCCCGCACCCTCCTAGATTCTTTCGACCCGTCGGCCGCGAGCCCGGGCTCGATCAACCTCCGCCGAGACGTCCGACCTTCCAGCGGACTGAAGTCCGCCCTCCGGATTCGGTGGCGTCGGCCATTTCGGTGGCGTCGGCTGCATCGGAGGCCAGGCCATTTCGGAGGCCAGGCCATTTCGGTGGCCAGGCTTCAGCCTGGTGGAAGGTCGCCCGTTCGCACGATCCACCGACGATCGAATCGACGGAGTGGATCGCACGTCGGTCGTCGCGTCGCTCGCGATCTCGCCGGTTCCGATGACGCCCGCCGAGTCGTCTGACCCTCCAGCGGACTGAAGTCCGGGAACCGGGCTCGTCCGGCCGCGGCTCGCCCTCGGCCGCGAGGATGGTGAAAGGCCCCTTGCCATCGGCGCGCCGGAGCGCCACGACGACGTCGGATCCGAAGCTGGCCCCGCGATAACCGTAGAACGCGACCTGGCCTTGATGCAGGGCGGGACGATTCCCGAGCGGGTGAACCGCGGTGTCGGGGTTCGCGATCTGGTTGAAGACGATTCCCAGGGGCTGCGCCCTGGCCTTGGACCTGCTCGGCTGCGCGCCGGCCAGCAAAGGAACCGAGGTCGCGAGTACGGTGAGGCACGCGATCCGAAGGGCCAAGGTCCTCGAACGAGTCCTCGCAGTGAGTTCTGGTGACATCCCGGCACGACGTCGCTAGGATCCTGCCGTGGCCCGTCAGCGAAGGGGGACCGCGGCCGCGGCCCTTCGACCGATCCGAGGGGTTCCGTTCGCCCGTGGAACCGTCAACCGGACCAGCATGAATCCGATGGCAAAGGTGACAACTCGAGAGACATTCGAAACGCTCCAGTGTCGGGTCACGCCGCACGGAAAGATCGAAGTCTTCTCGGTCTCAGACGAAGGAGGACCGCCTCTGCCGAAGGACGTGCGGCAGCGAGTCCTTCGAGCATTCGAGGAGGGGCACGGCGAAGGGCTCCTCGTCCTCGGCGCGCGCGAGGTCGCGACAGAGCTGCCGGCCGCCCTCGCGTTTTGGCGAGACATCGGGCGAGCGTTCGTCAGCCAAGCGTGCGCTGCCGTAGACCCGGTCGAGCCGCTGGCTTGGCAGTCTCCCGATTTGGAGGATCGAGAAGCGATCGCGTGGGCCGAAGCAGCGCCCCCGATGCAGGGCGCCGAGCTCGTCGATACCGAGCTGCTCGCCGACATCTGGAGTGACATCGCGAGGGCACTCTCCTCAGAGCTCTCCGGTCGATCCGACGGCCTGGCCGGATTCCTCGCCAAGCAGAGCCCGGTCTGGAACGTCGTCGGGCGTGTGTGCTTCCACTTGGCCGAGAACAAGCGCCAGCCCGATCGCCCCTTCGCTTTCATCGCCACCTACGTCCCCGAGGTCACACGAGCGGCCAGCCCCCAACACGTCCCTCTGGGACGTGCCCTGCAGGAGTACGCGGGAGCCAAGAATCGAGCCAAGCTTCTGGCGCTGCTGGCACCGGTCTCGCGCGCGGCGGAGGAGAGCGAGCTCATTCGATCGCTTCTCGACACGGGAGGCCTCTATCACCCGCTTCCCTGGTCGGCCCAGGAGGCATACCGCTTTCTCCGGGAGATCGAGATCTGCGAGCGCGCGGGCTTGGTCGTGCGCGTGCCCGACTGGTGGAGTCGCGGCCGGACAGTGCGCCCGCAGGCGAGTGTCTCGGTCGGGGCTCGACCTCCGTCGTCACTCGGTTTGGAGGCACTGATCGATTTCGACGTGCAGGTGACACTCGGCGGCGAGACGCTCTCGAAGCAGGAGATCGAGTCGCTCCTTGCCAGCAGCGAAGGTCTCGTCTTCGTCAAGGGACGTTGGGTCGAGGTCGATCAGGAGCGCCTCCGCGAGGTGCTGGCGAAGTGGCAGTCGGCGCAGGAGATGTCCTGGTCTGACGGCGTCTCGTTGCGCGAGGCGATGCGACTTCTCTCGGGGGCTCCCGAAGGGGCTGCGGGCAGCGCGGCCTCGGTCGATCGACACCGCGAGTGGTCCGAGGTCGTCGCCGGGGATTGGCTGAAGGAGCAGCTGGACCTCTTGCGTCGCCCTTCGGGATCGACGGCGATCGCGACGAGCACCGGATTGAAGGCCGAGCTGAGACCCTACCAGCTCGCGGGTGTGGAGTGGCTCTGGACACTTCGGTCGCTGCGCCTGGGCGGCTGCCTCGCCGATGACATGGGCCTCGGCAAGACGATCCAGGTCTTGGGTGTTCTTTCCCTCGCCCGCAAGAAGAAGGAGAAGGGGACCGATCTCCTCGTCGTGCCGGCCTCCTTGATCGACAACTGGCGTCTCGAGATCCAGAGGTTCGCGCCCGGCCTGAAAGTCTTGATTGCCCACGCCTCGAAGCGCTCGACAGCAGATTTGAAGGCACTTACTCCGGCGCTCGTGAAACGTCACGACGTCGTCATCACCACCTACGGCACGCTGCCGCGAATCGACTGGATGCACGAGCTCTCTTGGCGCAGCGTCATCCTCGATGAAGCGCAGGCGATCAAGAACCCTGGCGCCCAACAAACGAAGCACGTTAAGTCGCTGGAGTCCACCTGGCGCCTCGCCGTGACGGGCACGCCGATCGAGAACCACCTGGGTGAGCTCTGGTCGATCTTCGACTTTCTCAACCCGGGACTGCTCGGATCGGCCAAGAGCTTCCAGAGGCTCTGCAAGGTGATGGGAGAAGATCGGAACGAGAGCTTCGCGCCTCTGCGGCGGCTTCTGCAGCCCTACCTTCTCCGTCGCCTCAAGACCGACCGGCGCGTCATCCGGGACCTACCGGACAAGACCGAGGTCACCGCGTACTGCACCTTGAGTCGTCGGCAGGCGGCGCTCTACGAGCAGGCGGTGATCGAGCTGAAGAAGTCGCTCGAAGACCTCGAGGGAATGGAGCGGCGTGGTCTGGTTCTGGCCTTTCTCATGCGCTTCAAGCAGATCTGCAACCATCCCTCCCACTGGCTCGGGGACGGCGGCTACGAGCCGGCCGACAGCGGCAAGCTCGGGCGTCTCGGCGAGATCTGCGAGTCGGTGGCGGCGCGTCAAGACAAGGTGCTGGTCTTCACGCAGTTCCGCGAGATGATCGAGCCTCTGGCCAAATACCTGGCGCGGATCTTCGGTCGAGCGGGTCATCGGCTCCACGGCGGGACACCCGTCAAGAGGCGGCACCAGCTCGTGACGTCCTTCCAGGAAAGCGACCGTGTGCCGTTCATGGTGCTGTCCCTCAAGGCGGGCGGGACGGGACTGAACTTGACAGCGGCCTCGCACGTCGTACATTTCGATCGCTGGTGGAACCCGGCGGTCGAGAATCAGGCAACAGATCGGGCGTTTCGCATCGGACAGCAACGCAACGTGCTGGTCCACAAGTTCGTCTGTCGCGGCACGGTCGAGGAGCGCATCGACGAGATGATTCGAGCGAAGCAGGATCTGTCCGAGGGCGTTCTGTCCTTCGAGGGAGCCTCGGCATTGACCGAGTTGAGTAACAAGGAGCTGCTCTCGATGGTCTCGTTGGACCTCGATGCAGCCATGAGTGTTTGAGGAGACCCTTCTAGAGCGGGGGCAGATCGATGGCGCGATACGACTACAGTGGCTGGCGGCCTTATGTGTCGGCAGCACAGCGGCGGCGGAAGGCACAACTGCGCGTCGCCAAGCTTCAGAAGGCCGGCCGTGTGCTCTCGCCGATCGAGATCCAGGGACGCAAGATCGCGCGCACGTTCTGGGGCGAGGCGTGGTGCCGAAACCTCGAGTCGTACAGCGACTATTCGAACCGGCTGCCGCGAGGACGCACCTACCTGCGCAACGGCTCAGTGCTCGATCTGCAGATCGAGGCCGGTCGGGTGACCGCGCTCGTCAACGGCTCGACCTTTTACGACGTCACCGTCCGAATCGCCAAGCTCGAAGCGAAGCGCTGGAAAGCCCTCAACAAGAGCTGCAGCGGCCAGATTCAGTCCCTGGTGGAGCTGCTTCAGGGGCGGCTGTCACAGGGCGTGATGGAGATCGTGACGCAGCCCGGAAAAGGGCTCTTCCCAAAACCCACCGAGATCGGCTTGGAGTGTAGCTGCCCGGACTGGGCCGTGATGTGCAAGCACGTCGCCGCGGCACTCTACGGCATCGGCGCGCGCCTCGATCACCATCCCGAGCTCCTCTTCGTGCTGCGAGGTGTCGATCCGGCCGAGATGGTCGAGTCGGCCGTCGAGCACCAGGCGGCTCCCACCAACTCGCGTCATGCCGAAGTCCTCCCCGAAGGAGAGCTCGCCGACATCTTCGGCATCGAGTTCGCCCCAGTGCAAAAGGCCTCGCCCGAGACTCCGGCGAAGAAGAAGGCCGCGAAGAAGAAGGCCACGAAGAAGAAAGCCGTGGGCACGAAGACTCCGCGTAGGAAGGCCACGAAGAAGAAAGCCGTGGGCACGAAGACTCCGCGTAGGAAGGCCACGAAGAAGAAGGCCGTGGGCACGAAGACTCCGCGTAGGAAAGCCACGAAGAAGAAAGCCGTGGGCACGAAGACTCCGCGTAGGAAGGCCACGAAGAAGAAGGCCGTGGGCACGAAGACTCCGCGTAGGAAGGCCACGAAGAAGAAGGCCGTGGGCACGAAGACTCCGCGTAGGAAAGCCACGAAGAAGAAGGCCACCTTTCGAGTTCCCGTTAGGTAAGGAGGCCAGGCCATTTCGGAGGCCAGGCTTCAGCCCGGTCGTCGCGTCGCTGACGATCTTGCCGGTTCCGACGACGCCGACCGAGTCGTTCGACCTTCCAGCGGACTGAAGTCCGCCCTCCGAATTCGGTAGCGTCCGCTGCCTCGGTGGCGCGTGACCAGCGGACTGAAGTCCGCCCTCCGAATTGAGTCGTCGGCGCCTTGACGCATCTTTTTCGTGGCCTCGACCAGCGAGATCGACGGTGGACACGATGGCTCAGCGGACGCGGCTCCACCACGGAACCACGAGACCAGGGAGGCACCTCATGTTGACGCTCTTGCCTGGTTGAGTCGGGCCCCGGAGGAGGGCGATTACCGAGCGATTGAGCCGAGTCGGAGAAAGTGGCGTCGCCCGCCTCGCACGAATCGGGTCTTCACAGGGGCGTGACAATTGAGTGTGGCCTCGATACCATCGAACTGCCGCGGGCGGCTCTTCGGAGACGTTCGTGGGCACCGAAGGGATCGGGGGTTGTCCGAAGGGCTAGTGCGGTCCAAGATCGTGTGGCTTCGGCGATCCTCTTTCCTGCTCGAGGCAGCGACTCCGGCGAGGTGGCGCTGCTGGCTTCATGAGCGGACGGGTGCCGTGACACACGAGCACCGTTCGAACGATCACATGGCTTCGTCCTCCGAGAACTTCCTGCCGATCACTCTCCTCCGGCAACCGGTCGTCGGTGCGCGACCGAGAATTCCTGATCCAGAGCGATCCGATTCGTTGATGTTCCCGCCGATCTCGGCGGTGGCCTTGCAACGTGCAGGCGTGGCCCGTCTTGGACTCGAGGATGATCTCTGCACTCGACTCGCCGCGGCGAGGAATGACGAGCCACAATTCTCGTGGGGCGCTGGCCTTTGCGGTCGGTCTCCCACTGTCTTCTCGATCGCTTCGAGGAATCGCACCGATCTCGAAGCGAGCCAACGGACCTGCAGGAGCAGACCAGAATGTCTCAGCGACTCTACGTCGGGAATCTTCCGTTCTCCGCGACCGAGGACTCCGTCCGCTCGCTCTTCGAGCAGTACGGCCCGGTCAACTCCGTCAATCTGATCACCGATCGCGACACCGGCCGTCCCCGGGGCTTCGGCTTCGTGGACATGGACGACGCGAACGCGGCTCAGGAATCGATCACAGCATTGAATGGTCAGGACTTCGATGGCCGTCGTCTGACGGTCAACGAAGCACGTGAGCGCAGTCCGCGAGGTGGTGGCGGCGACGGAGGTGGCGGTGGTGGCGGCGGCGGCGGCCGCTGGTAAAACCGCCCTTGGAGGTGGGCCGAGGCTCACCCGATCGCATTCGACGAAGCCGGGTGGTCACGTCCACGTGATCGCCCGGCTTCTTCTAAAGAAGCCTCCTAGCGGCCGGACCCGTCGACCGACGACCTGTCATTCCCCACTCTCACGAGGACCGAGTCTCAACATGGCGAAGAACGTCCTGGGTCAAAAGCTCGCGACCTGCAGCCGCTCTCCCCTCACGGGCTTCCTTCGAGACGGCTGCTGCAACACCGGACGCGGCGACGTCGGGCTGCACCTGGTCTGCGCCGAGATGACCGACGAGTTTCTGGCGTTCTCCAAAGAGTGCGGCAACGATCTCAGCACGCCGCATCCGGAGTGGGAGTTCCCCGGCCTGAAAGCCGGCGACCGCTGGTGCCTTTGCGTCACGCGGTGGAAAGAGGCATTCGAGGTCGGGCGAGCGCCGCAGGTCGTCTTGGAAGCGACGCACGTCTCTACCCTCGAGTTCGTCGATCTCGAGGACCTGCAGGCGCACGCCGTCAGCTCCTGAGCCGCGACCGTCGCGAACCCGCCATGAGCATCGAGTGGTTGACTGTCGGCATCGCGGCGCATCCGGCCGACCCGCTCGTCGCGCGGTGGAAAGACCCACACTCCGACACTGGGATAGCGAACTGTGTAGACTTCGGGCCCCGACATGCGCGAAGCTCGTCGTGACGGCCGATCGAATCCCGGCGCAGTCATTTTCGGAGAGACATCATGAACCTTCGCCCCTGGATCCCGATTCTCGCGCTCGGCCTGCTGGGAGCCGTTCCGCAGCAGGATGTCGAGCCCCGCGCCGCCGAGGACGCCCGCGCATTCCTCACCAGCTGGTGCCGCGCCATCGAGAGCGAGGATGTCGATCGAGTCATTCACCTGTACGAAGGCTCTCCCGAGGCCTTGGTGATCAGCTCATTGGGTGCTGAGTACCGCGGTCCCCGCGACATCCGCAGCATGTACGTTCAGGCGTGCCAGGAGGTCGACTTCTTGGAGGTGCGGTTCGAGGGTCTCGAGGTCCGGCGGCGCGGATCCGTCGCGTGGGCCACGGGCAAGCTGCATGCGAAGTCGCAGCTGCGAGCAGACGAGACGCGCTGGAAGCTCGCGGTGAGGGCGACCTTCGTTCTCGTCCGAGAAGGCGACGGCTGGCGGATCTCGCTCGAGCACGCCTCCGTCATCCCTGGCACGGATCGCGTCCAGAAGGTCGTCGACTAAACGAATCGAACCACCACCGAGGAACCGCTCCCGTGATGATGACGCTCTGGCTCGCGCTGATTCTGTCCATCGACGGTGACGCCCTGCAGGCGAGCACCGTGGAAGGCAACACGCGCAACGTGATTCTGATCACACTCGATGGCGCTCGCACCCAGGAGATCTTCGGGGGCCTCGACGTCGAGATCCTGCGCGCACGCCTGCGCGACGGCGAAAAGCTCGAGGATCACGCGTTGTACCGGCGCTACTGGGCGGAGACTCCCGAAGAGCGTCGCGCCAAGCTCATGCCGTTCTTCTGGAAGGTGCTGATGCGCGAGCAGGGCTCGATTGCCGGCAACGCCAGACTCGGCAGCCGCGCTTTGCTCTCCAATAGCCATCGGTTCTCCTACCCGGGCTACTCGGAGATCCTCACCGGCGTCGCTCGCGATTCGGTCATCGACTCCAACTCCAAGAAGCAGAATCCGAACCCGACCGTCCTCGAGGTGCTCAAGCGTGAGCTCGAGCTCTCGAGGGCTCAGGTGGCCGCCTTCGCGTCGTGGGACGTCTTCGATTGGATCGTCGAGCACGAGCCGGGATCGATCACCAGCAACTCCGGCTTCGAGGCCTACGAGCACCCCGATGCCGAGGTCCAGGCGCTGTCGCGTTGGCAGTTCGAGACGCCGACCCCCTGGGACTCCGTGCGGCACGATCTCTACACGTTTCGATTCGCCCTCGCCCATCTCCGAAGTCATGCACCGCGCGTGCTGTACCTCGCCCTCGGGGAGACCGACGACTGGGCGCACGACGATCGATACGACCGAGTGCTCGGTGCCCTCGAGCGCACCGATCGCTATCTCGAGCAGCTTTGGAAGTTCCTCGAGTCTGACCAGCGCTACCGCGGCAAGACGACGATCCTGATGACGACCGACCATGGCCGCGGGAACACCGCCTCTGACTGGACCGACCACGGCTCCAAGACCGAAGGCGCGCAGAACGTCTGGATTGCCTTCGTCAGCCCCGATCTCGCCCGGCGCGGCGAATGGCGAGACACGGCGACGATCCGAACCTCTCAGATCGCCGCGACCTTGTGCCAGCTCGTCGGTGTGGATTACCGGCGACACGAGCCCGAAGCCGGCCCGCCGATCGACTTCGCGACCAATTGACCGAACGGGGCTCACGCGCCATCGAAGGGGACGTCTCGAGCGAAGAGTCGCCTTCGCTCACCAAAGACCCGGCTGTCCCTCTCGCAGGCGTGCGAGCTCCGTCTCGAGCTGGTGAACGTGATCCTGCTCCTCGGCGGCGAGCTCGCGGTAGAGCACGGCCGTCGCCGAAGCGTCCGGATGCTCGGTGCTGCGATGCCGAAAGTGATCGCGCGCCTCGATCTCGAGGCGAATGGCGAGCTCGAGGAGTGCGGCGGCATCGCCGTCGGGTGGTGCGACGCCCGCATGGAGGGCAACTCGTTCCGTCGAGATCGGCGCTGCTTCAACCGCCGACACGTGGTAGCGCCGCTCGAGGGTCGCCACGTGGCGCCGCTCGCGATCGGCGAGGCGCTCCAGCAGCATGCGCACCGTGAGGTCGCCTGTCTCGCGAGCCGCTTGCTCGAAGAAAGCAACCGCTCCCAGCCCGAGCTCGAGTGCTTCACGAATGGCATCGCCCGCTTCGGTCAGACCGGTCTTCGCCTCCAGGAGCTCGAGCTCTCCGCCGCAGCTGGGACAGAAGCCGTACGGGAAGGCGAATCCCTCGCTGCGCTTTCCGCAGCCGAGACAGCGCCAGCCGAGCTCCGTGTCACCGCAGCACCAGGCCTCCTCGTCTTCGAGCCGAGGACGACCGCAGCGCTCGCAGGTGGGCTCGGGGCTCGCGTTGCGGGACGAGACGGCAGACTCGGGCGCCGTCGGCGGCCAGGTACGACGCTCGAGCCAATCGGCGATGCCCGCCGCCGCTCTCCGGCCGGCTGCCAGCGCGCGCACCACGGTCGCCGGGCCGGTAGCGGCATCACCTCCAGCGAAGAGACCCGGCCACGAGGTGGCTTGGGTTGCGGCATCGACGATCGGTCGTCCGGGCTCTCGAATCGCCAGGCCAGGGATCGCCTCGTGCCAGAGTGTGTGACCGCGAGATCCGAGCGCGAGGATCACCGCACTGCAGGTCAACGTTCGAGGCGAATCTCCGCTCGGGAGCGGGCGCCGACGCCCACGTGGGTCGGGCTCTCCGAGGCGCATCGGGAGCAATCGGATACCGGCCACGTCTCCGCTCTCGGTGGTGAGAATCTGATCGGGGCTCTCCAGCCAGCGGAACTGGATCCCCTCGTCGTGCGCTCGTTCTAACTCGACCGGTCGTGCGGGCGCCTCCTTGCGACTGCGTCGATAGACACAGTAGACGGTCGGCACGCCGAGGCGCCGCGCAACCCGTGCGCAATCGATGGCCGTGTTGCCGCCGCCGAGGATCACCACCGCCTCGCCGAGCACCAGCGGCGTCCCGCGAAACGGAAACTCGTCACTTCCCATCAAGTTGACGCGCGTGAGGAGCTCGTTCGCCGTGTAGACCTGTCTCGCGTTCTCTCCCGGAATGCCGGGCAGCACGGGATGGCTCGCCCCGGCCCCGACGAACACGGCGTCGAATCCGTCCGCCTGAAGGAGCTGTGGAATGGTCCGAGTGCGGCCGATGACGGTGTTGAGACGGATCTCGGCACCGAGGGCGCGCAGGGACTCGATCTCGCGTTCCAGGATGGTGGGGGGCATCACGAAGGAGGGGATGCCGGTGCGCAGCAGCCCGCCGGCTGCGTGCAGAGCCTCGAAGACCGTGACATCGAAGCCGCGGCGCGCGAGATCTTCCGCGCACGCGAGGCCGGCGGGTCCCGCACCGACGATCGCGACGCGTCCGGGCTGCTCGGTCACTCGAGACCGTCGAGCGGGCGCGGTGTCGCCGACGAAGCGCTCGAGTCGACCGATCGCGACCGGGTCGACCTTGCGACCCACGATGCAGTGGGCCTCGCACTGGCTCTCTTGCGGGCAGACCCGACCGCAGATGGCCGGGAAGGGATGGGCCTCCTGGATCGTGTCGCGCGCCGCATCCACATTGCACACGAGGAGGTGTCGAATGAAGCCGGGGATGTCGACACCGGCTGGGCATCCGCTCACGCAGCTCGGTCGCGCACACTGAAGGCAGCGTTGTGCCTCGGCCAGAGCATCGGCCCAGCGATAGGTCGACTCGACCTCGGCGAAGTCGTTCAGGCGCTCGCGAACCGGGCGCTCGACTGGCCGATACGCCCGCGGCGCGACCTCGCGGATCTTGTGGATGTGGTGACGGTCCTCCTCGAAGAGCATCGTCTTCATTCGGCAGCGCCTCTCGAGCTCCTCGGACGCTGTCGCCTCTTGGGAGGCGAAGCGATGCTGGCGCTGCTCGAGCTCCTCGAAATCGATCGCGTGAGCATCGAACTCGGGCCCCTCGAGGCAAGCGAAGCGCGTTTCGTCTCCGACTCGAACGCGACACGAGCCACACTGCCCGGCGCCGTCGACCATGATCGTCTTCAGGCTGACGATAGTCGGGAGGTCGAACGCACGCGTACGCTCGGCGCAAGCGCGCAAGGTGTGATTACCTCCGAGGACGATGACGCGGTCGGGACGGTCGATCTCGAGGCGGCCCGCCAGTGCCTCGTCGAGGGGGATGGCGAGCCCACGCTCACCGTCGCGGGTGGTGATCGTCACCTCGTCGCTCAGGGCGCGCAAGCGCTCCTCCCAGAAGACGTCTCGGGCGCGATCGAAGCCCAACAGCATTCGGACGCCGTTGCCTCGTGCTCTCAAGGCGCGCGCCTGCGGCAAGAGCCCTCCCGCCGCAGCCCCTTCACCGACGAGCAGCACCTCCCCAAAGTGATCGATGAGGCTGGGGCGTCCGAGCGGGCCGCTCAAGTCGCGGATCACGTCACCGACTCGAAAACGCTGCCGCATCTCCTGCGTCGAGCGGCCGCGCTCGGCGATCACCAAAGTGATGGTGCCCTGCTCGACATCCCAGTCGCAGAGCGTGAACGGCAGCCGTTCTCCGTTCTCGTCGAGCCGCAAGATGACGAACTGCCCGGCGCGCGCCGCACGAGCGATCTCCGCCGCGGCGAATGTCCAAATCGAGAGATGCTCGGAGATGACCTGCTGATCGAGGATTCGAAACATGGCAACTCACCGGGGATTGCAGAGGAGGACCGATCGAACCGAGTGGCTTGGCAGGAAGCGTGCCAGAGCGGACCGCCTCACGGCTGGGCGTCGAGAAGCCTCTCGCATGCGGTGCACGGCGAGCGATCCGGCCTCGGCCTGCGTGGATTCGTTGGCTTTCGTGTGCTCCGGTAGTCGTCTCCTGTCACGCGCCTGTGACACCATTCGGCTCGTCGATGACTACGGAGTGACACCGACGACGACTCGCCTCTTTGCGTGCGCGGCCGCTCGGGATAGAATCGAAACGAGGTGTCGCCGCAGTCGATGCCGTGGGACGTCTCCTCCGATACAGCGAGAGGACATGAGGCTGAAGATCGGACTCGTGATCGTTCTGATGTCGATCCTGTTGAGCGGATGCTTCGGCCTCGAGCCGCTCACGGATCTTCAAGCGGAGCGACTGGCTCAGATCGGCGAGTTTCTCGAGGTGCTCGAAGAGGAGTACGTGTTCCGCCAGCGCCGGAACCTCGACTGGGACGACATCCGATCGCAGTACCGAGCGACCGCGCCCTTCTCGGAGCGACCGAACGACTTCTATCATCTGCTGGCCGGGATGCTGAGCGAGCTCGACGACCTGCACGTGTCCCTCGACGTGCCCGAGGAGAACCTGATCGAGAACGGCCGTCCAGCCACCTCGCTCCTCCACGTCCCCGGGTTCTACCTGATGCCGATCGGGGGGCGTCCTTTCGTGGTCGGCTGGCCTGACGGCTGGGCGCCGTCGCGTCCTGAGCTCGTGCCGGCGAATGCTCCCTATGCCGAGGTGGTGCGCATCGAGGGTTTTCCCGCGCTTTGGCCGCTGGTGCCGAATCTGTTGAGAGGCCGCCCGGGCTCGGACGCGGAGCTGCATCTGCGATGGCATGACGGCAGCATGACGCGTCACACGATTCCCCGACCCGAGAACGACACCGTGCGGGGCGCGTCGGGGGTGTTGCCGGAATGGACGCCGGGCGGGCTGATGGCGGTTCAAGTGCGGTCGCACGGGCCTTACGTTCTCCTTGAGCTCAGCACCCTCGACAACGATCGAGTCGACCTCTCGCAGGTCGACGACATTCTGAACGAAGCCGCCGACAGCCGGGGGCTGATTCTCGACCTGCGACGAAACCTCGGGGGAGACTGGGACCTGACCGGTGCGATCGCGGGCCGCTTCCTCGAGAACCCCGTTCGCTTCGCCTTGAGCGTCAAGCCGTCGACGACCTTCTTCGGAATCATTCCCGTCGACCCTTTCGTGTTCAGCGATTGGTCTCCCCGCGGAGAGCGCTACACGGGACCCCTCGTGATCTTGACCAGCGCCCTCACCGGAAGTGGCGCCGAGCACCTCGCCCTCGTGCTGCAGCGGGAGATCGGTGCCCGTGTGATCGGCGAGCAAACGTCGGGTGCCGAGGCGGGGGTGAAGAAGTTCGTCGGCCGAGATGGCAGCACACTTCGCTTCAGCGCCGTGCGCCTGCTCGACGTCTTGGGGCGCGGCCTCCAAGACTCGGGCGTGGTGCCCGACATCTCGGTGCGCCTGACTCTCGATGACGTCGAGCGGCTCGGCCCCCAAGAGGCGGTCCGAGACTGGGAGCGGCGTCTCTTTGCAGCTGCCGAGGAAGAGCTCGCGGGGGATTGATGGTCGTCCCTCGGGCTGATGGCGCCCCCCCTGAGGGCGCGAGGGGCGAACAACGGGATGGCGGTGGCTTGGGCCGTGAGGCGTCAGTGACCCCAGGTTCCGGCGGCGCGCTTCGCGCACCGCGCCGCCGTTCACCTGGTCGGCGAGTCGACCGGAAGCAATCGAGGAGCGCGTGGGCGCGTGACTTCCGCCCTCCGGAAAAAGGTTTTGCGAAGGGTTTGGCGAGCGGTCAGACTGACTCGGAACGAGGCCCATTCTCTGCCCTTCCCTCAGAGCTCGAGGCTCAGACTCCATGAACTCCGATCGTCCGAAGCTGCGCCGTCGCGCCGTCTTTCATTGCATCCTGACGGCCCTGACCGTGCTCGGGTGCGGCGGGGAAGAGCCGTCGCCGCGAACGGGCAAGGCGCCTCCGATCGCGACCGCCGACGTGCGAGTTGATCAGCGCATCCATCTGATGAAGTTCGGCACCACCGGCCGATTCGGGACGCGCGTCAACAAGTCGCTCGTGAGGATCATCGAGGACCAGCGCGAGGCAATCCTGCTGGCGCCGCAAAAGCGCGTCGTCTTTCGTGACGTGCCGCTCTACGCCGATGCTCGGCTCGAGGTCGCGATCGGCATTGCTTGGCTGGAATGGCCCAAGCTCCAAGCGCCCGTGCGATTCCGCGCCTGGGTTCGGACGGCGACGGGAGAGAATCGCCTCGTCTTCGAGGAGGCACTCGATCCCAAGAGCGAGCCGTCCCACCGAGCATGGTTGGAGCGCAGCATTCCCCTCGGGGTGGGAACGGAGAAGGGCGAGCTCACGGAGATCACGCTCGAGGCCACGGGCACCGGAACGGAGCGTCTCGCGGCTTGGAGTCGTCCGGTCGTGGTGTCTCGAGGGCGCGCCGCCGAGTCGAGTGGGGTTCCGCTCGTCGCCGAGGAGGTGGTTCGTGATCTCCTGGGCGAAGACTCCGAGGCGGGCATCGAACGTCCGGACGTCGAGATCTTTGGATTGGAGATCCCGAGCGAGCTCGGTGTCATCCCATCCCTCAACATGCGGCCCGGCAGCGAGGCGAGCTGGGAGTTGACCGAGCTGCCGAAGGATGGCCTCATCTGGATCACCATCTTCCTGGCCGGGCGCACCAAGGAGGTGAGCGGTGAGCTTCGCTTCGACCTCGAGCTCGAGGGAGCCACGCAGCAGGTCGCTTTGATGCAGACGCGGTTCGACCTCGCCGAGCTCGATCGCTCGGAGTTCGGTGTGCGCGCCTACGATGCGGAGATCCCCATTCCGGCCGACACGCCACTGCCGGCTCAGCTGCGCTTTCGGGTCGGTGGCCAGGTCGAACGCGGTGGCGTGATGACAGGTCTGTCGCGTCTGCAAGTGATCTCGTCCCGTTCGATTCCGCGGCTCAAGCCGCGCGAGAAGCCGAACGTTATCGTGCTGTTGATCGACACGCTTCGGGCCGATCACCTCGGCAGCTACGGCTATGAGCGGGCGACCAGCCCCGAGCTCGACGCCTTGGCGCAGCGGGGGTTCCTCTTTGAAAGCTGCATCGCCCAAAGCTCGTGGACGCTGCCCTCGACCGCGAGCGTTCTCACCGGGCTCTACCCCCAGACTCATGGATGCGTGAGCCTGTCGACGCTCCGGCTGGCGCGCCCTCTGTCGACGCTTCCCGAGGTCCTCCTGGAGGAGGGGTTCGCGACGGGCGGCTTCATCGCAAACTGCATCATCAGCCAACGCAACGGCTTTGCCCAGGGCTTCGAGCAGTTTCAGGAGCTCTGCATGCTGCCGGCTGAAGACATCAACGCCGAGGCCGTCGACTGGATCCAAGCGCAGGGCGAGAGCCCGTTCTTCGCCTACGTCCACTACTACGATCCGCATTGGCCGTATGCCGCGCCCGAGCCCTTCACGCGCTTCTTCGAAGAGGAGGGGGATCCCCAGGCCGGAGACGATCGAATGCGCCAAGCACTCACCGCGGTTGCGCGCAGCAAGAGTCGGGAGGGAGGCTCCCCCGCCCCTCGCTGGGAGATCGTGGACTCGTTGGAGAATGACTTCGCGATCGTCGACGACGACCACTTTCAGCTGACGGACTGGTTGGTCTCGCGTTGGCGCAATCGTTACGACGCCGAGATTCGGTATTGGGATACGGCCCTGGGCCGCCTGGTGGACCGGCTGGACGAGCTCGGAATCCTCGACGATACATGGCTCATCGTGACGGCCGATCACGGTGAGGCGTTCGGCGAGCATGACTACGTTGGGCACGGCGCCAGTCTGCATGGCGAGCAGGTGCACGTGCCGTTGATCATCCTGCCGCCCGGTGGTCGCGCTGGGCAGCGGATCTCGAGCCCGGTCGAGCAGATCGACATTGCTCCGACCGTCCTCGCCGCGCTCGGCCTGGAGGCGGACCCGAGGTTTGTGGGCCGCTCGCTGCTGCCAGGACAGGATCTCGAGGCGACCGCGGCTTTCTCGATCCTCAACGACTTCGTCGAGGATGATCAGGCGGCTGTGCAGTTCCCGGAGTGGAAGGCCATTCGAACGCTCGAGAGCGCGCAATGGCAGCTGTACGAGACCACCATCGATCGGGCGGAGGTGCAGGACCGCGCGGCCGAGGACGGGGTGCCTTTGCGCCCGATCCAGACGGAGCTGAATCGTTGGCTCGAGCGGACTCCGCGCAGCGAGCGCTCGTCGGGGGAGTCGCTCGACGCCGCGACCGAGGCCATGCTGCGGGCGATGGGGTATCTCGGAAAGAGTCCCAAGACGCACGAGAAGCGCTGATCGCTGTCGTCTTGGAGGTCGGCATGACGACGAAGAAGCCGAGATCCTGGATGATGTCGGCCCTTCGGGGCGAGCGTTGAGGCACCGATCGCAGAGGGTAAGGGAGAGGCCTGCCCGGCGTTCGATCGTCATCGGGCGAACCGGTGGCGCCGGGCCGGTCGGGGGCGTTTTCCCTCGGAGCGCGGGCGGCCCGCCCGCTCTTGTCCGGGCGTCAGCTCCGCTTCGCCTCGAGAGTGAGATGGCTCGCCCGATGGCCCGAGGCGCGTTCCCACTTTCCCGGTGACAGTCGCCTCGAGGGACGCGAGCTGGCGCCGCTTTACCCCGAGCTACGGCAACGCGTCGTACGCGTTCTGAATGAGTGCGAAGATCTCGGCGTCTCCGACGACGGCGTCGCGGCGCTCACGGCGCCGACGCACGCGGCACTCGCCGAGATGAGGCAATGCGCTGAAGAGAACCCGGTAGAACTCGAGGTCTCCGGCGAGGACTCGCGTCAGGAATCGGCCCATCAGCGGCAGGAGATGGCGGCGCCAGCGGAAGACGGGGTCGGTGAAGTTGCACCAGCTGAAGAGAAGTCGGTTGCGAAAGACGAGCCGCTCGAGCGCTCGGTCACCGTATCGGGCACTCAGGGATCCCTTGCGCTCGTGTCGCACGACGGCGAGCGGCTCGAGCTCGACGCGATAGCCTCGCTTCCAAGCGCGGTAGGAGAGATCGACGTCCTCGAGGTAGGCGGGGCGATAGAGGGGATCGAAGCCTCCGAGCTCTCGGAAGAGGTCGCGCCGATACACGGCATGTCCGCCGGTTGCAAAGAAGGTCGGGACCCGTTGGGTGACGCGCGATGGATCGAACGCAGTCTCGGGTCTTCGACCGTCGGCGCGCTTCAGTCGGAAGTGCCCGTGCTTCAGGTAGGGAATCTTCAAATGCTCATAGAGCTCGCCATCGTCCGCGTAGACAGACACGGCTGCCACCGCAAACAGCCGCGGCTCGTCCGCAAACGGAGCCATGAGATGTTGGAAGCACTCGGGCTCTGGCTGGACATCGCTGTTCACCAGCGCCACCAGCTCGCCGCGCGCCGCCTCGACCCCGGTGCGGCACGCCTCTCCGAAGCCGCGGTTCTCGTCGTGCCGGATCAGCCGGACCGCCGGGAACGTGGCTTCGACGAAGGCGATACTCTCGTCCCGGCTGGCGTCGTCGACGACGATCACCTCCGCGGAGACGGCCTCGGCCGCCTGCAGCGTGTCCGGCAGGCAGCGCTCGAGGATCTCGCGGCCGTTGTAGTTGGGAACGATGACCGACAGGCCAAGAGCTTCGCCCGATGCGGAGCCGCTTTCTTCGCGCTCAGTCATTCGCTGGCGCTGGCGGAGCGGGACATCAGCCGCTCGTACACCGCCAGGGTGCCTTCGCATGTCGCGTCGGTCGTGAACTGCGCTTGCACCATCTGGCGACCGCCGCGTCCGAGGCGCTCGGCTTCTGCCGAGTCGAGGAGCAGCGACGCGATGCCGTCCGCCAGAGCTTCGGGATCCTTGGGAGGCACGAGCACGCCCGTCTCACCCGGCCGCACGATCTCGGGAATGCCTCCGACGGCGCTCGCCACGACCGGCAGCTCGCAGACGAGCGCGTCGAGGATCGAGGTGCACAAGCCCTCCAGAACCGATGGCATCACGAAGACGTCGAGGTCCCGCAGGACGCTCGGAATGTCACCGCGAAAGCCCGTGAATACGAGGTGCGCTCGATCTTCGGCCGGCAGCTGGGCGGCCTCTTCGCGAAGAAGCTCCTCCCGGTCTCCGTGTCCGATCAGGAGGACGCGCGCTTCGGGCACTCGGCGCCGGAGGGCCGGGATCGCGCGGATCAGGTACTCTTGAGCCTTGTGCCAGCCGAAGTGAGCGACGCAACCGACTAGCCTGGATTCCCGAGGCAGACCCAGCTCGGTGCGTAGGTCGACCGAGGGTTGACTGTCGAAGCGCGTCGGATCGATTCCGCTGTAGACGATCGATATCTTCTGGGCCGAGATCCCGTCCTCCACCAGCACATTGCGCACGGCCTGCGAGATCGCGATGTAGTGGTCGACGCCGTATCGGTACTTCAGCCCGCTGACGCTGAGCTTGTGCCGGTAGATGCTGAAGTCGACGCGGCGAGACACGATGCGAAGACCCTGCCCGGCGAGGGTCGCCGCCGCACAGCCGAGCGTGTGAGCGTGCGACGTGTGCATGTGAACGACGTCGTATCGCACCTTGCGAATCAACTTCGCGATGCGACCGATCGCCAACGGATTCAGCTCGCCACGCAGCGAGAACTCGACCGTCTCGACACCCTCGGCCCTCGCCTTCTCGCCCATCGGGGAGCCCGGAGGGCAGAGCACGTGGGTCAGGTGCCCGCGGTGGTGCAGACCGGAGGCCAGGTAGAGCGTCTGCTGTTCGCCGCCGCGCCACGTCCGCTCGGTGTTGATGTGCAGCGTCTTCACGGACGTTCGCTCTCCTCGGTTCCACGACGACCGGCGGCGACGATCGTTCCCGCGAAGTCGACGCCCAGGTAACGATGCAGCCACACACCGATGCCGAGTCGCAAGGCGCGTTGGAAGGCCGGTGCGTTGTAGATCCGAAAGAGATCGGGCAGCTCGAGGCCCGCCAAGAGCATCAGCCCGCCCAGCTCGTCGTAACAGTACGGTGTGCAGTGAGTGGCGTCGCGTAGGTATTGCCCGGGGCAGAACACGTTCGGTGTCGTCAGGAGCACGTGACCACCCGGTCGCGTCAGGGCGGCCAGTCGAGCGACCAGCTCGCCGCCTTCCACCAGAGGAAGATGCTCGATGACCTCGCAGAGGACGACGAGGTCGAAGGGGCGGTCGATGTCGTCGAGCGAGTAGTAGTCGTGGGGCAGCCGGCGATCGATGTCCATGCTGCGATACTCGGCCTCGGGAGCATCGCGCTTCACGAAGCGCTCCAGCTTGCGTTCGTGCGCGCCGACGTCGAGGAGAGATCCACCGTGGGGCAGGTAGCCGCGCGCGACGTCCCAGATGCGCTTCTTCACCGGGAGATTCCAGACCCGCCGATACCTCCCTTGAACTCGACGGCGCTCGGCGTACTGAGCGCTCCAATCGATGCCGGCGGTCTTGGCCTCGACTTCTCCCACCGTCATGTCCGAATCGGCGTTCCGCCGACCTGCTCCGAGATCGCAGCGGCCTCGGCCGCGTGATCCGGGATTCCGCCTTCGCGACGCTCGCGGTCGACGCGCGCCCGCAGATCCGCGATCGCCTGGCGATTGACCGGCGTGATCCAGTAGTGCAGCGGATCATTCGAGTCCATCTGGTCCTTCATCCGTCCCTTGTAGTCCTCGACCGTGCACAGAACCTTGGCCGGGACGCCCGCGGCGACCACGCCCGCCGGTAGGCTCTTCGTCACCAAAGAGCCGGCACCGATGATGGTTCCGGCTCCGACCTCGACACCGCACAGGATGATCGACGACACGCCGACGTACACTCGTTCCCTGAGAATGACTTTGCCGAACTTGGTGGGGAGGTCGCAATGCGACCAGGTCGACGAGTCGTGCAGGATGATCCGGCAGTTCTCACCGATTCCCACGTAGTCACCGACCTCGAGCAGGAACGACGCGCGCTGCTCCACCTCGACGTTCTTGTCGATGAACACGTGCTCGCCGATGACGGCACCACGGTAGCGCAGATAGGCCACCGGGTCCTTGCGCAGCCGCGCGGTTTTGAGCTTCGCGCGAATGAAGCCGATCGGGTCGCGGGCGAGTTGCCCCCAGCTCATGGACCGCCCTCCTGCAAGTCCAGACGTCGCTTCCAGTCCCTCCGGTCGCCATCATAGCCGGCCGGTCGGCGGGTTTCACCGGTCGACGTGGGGAGTGGAGGCCGAAGTCCAAAGAGCACCTACCCTCAAAAGGCTCAACTTCCTCCGCGATCTCGCCGATGAGAGGCGGTGAGACGGGAGAGGGTCTGCGCCGACCGTTCGACCCCGTCTCACGACCCGGAATCACTCACGGAGCTCGGATCGATGTGGATTCTCATCAGCGGAATCGTCTCGCTTGTCCTGATCGGTGGGCTCGGCAGCGATAGCCCCGAACTGACCGGGGTCGTGCTCGACGCGGCGGGCGGTCCGGTTGCGGCCGCGGAGGTGCTTCTGGTGCCCGGCTTGGCGACCGAGGAGCCCCGAATCGAGGCGGGCACGCGGACGGACAGCGAAGGACGCTTTCGGCTTCCACTGCGATTGGACGCCTCGGGTCGGGCCCTCTGGCCACCTCGAGTCGTCTGGGCGCGCGGTCCGGACGATGCCGTGGCCTGGCGGACCTTGCACCCCGCTCGACCGCCCGCGGAGCCGGTTCGATTGATTCTCCGACCCATCGCTTCGACGCGCTGGATCGTGCGCGGGCCTGATGGCGAGGCGGTCGAGAACGCCCAGGTTGCTCCGCGCGCGCTCGGATCGCGAAGCCACCGGCTTCCCGAGGTGCTGAGCCAGTCCTTGCTGAAGGTGACCGACGAGACCGGCACTTTCTGGCTCGAGCGAATTGCGCCCGAGGCGTGGACGGGCTTCACGATTACGTCGGCGCGTTTCGGACAGCAATGGCGTGAGAGAGACCCCCGAGAGCAGGTGGGGAGCACGACGTTGCTACCGACCGGTCGCGTTCGCGGCCGATTGCTGGCCGAGGAAGCCTCGACCGTCGCGCGACGCCGCGTGCGGTGTGAGACGACGGCCGACGGTGGCGCAGCTGGTGGCTGGCTCGAGGTCGTGACCGACGATGAAGGGCAGTTCATCGTCGACGCGCTGGCGGCGGGTGAGCTGACCATCGAGGTGCAGCCGACCAGCGAGCAGCCCTCGGGAGTGCGAGCACAACCGTTCGGCCTCCTCGCCGAAGGTGAGACGCGGGATCTGAATGTTCCGCTGCGATCGACCGTCCGCTTGTCGGGCCAGGTGCTCGACGGAGCCTCCCGCCGCCCGGTCGCGCATGCGCGGCTCATGCTCGAAGCAGACCCGGTCGAGGCGATCTCGGATGCCGAGGGACGCTGGCAGCTCGAGACCCTTCCGGGTCGGATCGCGCTCGGCGTCCAGCCGCCGAGCCGCGCATTCTTGGATCTGGGTGTCAACACGCGGCGAGTGATCGAGGTGACCGAGGACCCCGAGCAAGTGATCGAGCCTCTCGTGCTCGATCGAGGCCGCATCATCAGTGGCCAAGTCGTCGATCCGCGGGGAGATCCGGTGGCGGACGCCTGGGTGACGGCGATCTGGGAAGTGACGACGCCGGAAGGCAACGAGTTCCCTCGCGCGGCCGCGGTTCGAACCGATGCTCGCGGCGGATTCGTGGTGTCCGGCCTCTCGGGTGGACAATCCATCCGCCTGCGAACCATGCACCGAGCCGCGGAGTCGGCTGAGCCGCTGACCTGGCGCGTCGGGGCGGCCGGCCGACCCATCCTGATCGCGAGCCCCACGCTGCGCTATGGGCTGACGGGTCTCGCCCGACGGGCGGACGGCCAAGCGGTGATCCGAGCTTCGGTCGAGGTCTGGACGCGCCCCGTCGACAGCGTCGATGACCACCGCGCCTATCGATTCGCGGACGTGTCGACCGACGAGACGAGCGCGACCGATGCTTGGGGCCGATTTGCCTGGGCGCGCTGGCTGTCAGCCGATCGGGACTATCGCATCGTGATCACGCCGCCGGGTGAAGCGCCGTTCGTGAGTGGTTGGATCGCCGGCACGGATCTCGCCACCCCGCAAGAGCTGGAGCTTCCGGCCAACGCGTCAGTGCGCGGACGAGTGGTGGATGCCAGCGGCCAGCCGGTCGCGGGAGTCACATTGACACAGGCCGGCGATGGTCCGCGTCCGCAGCACGCCCGCAGCGGCGAGCAGGGCGAGTTCGAGCTCGGTGGATTCCGATCCGACTCCGGCTTCGTGTTCGCCGAGGGCAAGACCTTTACGTTCGGATTGGCGGAAGGCGGGCGAGTCCAGCTGGTGCTTCCGAAGAGTCAGGCGCCTCGCGCATCGAGCGCGCTCGACCTTTCGCTCGCCCGCGAGCTCGTCCCGCGGCTCCTCGAACCGATCTGGGAGTCCTCCCTCGCAGCGCCGCACGAGCCCTTCCATTTGAGAACCTTCGAGCTCATGGCGCGGGTCGCACCCGAGCGAGTCCTCGAGCTGATCGAGGGCGAGGCTCTTCCGGGACCGCAGCAACGCGACTTTCTCCGCATCGCCCTCGCCCGTCACTGGCTCGCCGAGCGACCGGACGAGGCCCATCGCCTGCTCGCGGCCGTCGAGCTGCCGCTGTGGAAGACGGCCGGATACGTCGCGGCCGCCAAGGCGTTGCCGATCGATGCGAAGGATGCGCGCAAAGACCTCCTCACCCAAGCCGAAGCGCTCCTCCCGGGCGTCGACGACCCTTCGTTCCGATTGCTGCGAACCGGTGTGATCGCACAGGAGTGGTGGCAAATCGGTGAGCATGAGCATTCCCGCGAGCTGATGAACGAGGGGCAGCGACAAGCGAAGCTGCTCGCGCCCGGTGACTTCACCACCTACGCACGGGGTGCTTTCGCCAGCCACCTGGCGCGCACCGATCTCGAAGCGGCGCTCGGGCTCTTGGGAGAACGCGGCCGCCAGGCCGACGCGCATCTGGGTGGGATGGCAGTGGCGATCGCGGCCGATCATCTCGGGGATGCCGAGCGGATCTTCCGCGCGCTTTCGTCGGATGGTCAGCGCTCTCGTTGGATCGGTGAGATCTGTCGTGCGATGGCTCCCACGGATCTGGTGCGCACGCGGCGATTGATCGAAGGTCTCGGCGATCTCGGGCAGCGCGCCAGCGCTCTCGCGGTCTGCGCCGATGCCGTGCGTCCGTTCTCGAGCGCACGAGCCGCCTCGCTGATCAACGAAGCCTTCGAGGAGCTCGAAAGGGTTCCGAGCATGTCCGGGCAGATTGCCCGCGTGCCTGCAGCGGCCATCGGCTTCTCAATCCTCCCGGTGGTCGAGAGCATTTCTCCAGAGCGTCTCCCCGAGCTGATGCGACGGTCGCTGGCACTGCGCCGACCGCAGCCGTGGCCCGAGCTCTTGGGCGGTGAAGTCGCGCGATTGGAGGAGGAGGTCAGCCTGGCGCTCTTTGCGGCGCGCTTCGACCGAGACTTGGCGAGAGCCCTCTTGAAGGCGGCAGTCGAGCGAGCGGGCCTGTGGCAGGACGAGCCTGGATTGGCGCGGCGGATTCTCGAAGCGCGCACGATCATCGATCCCCACTGGGCCCTGGAGTCACTCGAGCAATCCTCGAAGGACGGAGACGATCTGGCAGCTCGCCAAGCCGTGGCCGAGATCCTGACCGCACCCGAGGACGATCGCTGGAATGACCTCCGTCGGCGTCATCTCGGACTGTATTGGTAGCCGATCCCCGATGGCAGAGCGTCAGGAAGAGGCCCGGTAGGAGGCCTTCCCCTCCCCGCTGTCGCGGAGGCGGGCGATTCCCCTCACTGACCGCGGCCTGGCCACGCCTCAGCCGCTTCGGCTGGGCCTTCGTGAAGCAGGACCTCGGAGGTGGTATCCTGCACGACTTCGGTACCTTCATCGCTCCGCCCATCGAGACGAGATCATGCCTCACGAGCCTTTCACGATCGTCAATCCCGACGGCCTCGCTCGCCCCAAGGGGTTCAACCACGGGCTCTTGGCGCCGGCCGGAGGACGACTTCTGTTCGTCGCGGGGCAGGTCGGATGGGACGCCGAGGAGCGGCTCGTCCCGGGCGGATTCGTGGCTCAGTTCGAGCAAGCGCTGCGCAACATCCTCGCGGTCATCGAGGAGGCCGGTGGCGCAGCGATGGACATCGGTCGGCTGACGATCTTCGTCACGGACAAGCAGCAGTACCTCGCCAGTCTGGTCGAGGTGGGCCAGCGTTATCGCGCCGTCATCGGCAAGCACTTCCCGGCGATGGCACTCCTGGAGGTGAAGGATCTCCTCGAGCCCGACGCTTTGGTCGAGATCGAAGCGACGGCAGTCCTATGAGAAGCCGGCTCTATCCCGATGAGTCCAAGGGCAGTGGAGCTCCCGGCCAACGCGTTCCGAGCGTCGTGCTTCGCGGTGGCCCGCCCGTGCATCCGTCGGTGTTTTCCAAGCGCGTGCTCCGCACCGAAGGCCATCCGCAAGACGGCGACTTGGTTCGCATTCGAACGAAGGAAGGGCGCTCCTGCGGCTTTGGCCTGTGGCACGGCCAGTCGCAGATCGCGCTCCGCGTCCTGACGTTCGAGGCCGAGCGCATGCCCGATCGCGAGTGGCTCCGCGAGCGGTTGCTGAATGCCGAGTCGCTGCGTCGCGATGTGCTGCGGTTGCCAGAGATCACCAATGCCTGGCGGATCTGCCATGGCGAAGGCGATGGCGTGCCGGGTCTCGTCATCGATCGCTACGAGCACATCGCGTCGGTTTCCGTCTTCAGCCTGGGCTGGTGGCGCCGCATCGATTGGGTCGAGGAGGTGCTCCGCGAGTCGTTGGATATCCGACACTGCATCATTCGCACCGACCTGAAGACGTCTCGGATGGATGGCTTCACGATTCCCGAGCCGGTCTCGAAAGGCGAAGTCGAGGTGATCGAGAATGGGCTGAAGTTCCGCGTCGATCCGGCCAAGGGGCACAAGACGGGCTTCTTCCTCGATCAACGCGACAACCGGGCGCGCCTCGCCCACTGGGCCCGCGACCGGAGTGTCTTCGACGGGATGACTTACACCGGCGGCTTCGCCCTGGCCGCGAAGGCGGGCGGCGCGACCTCGGTGCGGGCCGTCGATCTCGACGAGCAGGCGATCGAAGTGGCCCGGGGGAACGCCGAGCGCAACGGCTTGGACGTGACCTTCGAGTCCGGCGACGTCTTCGACGCGCTGCGAGCTCTGGCAGCCAAACCCGCCGACGAGCGCCCCGACGTCATCAATGTCGATCCGGCCAAGTGGGTGCGCGATCGCGCCGGACTCGCCGCGGCGCTCTTCCGCTACCGCGATCTCAACCGCCTGGCCCTCTCGGCCGTGAAGCCCGGGGGGATCGTGGGGACGCACTCGTGCTCGGGGCTCCTGGATGAGGAGACGTTCCTCGGCGTGATTCGCGACGCGGCCTTGGACACTCGCCGCGAGGTACGCGTCCTGGCGATCGCCGGCGCGGCGCCCGATCACCCCTTCACGCTGGCGCATCCCGAAGGCCGCTACTTGAAGTCTGCCTTCCTCGTGGTGGGCCCCGAAGGCTCGGGCCCTGGCAACCAGTCCCATCCCGACTTCCGCCCCGGCCGAGGCCGCTCGGGTCCGCCCAAAGGCAAGGGCCGACCCGGTCCTCGCAGGGACTGACGGAGTCGGCGGCCTGTAGGCCTGGGCAACTTAGGGCCGGCGCAAGAATAACACCCCTCTTCTAGCTGCTTCAGCTTCCGGAACACCGTCAAGTCCGCCTGGGTCCCGAGAGCTTCCTTCAGCTCGTCCATCGTGGCGATCTTGCGCTCCTGCAGCACCCTTTCGAGATCCTCGGCTCGAAACCTCGTACGCTCAGATATGTTAGAATTCCTCCTCTCGAAAGCCAGCCTAGGAGGAATCCTGACATTCAGCCGGGATTGTCAGGTGTAAGGAAACTCTTTCCGGTTTGAGGATCCCTCACGGGGCGTGCTGAGTCGCCTCCCATCGCTCGGAATCAGTCCGAGCGGAAGGAGGATCGATGGAGCCCAAGGGATCGGATCGTGAGCGTTTGGCGTCGGGCCAGCCACCTGGGCCGCCCGAGCTGCGAAAGCCGCGACGGCGGGGAGCGTCGTCGAAACGCTACTCGCCGGAGGAGAAGCAGAGGCTGCTCGAGGCGTTCTCGGCGAGCGGGGAGACGCTCGAGGGCTTCTGCCGGCGCGCGGAGGTCTCGACGGCGAGCCTGTGCAAGTGGCGCCGGGACTTTGCGCGGGGCGGAGCGTCGGCGCTCGAGCCGAAGGCGAATCCGCGCAATACGCGCCGAGTGATCGCGCCGAAGCGCTACACGCCCGAGCAGCGGCGTGAGGCCGTCGAGGCGTTCATCGCGTCGGGGCGGACGCGCAAGGAGTTCTGCCGCGTGTGGGGGATCAATCCGCGGACGCTGCGGCACTGGCTCGAGCGTTACGGCGCACAGGGACCGCGCGGACTCGAGCCGGGCGCCGCCGCCGACGCCAGCACCGGCACCCGCGCAGGATTGCACGCGCCCGCCGCGTCCGAGCGCGACGCCGGCTTTCGTTCTCCCGCCGCCGATGAAGCCGCCTCTTGTCCGCTCAGCGGCGAGGCGCGCGCCGAGCGGGGCGTCTCGCCGCCGCCGTCACGAAAGACCTCTTCCCCCTATGAGCTGCCTTTCTCTTCTTCTTCTCCGCCCGCTCGCGGCATCTCGCCGGCGGTGCGCCAAGAGATCGTGCGGACGCGCGAGCGCTTCGATCACTTCGGCCTGAGGAAGGTGCGCGACTTTTTGAAGCGCTTCTCGGGCATCGAGGTGAGCATGGGCACGGTGCGCAAGGTGCTCGACGAGGCGGGCATCGAGCCGCAGCCCGTGCCGTCTCGGCGCGCGGTCCGCGCTCGGCCGAAGCCCCGGCGCTTCGAGCGGGCGCATCCCGGCGAATTGTGGCAGAGCGACATCACGAGCTTCGTCTTGCCGCGGCCGAGGCTGCGCGTGTACTTGACGGTCTTCTTGGACGACTGCAGCCGGTACATCGTCAGCCACGGGCTCCGGGTGCACCAGCGCCAAGACCTGGTGGTCGACGCCTTGCTCGAGGGCATCGCGCGCTTTGGCAAACCGAAGGAAGTCCTGACCGACCAGGGCCGCCAGTACTTCGCCTGGCGGGGCAAGAGCGGCTTCCAGAAGCTGCTCGCGCGCGAAGGGATCCAGCACGTGGTCGCGCGCACGCATCACCCGCAGACGGTGGGCAAGACGGAGCGCTTCTGGTCGACGGTGCAGAAGGAGTTTTGGGACCGAGCACGGCCGAATGATCTGAGCGAGGCGCAGGAGCGGCTCTCTCACTTCATCGCCCATTACAACCATTTTCGTCCGCACCAGGGCATCGATGGATTGGTGCCGGCCGATCGCTTCTTTGGAGCGGAGTCGGCATTGCGCGAGACGCTCGAAAAGCAGATGTCGGCGAACGAGATCGAGCGAGCGGTCGGCGAAGGCGTGCAGCGTCCGCTCTTCCTCTTCGGGCAGGTCGGAGATCAGCAGGTCTCCCTGCACGGCGAGAAAGGACGCGTGGTGATCCAGACGCCCGACGGGGGGCGCCAAGAGCTGCGCCTCGACGAGCTGGGGATCCCCGCAGCGCAGGAGCGAGTGAACGATGCGGCCGAGGATCCGCCTTTTTCTGGCGCCGGAGGCGCCCCTCAAGGAGACGAGGATGGACCTCGAAGCGAAGATGGAAACGACGCGAAGCGAGACGACGATCAGCCCGACTCCGGCGAGCGAGACGACGAGCCCAAGCGAGACCTCCCCTCCGGCGAACGACGTGAGTCCGATCGAGAGCCCGAGCGACCCGGCGAGCGAGGCGAGCCCGTCGCCCGCGAAGAAGCGTCGGACGCGGCGGGGGAAGAAGCGGGTGGTCTTCAAGCCGCCCCAGCGCTTCGCGGCGCCAGTGCGGGCGCTGTGGAAGACGGCGAGCCCCGAGCAGCAGAACCGGGCGCACCGGCGGTGCGTGGTGATGCTCGAGTACTGGCTGGGGAGGATCTCCAAGCAGCAGGCGGCCGAGAAGCTCTCGCTGCCGGTCCTGAGGATCTGGCAGCTGTCGCAGATGGCGCTCTCGGGTATGCTGGCGGGCCTGCTCGAACAACCGAAGTGGCGCGGAGGGGACCCCATGCCGAGATCGGACGAGAGCCGGGAGCTTTTGGCGCTGCGCAAGCAAGTGCGAGAGCTCGAGGACAAGCTGACGCGGACCGAGAGCCTGGTGCGGCTGCTCCGGGACCTGCCGCTAGCGCGGGAGCTCTCGCCTCCCGGAGTGACGGACGAGCCTCGAAAGAAGAGTCCGAAGAAGCTCGCGAAGCGGGCTCGGGGGAAAAAAGAGGGACCCTCGGGCGCACCCTCCACCGCTGGATCGGATTCGGCTGGGGACGTGGCTCGCGGAGGAGAAGCAAGCTCGACTCCCAAGGGGTGAGCTCGCCCGAATCGCCTGGGTCCTCAAAGTGACCGAGCACACGCTGCACAATTGGACCCAGCGCGACGCTTCGAGCGAGCCCGAGAGGGCTCGCCCGGGGCGGCCCGCCACCCCGGCACCCGTCGTCCGCTCGGCGCTTCGAAAAGTGCGCCGGGAGATGCGGCGCCAAGGTCGCACCGCCGGCTGGCGCCCGATCGCTGCCGCGCTCGAAGGGGCGGTCTCGGTGGCGCTCGCCCAACGCTGCCTGGCGCTCTGGAAGAAGCGCAACCGCACTCGCCTGCGGCTGCTGCGCGGCGGGCTGCGTCAAACGATCGAGATCCCGGCTCGCGATGTCCTGTGGTCGCAGGACGCGATGCAGGCCGGTCGGCGAGACGGCGGTGAGCCCGTGATGGCCGACGTGCTCCGCGACGCCGGAGCGCGCCGCACGCTCTCGCTGTCGATCGGCTCCGAGGTGAGCGGGGACACGGTGATCGCCCAGCTCGAGGCGACGCGCCGCGTGCGCGGACGATTGCCCCTCGTGCTCTCCAGCGACAATGGCCCCGCGTATTGCAATGAGGCCGTCGCGGACTACCTCGAGCGCCACCAGGTGCTCCACCTCAAGACCCTGCCGCGCACGCCCCAGCACAATGCCTGGGCCGAGCGCGGCATCGGAGCGCTCCGCCGCGAGAGCGGAATAGCGAGCCACACGGTCTTGGCCGGAGGCGTGTCAGAAGCCATCGCGCGATTGGGCGAGGCCGCCTGGCGGCTCGATACGCAGCGCCGTCGACCCGGCGACTACCCCACGATCGAGGCACGTGACAACGCGCTGCCCCATGGATACGATGAACACCTGCGCGCACGGCTCTATCGAGCCGCCTGCGCGCGCCTCGAGGACGCCCTGCACGAACACCCGCCCGGCCGCAAGCGGCGACGTGCTCAGCGCGAGGCGATCCTC
>JAJDCO010000046.1 GCA_029260795.1 Planctomycetota bacterium | reverse complement strand
GGCGGACTTCAGTCCGCTGGAGACGCCTAGGCGATCACGAAATCGGAGGGCGGACTTCAGTCCGCTGGAGACGCCTCGGCGATCACGAAATCGGAGGGCGGACTTCAGTCCGCTGGAGACGCCTCGGCGATCACGATGGCTTCAGAACGGCGAAAGACCTCCCACCCGAATGAATTCGGGCCTCCGAGGCACGGCGCCACGGACCATCTCCATCCACCGCTCGATTCGTCTCACGTCATCCCCTAAAGTGGCGCCTGGCGATCACGTCGGGCCTGGACCGACGGAGTCACGTGGGCGAGGTGTCGGGGAGGGCACGGCCGTGAGTACGATTCGTTGGCGATGGGCTGTCGTCTTCCTGCTGCTGTTCACGGCCTGTCGAATTCCTCGCCCGAACGGGGTACTGCGACAGCCCGGGATCGTCGTGACGTTTGATTCGATCAGCGAGTCCGATGCCGAGGCCATTCGAGGCGGCTTGTTGCGACAGGGGGCTCGTGAGCTGACTGCCGAAGAGCTCGACCCGGAATCCGACTTCGGCTTCGAGCTGCCTCTTCAGCTTCGACGTGACTTCTCGTTCCACGACCTGGCGAGCGCGGCGGCCGAGTGGCACGAGATCATTCTGCATCTCGCCCCTCCCAACCGCGGTCAGGTCTCCGAGAACACGCGGGTGGCACTTCGCCTCGAGTACGGCAGCGCCGACGCGCACGCCTCGACGCGCGCCCTGCTACGCATTCGGCCCGAGCCACCCGGCGCGCGCATCCTGATCGACGGCCCGCGACCGCGGCCACCCTTCCCCGAGCCCGAGGTGCGCGCCGACTACCTGCAGCTCGAGCTGCCGTTCTCCTTCATCAAGGAGCACGACTACGTCTTCTTTCGCAGCGTGCACGAAGGCGTGACGCGCTACTTCGAGTACGACCTGGCTCGCGAGACCCAGCGGCCGATCAGTGGAATCCGCAACCAGAAGGACTGGGAGTACTACCGGCGGCACCGCAAGCTGCCGCGCTGAGCCTCACGCGCTGCCAAAGGCGACGCCCGCTTGACGGAGCATCGGGTAAGGGGGCTCGCCGCCGGCAAAGACGAACACGAAATCATTCGCCAACTCGCGCTCTCGACCGTCGAGGTCCAAGACGACATCGGCCGCGCGGATCTCCTTCACCTGGCTCTGAAATACCAGCTCGATGCGGCCATTCTTGGCGGCTTGCTCGATGTGCTCCTCGTTGCGCGCCTTGAGCCGGAAGAAGCCTTCCTTGCGGTAGGACACCGTCACGCGATTCCCCGGTTGAGCCGCCAGCCCGAGCGCCGCTTCGATCGCGCTGTCGCCGCCCCCGACGATCAAGATCCGAAAGTCGCGATAGCGAGTCGCATCGATCAAGCGGTAGGCCACCTTGGCGAGGTCCTCCCCGGGGACTCCGAGCTTTCGAGGCGTGCCCCGGCGTCCGAGCGCCATCAGGACGTGCCGCGCCTCGACGGGCTCACGGTTGGTGGCGATGCGAAAGCCCTCGCCGGCCGATTCCACCGAGGCGACGCGCACGCCACAGCGAACGTCGAGCGCGTGGTCTCGGACCACGCCTTCCCAAAGCTCCTCGAGCTCCTCCTTGACGTACTCGTGCCGCTTCATCGTGCCGTAGAGCGGCAGCTCGACCGGCTGTGTCAAGACGAGCTTCTGTCGGGGATAGTGACGAATCGTACCTCCGAGCTGATCTTGCTCGAGCGTCCGGCAGCGGAGCCCCAGCTCCTTTGCCTTGAGTGAGGCCGCGAGCCCTGCTGGACCCGCTCCGATGATGGCGACGTCATAGGTCCCGCGGTTGCCGTTTCGCCCCTTCGTCCGCTCCGCGATCTCCTCGATGGCCGTGATGCCGTGGCGAATCGCGTGTCGAATCAGCGCGACGCCCGTGACCTCGCCTGCCAGGAACACCCCGTTCACGGAGGACTCGTATCGGTCGGTCAGCCTCGGGAAGTCATCACGCTGCGCGAGGGCGCCCATGCCGACCTCGATGGCACCGACCGGGCACGCGATGGCACAACGCTCGTGGCCGAGGCATCGCGAGCCGTTGATGAGGACGGCGACGCCGTTGCGCAGACCGAGCACCTGATCCTCGGGACAGGCCTGAATGCAGGCCGAGCACCCGACGCAGCGCGCGACCTCGATCTGCGGATGCTGGGTCAGCGGCTGGTCGCGACCGACTTGGCGCGCGTCGCGTTGAGCCGCTTCGACGTCACGATCACGCCGCTCCGCTTCGCGATGCGAGACGATCCAGGCGGCGAGGAGAATGAGGCTCACGACGACGGCGAAGCCGATCAAGGGGCCGAGCATGGTGTTCAGAATCTCCAGATCAGCGAGAAGAACAACTGGGTCGCATCGGTCGACTCACCATAGGAGCGCGAGAGCTGGAGGGACGTCGACAGCGCCGAGCTCAAGAAGACGTCCGCATCGAAGGTGACCTGCGTGGCATCGAAGGTGGGCGCGATCGAGTTGTCGATCTCCAATTGCTCGTGAAAGACTCCGAGCCGGAGCCACAGCTCGGGAAGTGGCTGGGTCGAGAGGCCGCCGTTCACCGAGAATCCCTCGGTGCCGAAGCCTTGGAGCTGGGAGTAGCTCAGGTCGACGGACGATCCCAGCGGCAGCCGGCTCTTGCGACCGCGGACCGTCCAGCGCACGTCCGATCCCGTGCCCGAGCCTCGCGACTCGGCGATCACTTGCTCGAAGCTCCAGCCTGCGCCGACGTCCTCGCGGACTCCGAAGTCCACGCGTTGGTGACCCCAATCATAGCGATCCCGATCTCCGATGATCGAGCGTCTCGAGAGCGTCTCCGCGAGCTGGAACTGGTGCCAGCCGGCCCGCACCGAGAAGACGTCCGAGATCCGCACGCTGCCCCGGCCATTGAGGCGCGTCAGCGCGAGCCCGGATCGGAAGTCCTCGCCGCTGGCATAGGCGTCGACCTCGGTGGAGATCGAGAACGAGGTGCCGGGACTTGCCGACAAGCGCACGTCATTGAGCAGGGCATGTCGATCGGCCTTCCCTCGAAACCAGCTCGCCAGCAGGCCGTTCGTCAAGGTGAGATCACCCCAGCCCGTCTCGGTCTCGTACGACGAGTACGCGGCCAGCGTCGGCTCGTCGTCGGAGACGCCGAGGTCGTCGGGATCTGGGCGCAGGCCGATCAAAGCACCCACTCGCCAGGACTCGCTCAACACTTTCTCACCCGAAACCGCGTCGAGCGGTCCGATCGAGGGGAGCGCCAAGGGTGCTTGGCGACCGAATCCGATCGAGCTCCCCGAGTCGAAGTGACGCCGCAGCACGAAGAGGTCCGGTCGTACCTGGACGTGGCGTTGATCCGGGTGACGCCGGTAGCCGTCTCCATCGCGATAGAGGAAGTCGACGTCCCACTCAAAGGACCAGGGCTCCCCGAAGAGCCGCTCCGCAGAGCCCGAGATGCCGAGGCGCTGCAAGATCGAGTCGCGCTTGCGCTCAGGATCGTGGATCCAGCTCAGACCATAGCGGACGTTGCCGTGCAGGACCGTGCCCGGACGCTCGTCGACGGGATTCGGGGCCAGAAGAGGAGTGAAAGGCCGCTTCGCTTCCGAGGCCTCTCCCGAAGAGGTCTCGCCGTCGTGTTTCGCCGGCACGTCCGCCGGCTCTTCTCGAAGCGGGACGGCGAAGACCACCTCGTCGCCCACTTGGGGGCCCGGTGCTCGGTCGGGATCATCGAGCGTGATCTGCGCCGTCGACCGGGCAAGGCGAAAGACGGTGACGCCGCCGAGCTCCTGATCGCCGCGTCGCAGGCGGCCCCGGGCACCGACGGTGAGGCCGTGGCTTCGTCCCCGATCGATGAACCAGCCCTCGGCCGACTCGTAGAGCAGGCGTCCGGTGACATCGGACGTCTCGCCTTCGTCGCGGGCCTGGGCCGACGACGTGGCCAGGACGAGGCAGCAGACCCACCCGATGAGGGCCACCCGTTGGGCGGGGGCCCGGTGCTGGCGCGTCCGGCTCACCGTCAGTCCTCCTCGCCTCGAGGGTGGCAGGAGTAGCAAGCCGACGAGTTGTACTGGTAGCCGGGGACGTCGTCGGGATCGTGCTCGTCGGCCATCTCGGATCGCGTGTGGGCGTGGCAGTCGATGCACGAGAAGGTATTGAAGCTGACCGTGTGACAGCTGCTGCAGTCGAGGCCCGAGTGCCTCCCATTCTCGATCGGGAACTGGTGGTCGAAGCTCGTGTCATCCCAGCTCGTGATGCTGTGGCAGAGCTCGCAAGTGGTCGGGAAGCCCTCGGCCTGATGATCCGGGTCCCGGGTGCCTTGGTAATCGTCGGCGTGGCAGGCGAAGCAGTCCCGGGGCGTGCCTTGATAGCCGTCGGCGTGACAGGATTGGCAATCGACGCCCGCATGACCGCCCGTCAAAGGATAAAAAGAGTGATTGAACTGGGCAGGCTCCCAGGCCGAGGTCGAGTGGCAGACCTCGCAGCTCGTGGGGAAGCCGGCGTCGACGTGGTTCGGGTCGCGAGTCCCCAGGTAGTCGTTCTCGTGACAAGCGAAGCAGTCGGTGGGAGTGCCGGTGAAGCCATCGGCGTGACAGGACTGGCAGTCGAGCGCGATGTGGGCGCCGGTCAGCGGGAAGCGCGTTCCCGCGTGATTGAACTGAGCGGGCTCCCAGGCGAAGGAGTTGTGGCAGACCTCGCAGTTGGTGGGGAAGCCGGCGTCGACGTGGTTGGGGTCTCGCGTCCGGAGATAGTCGTCCTCATGGCAAGCAATGCAGTCACGAGGTGTGCCGCGGAAGCCCGCTTGATGGCAAGCGGCACAGTCGATCACGGCGTGGGCACCGATCAACGGAAACGTCTCGTGAGCGAAGAAGCTCCGGTCGAAGCCACCCGCGGTGTGGCAGCGCTCACAATCGTGGGTCCAACCGTTGGCCGCATGATCGGGATTGCGAACGCGCAGTGCGTCCTCGAGATGGCAGAGGTCGCAATCGACTGGTGCGCCCTCAAAGTCACCGAGCTTGGCCTGGGGATGGCAGAGCTCACAGGGCACGGCCAAGTGCTGGCCGAAGAGGGGGAAGCGCGTCTCGGCGTGCTGGGCCAACTGGCCCATCGGACGCCAGGTCCGCTGGTTGTGGCAGGCCGTACAGTCTTCGCCCAGCGTCGACTCATGAGGATCGACATGGCATCCGCCGCATCCTCGCGCCACATACATCGCGACCGGGCCGCGGTCGTTGTGGCAGCGCAAGCAGAGCGCCTCGGTGTGGGCGCCCTCGAGAGGGAATCCGGTCTCGGCCTCGTGATCGAACGTGAAGTCGTCCCGCAGCGGAGTCCAGCCTTCAGTGCGATGGCAGAGCTGGCAGTCCTTGGGAAAGGTCTCGTGCGGCACGAGGGGGCCGAAGCGGGATTCGTCCCACTCGTTCGCCGGAACGCGCGTCCCTTGGCAAGCGGCGATGAGCCACACTGCCACCAGGAGTGGCGGCCCGACGAGGACGGACAGGAATTGGAAGCGATCAGCGGTCAAAGTCATGGCAGTCCTGGCAGCGCTTTCCGATCGGTCGGTATCGAACGAATGCTTTACCGTGCTCCGGCTTCTCGGACGGATGACACGAGCGGCAGGCGAGCTGAATGTGTTTGCCATCGAGGGCAAAGCTTGCTTGCCTCTGATGGTCGAAGGACGTCGAGAGCCAAGGGCGCTCGTTCGAGTGGCAATCCGTGCAGTCGCGATCCGAGTGGGTCAGCTGACCGCGGTGCGGATCGTCATGACAGCCGCTGCAGTCGCGTGGCACGCCGCGGAAGGCGCGCACGCCCTGTCGGTCCGGCGCGTGGCAGCTCACACAGTCGACCTTCTCGTGCAGCCCGGTCAACGGCCAGCCGGTCGCTCGATGATCGAAGGGTGGATCGTCGAAGCCGTCGAACGCGGTGTGGCAGCTCTCGCAGCCCCCGGCCTCGAGCTCGGCCGCGAACTGCTCACCGTGAGGATTCGCATGGCAGGACGCGCAGCGCGGCGAGGTTCCCACGAAGCGGCGGGCGCCGAGCGTCTCGTCGATCGGATGACACGAGATGCACGGCACGGCCATGTGCTCCCCGTGCAGCGGATAGCTCTGGTGATCCGCCAGCGTGATGCTCGAGGGTTGGAAATGGTCGCTCGCGTGGCAGCTCGTGCACTGGCTCCAACGCGGGTCTTCGAACTGACCGGCGTGCGGGTCCGCATGGCAGCTTCGGCAGCTTTCGGGCGGTCGGCCGGGAAAGCGGTCGGTGAACGACAGCGCCGACTTCGGATGACAAGCGTCGCACTCGAGTCCGGCGTGAGGCGACGCGAGCTCAAACCCGGTCCGCTGGTGATCGCCAACCGTGAGCCGAGTCGCGGCCAGCTCCCAGCCGGAGTCGTTCAACGGATGGCAGGTCGCGCACGGGGCCGACCAGTCGGCGTGGTGCGGGCTCGCGTGACACGGCTCACAATCGACGGGCGAGGTGACCTGAAGCGGACGACCGTCACCATGACAGAGCCGGCAGTCGGTCTTCTCATGGGCGCCGATGAGCGGCAGATCGGTCATGGCGTGAAGCTGCCGCGCGGCGACGTCATTCGGCGACCAGGATGCCTCCGAGTGGCAATCGCGACAGGTCGTGGCGTCGGCCAGAAACACCGTCGCGGTCGGAGTTCGGTGCGGGTTCTCGTGACAGCCCGCGCAGTCGTCGATGGTCGCTTCACTGAGCGGCGCTGAGATCGAGCGATGGCAGCTCGAGCAGTCGACCTCACCATGACGTCCTCGGAGCGGAAAGCGCGCGGCGTGGTCCGCGGTCAGGTAGCGCAGGTCGTCGAAGAGAGTCGCATTGTGACAGGCAACGCAATCCGCCCCGTAGCTCAGCTCGTTCGGCGCGTCGTGCGGGCTCGCATGGCAGCTCGCGCAGTCCGTACCGGCGACCTGCCCGAAGGTCAGTCGACCCGCCTCGCGATCCAAAGCGTGGCACGACTCGCAGGTGAGGTCGGCATGCGCATCGAGGAGCGGAAACGAGTCGACGTGATCGAAGCCAGGCGCCGGACGAAACTCGGTCTGGGAGTGGCAGCGCGCACAATCTTCTCCGAGCTCGCCGGCGTGCGGGTCGGCGTGACAGCTTCCGCAGCTCTGCTCGAGGCCCAGGAACGACTGCGCCCGCGCCGTCGGCCAGCGCTCGTCCGCCCACTTCGCCGTGTGGCAATCCAGGCAGTCTAGCCTGTCGTGGGCTTCCGCGAGCCCGAACGCCACGTGATCGTGAGCGAAGGTCTGAGCCGACCCGCTTGGCCAGGCGTGGGGCGGAACGAGATCGTACGCTTCCCCGTAGTGCTCGCCGTGACAACTCGCACAGCCGTCGGCGCCCGCGTTCGTCAGGTCAAGATGGAACCCTCGTCGAATCGTGAGCTGGTGTGCGATCTCGGCGTGGCATTCCAAGCATCCCGATCGAAAGCCGTCGCCCCGATGACAGGCCTCGCAGCCATCGGGCGCGGCCAGCGACGGCTGACCGGCATGCGCGGCGGCCAGCGGACCCGGCATCGGTGCCGTCCACGCCAGCCAGCCCGACATCGCCAGGATCGCGACCCCGCCCAGGATGAGGAGAATCGTGGAGGCGCGCATCACGGTCGCACCTCGAACCAGCTCAGCTCGCCCCAGCGCGCCGCGAGGAGGATGTGGAAGACGACGGTGCCGAGCATCACGAGCGCGAGCCAGCGATGCAAGAAGCGCCAGGTCGTCATCAGAGCCTGTACCTCACGCAGACAAGCCAGCCAGCGCCCTTCTCGGCGCAGCGATCGCAGCGCGTCGAGCGCCCGGCGGTGTTCGAGCGCCTCACCACTCAGTCGAAGCTGCGCCGTCGCCTCTGCCAGGCTTCGGTCCCAGGCCGGGTCGCCGCGCAGCAACGTGGTCAGCAGTCGAAGGGGGCTGGGGCGAGTCGGGAGCGTCGGCTCGGGTAAGGTCAGGGCCACATCGACCTGCTTCAGCTCGGCGGCGAGGCTCTCGAGGCGCTCACGGCCCTCCGAGAAGCGCAGCTCGCGTCCCTCGAGCGTGCGCGGGACCAACGTGTAGAAGTAGCGCCCCATCAGACCCGATAAAACGACGACGAAGAGCGCGACCGCGGCCATGGTGCCGGAAGCGCTACGCAGGCCGGCCGCCGAATGCAGCACGACGCATCCCGCTCCGAGCAGACCGGTCGCGACGTGAAAGCCGAGCCAGCTGCGAAGGGTTCCTAGGCGCCAAGTCAAGAGCCGCCGGCGGACGAGGTAGGTGAGGTTGGTCAGGAAGCAGGCGATGGCGGCCAGCCCGAACGCGAGGCCGACGGCGCCGGACGAGCGCAGAGAGGCATGGTTCGTGTGAACGGCCTGCTCGTGGATCGGGCGGAAGTAGTAGTCGACGTGAGTCGCGAGCCAGATCGCCTGTGCGATCAAGCCGAGCAGGAGCACGACGAGCCAGAATCGGAGCCAGGTGAAGCGCATGTTCTCGAACGTGACGGAGTGGCTGCACGACCCAAGTGTTCGCGCAGACGATCGAGTGTGCCGGGTCACCGGGCCGCCGGGCTCGGCATCCGCGCCGCAGAGCGCAAGTGCCAGTCCAGATTCTGCCCTGTTCCGCTTTCGAGCGGAGGTCCGCGAATGTATCGACCGGAAGTGTCCCGGCCCATGAGATTTGAGACGGTTGGAGTTCGTCGAGTTCTGAGCATCTCGGCGAAGTACCGCAAGGAGCGAATCACCCGCTCATTCAGAATCGGGACGGCGATCTCGATTCCGACGCCGACGAGACCAGGACCTCCGGGATCTGAGAGTACCGGTCAACCAAGGCGAAGGACTGCAACTCTCGAGGGTGCCAGAGATCTGTCGCTCCGCGGCGAGAGCGGGTACAAGCAGGAGGACTCGGCATCGCTCTGGCCCGATCGGCCAGCCATACCTCAAAGGACCTCCATGAAGATCCTGGTCATTGAAGACGAGAAGAAAACTGCCGGCTACCTGGAGAAGGGGCTTCGGGAGAACGGCCACGTCGTCGACGTCGGAACGGACGGTGAGGAGGGGTTGCATCTGGCTCGGATGAGCGAGTATGACTTCATCGTTCTCGATATCCTGCTGCCAGAGCGCGACGGCTGGTCGGTGCTCACAGAGCTTCGACGCGATGGGAATCACACTCCCGTCATCATGCTCAGTGCGTGTGACACGACGGAGGAGCGAGTGAGAGGGCTCGAGCTGGGTGCCGACGATTACCTCGTCAAGCCGTTTGCGTTCTCGGAGCTCCTGGCAAGAATTCGAACGGTGCTGCGGCGGTCCCCGTCACGTCGACCCGAATCGCTCGAGCTCGCCGACCTGAAGATCGACGCTGAGCGTCAGCGAGCGACACGCGGCGGCAAGAGGCTGGAGCTGACACCGAAGGAGTTCGCCCTCTTGACCCTGTTGATGCGTCACTCCGGCGAGGTCCTGACGCGGACCTTGATCTCGGAGAAGGTGTGGGACATGAATTTCGACAGCATGACCAACGTCGTCGATGTTCACGTTCGGCGTCTTCGTGCCAAGGTCGATGAGCCTTTCGAGCCCAAGCTCATCCACACGGTGCGGGGGGTCGGCTACGTGCTCGACGTCCGCAGCTGATCAACCGGAATCGGACGAGACTCCTCGTCCGGCCACACCGTGGTGACCCGTGTACCTCGACCCGGCTGGCTCTCGAGGCGAACGACTCCCCCGTGAAGCCGCAGGATGGTCTGAACGATCGCGAGCCCGAGCCCGGCACCCCCGGCCCGGGCAGATCGCGATGCGTCGACGCAGAACAAGGGCTCGAAGATCCGACCCTGGAGAGCGCTGGGAATTCCGGATCCCGTATCGAGCACCTCGAGCTCGCAGTCGGCGCCCCGGCGCCGAGCACCGATCTGAACGACTCCGCCGGACGGTGTATGCCGAAGGCCATTCTCGACCAGATTGCTGAGGACCCGTTGAAGCAGGAGGGGATCCGCGAGGATCGAGAAACCGGCCGGACATCGAGACTCCAGCCGAATCCCGCTTTCGTTCGCCGTCGGCTCATAGAACTCGACCAGCTTCGCGATCTCCCGCGTCAGGTCCACGGGTTGTTTCTCGACCTGAGTCTCAGGATGCTCGGAGCGGGCGAGGAAGAGCAAGCTCTCGATCAACCTCGCCAAGCGTCGACCCTCCTCGGCGTTGGACTCGAGTGCCGCGCGATACTCCTCGCCCGAGCGAGCTCGACTCAAGGTCACCTCGACGGTTCCCAGCAGGTTGTTGACGGGCGTGCGCAGCTCATGGGCGATGCTGCCGGAGAAGCGGGTCAAGCGTTCGAAGGAATCCTCGAGGCGGGCGAGCATCTCGTTGAAGGTCGAGGCGAGCTCGGCCGTCTCGAGAGGCGCTCGCTCGAGCTCGAGTCGGTCTCGGAGCGTCGTGGCCCGCATGCTCTTCGCGGCGTCCGAGACCTCGCGAATCGAGCGGAGACCGTGTCGGGCGATCCAGTAGACCAGCGTGCTGGAGGCGAGAAGGAAAAGAAGGCCTCCCCCGAGCAGTTGGCGCTGATAGTCCGCGAGGACCTCCTCGTGGTGATCTTGATTGAGCGCGATCTGGATCAAGCACTGATCGGCCGTCTTGCCCAAAGGGGCGAGGGCGCTCATCAATCGAAAGTTGGCGCCACCTTCGAGCAGGATGTCCGTCCCGACTCGCGCCTCACGATCCGCGGGGACGGGATCGGGGAAGGCACTGGAGGGCAAGATCTCCGCCATGCCTTCGGTCTCGACCGCCTCTTCCCCCGAGCTCTCGAGCACGCGAACGAAGACCGAGGAGTGACGCCTCGCCGACACCTCCCACTCCGCCTCTTGAACCAAGGCCTGCTGGTCTCCCGGCCGATGCAAGAGCACCATCCGGATCACGTGGATCTGATCGGCCAAGAAGCGATCATCGTCGCTCTGGAGATTGCGGCTGAGGGCCCAGTACGCGATCCACACCATGACGAAGACGACCGCGGCGAAGGTGAGGGTGTAGCTGAGTGTCAGCCGGCCGGCCAGCGTGCGAGGCCAGCGAGTCCTTCGAGGGCTGAGCTTTCCGGGAGGTGAGGCCGTATCCAACATGAATCCGTCAACCGATTGACCGTCCGGGGCTGCAGTCCAGGCGCTCGATGTCGGAGCGCGCCTCCGCTCGTGGTCAGTATGCCCTCTTCGATGACCCGGCACTCGTGCGGATTGACCAGAATGGCGGAGGCTCAACCGCCTGCGGCTGGCTGCTCGAGGGCGGTGCGCCCGTACCTCAGGTAGAGCGCCGGCAGGAAGAACAGGTTCAACAGCGTCGACGTGATCAGTCCGCCCAGGATCACCAGCGCCATCGGGTACTCGATCTCGTAGCCCGGAAGGTCGCCCGAGATCGCCAAGGGCAAGAGGGCCAAGCCGGTCGAGGACGCCGTCATGACAATGGGGACCAAGCGCTCCTCAGCACCTCGCCGAATCATCTCGATCCCGAAGGTCATGCCTTCGACCTGCTCCAAGTGCTGGTAGTGGCTGACCAGCAGAATCCCGTTCCGGGCCGCGATTCCGAGAACCGTGAGCACGCCCACGATCGATCCCATCGAGATGATCGATCCCCCGGCCAGGACGCCGAGGACGCAGCCGATGGGGAGCGCCAGGAGGAGGGTCGAGAGGACGAGCAGACTGAGCCGCAGCGACTGGAAGACTGCGTGAAGCAGTACGAGGATTCCGAGCAGCACCCCAACGAGTGGGAGAGCGATCTGTCGTACGGCCGACATCAGCTCCGTGTACTCGCCCAGCACTTCGGGATGGTAGCCGCGCTCGAAGGGGACGGCGCGCACCTTCTCCTCGGCCTCTCGAGCCACGCTGCCGAGATCGCGCTCGCCGCTGACGTTGAACGAGACGTCGATCTTACGAGAAGCGCCTTCGCGGGTGATGGAGTTCGGAGTGGGCAGGATGCGGATCTCGGCCAGATCTCCCAGAGGGATCTGCCCGCCCGAGGGCGTGTCCACCGGCAAGCGGCGGATGGCGTCCAGGTCCGTGCGGAGCTCGTCCACACCCCAGATCACGACGTCATAGATCTTCTGCTGGTCGAAGACCTCGCCGACCTTCTGACCCCGAATCAGCGTCACGGCCGAGCGTCGAACCTGACCGGAGGTCAGCCCGTGGATCGCGGCCGCTTCGGGTCGGAGCCTCACCTCGATCTGGGGGACGTTGACCTGCGCCTCCACCTTGAGATCGATCACGCCGGGGACGGTGGCGATGGCCTCCTTCACCAAGGACGCGTGACGCCGGAGCGCGGACAGATCCGGGCCGAAGATGCGAACGACGACCGTCGCGCTCGAGTGCGTCAGCACCTCCTTCATCCGCTCCTTGAGGTACGTGAGGACGTCCCGTCTCAGTCCGGGGTATCCGTACACGACCTCCTCGACTCGGGAGACGGTCTCATCGTAGTCCGCCTCCTCGTCGACACTGATCCACAGCTCGGTGAAGTTCGCGCCCACGACCTCGTCGGCGACCTCGGCCCGGCCGTTGTGAGATCCGAAGTTCCTCACACCGGGGATGGCCCGTAGCTCCTTGCTGGCCCGGATCGTGATGCGATCCATCTCCTCGACCGAAGCCCCCGACTTGAGAACCCAGTGCATCAAGAAGTCGGTCTCCTTGAAGCTGGGGAGCATCTCCATGCCGGATTGGAGAGAGAGGAATGCCGCCAGCACGAAGGAGCCGAGGAGTGCAGCCACGATGCTCTTGGGCCGACCCGTGAAGAGGGGAAGGATGCGCCGATATCCGGCCTTGAGCAGTCGAGCCAGCGGGGCTTCACGCTCCCTGCTCGGCATGCTCGGGAGGAGGAGCAAGGCCAAGGCGGGCGTCACGGTCAGCGCCACCAGCAGGGACGCGGCGATGGCCAGGACGTAGGCCAGTGCGAGAGGCCGGAAGAAGGTCCCGAGAAGCCCCGTCATCAAGAAGATCGGCACCAGCACCACGACGATGATGAGGCTGGCGTAGACGACGGCCCCGCGCACCTCGAGCGAGGCGTGGAGGACGACGGAGAAGGCGGATTCGGGATTGCCCGCCAGCCGGTTGAGCCTCATCCGGCGAGCGATGTTCTCGACATCGATGATGGCGTCGTCCACGACCTCGCCGATCGCGATCACGAGCCCCGCCAGGATCATCACGTTGACGGTGCCGCCCAGGAAATGCAGGACGACGAAGGCGCCCGCCACCGAGAGCGGGATGGCGACCAGGCTGATGAATCCGGTGCGCCAGTCGAACAGGAACATCGCCAAGATGAGCACGACCAGGGCGACACCGATCAGCAAGGCGTGGCCGAGGTTCTCCCGAGAGCTCTCGATGAAGGTCGCCGGGCGAAAGATTGTCGTGTCGAAGTGGATCCCGCGCAGGGCGGGCTCCAGCTCCTTCATCGCGGCTTCGACATCGTGCGTCACCTGGAGCGTGTTGCCATTCAGCTCCTTCTCCACGATCAGGAGCATCCCCTGCTGATCGTTGATGATCGCTCCCCCGATGCGCGGCGGATGGTCGACGACCACGTCGGCGACGTCGCCCACTCTCAACGGAGCTCCGGTGCGCACGGCCACGATCGCCTGCTCCAGGTCGTGGGGTGACACGATCGGTGAAACGTGCCGTATCGCGAGCCTCTGGTTGGGCGTGTCGATGAATCCGCCTGTATCGACTCGCGCGGCCTCGGCCACCGCCTGCTCGAGATCCCTCAGCGTGATTCCGTTTGCGCGCAGTCGATCGGGGTCGACGCGGACTTGGAACTGTCGATCGCGTTGCCCCCAGATCGCGACGTTCGCCACTCCCTCGAGGGCCATCAGCCTCGGGCGGACGGTCCACTTGCAGAGCTCGGAGAGCGCGATCAGGTCCTCTTTCGCCTCGGAGTCCATCCAGAGCCCGATCTTGAGGGCTCGGCTCGTCGACGAGAGCGGTTGGAGAATGACGGGGGGATCGGCCACGTCCGGCAGCTGAGGTGTGACGAAGGTCACGCGCTCCTGGACGAACTGGCGGGCGTTGGCGAGATCGGTGTCCGGCTCGAAGAACAGAGTGACGGAGGAGAGACCTTGGACCGACTTGGAGTGGAGGGTCTCCAAGCCGGAGGTGCCCGTGAGGGCGTTCTCGAGCGGAGTCGTGACGAGGCTCTCGATCTCTTCTGCGGAGAGACCGGGCCCTTCGGTCTGGATCTCGACGCGGGGACGAGCGAACTCGGGGAAGACGTCATAGGGCGTCGTCAACACGATCTGCGCGCCCCAGACCATCAGGATGGCGGCCACTCCCAAGACGAGGGCGCGGAATCGCAAGGAGCTCGAGACGAGAGCGCTCAGCATGGGATCATCATTTCCAGGTGGGGAACTCCGTCCCGAAGATCTCCATCACGCCGTCGGTCACGACGCGCGTTCCGGGCTGGGGCCCACGCGAGAGCACAGCATCGTTGCCGATCACGTGTAGGATCTCGACCGGTCGGCGAACGTAGACTCTTTCCTTCATCTCCTCATAAACCCATGCCCCTCCCTGAAAGTCGAACAGCACCGCTGACCACGGCACGACCAGGCTCTCTCCGGGAACGACCATCGGGATCGTCACGCGGACGCGCTCTCCCGGGCGGCGAGGCGCCGATTCATCGTCCAGCGCATAGAGCAGATCCATCGAGGAGGTCGCAGGGTCGGCCGTCGGGGGAGCGGTCACCGGTCGAGCGATCGAGCCGCGGTCGCCCGGTTTCGCTGCGAGCGAAGTCACGCGAACCTCCGCTTGGAGCTCCAAGGACTCCGGGTCGCCGACATAGACGGGAACGCGCACCCAGAGGCGGCTCAGATCCACGATCTCGTACAGGAGGCTGCCGGCAGGAACCTGCTGGCCGGGACCGGCGTGGATTCTCATCAAGAAGCCGTCGATCGGAGAGGTAATCGGGATCGGCGAAGAGACGCCGGACGCCAAGTCCTCGAGCGCTTTCTCCCGCGCGTCCCGCTCCAACTCCGCCGCGGCGAGCATGGCCTCGGTCACCGCGACCTCAGCCCGAGCATCGTCGACGTCCCGCGCGCGCCCCGCTCCCTCCGAGAGAAGCCGCTCGGCGCGCGTGCGAATGATGTTCGCGGCCTCCAGCCTGGCTCGCGCCGGTGCGACGGCTGCGGCCGCCACGCCGACGGCTGCCGAGAGCTGCGCGCGGGATTCTTGTGCGAGCAGAGGCTGGAGCTCGATGAGCACTTCGCCTCGTCGCACCGTCAGTCCGTTCCGGGCCTCTTTCAAGGGCGCCAGCAACCCGGCGAGCGGTGCCGAGACCGTGACGGCTGCCCCCGGAGGAAGGACGATCTCGCCTCCGAGTGTTCGAGCCCGGGGCACGGTGCGCCGCTCGACCTCGGCGGTCACGACTCCCAGCCGCTCTCGGGCTTCGGTGGTCAGGGTGACCGTCGCCAGATCGCCTTCGGGGACCGCGTTCTCGACCCGGGCCGGCTGGGCGTTGGCTGACGCCTCTTTGCCCTCCGAAGGGCGGCAGGCGACCAGCGCGAGAGAGAGCAAGAAGAAGAGCCACTTCATCGATCATCCTCCGACTCGATCCGGCTTCCGAGGCTCCGCTCCAGCTCGGCCCAGGCCACGCGCAGCTGCGCGTCGACACCTGCCTGTGCCGCCCGGGCCCCGAGCAATCTGACTTCCGTCTCCAGGACCGGGAGCTCGGAGCTTTCCCCCAGCTCCCATCTCTTGCGAGCACGCTCCAACGACAGCTCGAGCTCGGGAATGATCTCCATCGAGTTGGCTTGGAATGCTTGTTCAGCCTGTCGAACTCGAACGAGGGCTTCTCCGAGCTCGCGGGCGATGGCGTGGCGCACGGTCACGTAACGTCGGGCAGCGCGGCGGACGCCGGCGTCGGCGAGGGCACGGCCCCCCTGGTTCCAATTGAAGATCGGGAGGGTTGTTTGAAGACCAGGACCCACTTCGAGAGACTCACCATTCGGACCGTTCGCGTCGAGGACTCCCGACAGAGCGACGATCTCACGGCTCGCGAGTCCGGCGCGCTCGCCCGCCGACTCGAGGGCGAGCTCGGCCGCGCGGAGATCGGGCCGAGAAGCCCACGCCCGCTCGAGGAGCTCCTCGCGCGGCTCGAGGACGGGGGGGCTCGGATTCCTGGCGACGACCGTCAGGACGATGGGCATGTCGATCAGCCCCAGCATCTCTCGGAGCCGCTCGCGGGAAGCGGCCCCCTCTTCCCGGAGCCGCTGCGCTTCTCGTCGGGCCTCGAGAGCATCGACTCTCGCCAGCCCGGCCTCGAGCTCACTGACGTCGCCCGCCCGCAGTCGTGCCTCGAAGAGCCCTGCCATCTCATCGAAGGTGTTGGCGGTCTTCGCCGCGAGCTCGCTCTCGACCTCTCGCCGAATCACGTCGGCATGACGGGCTCGGGTGTCGCGGATGAGGTCGAGTCCGCTTTGGACGAGAGCGGCGGAGACGCGTTCGAGCTCGAGAGTGGCCATCGCCTCTCGCGACGGGCGGAGCCAAAGCGCCTCGAGTGGAAAGTTCAGCGCGAACTCGAGCTGCTTGGGTCCCAGCGGAAAGAGGACGGACAGCACCGGGTTCTGTAGCAACCCGGCTTCGATGAGGTCCGCGCGCGCGAAGCCCAAGTCCTCGAGCGCTTCCTGGAAGGGCGCGTTGTTCCAAAGGGCCAGGGCGACGGCCTCCGGCTCATCGATCCCGTCGGTGAGATTCACGCCTTCCGGAATCGCGGCCTCTCCGGGTGCCCGCTCCGGGCCGAGGTCGCTTCCCATCCGTTCCTCGATGTCGTGAGACACCGGCAAGCGATCATCGAAGTCCTCCAATCCCGCACACCCGCAGAGGAGCGTGACGAGCCCCGCCACGGTCGCCGGTATTCGCATGTCGTCGTTCCAAGAGGATCGTTCGCTGGTGAGTGGCTCGGCTTCCGAGCGCCCGTCGAGGCTGGCACTCCGGACGGTGACGACCGAACGACTTCGTCAAATGCTGCTGCGGTGTCGAATGTCGGGGTGAAGAGTCGTGCAGGTGCCGTGGACTTGCCGAAATCGCTCCATCGCAATGGTCGACGATCGAGAAGCCGTTGAGGGGCGAGCCAGGACTTCCATTCGGGCGCAGCTTGCCACACGCCACTCACGCTCGCCAGCTCGCACTCACTGCGCTCGAGAGAATGACGAAAACGTCATCTGGCTGTCATCTCGAGTTCATTCCCGATCGCTAGATTCCCTTTCCATACGACGAGCTCTTGGTGCTCGAGGCGGTCAGGGTTGGGAGTGGGAATGAGCGATTCGGGTTGTGCAGAGGTCGAGTCGACCTGGGAGACGACGATTGTCGAAGGAGCTTCGGGCCGCCGGAGCGGGCTGCTTCTCATCACGGCGATCGTTCTCTCCTATGCGTTCGGCGTCACGGGTCGCGATCTGTGGATTCCCGACGAGATTCGGGTCGGCGAGATCGCACGCGAGATGTACTCGAGCGAGTCATACGCCATCCCGACGCTGGCCGGCGAGCCCTTCTTGGAGAAGCCCCCGCTCTATCACTGGTCGGTGACGGCCTGCTACTCGCTCTGGGGTGTGAGCGCGGTGTCGGCTCGCCTTCCGGCCGCGATCTACGGCTTGCTGGGCCTGCTCTTCTTCTTTCTCTTGGCACGTCGCCTGGCAGGCTCGCGGGTCGCCCATGTCGCGACCGCTCTGCTCTCGGTCTGCTATGCCTTCATCACTCTCACGCATCAAGCGTTGGTCGACTCGCCGCTCGCGACCTTCGTGATCGCGACGCTCTACGCCTGGGTCGCATTCGAGCAGCGCCGAAGCGCTCGAGCGGCCTGGGGATGGACTTGCCTGGCCGGGATCTTCTTGGCGTTGGCGTTCTACTCCAAGGGCGTGCTCGGATTGGGGCTGCCGATCGCGGTCGGCGGCGTCTACGCCCTGCTGCGTCGTCGCTCCGACTTGCTCCTGAGGGCAATCCCCTTGAGTGGCTTGACCGCCGTCGCCTGCTTGGTGCCTTGGTTTGGGGCCATCTTCCAACAGGGCGGCAGCGAAGCCCTGACGCTGGTGCTTTGGGACAACACGCTCCAGAGGGTGCTGCCTTTCGTGGGCGGTGACTACAGCGGAGGGCATGAGCGGCCCTTCTACTACTACCTCCTGCAGCTTCCCGGCATCCTGCTGCCGTGGACCGTCCTGCTGGTGGCCGCGATGCGAGGGCACTGGAAGGGGCGCCGTGGCGAGACGCTTCCGGGCCGACGGTTCGCCGCCATCTGGTTCTTCGTCGGGCTGGGTCTCTTGTCCCTCGTCGGGACCAAGCGGGCGCTCTATCTGCTGCCACTACTCGGGGGGGCTGCCCTCTATGTCGCAGTCTGGATCGAGCCGATCCTCTCCGGTCGCGTCGGAGCCGATCGATTTGACCGACTCTGCTGGCTCCTGACGCTGCTGGTGTTGCCCGGTGCCACCTTGGGCTACGCCGGGTATGCGCTCGCGACCGATCGTTCGATCCCTATGGCCGTGCTCCTGGCCCTCCTGGTTCTCGGGGGTGTGGCACTCGTCTTTCAAAGCTGGAAGAGCGAAGAGCGCTGGATCCGGACGGGGGTCGGGGGATGGCTCTTGGCGCTGACGATGTGGGGCTACGCCGGAGGCGTGATCCTGCCGGCCGACAACGACCAACAGAGCGGACGCGAATTCTGTGAGGCCGTCGATCAGAAGGTTCCTGCTGGCGCAGCGCTGATCAGCTTTCTGCCCAACGAAGCGTTGCTGGCGATGGTGCCTTTTTACACCGGTCGGCAGCCCCTGCCGGAGTGGGACATCGACGCGATGCGAAAGCGCCTTCAGGAGCCGGGTCCCGTGTGGGTCGTGACGATCGAGCGCCTGCGCGGAGGTCGAGAGCCCTACCTGCTCGAGTGGCTGAAGCCCGCTCGGCCCGAGGTCGTGCTCGACGGCACCGCCGACGGAGGGACGTATCGCCTCTTGCTCTTGCGAGGAGGTGAGGTCGACGCGTCGTCGAAATCGAAGAGTCCACTCGGCCGAGAGGATCGAGTGTTTCCCGACGGACCCCTTGGGAGGGAGATCACGAGATGAAGACCGAAACTGTCACTCAGGCCGTTCGCAAGGAACCGCTTCCCTTCTGTCGACCCACCCTGGACGAGCGAGAAGAGCAGGCCGTGTTGGAAGTGCTGCGCTCGGGCTGGCTGACGAGCGGTCCTCAGGTGAAGGCACTGGAGCAGGAGTTTGCGGAGTATGTCGGGGCGTCGGAAGCGATCGCGCTGACGTCCTGCACGGCCGGGCAACATCTCGTACTCGCCGCGCTCGATCTTCAGCCGGGTGACGAGGTGATCGTGCCGTCGATGACGTGGCCCTCGACGGTGAATACGATTGTGTTGTCGGGGGGACGTCCGGTCTTTGCCGACATCCGGGCGGAGACGGTCGATCTCGATCCCGAATCCGTGGCCGCTCGAGTGAGCCCGCGCACACGAGCCATCATCGGCGTCCACTTCGCGGGTCGCGCCTTTGACGTCCCGGCGCTCGAGGCGATCGCTGGGCAAGCTCAGGTACCCCTCATCCACGATGCCGCCCATGCCGCCGGCACCGAGTGGGGAGGAGGTCGCATCGGCGGTGGGCCGGGTGGACCCTCGGTCTTCAGCTTTCACCCGATCAAGAACATGACCAGCGGCGAAGGGGGCATGATCACGACCAACGACGCCGATCTGGCGGCTCGGCTGCGTCGGCTGCGCTTCCATGGCATCGAGCGCGACGCCTGGTCCCGCTACGGCAGCAAGGGAGCCGCCCAGTACGCGGTCGTCGAGCCCGGGTTCAAGTACAACCTACCCGACGTGCTCGCCGCCATCGGACGCGTCCAGCTCTCCAAGCTCGACGGATTCATCGCGGCTCGGCAGCGCTTGGCCGAGCTCTACGACGAGGCACTCGCCGATGTGGAGGCCGTCGTTCGACCGCCTCTGGCAGTGGCCGCGGGCGAGCGTCACGCCTGGCATCTCTACACGATTCAGCTCCGGCCGGAGCGGATGCCTTGCGACCGAGACGAGCTGATGAGCCGTCTGCAGGCGCGCGGGATCTCGACCGGGTTGCACTTCAACGCGGTTCATCTGCATCCCTACTATCGCGAGCGCTACGGCTGCCGAGAGGGCGATCTTCCCAACACCGAGGCCGTCGGAGAGCGCATCGTCTCGCTGCCACTCTTTCCGAGCCTGTCCGAAGCCGACGTCGAGTCGGTGGTGACGGCGCTGAAGGAGGTGCTCCGTGGCGACGGTTGATGTGGAGCGAGCGACGAGGCGAGCCTTTCCCTCGCCCACTGCGCCGGCGGTTTCGATCGTCGTGCCGGTCTTCAACGAGGAGGCCAACCTCGAGGAGCTGATCCGTCGGCTGCAAGCGACGCTCGATGCCCGTGGCATCCGCTACGAGATCTTACTGGTCGATGATGGAAGCCGCGACGCGAGCCTCGAGCTGATGCGAGGGTTCGCCGAGCGGGACGATCGAATCGTCGCCATCGAGCTGCAACGCAACTTCGGACAGCATGCCGCCATCCTGGCCGGCTTCGAGGTCTGTCGGGGGCACGTCGTCGTGACGCTGGACGCCGATCTGCAGAACCCACCCGAGGAGATCCCCAAGCTGCTCGACAAGGTCGCAGAGGGCTTCGACGTCGTGGGCGGTTGGCGCGAGGCTCGCCAGGACTCGGCCTTTCGGCGCGGTTGCTCGAAGATCATCAACCGGTTGACGTCGCGCATGGTCGGCGTCGACCTGCGCGACTACGGCTGCATGCTCCGCGCCTACACGCGTCCCATCATCGATCGCTTGAAAGGGGGCGATGAGCGCTCGACGTTCATTCCCGCCCTCGCCACGCTCTACACCAAGCGAGTGGTGGAGATCCCGGTCGCGCACCATGAGCGGACCGATGGACCGTCCCGCTACTCGCTCGGCCGGTTGATCCAGCTCCAGTTCGATCTGGTGACGGCCTTCTCTCCGTCTCCCTTGAAGGTCGTCAGCTTCAGCGGGGCGGTGATGGCCGTCTTGGGCCTCGCGTTCGCCGTCTTCCTCGGCATTCGGCGCTTGATCGTGGGCCCCGAGGTCGAAGGCGTCTTCACGCTGTTCGCCATCTTGTTCTTCTTCGTCGGTGTGCAGCTCCTGGCCATCGGGATCCTCGGGGAGTATGTGGCCCGCATCTACGGTCAGGTCCTCAACCGACCCCGCTTCCTGATCCGTTCAGTCAGTGGACGGGACGAGGAGGGCGAGCGATGAGGATCGTCTTCCTCGGCTACCACGACTTCGGATTCGAAGCCCTCGACACTCTGCTCGATGGCGGTGACGAGGTCGTCCGAGTCGTCACCCATCGGGACGACCCGAAGGAGAACATCTACTTCCGCTCCGTGGCGAAACGCGCGGAGGAAGCCGGCATCCCTTGGGAGACTCGCGAGAGCCAGCCGACGGGCCGGCTTCCGCAGATTCTCCAGCGGATCGAGCCCGACCTCATCGTCTCCGCCTATTACCGCCGGATGATCCCGGCACGCTGGCTCGAGCTCGCCCGCTTCGGAGGCGTGAATCTCCACGGCTCTCTGCTTCCCAAGTACCGTGGACGTTGCCCACTGAACTGGGTGCTCATCCACGATGAGAAGCGAACGGGAGTGACCTTGCATCGGATGACGGCCGAAGTCGATGCCGGGGACATCTTGGCAGCGCGTGCGGTCGACATCGCTCCCCGCGAGACCGCGGGAAGCTTGGCGGGCAAGCTCGTGGGCGAGGTGAGACCGCTCCTCGAAGAGGTGTTGCCTCGATTGCGTCAGGGTGACCTTCGAGGGACACCGCAAGTCTCGACCGAGGCCAGCACCTTTGGAGGACGCCGTCCCGAAGACGGGCGGATCGACTGGAAACGAACGGCTCGCGAGGTCGACTGCCTCGTGCGAGCCGTGACGCGACCCTACCCCGGAGCCTGGACGGAGGTCGCCGGTAGGCGATTGCTCGTGTGGGTGGGGCAGGAGGTCCCGGAGACGGAGGCTTGTGGCCTGTCTCGCCCCGGGCTGGTGCTCGCCAAGGACGGCGGGCAATTCACCGTGCAATGCGGGACCGGTGCCTACCGAATCGAAGAGTTCGAATGGCCCGACGGGGAGATCTCTGCGTCGGGCGTGGCTGAGGGGATCGTGCTCGGGGATGGCCCCGTCCTCATTGGATGAGCCGCAGCTCGGGTGCGTGAATCGAAACGACTGACTTTGGTGGAGGATTGATTTCGTGAAAGTACTGATCACGGGTGGTGGCGGCTTTCTGGGCTCGCATCTGGCCGACGGCTTCTTGGCACGCGGTGACGAGGTGTACGTCCTGGACATCGGGAGTGACCAGAAGAACCGTCACAACCTGAAGAACCCGAAGTTCCACTACGTCCAGAACTCGGTCTTCGATATCGAGATGCTCGAGAATCTAGTGCGGCGCTGTGACCTGATCTACCACTTGGCCGCCGTCGTCGGCGTCGAGCACTACGTGGCAGATCCGTATCACGTGCTCAACGTGAACGTGAACGGCACGCAGAACGTTCTGCGGGCGGCGCATCGATACGACAAGAAGATCGTGCTCGCCTCGACCAGTGAGGTCTACGGGCGCAACGAGAACGTGCCCTTCGACGAGCACGATGACCGCGTTCTGGGGTCTACGGCCATCGATCGCTGGTGTTACTCCACGTCCAAGGCGGTCGGCGAGCATTTCGCCTTCGCGTACGGTCGCCTCGGGCTGCCGGTCGTCATCGTGCGCTACTTCAATATCTACGGTCCGAGATTGGACGCGCTCGACGTGGGGCGCGTGATCTCGATCTTTGCGGGCCAGCTCCTGAGCGGCAAGCCGATCACGGTCGTGGGAGACGGACAGCAGACGCGGTGCTTCACTTACATCACCGATGCGGTGAAAGCGACCATGGCCGCTGGGCTCATCGACGAGGCGGTCGGAGGCATCTTCAACATCGGGACCGATCGGGAGACGACGATCTTGGAGCTGGCGGAGCTGTTCCAAGGGCTGCGGGCCACCGGGTCGCGCATCGAGTTCGTGCCGCAAGAGAGCATCTACGGCAACAGCTACGAGGACGTGCCGCGCCGCGTCCCGAAGGTGAATCGAATGCACGAGATCCTGGGCGTGAAGGCCACGACCTCACTCGAAGACGGCATGTCGAAGACGTTGGATTGGTTCGAGCTCATTCGGCCCGCCAAGGTGGTCGAAGCGGGAGCCGAGATCGGTGGTTGATCGACTCGGGCTCAAGGTCGATGTCGACACGCTCGAAGGGATGCGGGAGGGCGTTCCGGCCCTCCTGAGACTCTTCGAGCGCCACGACATCCGCGCGACCTTCTTTCTGTCTTTCGGTCCTGATCAATCGGGTCGCGCGGTCTTTCGCCTGATGCGTCCGGGCTTTCTCAAGAAGATGATGCGGACGCGAGCGGTCGAGATGTATGGCTGGCGAGCGATGCTCCGAGGCACGTTGCTTCCGGCCACCTGGATCGCGGCCAACTCGCCGTCTCTCGTTCGAGAGATTGAGGCGGCCGGTCACGAGGTCGGGGTGCATTGCTGGAATCACGTGCTTTGGCAGGACCACCTGCCGCGCCTCTCTCGCGAGCGCGTCGAGGAGGAGCTCCGGCGAGCCGTCGACGCCTATGTCGACGCACTCGGCCATCCCCCGCACTCCTGTGCCGCACCGGCTTGGATGGTGACTGCTAGCAGCTTGGAAGTTCAGGACTCCTTTGCCTTGGACTACTGCAGTGACGTACGAGGGGAAGCGGCCTTCATGCCTCGCATGAACGGGCGCACTTTCCGAACGCCACAGATTCCCACCACGCTGCCGACCTTGGATGAGGTATTGGGAGTCGAGGGCGTCGGGCGAGAGGGATTCAACGACCATCTGCTGACGAGGATGATCCGACCGAGTGAGGTTCACACCGTCCACGCCGAAGCGGAAGGGCGTGCCTACCGTGACCTACTCGACGAGCTCCTCACTCGCCTGGCGGAGCGGGATCGGAAGGTGGTCCCGCTCTCGGATCTGGCGCTCTCGATCCGGCTCGAGGAGCTCCCCGTGCATGAGGTCGTGGTCGAGGCGTTTCCCGGCCGTGCCGGGCGCCTGGCTCAGCAAGGGGAGCTGTCTCGCGATTCCGCACGGGAATCTCAGCCTGCCTGAGCCGAGTCGCTCCCGACCGAGAATGTCGGACGCGGCTCGCTCTCACGGAATGGAGCGGGAGCGTTCATCTTCTGGTCAGGCAGGAGCAGGCAAGATGTCGGTCCGTCGACCGGTTGGGTCCGCGGCTGAATCGGGGCCATCGACCATCTCGCGAGAAGCACGATGTGGAACTCCGTTCCTGCAATTGACGAGAAGCGTTCGGAAGCGCCGCGGGAAGAGCGGTGCTCGACGAACGGCAGCTACTCGGCGAAGAAGTATTACCAATCGGACTCGCGCGCCGAGTTCTACGACGACCGGCGCTTCGTCCGTGGATCACGGCGTCGAGATACTCGGGAGCTGCGGCTGCTGCGTTGCGCCCTCGATCGAATTGCGGGCGTCTCGAGCGTGCTCGACTTGGCTTGTGGATCGGGGCGCATCGCGGAGTGCATCTGCGGCGGGGGCAGGCGACTGGTCGGTCTCGACGTTTCACCGGTGATGGTGAAGCGGGCCCGTGCGAACGTTCCTGGCGCCACCTTCGTCGTGGGTGAAGCCGAGCGGCTGCCTTTTGACGATGACGCCTTCGACGTCGTGACCTGCGTGCGCTTGCTGCATCACGTGCCGAGCTCGGCAGCTCGTATCCGCATCCTCGACGAGATCCATCGCGTCTGCCGTCGGAGTGCCGTCGTGACGTTCTTCCGCAGCGGAGCGCTTCAGGATTGGCGTCGCCGATTCCGGCAGAGACGAGGGCGTGCCCCCCAGAGTCGAGTCTGCATTCCTCTCGCGACGTTGAGGTGGGAGGCCGCAACCGCTGGCTTCGAGATTCATTCCGCCCGCGGTGTCGCACCCTGGATCTCCGAGCAGTGGGTCGTGACGCTGGTGCCGAGATCCACCCAGGAAGTCATCTGAACCGTTCGAAGAGCACGCCGCCGCGGACGTCGAAGCGAGAGCGCGCGGCGTAGAGCTCCAAGCGCGGGTTGCCGTGCTCGGGGCGGGTGTCGAGCGGCTCGGGGAGCCGAAAGCGTCCGATCAGGAGTGGCTCTTTTCCCGCCTTCTTCAGAAGCGCCTGCAGAGTGGGGCTCGGCGCTCCCGCCGGTACATGCCAAGTGGCTCTGAGCGCCTCGAGGTCTTTCACCGAGCTTCCGATCGCCGACGCGACCCATCCGTCTTGCCCGAAGTACTGAATCGGCAACCGAGCTTGGTCCTGAGTGGGAGTCGTTACGGACTTGTCGCCCGAATCGCTAAAAATCGGCCACGCCAGTGTTCCTCGGAAGGTCGCTCGGCCCGTTTCGAGGCTCAAATCGGGTTCGAGCAACTGGAATCGGAATCCCGGGTCGCCCAGAACGCCAAGAAGGTCGGTGTGAGTGTTCGCGAGCTCCTCGACAAACGTCCGGCCGTCGTTCACCTCCATGAGCCAGGTGCCGTCGAGGAAGCCATCCTCGTCGATCTCCCAGGCGCTCGCGTTGGCACCGCGCATCTGTCCGGCCAGGCTGCTCATGGTTTCGAGCGCGGAGAGTACTTTCTTGGAGAGCTCCGAAACGTCTGGGTCCGGTGACAGCGAGAGCAATCGCATCAGTCCGACACCGAACAGAAGGGGGCCCGGCTCCGTTCGAAAGGCGAGCTGAATGTCGCGGTCCGGCAAGCGGGCGACGAGGCCCGCCAGGTCTCCCGGCAGCTCTTCGAGCGCGCGCTCCCGCCCGACCAGCCTCCAGTCGATCTCGAGACGATCCGGGTCCACCCGGATTCCGGCGTCCAGGAGGTGCCAGGTGTCGGCCAGGTCGTCGAGGCTCGTGAAGAATTCGCGATGGTCCTGGGCAAGCTGCGCGAAAGCGTCCACCAGTGATCCGCGATCGCGATTCCCGAGCGCATGGATCGCGACGATGCTCGCCAACAAGCGTGGGCCGGCGCGATCGAGGTCGAGTCGCAAGGCCGCGTCCCCGGGAGGCAAGCCCCGCAGAAGATCCTGAACATGCCGCCCACCCTGTCGCCGGATCGGCTCGGGGGAGATCGCGGAGAAGTCCCCGCGGGTCGCGACATGGCGCTCGGACCGCTCGGCGTCGGTGCGCAGTGCCTCGCGGTCACGGGCGTGGAAGATCAGCGACCACTGGCCAATCGGATCGAGGAGGGAGCCCGCCGACCAGGCGATCAGTCCGGGCCTCTCGGGATTGGCGTGCCGCCCGATCTCTCTGTCGAGGTGGATCTCGAAAAAGGCATCCAGGTTGGCGACAAGCGGACCCATCTTCGGTGTGTACACGACGCAGAAAGTCTTGTCGGGGACCAAGGCGATCATGTCCCGTTCGACGGCCGTCGGATTGGAGACGGGCAGCGGCTCGCCGCACGCGGCGAGTGGCACGAAGGCGAGGAGGGCGAGTATGCGCATCATCCGGGATCTCCTTCGGGCGCGTCGCGGCGTTCGGCGAGTCGAGTGCTGACGAGTGAGAACACGGTGGCGCCGGTCCATCCGCCGACGATGGCCACGACTGAGCAGCCGAGCTCGCTGAGCACCAGCGGTGCATCGATCTCGGAAACATTCAAGCCCAGCGCCACGAGCGCGACTAGGACGAACCCGGTCAACGATCCGAAGACCGAGCGGTTGCGGATGCGACGTCGCCGCTCCGCCGGTGCTTCCGCCTCGGCTCCTTCGTGACGGCCCCGGAAGAAGCCGCCGAGCGCACCGAAGACGCTCGTCAGCACCAGAAGCAGCCAAGGGAAGCGCAGCGCGAGCGCAGCCGCGTCGGATCGCACGCTGCCCATCACGGCCTTCAATCGAATGTCTTCGAAGCCCGAGGTACGCAGCGACGAAACGGCTTGGCTGTTGTGGGCCGGGATCGTGACTTGGGCCGGGAAGATGCCGGCGTTGCCTTCGAGGCGCACGGTGAGCGGCGTGTCATCGGCCCAAGGACGACCGTCTTCAGCGAAGCGCTCCACCGTCACCTCGACCTCTTCGACACCGAGGCCGAGCGCCGCGGTCTTGCGAAAGTCGATCGCCAGTCGGTCGAGCTCAGGCGCGATCTCGAGCGTGCACGCGTGTTCGCCCCACGCGGGCGAGACGGCGATGATACGTGCATCCTGTCGATGATCGTCGGAATGGAAGAGCACTCGGTTGCCCCCGAGGCCCGTCCCGCCGATGCGGACGCGGTCGGGCTCGACCGTGCCGCTGCCTTCCACAAGGAACTGGAGCTCGATCGCTCGAGGCAGAGTGATTGGGTCGAGGTCGTCGGATTCTTCCCGACACAGCAGCACGAGCTCGGCGGCGTAGGCACTGACTTGGGGATCCCAGCGGACCGGGACTCGGGTGGCGCGAATGTCGAGTCGGACCGAGTGCTTCTTCAGCTGCCCACCCGGCTCGACGCGTGCGAACAAGCCGCGTGAGGGGAGCGTCGTTTCGCTCTCGGTCAAGGGGACGGACGGGCCTCGCCCGGATCGAAGCACGAGCATCGAGTCCTGAGGGAGATCGATCTCCTCGATCGCCTGTCGAATTGGCTCATAGACTCCATCGACCCGGGGCCGCCACAGGACCCAGTCGCGCTCAGGCTCATCGGGAGTCGACGTGGGTAAGCGGACGCGCACACCGCCGTCGGCCTCCTCGAACCGAATCTCGCGGAGTGCACGGCTGAGCCGTTCGCTCGTTCGATTGAGCTCGCGCAACCTCTCGAGACGCTCTTGCGGATCCGGGAAAGGAACGACCAGGAGCAACCCGGGCTCGATCTGGGAGGGCGGTCGTCCACCGAAGTCGAGTGGCTCGGATCGCCGCTCTTGGGCGACGGCCGCCTCGACGAGCAGGAGGGCCAGGAGCAATGCCAAGACGGTCGACGCGAGGCGATGCGACATGGCGCGAGCCTCTCGAGAGCATTATCGGGAACCAGAGCCACCGACTTTCGAACGAGCTTGTCGCATGCAGTCCGCCAGATCAACGCCGATCGAGAAAGACCGGACGGCCTCGCGTCAGCGTATCCCCAATCGCAGGATAGCGGCGAGATCGGTTTCCAAGCGGAACCGGTAGCCTCCGTCCGCCTGACCGAGGCTCAGGCCAAAGGGGCGCGGGGCGGCCGGATCGGGTGGCTCGGGTGGGGAGTTGGAGAAGAGGCCACTCAAGCAGTGGAGTATCGAGATACCGAGCACTACTTCATCACGCGTGCATTCCTGGAGAATCCGGATCGCATGCTGAAGGAGCTCTTCGCGGATCCGTGAGAACGCGATCCTGAGCAGGAGGATTCCCGCTTACTCACCAACTGCTCTTCGCCGGTCTGACTGCGCGCCGTTGTCATCGTTCTCACATTTGCGCCCGTGACGAATGCCGTGTGCGGCTCTGCTTTTACCGGGGTCTTCGATCGGACGTGATTCCGGTGACGCCTAGCCCAATCAGCCAATCCGCCAGCTCGGGGTCGTTGACGGTGTAGACATACAGGCCGAGGCCTCGCCGGCGCACTCGCCGGACCAGCTCGGGCGTGATCCAACGATATGACAAGTCGAGGGCGTTCGCGCCGATCCGGCGAGCGCGGCCGATGAGCGCGTCGATGTGCTCGGTCGTGACCACCGACGGCACGTCGCCGTCGAGCAAGGCGGTCGGGATCTCGGGCACGGTACTCCGGACGTCGCGCAATGCTTGCTCATGGAAGCTGATCACGATCGCTTCGCCGGTCATGCCGAGCTCGGCGATCTGCCGGGCGACCTCGAAGCCGATCGTCACATCCTTGATCTCCACCACTGCCAAGAGTCGTCCGCGGCAGAGCGTCAGCGCCTCGCGGAGCGTTGGCACCTTTTCGCCCGCGAAGCGCTCGTGCATCCAGGAGCCGGCATCGAGCTGACGGAGCTGTGCGATCGTGGTGGCGGCGAGGTACTCGGGGAGCGGCTGTGGCACGGGCCGGCGCGGGTCGAGGGCTTGTCCGCGCGTCGTACGGGCCAGCTTGTCGTCGTGAAACAGCACTAACTCGCCGTCGATCGTGCTCCGGACGTCAAACTCGGCAGCGGGGATTCCGGCCTCGATCGCCGCACTCAAGGAGGCCAGCGTGTTCTCGGGAGCCTCGCGCGACAGCCCGCGATGGGCGACCCAGGTCACTTCGGCGGACGTCGACGCGAGCTTCTGCTTCGGCCGCGCGTTGGCCTCGATGGCGCGAACCTCCGCGACTCCACCCGACACCTGAAAGCCGGGAACGCCCAGGCCCGGCGCTCCGCCATGCCACCAGGTCTCGACGACCAGCTCCCCGTCGAGGTACCCGCGGGCGTGTTGGCCATCCACTTCGAGTGCCATATGAAACCAGGTTCCGAGCGACGGCGCGCTCTCGGCGCGTCCCCGCACGATGATCTGCCAGTCGTCGTTCAAACGCCGGGCGATCTCGAGGCCGCTCTTGCCGGTCGCGTCTCGTCGAACAATGAACTGGAGATAAGGCTCCGGGTCCTCGGCATCGACGCGGCCGAGCAGCGCGATCCAGCGTTCGTCGTTCAGCACCGAGACGAAGCGCACGTCGGCCTCGAGGCGCCCCGACTCGAGCCGCCGCTCCGGGAGAATCACCTGCGTGAGGTCGGAGGCGCTGGGGCTCGTGAGACGGAAGGAATCGCCGTTCGCCTCGACCCGACTCGGTTGGTCGCTCCTCCACTCGTCGTCCCCGCTCGCACCTCTGGCGGAAGGCAGGCCGCACAGTCCGAGGGCGAGGCAGGCGAGCAAGGGGTGGAGTCTCATGGGAGATCCTCTCGGAATGGAGCGGACGAGCTCAGTGCGCTTCGTACCAGTTGTCACCGATGCCGACGTCGACGATCACCGGCACCGACAGCTCGAGGGCGTCGGTCATCTCCTTTCGCACCAGATCGACGGCCGTCTCGACCTCGTCGACGGGCGACTCGAGCACCAGCTCGTCATGCACCTGAAGCAGCATGCGGGTCTGGAGCTTCTCGTCCTGGATGCGGCGGTCGACGGCGATCATCGCCTTCTTGATCAAGTCGGCGGCCGAGCCCTGGAGGGGCGTGTTGATCGCGGCGTTCTCGGCGTTGGAGCGGACCACCGACTTGGAGCTGTCGATCTCGGCGATGTAGCGGCGGCGGCCGAGGAGCGTGGTCACGTAACCTTGCCGGCGCGCCTTCTCGATCGTCTGGTCGATGAACTCCTTGACCTTCGGGTAGGTCAGGAAGTACGCCTCGATGAAGGTCTTGGCCTCTTGGAAGGTCATGCCCGTCTCTCGCGCCAGACGCTGCGGGCCCATGCCGTACAGCACGCCGAAGTTGATGCTCTTGGCCCGCGAGCGGATCTCGGGCGTCACCTCGTCGAGGGGGTAGCCGAAGATCAGGCTGGCAGTCGCGGCGTGAATGTCGGCGCCGCTCTCGAAGGCCTCCCGAAGCTTGGGGTCGTCGGAGAGGTGGGCCATGAGGCGCAGCTCGATCTGGCTGTAGTCGGCCGAGATCATCTTCCAGCCGGGCTCGGGGATGAAGGCCTTGCGGAGCTCGCGGCCGATCTCGGTGCGGATCGGGATGTTCTGCAGGTTCGGGTCCGCCGACGACAGGCGCCCGGTCGCCGCGACGGTCTGTTTGAAGGACGTGTGAATGCGTCCAGTGCGCGGATGCACGAGCTGCGGCAGGGCGTCCACGTACGTGCTCTTGAGCTTGGTGAGCTGACGATACTCGAGCAGCTTGGCCGGCAGCGGATGGTCCGGCGCCATCACCTCGAGCACCGACTGGTCGGTGGCGTATCCGGTCTTGGTCTTCTTGACTCGCTTGAGCGAGGTGATCTTCTGAAGCTCGAGCTTGTCGAACAGGATCGCCCCGAGCTGCCGCGGTGAGTTGATGTTGAAGGGCTCACCGGCCAGGGCGTGGATGTCGCGCTCGAGGTGGACGATCTGCTCGCCGAGCGTCTTGGAGAGCCTCGCGAAGTGCTCGCGGTCGATCGCGATTCCGTAGCCTTCCATCCGACCGAGCACGGGGACGAGCGGCATCTCGATCTCATCGAACAGCTTCCGCAGCTCGAGGCTTTCGAGCTGCGGCTCGAGCACTTCCCGCAAGCGCAAGCAGATGTCGACGTCTTCGCAGGCGTACTCGCCGACCTCGTCGATCGGCACCTCGGCCATCGTCTTCTGGCTGCGGCCCTTGCCGATCAGGTCGCTGGTCGGAATCTTTCGGTAGTTGAGGTACTTGAGCGACAGGAAGTCGAGGTTGTGCTGGCGAAGGTCGGGCGTGAGGAGATAGGAAGCGATCATGGTGTCGAAGCCGATGCCGCGAAGCTCGACGCCGTAGTTGGCGAGGACCGCGAGGTCGTACTTGAGGTTCTGACCACACTTCTCGACTGCCGGGTTTTCGAGCACCGGTCGGAGGTCCTCGATGAACCGCTTCAGATCACCCCGTGCCTCGAAGGCGGAGCCGAGGTCGGGCTCGTCGAAGAGATCCCCTTGGCCACCCGGCTTGCGACCCGCCTCGCCGAAGATCGGCTGCTCGAGGTTGACGGGGAGGTAGGTGGCTTGCCGGGTCTCGAAGCAGAACGAGAAGCCCACCAGCTCGGCCGAGCGCTCGTCGAGTGCGGTGGTCTCGGTGTCGACCGTGAAGCTCTTGGCCTTTCGGAGCTGGTCGAGCAGCGCGTCGTAGCCCTTGCGGTCGCGGATGGTGACGTACTCGTGACGATCGTCGTCGGCTCCGGCACTGACCTGATCGAGCAGGTTGCGGAACTCGAACTCGCGGAAGTGCTCGGCCAGCGTGTCGCTGTCTCGCTCCCCGAGGACGAGGTCCTCGATGCCGACCTCGAGCTCGACGTTGGTGCGGATCGTGACGAGATCTTGTGAGAGGCGCGCTTGATCGATGTGGTCGGCGATCTTCTTCTGCTGCGCCTTGGCCGTCACGCAGGTGGGATTGGAGAGAATGGCCTCGAGATCGCCATGCTCGAGGATCAGCTTGGTCGCGGTCTTCGGGCCGATGCCGGGAACGCCGGGCACGTTGTCCGAGCTGTCACCCATCAGCGCCAAGACGTCGATGACCTTGTTCGGAGGGACACCGAACTTCTCCTCGACACCCGCTTCGTCGATGATGACGAGCTCCTCGCCCGTCTTCATGATGTTGTACATCTGGATGTGCGGAGAGATGAGCTGCATGAAGTCCTTGTCGCCGGAGACGAGGAGGACGTCCCAACCGGCGGCCGCCGCTTGAACGGCGAGCGTGCCGATGACGTCGTCGGCTTCGAAGCCTTCCTTCTCCAAGACCGGCACACCAAAGCCGGCCACGATCTCCTTGATGGCCGGCAGCTGGTCGACCAGCTCCTCGGGCGTCTTGTCGCGGGTCGCCTTGTACTCGGCGTACTGCACGTGCCGAAAGGTCTTGCCGCGCGGATCGAAGACGACGGCGATGTGGGTGGGTTGCTCCTTCTCGAGCAGGCTCCGCAGCGTCATCGTGAAGCCGTAGGCGGCCGAGGTGTTGACGCCCTTCGAGTTCACGAGCGGGTTGCGCACGAACGCGAAGTGGGATCGATAGGCCAATGCCGAGCCATCGATCAAGAACAGGCGATGCGGAGGGGCCATGATGCCTCCGGGAGGGCGGCGGGAAGACGCGCCGTGACGTGGGGCCACGATAGCGGGTGGCGAGGTGGCACGCAACGGAGCCGGAAGAAGGCCTCTGCGACGGTGCTACTCGTCGTCGGCGGCTTGACGCTTTCGGCGCTCTTCCTCGATCCAGCGCTCGACGCGCTCGATGGCGGCCACGTTGTCGGGATCGTCGACCGGGCGCTCGGGGCGGTAGGCGACGAAGCGCTTGAGAAGTGTCTCGATGCCGACACGCGCCTGGCTGCGCTCGGCGGTCGATCCGCCTTGAAGCGTGCGGTGCCAACCCTCGAGCTGCTCGATCTGCATCGCCGTGAGTATCTCGGGCTCGTGGTCTCCGAGGAGCCCGATCACTCCAAAGCCCAGGACCAGCAGCACGACGAATCCGATCGTGATCGTGTTGAAGTACTTGTCGATGAAGCTCTGAATGCCCGGCCCGAACTTGTAGATCAGCCCGGCGACGAGAAAGAAGCGCGCCGAGCGTCCCACGATCGAGGCCAGCAGGAAGGGCACGAAGCTCAGGCTCGCGAAGCCGGCCAGGATCGTGAACACCTTGTAGGGAATCGGTGAGAACCCGGCGATGAACACGATCCAGACGTCGTGCTCGCGGTACAGCCGATTGGCTTCCGCCATCGGGCCTTCCCACCCGAGCCACTCGATGACGGGGTTCACGAGCGGTTGGAACAGTGCCCAGCCGATCAGGTAGCCGAACGCGCCTCCGAGCACCGAAGCCACCGAGCAGATGAGGGCGAACTTGAACGAGCGCGTCGTGGCGCCGATGCAGAGTGCGATCAGTAGGATGTCCGGCGGGATCGGGAAGAACGACGACTCGGCAAAGGCGAGCAGGAACAGTGCCGTCGCGCCGTGCTTGCTGTCGGCCCAGCTCAAGACCCAGTCATAGAGTCGACGGGCGAGCCCGAAAGGACCGCGCTTTACCCGATCGGGAAGCTCGATCTCGGGGCCGTGCGTGGACGGCAGGGCCGACTCGGGATTCGGATCGGTGGAGGGCATCGGTCGGTGGCTCTTCGCTCGGCTCGGGTCCAAGGGCGGATCAGGGGCCACAGATTACCGGAGGACGGGGGAACATCGAACGCTGAACTTCGAAGGGCCGTCGAGGGGCGCGAATCGAGTCGACCTCGCGCGCTTGTCAGGAGGAGCGCGTTGGCGGTATCTTCCGACGACCTGCCGACCCTCAACCCGGAGACCCGTCGATGCCGTCATCCAAGCGTCCTCGTCGTGCGCCGCTCAGGCGAGTCTTGCTCGTCGGAACGGCCAAAGGTGCTTTCCTGGTCTGGTCGAAGGGGCGCCGCTGGGAGATCGAAGGCCCGCACTGGCTCGGATCGAAGGTGCACGACTTTCGTCTCGATCCGAGGGATGGCCGCACCCTGTTGATGACGTCGACCGGGGGGCATCTCGGACCCACCGTCTATCGCTCGACCAATCGCGGCCGCACTTGGCGAGAGGCTTCGCGGCCGCCCGCGTTTGCCAGGTTGGCCCGCGGTCGCAAGAAGCCCGGCGCCGACGGCACTTCGCGTGGTGTCTCGGTCGCCGTCAACTTCTTCCTCGCCCCGGGGCATGCCAGAGAGCCCGGTGTCTGGTACTTGGGCACGTCGCCGCAGGGACTCTTCCGCAGCGAGGACGGCGGCGACACCTGGAAGGGAGTCAACGGCTTCAATCACAACCCCACGTATTGGAAATGGAGTGGGCAGGGACAAGTGGGGACGCCGGACGGGAGCTTCCTGCACAGCATCCGTGTCGACCCCCGCGATCCGAAACACCTCTACCTGTCGATGTCCCAAGGCGGCACCTTCGAGAGCACGACCGGCGGCAAGAAGTGGGCGCCGCTCAATGCCGGTGTGGCGATGGACTTCTTTCCCGGGCCGCCCCGCGAGTACGGTCACGATCCGCACTGCATGATCATCCATCCCGCCGATCCCGATGTGCTGTACCAGCAGAACCACTGTGGGATCTATCGCCTCGACCGCCGCACGGGCGACACCTGGGATCGCATCGGGAAAAAGATGCCGAAGCGAGTGGGGGACATCGGATTCCCGATCGCCGGCCATCCTCGGGATGCGAACACCGTCTGGGTCTTTCCGATGGACGGCACCGAGCGCTGGCCTCGGACGAGTCCGGACGGCCGGGCCGCGGTCTATCGCACTCAGGACGGCGGCAAGCGCTGGCAACGACTCGACGCAGGTTTGCCGAAGGAGCACGCTTGGTGGACGGTCAAGCGCCAGTGCTTCGCGGTCGAAGACGTGCGCCCGCAGCCGGCTCTCGTCTTCGGAACGACGAGCGGCGATATCTGGCGCGGCGCGAACGGCGGCGAGTCGTTCGAGCGCATCGCCGAGCACCTGCCCCAGATCTACTCGATCTCGGCGGCGCGGCTGTGATGCAGGTCTGCCTCGGAAGCATCCTGCAGAGCTACACCGGCGGGCGCGGCGAGGTCACGGCCACCGGACGCACCGTCGATGGCGTCCTGAAGGATCTCGATCGCCAGTTCCCGGGCCTGCGATTCCGGGTCGTGGACGAGCAGGACCGCATTCGCCCGCACATTCACCTGCACTGCAATGATGCCATGGTGCACGACCTCCAGCAGCGCGTTCAGGCCCGCGACACGCTCCACATTCTGGGCGCGCTCAGCGGCGGGTGAGGAGCGCGTTCCTGGTGATCGTGCGGCGCTTCGGAGGCCCGGCTTCAGACCATCGTTGCAAAACGAAGTGCTTCCAGACTGTCCCCTCGGAGGCCCGACTTCAGTCGGGTGGGAGGTCGCACGACTCGCTTCGGCTCGATCGAGCGGCGCCGCGCCCGACCCTACGATCGATGAGATCGCCCGGTGATCGACGAACATTCGAAGGACCCTCCAGCGGACTGAAATGAAGTCCGCCCTCCGGTTTCGAAGCGGCTTCGGTCGTCCGCTGAGGCGAGACGAGCCGGCCAGAGCATCCAGCGCTTCGTTCGTCGTCGCATCGTCGAAGGACCCTCCAGCGGACTGAAGTCCGCCCTCCGGTTCGGAGTCCGCGCCTCTCCGGGTCCGCTCAGCCCGTCAGTCGAACCGCAAATCCCTCACTTCGAGCTCGAGCGTGCGTTGATTGCGCCATTCGTTGACGACCGGCGTGAAGGCGATGGAGAACGACTCCGAGTGCGCACACAGCGCGTCGTACTGGTCGCCCATGCCGAAGGCGATCGCCTTGTAGGTCGCAGGGCCCTGGTTGACCAAGAACGACAGATGCTTCGAGTCGCGACCGACGAGACGCGGGGGACCGGCGAGTCGGACTCCGCTGCAAGCGAAGACCGGGCGCGGGTTCCCCTGTCCAAAGGGACTCAGTCGGTCGAGGTCTCTCACCAGTCGCGTGTCGACGGACGGTAGCCGCACCTCCGCGTCGATGTGGAGCACGGGACCGGCGTTCGGGTCGGCGCGACGCTCGGCCACTTCTTCGAGCCTCGCGGTGAGTGCCTCGACCTGATCTCTCGCGACGTGCACACCGGCCGCGGCAGGATGGCCTCCGAAGCTGATCATGTACTCGCCCGCCTCACACAACGCGGCGTGCAGATCGAAGCCGGGAACGGAGCGGCCCGAGCCGCGACCTGTCTCGCCATCGAGCGCGATCAGTACCACCGGCCGATGGAACTCCTCGACGATTCGTGAAGCGACGATGCCGACCACGCCGAGGTGCCAGCTGTCGTCGGCGAGGACCAAGATGCTCTTGCGAGTCTGATTGGGATCGCTCAGGACGCGCTCGCGTGCGGACTCCAGGATCTCACGCTCGATCTCGCGCCGCTTCAGGTTCGCGTCCTCGAGCTCTTGGGCGAGGTTCTTGGCTTCGTCGGCGCTCTCGGTCGTCAGCAAGCGGATCGCCTTCTCGGCGTATCCCAGGCGTCCGGCGGCATTGAGGCGCGGCCCGAGGCGAAAGCCGATGTCTTCGGCGCGTACCGCGCGATCGCGCACGCCGCTGACCTCGAGCAGCGCCTTGAGCCCCGGGCTCTTGGAGCCTTGGATCGCCCACATCCCGTACTTGGCGAGGATGCGATTCTCGCCCGTCAACGTGACGACGTCGGTGATCGTGCCCAGGCTGACCCAGGCCATGGCGTCCAGCAGGAAGTCGCGAAACTCGGGCGAGACGCGGCTCTGATCGGAGAGGCGTTGCGCCGCGGCCCAGCAGAGCTTGAATGCCACACCCACACCGCACAAGGCTTGATTGGGGTAATCGCAATCCGTGCGTTGATGATTGAGTACGGCGACGGCGGGCGGCAGCACGTCGCCGACCTGGTGATGATCACAGATCACGGTGTCGATGCCGTGGCGCTTCAGCTCGGCGATCTCGTCGACCGCGCTCACGCCGTTGTCCACCGTGATGACGAGCTGGGCGCCCCGATCGTGGATCTTTGTCACCGCTTCCGGACTGAGCCCGTAGCCGTCGGTCAGGCGATTCGGGATCAGGAAGTCGGCCTTTGCGCGCGAGAAGCGGAGGAACTGGAGGAGCAAGGTCGTGCCGGAGACGCCATCGACGTCATAGTCTCCGAAGACGAGGATCTTCTCCTTGCGGCGGATCGCGTCCCGGACGCGGTCGGCGGCCCGAGTCATGTCCTTCAGCAGGAACGGATCATGAAGCTCGCGCAAGGTCGGCGAGAGGAAACTACGCGCCGTGTCGACATCCCGAATCCCGCGGTTGACCAGGAGCTGGGCGATCGAGGTCGAGATCTCGAGTGAGCTCCCGAGACGTTCGGCGAGCTCGCGCTGCTGAGGGTGGAAGGTCCAGCGCTTCTTCGATGTGACCGCCCGCGCCGGCACGGCGCTCGTGCCCGACGATGCCCCGTTGTCTCGCGCCATGCGGATCGCTCCCTGGTAGCTACCGGCGACTCCAGCGGCGGGTTGGTCCCGCTCCCCGAATCGAGTCTGCCAGCTGGTGGCCGGCGAGTCTCCAGGTTTTCCGAGCCGACCGCAGGGGGCCTCGCTTGCCGCCCGTCGACGCCCCGGTTAGCTTGGCGCCGGTGGCGAACGCACGATCGCCCGCGAGGGCGGCCAGCTCGGGACGGCGGAGAATCGTGGGCGAATCCAGTGAACGAATGAGGGCGTTGCCGGCTGTCGATGCCGTGCTGCGGTCGGTGGCTTTCGGCGCCCTGCTCGAGCGCTTGGGGCGTGAAGCGGCGGTCGGTCGGATCCGCCGAGCGCTGGAGCGGCGTCGCCGGGAGCTCCGGGACGGTGGTGGACACCCCGGGGACGTCGAGACCGAGATCGGTCGACTGGTGTATCGCATCGAAGGCGAGCTGAAGCGGCGGGATCGGCGCAAGGTCTGCCGCGTCATCAACGGTACCGGGGTCGTGCTGCATACCGGGCTGGGCCGAGCCGTCTACGCCGAGGCTGTCGTCGATGCCGTCGGCCGAGAGCTGAGCGGCTTCGCCTCGGTCGAGGTCGATCCCGATACGGGCGGCCGAGGTCGCCGTGAGCGTTGGGTCGCCGATCACCTCTCGGAGCTGACGGGGGCCGAGAGCGCCTTGGTCGTCAACAACAACGCCGCCGCGACGCTGCTCATGCTGCGCGCCCTCGCCTTCGGCCGCGAGGTGATCGTCGCCCGCGGCGAGCTCGTCGAGATCGGCGGCTCGTACCGGATGCCCGACGTCATGGAGGCCTCCGGAGCACGTCTGGTCGAGGTGGGAGCCACCAATCGGGTTTATGGGAGAGACTATCAGAAGCGTATCGGGCCCGAGACTGGCCTGATCATGCAGGTGCACACCTCCAACTTCCGGGTGGTGGGTTTTCATCATCATCCGCCGCTCGCCGAGCTGGTCGCCCTGGGCCGCGAGCATGATGTGCCGGTGGTTTGGGACCTGGGATCGGGACTGTTGCTGCCGCCCGAGTCGGTCGGTCTGCCCGGCGAGCCGACGGTCGCGGAAGGCGTCGAGGCGGGCGCGGACTTGATCTGCTTCAGTGGCGACAAGCTTCTCGGCGGACCCCAGTCCGGCATTCTGATCGGGCGCGCCGATTTGATCGAGCGGTTGCGTCAGGACCCCCTGTACCGGGCCGTCCGTCTCGACAAGTTCACGCTCTTGGCCTTGGCCGAGACGCTGCTTCTCTACCGGGATCCCGAGGTCGCGCGTCGGGAGATTCCGACGCTGGCGATGTTGAGTGCCGAGCCGGACGTCCTGCGTGTGCGCGCCGAGCGCCTGGAGCGAGTGATTCGGGAGCGACATCCCGAAGCACCGATCGCGGTCGTGCCGAGTGAGGCGCAGGCCGGGAGTGGCTCGGTGCCGGGGCGGGATCTGCCGTCCTTTGCTTTGGCCATCTCGCCCGGCGAGCGCGGTGCCGCGGCCTGGGCGAGGGCACTGCGCCTGCGGGCCCTGCCAATCTACGGTCGGGTGCAGCACGACCGCCTCCTGCTCGATCTTCGGACCATTCGCGAGGACGAGGTGTCCGAGGTCGCGAGTGCTCTGATCGAAGTGCTGGAGGCACCGGGCCCGAACCGGCGCTAGAATGACGCGCGTGTGATGGTCACACCGATTTCACTCCCATGAGGAATGATGTTCCGTAATCGCAAGATCCGACTGACGCAGTACTCGTCCTCGGCCGGCTGAGCGGCCAAGATCCCGCAAGGGACGTTGACGCAGGTGCTGCGTCGGATGCCAATTCCCGATGATCCGAATCTGCTGGTCGGGGCGGATGCGCTCGACGATGCCGGGATCTACCGGATCGACGAGCACACGGCTCTCGTTCAGACGGTGGACTTCTTTCCGCCGATGGTGGACGACCCGTACCGCTTTGGGCAGATCGCTGCCGCGAACGCGCTCTCGGACGTGTACGCCAAGGGGGGGCGTGTGCTCACGGCGCTCAATATCGTCGGCTTCCCGAAGAAGCTCGATCCCGAGCTGCTGGGCGAGATCCTGCGCGGTGGAGCCAAGAAGGTGATGGAGGGCGGTGGCGTGGTCGTGGGCGGACACTCGGTGGTCGACTCCGAGGTCAAGTACGGCCTGGCCGTGACCGGCACCGTCGATCCGGCCAAGATGGTCACCAATGCGGGCGCGCGGCCCGGCGACGTGTTGTTCCTGACGAAGCCACTGGGGATGGGGACGCTGAGCACGGCGATCAAGAAGCGCGCCATCGACGAAGAACTTGGAAACGCGGCGGCGGATCAGATGGCCACGCTCAATCAGGCCGCCTGCCAGGCGATGATGTCCGTCGGGGTGCATGCCGCGACCGACATCACGGGCTTCGGCCTTCTCGGTCACGGGCGCAATGTGGCGCGAGCGAGCGGCGTGTGTCTCCGCTTCGATTCCGGGGCCTTGCCGTTCTTCGAGAGAGCCGAGGAGCTGGCCGCGCGCGGCCTGATGTCCGGCGGCTCGTGCCGGGGGCAAGAGCAGCTCGCGGGCTCGGTGCTCATCCTCGATTCGGCAGATCCCGTGCGGGCCGGGCTGGCCTACGACGCCGAGACCTCGGGCGGCCTGCTCATCGCCGTCCGCCCCGACCTCGCCGAGGCTCTCGAGAAGGCGCTCGCCGAGCACGGAGTCGCGACACGCGCCCGCATCGGCACCGTGGAAGCCGCCGGCGACGCCGACGTCGTCCTCACCTGACGCTCCTCTTTTCGAGGAGGGAGGAGCTTGGCGGGAGTGCATGGGAATCGAACCCACCCGGGGCCTGTGATGACCCCACAACGGATTTGAAGTCCGCGCGGCACACCAGCACCGATCCACTCCCAAGACAGCACCCGGCCGCCGGTGTCCCGGTCGGGCGACTCGCATGATAATCGCCGGCCGCGCGCGGTCAACGGTCGGGGAGAATCCTCTCATGTTCGACGGGATCCCGGCATCGGCGAGCGGGACCCGCAGGCCGGGACCGGCCGGCTTTCTGGGGGGCGCGTGCTCTGCGCCCATTCGAATCGGTCTTGCGCGGGATTTCGAAGGACCGCTAGGATGGCCCGCCCACCGGAGTTCCGGGAAAAGGGAGGATCGGGCCGTGGGTGTTTTTCCAGAGTGAGCGATCCAGACCGGCTTGACTGCACACCGATGAGAACGAGCGGGCGATCCCGGAACCGAGAGTCTTCGTGAACGGAGAGAGCGAAATCCGGTGAGATCTGACGCGACCACCATGAGCGGTGAGCCGCCGATGCGCTGGCGAAGGGCCTGGTCCTTGGTCGCGTTGCTCGTCGTCCTGTCGATCGGTTTCTTCCCGAGATGGCATTGGCTCGGAGAGCCCTGGGATCTCGACGAGGCCGACTATTTGTACGCCGCGTCTTTCGGGTTCGTGGCGAATGCGCTGGATCTGGCGGTCGAGACGCCGGATGGTCCGTCCGATGTCAATCGAATCCGGCATCGCCATCCGCCGGGTCTCGAGTACCTGATGATTCTCTGGAGCGGCCTGGTCGGGGACAGCGAGACGGCGCTGCGCCTGGTCAGCTTGATCGCCGGGTTGGGGACGGTGGTGCTGCTGTGGTTTGCGGGTCGGATCGCGCCGGCGTGGCAAGGGCTGCCGGGTCCGTTCGCCGCCGCGCTGTTGGCGGCGATGCCGTTCCACGTCGAGGCCTGCAAGATCTTCAACATGCATCCGGTCTCGGTGCTGCTCCTGGTCGCGATCGTGCTGTTCTTGACGCGAGCGATTCAGACCGAGAGGCCCCGCGATCTCTATGTCGTCGCGGTCCTGGTCGCACTCCAAGGTCTCATGATGGAGTACGGCGTCATCAGCGGGCTGACGGTCGTTCTGTGCCTGCTGGCAGCTCGCAGCCCGTGGCTGCGCTTCGCACGGCAAGCCGAGGGGTTGCGGATCGCCGGTTGGGGACTGCACGTGAGTCGGACCCTTTGGAAGGCGGTCGGTCTGTTGGCGGCCGTCTACTTCGTCCTGTGGCCGGGCGGGTTGATCCGCGGGAACGCGATCTTGAACTTCGGCTACTACGCGATCGAGTACGCGCGGGCCGGTCACCCGACTCTGGTGGACGGCAAGACCGTGTATCACCTCCCGCTCGACACCTGGCTGCGCTGGTTCGGGGACTTCGCGCCTGCGTTCGGCATCGCTTTCGTGTTGGCGGCGGTGACGCTGATCACGATGTCTCGTCGGGGTTGGATGGGGCGTGCGTTCGGGCCGGCGGCCATCTTCTGCAGCGTCTACTTGGTCGTGCTTTTCCGCCAGCACACGTTTCTCGTCCGCTACGGTGCCCACGCGGTCGCCCTCATGAGTATCGTGATCGGCTGGTGGCTCGCCCAGGTCGTGCAGCGCCGTCCCGCGCTCGGCGGAACATTCGCCGGCGTGGTGATCCTCGCCGCGACCTGGACCGGAATGGCTCGCGGATTCGAAGCGCGGCCCGGCTTGCTCGGCTATCACCTCGCCCGCGACACCATCCTCGAGCACTTTGATGAGGACTCCCGCGGACTTGTGCAGTACGCCAGCGTGATGCGGCAGTACTTGCCCGACCATCGCATCGAGGCCGCTCCGATCGGAAACCTCACCGACGATCAGGTCGCGGACATCGAGGCCGGACGGTACGACTACTTCGTGTGCCATCGATTCATCTTGGCTCGATACCCAGACGACCCCGGCCTGCGCACGATCCGGCGAAGCGCGCTTTACGAGTGCCTCCCGGTCATTCGGGACCGCACGGGAGTGCCCGCGATTTGGGTCTACCGCCTGCGCGCGGACGGATCGGTCGTACGCGACGAGTAGACGACGAGGCTCGGGTGCCTTGCGGCCCTCGAGGCAGCTCGGCACAATCCACGCCATTCGCCAGCGGCGATTGGAACGGCACCCGGAGCGACCATGAAGTCCGAAATCTCTCGACCCGACATCCTGCGCGTGAAGACGGATCCGGCTTGGCTGGCCTGCGCCCAGGCGGATCTGGACGCCCTCCTGGTCGATCATGCCTACTGCGAGCAGAAGGCGGCCTCGATGGCGCTCGCGTTGATCGCTCAGTATCCCGGTCGATCCGAGCTCGCGCGCCGCATGGTCGCATTGGCGCACGAGGAGCTCCGACACTTCGAGCGCGTCTTCGACGTGCTCGAGGCGCGCGGCGTGCCGCTGACTGGGAAACGCAAGGACCCCTACGTGCAAGCGCTTCGGGAGCACGTGCGACGCGGCGACGGCATCGAGAAGCAGCTCTGTGACGAGCTCTTGGTGTGCTCGTTGGTGGAGGCACGGTCCTGCGAGCGCTTCGGCGTGCTGGCCGAGGGCCTCGAGGACGCCCAGCTGGCCGGGTTCTTTCGAGAGCTCAACTGGGCCGAGGCCCGTCATCACGAGCTGTTCGTCGAGCTGGCATCACTTTATCATCCGGCGGGCCGAGATGCGGTCGAGCCGCGGCTCGAGGAGCTGGCCGAGATCGAGGCCGAGATCTTGCGAAAGCAGGCACCCGCGCCCCGCATGCATTGAGGTCGTCTCGGACCGCCGGCTGAACCCTAGCGTTGCAAGACGAAATGCTCCAGACCGTCCCCTCGGAGGCCCGAATTCATTCGGGTGGGAGGTCGTCAACCTCGCCTCCGCTCGATCAGGCGGATTCAACGTTCAACGTCCAACGTTCAGATCTTCAAGTCGGCGCGCTAGAGCTTTTTCAACGCTCGGGTTTCAGTTCGCTTCGCAGTCGGTCTCGCGTGACGATTACCGTCGGTGGCTCTGCGCTCTTGCACGTGCATGGGGTACATGCTCCTGAGTCATTCCCAACCGAAGACGGATCTGCTTGACCTCAGGCACTGGAGCGAGGCTCTCGACTTCTTGGGCAGTGAGCGGTTGGCTCTCTGTATCCGACTGAGCTGCTGCCTCGACCTCGGCATCGGTCATCCGATCGAGCCGTTCCCAGCCCGTTGCACCTTCCTTCCGGCCGTCATCATCTGCGTGCATCTTCATAGGCTCCTCTCTCTTTGGCCGTTGCTCTCCGAGCCGAGATCAGGCGGATCCGAGCTTCACGCTCGGTGTACACCACGAAGAGAATCCGTCCTTTGACCAAGCCCACGGTCTGAAGGCAATCTTCGCCGTCGTCGAGTCGGTCATCCCGTCGCTCGAGCCGCAGCGGATCGAAGAAGATCTCCAGCGCGTCCACGAAGTCGACACCAGGCTCTTCGCGATTGCTGGAGGCCTTGGCTTCATCCCACTCAAAGTCCATGTCTCATGGTACGGGACTCCCGCAGGCTTGTCGATTCCGAGAATGCGCCATAAATATTGGTACAAAAGTGACTTGCGTAGCATGATTCGAAGAGCCGAGTCGTGTGGCTGGCCGCGAGCTCGAGCACCCTCTCCTGGGTGAGCTCTTTCGGGCGGCCAGAGGACCATGGGCTCGCTCTCCTCGCGCGCAAGTATCGAGGTGGCTTCCAAGCTCCGATCTCTTGTGACGATCGAGTGCGTCTTCGTGCCACGACCTGCTCATGGATGCCGCCAGCCGAGCCGGTCGTCTCGGAGCTCGCGGCGCGGGTCTTCGAAGGTCGGAAGAGGCTGATGGGCTCCGACGGCCTCGACGAGCACGAGCACGACCTGCGAGCCGAAGGGCATCGGAAGGGAGTCGGTCGGTCCCCAGAGGTCCCGGGGCTCGTCGGTCGTGTAGAGTCGGCGCGCGATGCCTTCGTGCTGCAGACGCCAGGTGCCCGAGCGGGGGACACCGAGGCGTGCCTGGAGCAGATAGAGTCCGGATGGTCCGGCGAGCGCTTCCTTCCGAGTCCAAGCCAGCACGCCTTCCGTGGTCGGAAGTGAGAGGAGCGGGGCGAGGCTTCCGCTCGCGATGCCGCGGGCATGCTCTTCCCAGAACGCCTGCTCTTCTCGGGGCAACGGGCCGAGAGCCAACCAATGGGGCTCGAAGGGCTCGGCGCGGGGCGGTGGCTCGAGAAGGCGGTAGCCGAAGATCGTCGCCGGAGTGTGGAGGATCGAAGGAGCGTCGTCGGTCCGCGGACGGGTGAGGTCGAACCAGCTCGAGCCGAACGGGTGACGATCGTCGATCGCCGGCACCGGGCTCGCCAGCTGGCCGACGATTCTCGTCGGACGACCGACCGTGCCCTCGGTTCGAAGCCCCTCCTGCACCAACAACCGAATCGGGCGGCTCGCAGTCTGAAAGGTCCCCTCGAGTCGCAGCTCGAACGCCACCGCTTCCTCGCCGCGATGCTCGAGCGTGAGGCGAGTGCTGGGCCCGAACGGCATCAGCAGTCGAAGGGTGCAGGACGACGCCGAGGACGTGACCCCGACCGTTCCGAAGGAGTGCGACCGCGCAGGCAGCGGCCAGTCGACTGAAGGCTGGTCCTCACCATCCCAGTGAGCTCGGAGTCGGGTCTCCGGTGGCAACGCCGGATGACAGGTCACGCGCAACGAATCGATCCGGCCGGCCTCCGGCATCACCATCAGCGTCACGGGACGTCCGGGCGCGATCGTCCGGCGGTCGATCAGTGTCTCGTGGGCTCGAGGCGCTTCCGCCTGCGGCATCGGAAGCTCGCCCGTCATCGTCGGCGTATCGCGCGGCCAGGTGCGCCCGCGGAGGACGAGATGAACGGGTCGGTGTTCGGCGCGACAACGAATGACCGCGCGCTCCTGATAGCCGAGGGCTGTGCCACTCCATTGGGGCATCGCCCCGATCAGCGCGTCGTCGAGCTCGAGTTGGAGGCCGATCTCGTCGGAGGCCACGATCTCCTCCAGACGACCGGGACCCGGCAGCACTTGTGCCCACGTTGCTCCTGGCCCGACTCTCGCCGTGAGCTCGAAGGGCCATCCGAAGAACAGGGCGGCTTCTCGACTCGTCTCCGGGGCGTCATCTTCCGCAGCGATCGAGCTCGCTGGCGTCGCCGACCAGAGGAGAAGAAGCGCCATCCCGGCCAGAGTTCGGAGAGGCTTCGCGTTCAAGAGTCACCTCCCCGAGACCACGGCGTTCTCCCGGCTCTCCTAGCGGACGAGTCGGCGAGGCTACCACTCGGGCTGGCGATCCACCAGTTGTCCGAGCATGGGAACACGGCCGGCGAGCCGAGGCCGCGCGCACCTGAATCGCGGGTCTGCAGGGGGGCTGGCGAATGCGAGTCGTCGAGTCGGAGCCTCCTCGCGCGGGCACGGGTTTTTGCGTGCAAAGATTCCCGCCTTTCGACAAGATCCCCGGTTTCGGTCGCGACCGGGAGATGCGCGATCGAGGCAGCCGGGCCAGGCGTTTGGGAACGACATGCAACCTTCCTTCGAGACGTTGATCGAGCAGCTCAATCGGGATGTCGACTCCGTGGCCGTTCATTGGGCTGCGAAAGAGCTTCTGGCCGACCATTCGAAACGCGTCTCCGAGTTCCTTCCCAAGCTGCTCGAGATGGCCGCCCAGGAGCCTTGGTTCGGCGATACGGTCTTCGAAGACGCCTTCACGATCGAGGTACCCGACTCGCTCGCTGGCCAGGCCGAGTCTCTCCGTCAGATCGCGACGAGTTGCCGCGGCGGCGCCGTGCTGGCCGCCCTGCGTTGGCTGGGTCGCTGGGAAGGTGCCGGCGCCCGTGCGGAGCTCGAGAAGTTTCTCGAGAAGCCGGAGGGTGAGGCGGATGCGGATCTGGTTCGGCAAGGCGGCGCGGTCGCGGGCCTGCTCGAGACCGGAGATGCGGGGGCCATCGAGAGCGCGTTGGAGGTCGTGCGGGCGCATCGCGATCGCGACGGCAAGCCCATCGTCGATTGGGCGCTGGCGCTGGTGGATGTGCATTCGCCCGATGCCGCCCTGGCCGAGGCGGCCCATCTCTTTCGACGCCTCGAGGGTGCTGAAGAAGCCACGCAGCAGGCGCGCCTTCTGGCCGGGCTGACACGCACCCAACGGGCTTGGAGCGCGTTCCACGATGTGGCCGAGAGGAAGCGCGGTGTCGACTTTCGACGCCTCGTCAAAGCGAACGCGCCCGGGGTCTTCGAGGGCGACATCCTCGAGGAGATCTCCGACGACGTCGACCGTGGCGAGCTCGGTCGATCGGCCGGAGTCGTCGTCGATGCATTGAGAAAGAAGACCGTTCCGACGCCCCGCGAGAGTGCGTCCCGCAGCCAGATCCTGACGGCTCGACTCCTTGCGATCTTCCTGGCAGAGGACCTCGACTGGAACCAGGCCGCCGGGCACGTGCGGCGCGAGCTGGTCTCGCTCCTTTTCGGTTGGTGGACGGCCGCCTCGCGTGCGGCCCAGGAGACGGTCGATCCGAGCTCGCTCTCCTTCGACGACATCTTCTGGGAGCTGCGCACGCCGAAGCTGGCCTCTACTCTCGACGACGAGGCGCTCCGCGAGCACGCGCAGTCCTTCACGAGCGAAGAGCGAGAGAAGCTGGGTGAGCTCCTGGCCGGAGACTCGGACCTCGGGATCGCCGAAGGACGCTTGTGGAATGTCTTTGGTGCCACGCGACAGCCCGAGGCGCTCGAGCAGATCTTGAGCACGATTCGCGGCGAAGGCGACTCGATCCATGCCGCCTGGTTCAGTGCTCTGGACGCGTACGGCGAAGGCGCTCTCCCGGCCGCTCGGGAGCTGATTCTCGACTCGAGCTTGGCCCATCCGATTCGCGCGTTGTCATTCGCCGTGCTGACTCATGTCGGGAGCGACGAGGAGATCGTGGACTTCGTCGTCGAGCACTTCACGGCCCTCGAAGGCGAGCTCACTGATGACCTCTTGCGCTGGATCGAGCATCGACCTTCGGCCAAGTTCTTGGCGCCGCTGGCAGACCTCTTTCGACCGGGCGAGTCCGAGATCGCCTGGGTCGGACTGATTCACTGCGAGCTGTTCGATGGGGATCCGGCGCTCGAGAAGCGCTTCTTGAAGGCCCTCCAGCAGAAGCAGCGCCGCGAGGCCGAGCGCGCACAGAAGCTCAACGAGAATCCGATGGGATACTTCGACGAGATCCCGCTTCGACTGCGTTGTACGGAATGCCAGCGCGCATACACCTACGACATCCACTTGATCCTGCTCGATCTGAATGCCCTCGATCAAGAGGAGCTCCGCATCTCACACCTGGCCCGGATCCAGACCCGAGTGAAGTGCAAGGGATGCAAGGCCATCGACCGCTACGAGCTCACGTGGTCGGCCGAAGAGAGCCTCCGGAACCTGATGACCCAGGCGCTCGGACTCCTACCGAGGCTCCAAACGCCGCGGCTAGGCGCCCTCGTGTTCGTCGTCATTCAGTCGGAGCGCTTCCCGGGTGAGCGTCCGACCGTCGAAACGCTTACGACCAAGCTGCGCGAGCTCGTCGAGGAGAGACCGAGCGACACCCGGTTGATCATGGAGCTGACGCGACAGCTCCTCGCCATCCGCGAGTTCGACGAATCGTTGGCTTGCGTCGATCGCTTGCTGGAGCTCGAGCCCGAAGCCGCCGAGCCCTACTTCGTGCGGGGTACGATTCACGAGCGATTCGACCGATACGCGGAGGCACACGAAGCGTTCCAAGCGGCCTACGATCGTCTCGAGAGCGGTAAGGACCTCGGGGAGAGTCCGGCGGCGATGGCGCGCGCGCTCACCTCGCACCTTCCCGATACGGCGGCCTCGCTCGGAAAGGCCATCAAGAACGACGTCTTGAAGCGTCTCGAGGAGATCTCGACCCGGCGGTCGATGATCGTGACGGCCGATGACGTGCCGACCGAGCTCGCCGCCGAGCTCGCCGGCGGTGGCGGTGGTGGCGGAGATGCCGTCTCCCGCAATGCGCTGTGTCCGTGTGGGAGCGGCAAGAAGTTCAAAGCCTGCCACGGCCAGGCATGAGCGACGGCTGAACCAAGTCGAGGAGGCGCTCGCAGCGAGCGCCTCCTCGACTCGAAGCCTCGAGCTAGTTCCGGATCGTCATCTCGAGACCGTTCGACATCGAGATGCCACGGACCGCAGCCGGATCGACCAGGAAGGTCTGCGAGAAGAGCTTCACCCCAACGACACCGGGCTTGTCGGGCAGATCCACGGGAAGCGACAGTGTGCCCGTGCCTGGGAAACCGACTGAGCCGCCGAGTTGGATCGAGAACGGGGTGATGGGCAACACCAGGAGCGTCCCCCCGAGGACCGGCTGCGCCGTCGCCGTGAAGCCTATCCAGAGAGTGCCGGAGGCGCGTCCGAGACCCTCGTCGATCTCGATCGACACCTCGCCGCCTCGCTCCGGCAGGCCGTAGGCCGAGAGGTGGGGGACGAAGCCGTCCGCGCCGGCCAGCCCAGTGCCGTACTCGACCAAGGCGCGATCTCCGACGAGGTCGAAGACCCAGGCGGCGCCACTCGAAGGTCCGGCCGTCTCGAGGTAGGGCGTTCCTACTGCGACTCGACTCTCTCCGAGTGCGACCGCATGCCCGAAGCGGGCCAGGGGAGCCTCGAACTCGAGGACGATCTTCTGCGTTTGCGACCAGGTGCTGCCTTGGCGGGAGAAGAGGCTCGCGGACCCGGATCGGTCGCCGCGGTCGTCATCTTGAGCGGATCCCGCCACGAGACGATCACCGTCGAGGTCAATCGACTCGCCGAACTTGTCGCCGATGGCCACATCTGCCGGAGCGACCCGCCCGGAGAGGCTCCAAGACGATCCCGAGCGCTGGTAGAGGTAGACTCCTCCCGCGCTGGATCCGTCGACGTCTTCGCCCGGCGCTCCGACCGCGACCCAGTCTCCGGTGAGCGCGACACAGTGCCCGAAATGGTCACCGGCCATTCCGGTCGGAGGCAGGAGCACGGCCTGACGAGTCCAGGTTCCCGAGGTTCGCCGAAAGAGATAGGCCGCGCCGGCGCCGTTGGCGAGATGATCGGAGCCGTAGGCACCGACGATCGCCCAGCTCGAGCCGAGAGCCACCGAGTCACCGAACCGACCGTTCAGATTCCCGGCATCGGGCAGGAGCTTGGCGGCCTCGATCCACTGCGAGCCGTCGTGCTCGAAGACATAGGCCGAACCAGCGTCGTCGCCACGATCGTCGTCATTGTAGGCACCGATCAGCGCGCGGTCTCCCTCGAGAGAGACGTCCCAACCGAAGCGATCGCCTTCCTGTCTGTCTGAAGGCAGGAGCTTGACGGTCTCGTTCCATTGCGTGCCGTCGAAATCGTAGACGTAGGCGGCGCCGGCTTTGATCCCGAGCGTTCGATCCCCTGCCGAGCCGACCAGGATCCGGTCACCCGAGAGTGAGACCGAGCAACCGAAGATCGCGAGTGAGCCGAGGTTCTCGGGGCGGATCCGCTGGGTCATCATCCACGAGCCGGATGTTCTCTCGAAGACGTAAACGGCGCCTTGTCCGATTCCGACACCGTCCGCCGCGACGACCGCACGATCACCCTCGATATCGATCGCGTAGCCGTAGGAATCGCCTTCGGCCGTGTCCCCGGCGATCAGCGCTTCGAAGTCCGCGGACCCTTCGTCGTCCCGATTGAGGAAGGGCACGGCGTCGGCCGTCAAACCGTCCCAGCAGAGATCCGTGCTGATCGACGGCCCGGCATCGATCGCGTACTCGCGATGGCCATCGACCGATGAGTCGTCTTGGCCCACCACCGTCACCATCTGCCGCTGATTCCAGTTGGTGGTCGTGAAGACCAGGCGGTCGGGCGACGGCTTCCCCTCTGTCGGATCGGTGGAGACCAAGTCGACGATCACGCTCGAGCGCGGCTTCGAGCCGATCAGACGGACCCAGAAGGTCGCATTGCCGCCTCGCTCGAAAGTCTCGAAGACCGACACGTCCTCGATCGCAAGGTCGCAGCTCCGCGGCACGAGCTCCATGGGGCGGATGATGGCGCGCTTTCCCGCCAAGCTCGTGTCCTCGATGTCGGTCCAATCCGAGGCACTCTCCAGCCGGAGCTTGGTCTCGCTGGTGCCGGAGTCGCGCAGGCCTTGGTGCGTGACGTTCGCCGAGGCGTCGAAGTAGATTGCCTCGAACCAGTAGGTGCCCGGGGACAAGTCGAGCGGAGACCCGAGCGCGATGATCTGGTGATCGCCGGTCGGTGACACGGTGAAGCTCGTTTCAGAGAGAATCGTGCCGGGGTCCCCTCCCGAGTGGGAGCGCACGCGCACGGCGGCCAGCTTGGACCCCGAGTTGTGCGGGGCGAGCGCCAGACAGACGTGGGTGATGCGGGTGGTCGTCCCGAAATCGAACCGATTGGCCCAGCTCATGTCCTGAGCGCCCGCTCCCGAGAAGGCCCCCAGTGTATCGGGGGATCCGCCGTCCTCGATCTTGTACACGGCGGCGATGTCGAGGGTCGCCGGGACGTAGGGGTCACAGGAGCAGGTCTGGGCGTGCGCGGCTGGAAGCCATGACGCCAGAAGCAAGAGGGCCAACATTCCTCGAAGCTGCGGGGCTGCCAGTGTTTCGCGTGCCATGGTCGTACTCCTCGGCTCGGGGCTCGGTGGGTGAAGGATCCGTTTCACCGAGGAGGAGACGCACCGCCGCGTCGAATCCACGCACTTTGTTTTCAGCAACCTGGAGATCGATCCGGGAAACGCAGTCGAGCGGGCGGCAGCCGTGACGGGCGATCCGGACGCGTCCTCAATCAGCTTCGAGGGCTCTCAGTCGCCGCTGGGCTTCGGCAGCGCGGTCGGGAGCGCCGTTGGCCCGACAGGCGTCGACGAGGGCTTGCCAGATGCGGGAGTCGGTCGGGTTGCGCCGTGCCGCTTCGTTGAGGTGGACCTCGGCCTGCTGCGGTCGTCCGAGCGCCATGAGCAGGCTACCGACTTCGAAGCGCGTGTTCCCCGAGTTGCCGTTGATTTCGATGGCTCTCTCGAGGGCTTCGATCGCCGGGCGCTTCTCGCCGCGGCCCTCGAGAGTGCGTGCGATGCGGATCCAGGCGCGGCCGTCGGCAGGGGGCAGCTCACTGGCGCGGCGATAGGCGTCGAGAGCGACTTCGGGTTTTCCGCAGCGACGCGCCGCATCCCCGAGATGGATCTGCAGCTCGATGTCTTCGGGAAGGGCCTCGCTCGCCAAACGCAAGAGCTGAAGGCCACGATCACACTCGCCGGTCGCGGACCAGAGCCTCCCGAGGTACCCGAGCAGCGTCGGGTTGGTCGGATCGAGCGGAAGGAGTGCTTCGAGCTCCTGGGCGAGGGCGCGTGTCGTCTCGGAGCGACCTTGTCGGAGAGTGGCTTCGACTTTCTGGATCGGCTCCAAGAGCGCGATCATGTCCTTGGGATCATGACCCGAAGCGGGTGGCGCTTGGGCCGACCCGAGGTAGCCGAGGCGATTGAGCTTGTCGAAGAGGTCGGCCTCGACGGACTCGTTCACCGCGCTTGCCAGATCGGGGCCCGACTCGATCGAGAGCACGCGTCGAAGAGCCGCCACGCGCTCCTTCTCGGACGCGGCACGGTTCTGGAGCTCACCCGGGTCCTCGCGCAGATCGTAGAGCTCGAGACGCGGTGCTTCGATGAGCTTGTCGCTCGCCGTTCGGAGCCCTCGCAGATCGGACCAACCCATCACCAGTCGAGGCGCGAGGCTTTCGAGGTAGGCTGCCGAAGGGAGCTCCTCTTCGCCGCGGATGGCCGGGGCCAGCGATCGACCTTGCATCGTCTCCGGAACGCTCCGCCCCAGCAGATCGAGCACGGTCGGCGCGATGTCGATCGTGCGTGCGACCCCATTCCCGAGCACGCGACCCGTCGGCAAGCCGGGGCCGGCGAGGATGAGCGGCACGCGCATCGTCGAGTCGTAGATGAAGAAGACATGTGCCTCTTCACCATGCTCGCCCAACCCTTCTCCATGATCGGCCGTGACGATGACGAGCGTCCGCTCGAGCTCTCCGCGCTTCTCGAGCCAGGCGAGGAGACGACCGATCTGCGCATCGGCATAGGCGATCTCGGCGTCATACGGATCTTCGAAGCGCTTGGCGATCTCGTCGGGTGCGCGACGAGGGAGGTGGGGATCGAAGAGGTGCACCCAGGCGAAGAAGGGCTTCGCGTCGGCTGTTGCTCGCCAGCGTTGAAACGCCGTCACGGTCTCTTCTGCCGGTCGCTCGAGCTCGCTGCCCAGGCCGTCGTCGTAGACCGAGAAGCCCCGGTCGAGTCCGAACGCGCGCGTGATCACGAAAGCCGAGACGAAGGCACCGGAAGCGTATCCGGTCGGCGTCAAGCGCTCGCCCAGTGTCGGCAAGCGACCGTCCAGCACATGGACGCCATTGAGCCGCACGCCATGAGTGGTCGGGTAGGTGCCGGTCAAGATCGAGGCATGAGACGGCAGCGTGATCGGGACCGCGGTGAAGGCCGCGTCGAAGCGGACACCACGAGCCGCGAGTCGATCGAGGTGGGGCGTCGCGCCCGAGGGGCTGCCATAGCAGCCGAGACGGTCGGCGCGCAGTGTATCGATCGTGATCAGCAAGACGTTGGGCGGCGGCTCTTCCTTCGAACAGGAGCTCAGCCCGAGAAGCAACCAGCCGAAGATCGACCACGTGCGCACGAACTTCATCGCCCTTGCTCCTGCTCGGCCTGCAACAACGCTTGCCATTCGCGTCGCGCCCCCGGGTGATCGGGTCGTCGCGCGAGCACGACCTCGAGGCGTGCGCGCGCCTCGGCCAGTCGCCCCAGGCTGCGATCGTGCCGGGCCAGCGCGACGCGGGCGCGATCGAGATGGTCGTCGTCGACAGGTAAGAGTCGCTCGAGTGTCGTCGCGTGTCGGTCGGCGAGCTCGCGTTGACCGAGCCGTAACGCCACCTGGAGGGCATGGAGATGAAACGTCGGGTCGTCGGGCGAGAGGAGAGCCGCCTTCTCGTAGCACTCGGAGGCGCGGTCCCAGCTCTCGCGGGAGCGAGCGACGCTGCCGAGATCGTGCCAAGCCTCGGGGTTGTCCGGCTCTCGACTCAGGACCTTCTCGAGCTCCGCTTCGGCTCGATCGAGCTGGCCATCTTGAGCGAGCGCCGATGCGAGATCGAGACGGCTCAGCACCAGCTCCTCATCGAGCCGCAAGGAGTGCTCCAGAGCCTCGATGGCGGCCTCGAGCTCGCCGGCGCGGAGCCAGAGCCGGCCGAGGCTGTGAAAGACGACCGGGTTCTCGGGATCGAGCGCTCCTTGCTCGCGAAGCTTGGCAGCGAGGCGCTTCATCGCGGAGACGTCGCCACTCGCGATCGTGGCTTCGACACGAAAGAACGTCCCGATCAAGGTCGTGAAGTCCTTGGGATCACCCCCTCGCGCCGAGCGGATGCTCCCCGTGTTGAGATAGCCGAGCTGACGGAGCTTGCGGGCCGCGCCGGCGGCTTCCGTGTCGAGCGCGACGCGATCGGGCCCCCCGACTCTCTCCATCTCCCGACGCAGATCGGGAAGGTGCTCGCGCCTCGGCACAGCTTGATTCTCCTGCTCACGCGGATCGAGTTGGAGGTCGTAGAGCTCCGCCTGCGGTGCGTCGATGAGCTTCAAGCTGCCGGTATGAGCACCTCGGATCTCGGACCAACCCATGACGAGCCGAGGTGCCATCGTCTCCAGGTAGGCGAGACGATCGCGGCCGGTCGATGGGCTGCCCTCCGGGCGAAGCAGGCTCCAACCTCCGAGGCGGGGGGGGAGCTCCGCTCCGACCAGCTCGAGCAGCGTGGGTGTCAAGTCGACCAACGAGGTGAGGCGTTCGATCCGCCGGCCTACCGGTATTCCGGGGCCGGCGAGGATGAGTGGGACCCGGACCGTCGTATCGTAGAGAAAGAAGCTGTGCGTGTCTTCACCATGCTCGCCCAACCCTTCTCCGTGATCCGAGGTCGCCACGAAGATCGGGGGCGTGCGCTTCGATTCCACGGAGCTGAACCGCTCCCGAATCCGACCCACCGCCGCGTCGGCATACCGAATCTCTCCCGCATACGGGCTGGCATCACCGATGACGTACTCGGGCGGAGGCTGGTAGGGATCGTGCGGGTCGAAGAGATGCACCCAGACGAATGCGGGACGGTCGCCATCCCGTTTCTTCGTGAGCCATTCCTCGGCAGCCTTCACCGTCGCGTCGGCGCGCCGCTCCAAGCCGGTGCCGAAGTCATCATCGAAGTGCTCAAAGCCCCGACTCAGACCGAAGGGCTCCGAGAGCACGTAGGCGGACACGAAGGCGGCGGTCTGATAGCCCTCACTCGCGAGGCGTTGTGCGAGCGTGACAGCACCGTCCGGCGGCAGGACGTGCCCGTTGTTGCGCACTCCATGTCCCGGCGGATACAGGCCCGTCATCATCGAAACGTGTGCCGGGAGCGTGATCGGTGCTGTCGTCACGGCCAGCTCGAAGAGTGTACCCTCGCGCGCCAGTCGGTCGAGGGAAGGGGTCGGATCGCCGGGAGCGCCGTAGCAGCCGACGTGGTCGGCCCTCAAGGTGTCGATCGTCACGAGAAGGATCGATGGCCGCTCATCGCTCGCGCAGGCGGCGAGGATCAGAAGGACCCCGGACAGAAGCCGACGGGTGAGCTTCCTCGACCAGTCCCTCATTCGCCCTTCTCCGGAGGAGGAAGGGTCCGCAGTGCTCGCTGGGCCTCGACGTCACCGGGCGCGAGGAGCAGGATCTTCTGGTAGGCGCGGCGAGCGGCGGGTAGATCCTTCGCTCCCCGGGCCATGCGCGCGACGTCTCGCCAGAGATCGGCATCGTTGGGCTGCGCCTCGGCAGCTCGCTCCATCCATCGCCCGGCTTCTTCGATTCGGCCCTGTTGCTCGAAGAGGCGAGCCAGGCGGCTCATGGGCTCGGCAAAGCCGGGATCGCAGCGGATGGCCTCGAGCAGCTCGCGCTCGGCTTCTTCGAGAGCGTTGGCGCGCTCGAGTAAATGGAGACCAAGCTGAAAGTGTGCCCGCGAGAAGTCGGGGTCGGCCGCCACGGCACGTCGGAGCGCTCGCTCGGCCTCCTCGTCCTCGCGTGCGCGCTGCAGGGCCGAGGCCAAGTTCAGCCACGCCGTGGCGTTGCCGGGATCCTGCTGGGTTGCCTCGGTGAAGGCGCGGACCGCCTCTGGAGTGTTGCCGGCTTGGAGAGCTTCGAGCCCCGCGTAGAGCAGCTCTGCGGTGACGATCCGCTCCTTGGGGTCGTTGCGTTTCCGACGCGTCTCCCACCAAGACTCGAGATCCTCGGCGCCGTCGCGACGCGCCTCGAGATATCCCAACCGTCGAAGGTCTTCAAGGACTGCCGGGTCCGTATCGGCGAGCTCTCCGCCCGGAAGCTGCTCGAAAGCGATCGAGCGCAACGAGCGATTCCAACGCGCGATGTCCTCGGTGCTCGCCTCGTCGATGCGATTGTTGAGCTGAGCCGATCCCTCGGTGTCGTAGTAGAGCTCGCGCTGCGGCGCGTCCACGTACAGGAGCCGGTCGGTTCGGAGGCCGATCAAATCGCACCAGCCGTACCGGAGCCGTGGGCTCATCGACTCGCAGTAGCTCGTCAGCTGGAGGCGACCCCCTCCCTGGAGACGCGAGACGAGCGAGACGCCGTCGCGTTGATCCGAAGCGGGATCCTTGACCCCCAGTAGCTCGAGGACGGTCGGGACTAAGTCGACACTGCGGACGAGCTCGGGAACGCGTGCGCCCTCGGGCACTCCTGGTCCGGCCAGGATCCAGGGCACGTGCAGCGTGGCGTCGTACAGGAAGATCGAGTGCGTCGACTCACCGTGCTGACCGAGGCTCTCTCCGTGATCGGCGATGATGGCCACGATCGCATCCTGGAGCAGGCCCTGGCGCTCGAGGCCGTCGAGTAGCTCTCCGACGAAGGCGTCCGTGGCCGCGATCTCGCCCTGATAGTCATCGTCAGGATGCTGCTTCGCGAAAGCCGGTGGCGGCGCATAGACCTTGTGAGGGTCGAAGTAGTGCGCCCATAGGAACACGCGCTCGCTCTCGGACTTCGTCGTGGCCCACCTCAAGGCCCGGCGCGTGACCTGAGGTCCCGGCCACTCGAACTCGCGCTCGCCGGGTCCTTCATAGGAGCCGAAGCCCTGATCGAGCCCGAAGCGGGCGTCGAGCGGGCGCGCGGCCACGACGGCTCCGGTCTGGAACCCGCGCTCCGAGAGCACCTCGGCCAGCGTGCGGCTGGTCGAGGTGAGTCGATAGAGGCCGTTCTCGCGGGCACCGTGACGGGGCGGATAGCTGCCAGTCAGAATGCTGGCGTGTGAAGGCAGTGTCGAAGGGACTTGGGCGTAGGCACGCTCGAAGACGACGCCCCGATCGGCGAGGGTGTCGAGGTGAGGTGTTCCGGCATCGGGCCGCCCGTAGCAGCCGAGCCGATCGGCGCGGGTCGTATCGAGTGTGATGAGGATGAGGTGCCGTGCGGGGTCATCTGAGCCACAGCCGCTGGTGACGCCAAGGAGCAGGACCAGTCCGAGCCGAAGGAGGGAGCCGAGGGCGAAGCGCACGATCATCGGCGCGTCTCCTGGGCGAGTCGGTTTCGATTCCTAATGAAGGTCCCATCATTAGGGTGATCGGTTGCGAGCTCGGTCCAGATTCGGAGCGAGTCCTCGAGTCGACCGACGACCTCGAGCTCGCGCGCCAGCCGCGGTCGTGCGAACACGTTGTCCGGTCGGACGCGGTTGACGGCCTCGAAGTGTGCGATGGCGACCTCGGGTTGCTCGAGCATGCTCGCGATCACACCCGCTCGATTGTGGGCTCGAATCACCTCGGGATCATCCTGGGGTCCGCGAGTGATCGTCTTCTCGTAAGCCATCAGAGCCGCCTCGAATCGCCGTGCTGCCTCGAGAAGCTGACCACGGGTATTCGAGAGCAACGGGCTCGGGGCCTCGGCCAGCAACCGATCGAGGATGGCGAGACCCTCGTCAGCGCGCCCGGCCTCGGCGAGCGTGACCGCATAGAGCTTCTCGGTCCCGGGAATACCGGGCGAGATGCGCAACGCTTGCTCGTAGCACGCGACCGCGTCGTCCCAGCGTCCTTGCAGTCGGTGGACCTCGGCACGGCTCTTCCAGAGGTTTTCGAGCTCCGGGTTGATCGCCAAGGCTCGCACGTACTGCTCGATGGCTCGATCGAGGAAGGTCGGCACTCCACCGCCGGCAACGGCCATTTCCTTGTAACAGAGTGCGCGATACTCGAAGACGCCGAGGCTGTCCGGGTAGCGCTCCTCGAGTGTCGTGAGGAGCTCGAGCGCCTTCTCGAATTCCTGGGCGAAGATCAGACCTACGACACGCTGGAAGGCCGACACTGCGCGGATGCCGTCCTTCGGGTGCTGGTTCGCCTCGCGCGCATCGGGCGTGCTGCCCAGGTAGCCCAGCTGCTGCAGCTGCTGCCGGTCTTCTTCGGTGAGGCCACGGCGCGATTCGAGCGCACTTTCACTCGTATCGTGGATCAGCTGATCGAGGCGGGTCGTGAGCTCGCTCACGCGAGTCGGCTCGCGCGCCGACCGGTCGACCCGCTCGCCAGGATCCGTGCGGAGGTCGAAGAGCTCGGAAGCCTCGGATGCGACCGCGGGTGCTCGAATGAGCTTTCGGTCAGCTCTCACGAGTCCTTCGAGTGGGCTCCAACCTTGGTGAAGCGCCGGCCACTGCGTCTCGAGGTAGGCGACTCGATCGTCGGGCGCGTCGCCTTGCCAGAGCGGCTGCAGCGAGCGACCTTGAACCGCGCGCGGGGTCGGCAGCCCGAGCAGATCGGTGACAGTGGGAAAGAGGTCGACCGTCCGAGTGATGGCACCGATTCGGCGGCTCGGTATGCCCGGACCGCGCAGGATCATCGGCACGTGCATCGTCGTGTCGTAGATCAACGCTGCATGCGTGCTCTCATGATGCTCGCCGAGGCCCTCGCCATGGTCGGCCACCACCACGATGAGTGTGTCGTCGAGCCTTCCCTTCGCGCGAAGCGCCTCGAGGATCGCACCGATCTGCCGGTCGACGGCCGCGATCTCTCCCTGATAGGGATCCTCGGGAAAGCGCGTGCGAAGATCCTCGGGCGGCTCGTACGGCGTGTGAGCGTCGAAGAAGTGCACCCACCCGAAGAAGGGATCCTCGTCGTCGAGCTGTTTCAGCCAGCGGATTGCGGGTGCGGCGACCTGTGGCGCAGGGCGTTCGGCAAACCGGACGTTCAGCGGGCCCGATCTCGAGCGGAGGTCGTCGTCGTAAACCTGAAACCCCTGGTCCAAACCGAACTCGGCTTGAACCGGATAGGCGCCGATAAAAGCGCCGGTCGCGTAACCTTCTTCGAGCAAGAGCTCGGCCAAGGTCGTCAGGCGAGGATCGACACGGAAGTTGCCGTTATCACGCACGCCGTGATGCGTGGGATAGGTCCCTGTGAAGATCGAGACGTGCGACGGCAACGTGATCGGCACCGCCGTGTAGGCTCGCTCGAACAAGGTTCCTTCGGCGGCGATGAGATCGAGGTGGGGCGTGCCGGCGTCTTCGCGGCCGTAGCACCCGAGTCGATCGGCTCGAGTCGTGTCGAGCGTGATCACGAGCACCGAGATCGGCCGCTCGTCCTGGCAGCTCAAGAGCGTCAGCCCGAGTGCGGTGATGAAGAGCCTCAAGATGCGAACGGCAGTCATCGAATATGCGTCGAGACGAAGCTCGGTTTCAGGCCGAAGACGGTGCGGCAAGGCCGACCGAGTGCGCGGGACGGTTCAACAGTTCCCAGCCGAGTCTACCCTGGTTTGCGCTGAGTGAGCGCGCCCGAATCTGAGAGTTCGGAGGGCGGACTTCACCCCGCTGGAGGGTCGTGGCACCGGAGGGCGGACTTCAGTCCGCCTCCGGTTTGGCCATCGTGCCAGTCGGCTTCGCCGTCGGCTTTGCCGCGCTTGCACGTGCATGGGGTACAGAGACCCGAACGGAGTTCGACAGGTCGCGCAACTTGATCCTCGTGGCCTGTCGGCGGGGCGATTTGCTTTCGAAGAACGTGGGAGAGAGAGCGGTGCGCGAAAAGCCCTCCCGCCCG
>JAJDCO010000045.1 GCA_029260795.1 Planctomycetota bacterium | reverse complement strand
GATGGTGAGATGGTGAGCGGTGAGATGGTGAGCGGTGAGATGGTGAGCGGTGAGATGGTGAGCGGTGAGATGGTGAGCGGTGAGATGGTGAGCGGTGAGATGGTGAGCGGTGAGATGGTGAGCGGTGAGATGGTGAGCGGTGAGATGGTGAGCTGTCCCGGCGGGCTTCCAGCCCGCATCTGGATTGGAGTGCATCAGAAAAGCGCGCTCACGTAGGACGCGTCGCTCGCAGCTTGGAATTCACCGGACACTGCGCTGGTGGCTGGGCCCCGGTCTCAAACTGCCAAACTCCAGGCCCCGAAGGGGCGACCCGCTGGGGTCAGCCCGGCCACGACGACGAGCGTGGAGCGCTTCGACCTCGGCAGCGAGACCTTCACCGTTACGGGCTCGCTCGGAGCCGACCGCGCCTTCTTCGGTCTGGTCCGCCTGCCGATGACGGGCAAAGTCATAGCCGTCTCGGGTGGACAGGGAAGCCTGAGCGGATTGGCCCCGACCGATTCGCTCGAGCTCTACGATCCGATCACGGGTCTCTGGTCGGCCTCGTCGGTCCAGCTCTCTTCGGGCCGGGTCCACGCGGCCGTGTCGCATCAGGGACACGGCAAGGTGTTGGTCACCGGCGGGCGCTCGGGCTCGGGCACTCTCGCTACGGCCGAGACCTACTACGGCAAGTAGCGACATCCTCTGGGAGCCGGCCCGGCGGCTCGGGTCGGCACCCTATTCGGTTCGGGAGGCTCGGAGCCTCCCGGATCTTTTTCTCTTCTGCGCTCTACTTGCCGAAGAAGAGCTCGCCTTGCGTGCGCGGGAGGCCGCTCGGGCCAAGCCCGCCCGTGACGATCACCTTGCCGTGTCCCATCTCGAGGACTCCCGCGTTGTGGCGGCTCTGACTCAAGGTTTGCGGGAGCGTGGACCACAGCCCGGTCGACGGGCTGAAGAGCTCGATCGTGTCGAGTGCGGTCGGGTTCGTGATCGCACCGTGTCCGCCGCCCACAGCGACGACCTGCCCGCCGCTCGGGAGTCGAGCCGAGCCGAAGAAGGCGCGCGCTTGCTGCATCGAGCTCGCCGGCGTGAAGGTGTTGCTCACGAAGAGGAAGATCTCCGTGGCGGCCGTCGCGGTCGGCGACGCGACGCTGCCCGTCCAGCCGCCGGAGACGAGCACTGTGCCATCGAGAAGGCGAGTCGTCTGATGACCGAGCCGCGCGACGTTCATCGGAATCGGGGTCTCGAAGGCTCCGGCGCCCGCATCGTAGACCTCGGCGGTGTCACAGAACACGGCGGCACCGTTGCGCCAGGTCAAGCCGCCCGTCACCAGCACCTTGCCACTCGCCAGAAGTGTGGCGGTCGGACCGAAGCGAGGCTCACTCAGCTGAGGCCCGGCGAGGAAGCCATCGAAGGTCGGATCCCAGATCTCGGTGGAGGCGAGAGCGGCCTGCGCTCGGGCGTCCAGCGTGGAGCCGTTTTGACCGGCACCACCGATCACGAGCACGCGGCCGTCGGCGAGCTGCACCGCGGCGTGACCATATCGAGCCGTACTCAGGTCGCCCGTGGTGCGGAACACGCTGCCGAAGGGTTGATAGATCTCGGCTTTCGAGACGGGACTCTGGCTCGCACTCAGACCGCCGGCCACCAGGACCTCGTCGGCCTGAACGGAGCCGAGCGCGGTCATGGAATGCAAAGCCCGTGATTGGCTCATCGACGGGACCGACTCGAAAGACTCGGTGCGCGGATCCCAGAGCTCGGAGCTCGTGCTTCCGATCGGGTTCAACCAGGATCCTGCGCCACCTCCGGCCACGAGGACGCGGTGTTGACTGATGAGGGCGGCCGACGAGAGAGCAGTCGGGAACTGATGAGCGTCCGTCGGATGAGTGGAGAGGTAATCGCCCAAGGTGAAGTGGGCCGCGTTCGATGCGCGCGTGATGCGGTTCGGATTCGACGGGTCCATTCGAACGGCCTGGAGATAGATCTGGCGACCGTCCCATGCCGACAGGGGAGCCAGCGGCACATGGACGTGCTGCTCGCCCGACGAGGGCATCGTTCCCGACATTCCCGGGATGCTCGTCGATAGTGCGAACCAGGACAGGTCGACGGCGAGGTCGAAGCCTTGGACCCGCGTCGGACCCGGTGTCGGAGAAGCGATCAAGAAGTAGGGGGCTCCGGCGTCCCCGTGGAGGTGCACCATGACTTTGCCGCCGAGCGTGCCTCCTTCGAGGTGGTGGATCTCGAAGTGATCGGCGCGAGCCGGAGTGCCGAGCAAGGCGAGCAGTGTCAGAGTTGCGAGCAGAGACCAGCGTCCGGTCATGGGGGAGATTCCTGGATGCGAGTTCAAGGCCGGGGAAGTGGAGCTCGGTTCGAGTCTAGGGGGAAAGGGTTCGGTCCTCAATTCCGGAGGAGGTGCGAACCAACAAAAAGACTCGCGCTCGTCCACGGAGGGGGGTGCGGACGAGCGCGAGTGCGGGGGGCGGCGATCGAGGGGGTGATCGCCGCCGGGGTCGGGAGAGGGGGGTCTCGAAGGCGTTTTCGGGGGGTGGGGGGCGGTCCGGTCCGAGCGGGGGGCGGGGGTGAACACAAACGCTTCCGGTCCGAGATCGCCGTGGGTGAGTGGAGCTATTGCATGGCGAGGGCCATTCGCGACACACGGGCACTGCCGGCGGCATCGCGGCCCGTTGCGTTGATGGGCCGCAAGGGTTTAGGAGTTCAAAGAAAAAGAGAGCTCCCGGCGAGGTGCGCAGGCTCTGGCACTCGTCCTCTCAGGCTGAGACGATCGACGCGTCTCGTTCTGAGAAGGAGCAAGCGAGTCGAGACGCTCGAGGACCTCGAAATGCCGCGGCATTCTTCCTCGGCAACTCTCGGTCTCCCCTCCTCATCACCGGAGTCCGATCTTCCCTCTCGAGAAGGAAGCCATGCCCCGCTCGAGTCCATCCGACAGTGCCGACGTGCGCTTTCCTCCACCCGTGCTCTTCGGCCTCGGCTTCGGCCTCGGTTGGGTGCTCGAGGCCGCCTGGCCGACGACCCTCGCGAGTCACGGTCTTCGCGCCACGGTGGGCTGGACATTGCTCTCCTTGGGAGCCGGCACGCTCCTGCTCGCCCTTCGTGAGTTCCGGCGCCAGCGGACGACCATTCATCCGGGGCGGTCGTCCGCCGCTCTGATCGAGAGTGGCCCCTTCCGCTACACGCGTAACCCGCTGTATCTGGCCCTAACGCTCCAGTACGTGGGTGTCTCGCTGCTCCTCGACACGATCTGGCCCCTCGTCTTCGTCCTGCCGGTTCTGGGGGCCTTACGCTATTGGGTGATCGCTCGCGAAGAGGAATACCTCGAGCGCCGATTCGGCGACGAGTACGTCCGCTATCGAAATCGCGTCCACCGCTGGCTCGGTCGGTCGGCGAAGGGCGAGAAGGCCACTCGCGTCGAGCCCTGAGCGACGACCGCGAGCCAGCTCATCCGAACGGTTCGAATTCGGGGTCGATCAGAGCAAGAGCAATCCTGCGCTCGATTTCGTACCCTCTGAGGGGAAGCCACGTTTTTCGGAAGAATAAGGAGCAGCAAGGCATGCGAGCAGTAACGAGATGCGCAGCGTCGGGCCTCGCGACACTTCTCTTGGCGGTCGTGGTTGAGGCACAGGTCATCGAGCGGGTCAGCATCGACTCACAGGGCAATGATGCGAATGCTGAGAGCGGGTGCCCGGCCGCGTCTGCCGACGGGCGCATCGTCGCCTTCGAGAGTGCCGCAACCAATCTCGTTCCCGGTGACACGAATGGTGTGACGGACGTCTTCGTGCACGATCGCGACACGGGGACCACGACTCGAGTCAGCGTCGACTCGGCTGGGGTCGAGGGGAATGACCGGTCGCTGTTTCCGGCGATCTCGGGCGATGGCCGCTACGTCGCCTTTCAGTCCTTTGCGAGCAATCTGGTGCCCGGTGACACCAACGGCTCGACGGACATCATCGTCCATGATCGGCAGACGGGCATCACGAGTCGAGTAAACCTCGACTCCTCCGGTAACCAATCGGCCGGCTCTGGCCGGTATCCGGCCCTGGAGTTTGGCCATTTGGCAGGGGCTTTCGGCGTGTAGGTGCAGGGCGAATGCGGGCTCTGGGCGTCAGGCAGCGGCCCGGTTCAGCGACTCGATCGTGACCTCGAGTCCGAGGGCCTTCATCTGTTCAGATGAGCTCA
>JAJDCO010000044.1 GCA_029260795.1 Planctomycetota bacterium | reverse complement strand
GTAACGGCGGTACTCGACAGGCTTGGAAAACCACGACATCGGGGCGCCTCCTGGAGGGATCGGATTGGACGCTGGACGACTCTCTGCATGGGCGGCACGTGTTTCTTGGGACCCCAATCGTGCCGTGAGGCGCGCACGAGGTCAAGACGCTATTGGGAGAGAGCAGAGAGTCGCTGGCTGTTGCGCGCTCGCTTCGCTTGCGGTTCTTTGGGCGCTGGTGGGGTCGTGGCTCTTGCGTTGTGGGACGCCGGGATGCTCCTCCGACGTTCGACCGCTTGATCCGGTCGCTTCGCTCCGGCTCACAGCCATGCGGTGGCTGCGCGGTTGTGGACGTTCGATCCGCTCGCTTCGCTCGCGGTTCTTTGGGCGCTGGTGGGGTCGTGGCTCTTGCGTTGTGGGACGCCGGGATGCTCCTCCGACGTTCGACCGCTTGATCCGGTCGCTTCGCTTCGGCTCACAGCCATGCGGTGGCTGCGTCAATCCAGGCTTCATCAAAACGGTTGGGTCAGTTGCTGCTAATCAGCGCGCCTGTGCCGCCGAATGCGGCCGCGGGACCATTGGCGTTGTTCTGATTCACGGCGACGATGATCTCTCCCCCGCCGTCTCCCTCTTGGGTGGTCACGCAGACTTCTTTAGTCGGCGGAAGCGTTCCACTGAATTCGATCCGGCCGTTGACAATTATCACGACGCTAAGATTCTGCGAATCCATGCCAGTTTCCACGAGCATGCAGACCTCTTCCCCCTCGCTCGGTTCTGGCGGCGCGAGTGATACCTTGATCGCATCCTTGCCCTGGGCCCCTTGCATAGGATGGCCTCCTTATCGCCCGCGTTGCTCGGCTGCCCTCAGAAACATGCTGATGATGGTGCGGACTCTTGTGTCGTTCTCGCGAAGTCGTGCCATTCCGGCAAAAGCCTTCAGCTCGTCAATGTGAAGACTGGCCACCGCAGACCAAAACAAGAATCGCTCTCCAGCAGTCAACTGAGCGTAGTGCGGCAAGATCCGATATACTGCCTCAACATCTGCTTCGTCGACGATTCGTACCATCGCCTGCTGTGTGAGGTAAAGCGATCGATCATTGCCGCCACTGGAACCGGGGCCCATCTCCGGCGGTGTCCGGAAAGTGTAGGCGCCGGCGCTCACGAGGCCCAGCCCGACCAAGACGGCTGCGCCGATTCTCAGGAATGAGCGGCGCTCGATGATCTCGACGGTGCCGTCGTCGTAACGGCGGTACTCGACAGGCTTGGAAAACCACGACATCGGGCGTCTCCTAGACGGATCGGGTTTGGACGCTGGACGACTCTCTGCATGGGCGGCACGTGTTTCTTGGGACCCCAATCGTGCCGTGAGGCGCGCACGAGGTCAAGACGCTATTGGGAGAGAGCAGAGGGTCGCTGGCTGCTGCGCGCTCGCTTCGCTTGCGGTTCTTTGGGCGCTGGTGGGGTCGAGGCGCTTGCTTCGTGGGGACGCCGGGATGCTCCCCCGACGTTCGACCGCTTGATCCGGTCGCTTCGCTCCGGCTCACAGCCATGCGGTGGCTGCGCGGTTGTAGACGTTCGATCCGCTGGCTTCGCTGAGAGGCCTTGGCTGAACGTTGGGACGTTCGATTCGCCGCCTCGATCCGTCCTTCCAGTCTGTCTTGCTGACGAGCCAACCGTCGGCGTTGGCCGTCTTCGGAGTTTTCGATCAAGTCGGCCATCATCTCCCCGACGACTTGATCCGTCTCGGTGGACTTCGCCGTCCTGGCAAATGGAATCAGCTCATGCATCTCGAGAGCCAGTGCCGAGTTCCAGAAACAGAAGCGCTCAAAGACCGTGAGTTGGCCGTAGTGGATTAGGATGCGGTAGACCGCCGTCTTGTCCTGTTGCTCGATGATTCGAATCATGGCCTGATTCGTGACCACCGGTGACCGGCCTTCGGTGTCGCGTCCAAATGGCGGAGTGTGGGTCAGGGCACGGGACTCGAAGTGGCGGGGAAGTACGAAGGCAGCGAGGATGAGTGCGAGCCAGGCCACTATGGTCACTCGCGATCGAATGCTCCTGGATCCGGCGGGGCCTCCTTGCTGGCGTGCCTGGTCAATCACTTCATTCTGCTACTTCACCTTGAGCGCCGGCGAAGGCGGCGGCCGACGAACTCGAGTTGTTTTGGATCACGAGTACCAAGATGTCCTCGCCTTCTTCCCCGGGCTCAGGTTCAACGCAAACCTCTTTGGTAGGCGGCGCCGGGCCATTGAAGGCGATTCTACCCCCAATCGTAATCGTGACGTCGAGGTCGCTGGAAGGCATGCCGGTGGTGATCGTCACGCAAGTCTGCTGACCGACGCTCGGCATGGGCGGATCGAGGGTGGCCCTCAAGACGTCTTGACCGTTTCCACTCTGCATGATCGTTGCCAGGTCAGCGGTTGCTGTCGGAAGCCGAGTCGATGAACGTCGCCAGGACTTGACGGACTCGAACGTCGGTCTCACTCTTGTTCATTGCTTCAGCGAAAGGCCTGAGCTCGAAGCACTTCAAGCTGCTTCCAGCCATCCAAAAGCTGTATCGCTCGACCGCGTTCAGGTGACCGTAGTGGGGCAGAATCCGATAGATCGCTTCGACGTCTCGATCAGCGATGATCTGGACCATCGACTGTTTGGTCACGTAGGGCGAGCGGTCCGACTCGGGGCCCATCTCCGGCGGTGTCCGGAAAGTGTAGGCGCCGGCGCCGGCAAGGCCTAGCCCGAGGAGGACGGCTGCGCCGATCCTCAGGAATGAGCGGCGCTCGATGATCTCC
>JAJDCO010000043.1 GCA_029260795.1 Planctomycetota bacterium | reverse complement strand
CTTCCTGGAATTGATCGTCGAGCGAGCGGACGGCCAGCGGGTCGGACGCGTGCTCGATCTGACGGGCGAGACGCCGCTCGTCATCGATCCTCGGGGCAGCGAGCTGCCGCAAGGCACACGCAGCCATCGGCTGTACTGGCGTGGAGGCGGCGCCTACCGAGATCTGCATCCCTGGCTGATCTTCCAGGAAGAAGGCGAGCGGCTCTACTGCTTCAACGGGCTGGCGCGCCGCGCCGAGTACCTCGACTACGGCTCGGGTGATCTGCTCCGCGGCAAGGACCTCGAGGCGGTGCGCCCGGGCCTCGAAGAAGAGCTGCGGGCGCTGTTCGCGAGCCCGGCTCCGGGCGGGCCGGAGCCCGATGAAGCGTCCGAGTCGGCCGACCGCTTCGGCGAGTTCAAGATCTTGGGCCGCCTCGGTGTGGGCGGCATGGGCGAGGTATACCTGGCCGAGCAGGAATCGCTGGGCCGCCGGGTCGCCCTGAAGATCCTGCCCGAGCGCTCCGCGCAGGAGCCCGTCTCGCTCGCGCGCTTCCGGCGCGAGATCGCCGCCTTGTCCCGCTGCGAGCATCCTCACGTCGTCAAGGTGCTCACGTCCGGCGAAGCGCGAGGCGTGCCCTACTACGCGATGGAGTACGTCGACGGCGCGGACCTGTCCGACGTGGCGAAGGCGCTGTCGGACACGGGCGACTTCGACTCGGCGGTGTCGACGGCGTGCGAGACGGCGCGCGGGCGGCAGAAGGAGCTCTTCGAGAACGCGCCTCCGGTCGAGAAGGCCGGCATCACCGGCCGCACCGATCGCGGCCGCTTCCGGGAGCTGGCAACCTTCTTCCGCGACGCCGCGCGCGGCGTCGCGCATCTGCACGAGCACGGAATCATCCACCGTGACTTGAAGCCCGGCAACCTGATGATCACGGCCAGCGATCGACGCGCGGTGGTGATGGACCTGGGTCTGGCTGCGGTCGAGGATGCGAGCATCTCGCTGACGCTCGACAAGAGCCAGATCCTGGGCACGCTACGCTACATGATGTCCGGCGCCTGCTCGGATATCCACTCGGTTGCAGGCTCGACCTGCTGACCCTTGGAGAACACGTAATACGTGTTGTAGGAGAGGACTCGCAGCGAGTCGCCACGAGATGCGCAGGGCGCGAGGCACGATGGCGCCCTCCGCTCCCTCTCGCGGCTCCTCGGCTGTGAGATAGGCCTCGGCCATCGCCGTCCCCAGCTTGGCGAGACCTGATTCGTTGAAGTGGATGTTGTCGTCGTCGCGATATCCGTCGCGCACAGATGCGTGCGTCTCGAACGTGGCGTCGGTCTGCACTGTCACGACGTTTCGCAGATAACTCGCCACTGCGAGCTGCGCGGATCGGACCAGGCCGCGGAATGGATACGTCTTGGCCGCGCTGGACCCGGCCGCTGCATCCGGAATCACCTGCCCGAGCACGAATCGAATCCGTGCGCTTTCCCGCTCGGGTGCGTACTTGGCCAGGGAGGCCCGAAGCCGGACGATGAAGTCCTCGAGGCGTTGCTGATACGCACACGCCATGCGGGTGTGCTTCGCGTCCTCTTCGCCCTGCTGCCAGAATACGCCTCGAACCACGGGGCGAAGCCCCTGAGCCTCCAGTTCCGTGAACGCCCGACGGGCGACGTCCCGAAGCTCCTCATACTCGGGTCCTCCGCGGGGACTCCAGTCGCGGAAGAGGCTCGTGCCCCCCACGGCGTGCTTGATGAAGTAGATCTTCGGGCGGGTCGATTCGCCAGCCAAAGCAGCGCCCAGGCTCATCTCCACGCCGAACTTCGGCGAGGAACCACCTCGCCACGCTGAGGGCCTGAGTGGGAGCCACTTCCCGTCCTGGCCCGGGGTGCCGAGGGCGGCGCTGTGAAGCAGCTGGACACCCGGGACGTCCATCGCTTCCTCCCGTAGGAGCTCAACGCGCCCGACGCCTTCCATGTTGGACTGGCCGGCCAAGAGAAACACGTCGACAGGCTCGGCGAGATGCCCCTGCTCCTGATCCGCCTGGAAGGCAGGGAGGAAGACTCCGGCGAGCAGAAGGACTGTGTACTGCAGCATCGTGGCACCGATCTCCTAGCGCACTGGCCGCGCGGTCAGGACGACGGGATAGTGGCCCGAAGCCACGGGCTCATCGAGAACGCGCACGTCCAGGATTCTCCAGTTGCTCTGCGGCCGCAACAAGACGTAGTCGATCTGCTGGGTCGGATTCGGCGCACCGTGGGTTGCCATCGGCTGGCCCAAGAGAGAGAGGTGCCACCCGACTTGGTCGAGGTCTGTCAGCGGGAGACTGCCGGGTTGGGCATTGAGGTCGCCGGCCAGAATGGCCAACTTCGGGAGCTCGTCACAGAGGCCGCGTTCGATGACGTTCACGGACGCGCGTCTGGACTCCTGCGACCCGATGCTGTCTGTCCAGTCGAAGTGCGTATTGATGAACCGCACCTTGGCGCCGGTTCCGTAGAGTGCAGACACATCCGCATCGACTGCCATGGCCTGATAGCGGCTGGAGCTGGCCGTCGGCAAGGCGACGTTGCCCACCCACTCCAACGGATGCTTGCTGAGGATCGCATCCCCGTACGCGTCGTCGCTTCCTTTCGAAGGACCGAACACCGCCGGCATCCCCGTCAGGCGAGAGAGCTCGTCAGCCATCGCCTTGTTGCCAATCTCCTGCAGGCCCACCAGGTCGGGAGCCTCGGCGGAGATGATGGCCGCAATGCGCTCCAGATCGCGCTGGTCATCCATGCCCACGCCATAGTGGATGTTGTAGCTCATCACCTTCAGCGAGGGCAGAGGCTCCGAGAGCTCGAGCGTCGACAGGACGGCAGCATGGTCGCTCGGCCAGCCTCGCGGGTGCTGCGCGAGCACTTTGGAATCGATAACGCTCCAGTCGCCATGGCTCGCGTAGACGTAGTCGATTCTGTCTGGATGGCTCTCCGGGAACTCGGGAGACCAGGTGTGCCCGCGCGCGACGACCGGGTCCGGGTGCACCCACCGGAACGTGTCGACGAACCCGGCCCGCGCCATCGACAGGCTGACAGGCCAGGGTACGACGCGGCCCCGATGCTCCTCGAGGTGCGCAGCTTGATCCGTCCAATCCAGGTGCGACCCGCTATTGAAGTCTCCCCCGATCAGCACCGGAACAGCAGAGGAAGCATCGAGATGAGTGAGGAGCTCGGCCAGGATTAGCTCGATCTCGGCTCCACGCGTCTTCGCGTCCTCCCGAACCAACTCTTCGGCAGTCGCACCTTCCTCCAGCGCCTTGCCGACGTCCGGGAGGTGGTGGATCCACAGCGAGTAGACCTGCACTCGCACGCCGGGGCGCAGCTCGATCGTCGCTCCGCCGAATCGAAACCCGTCTCCCAGGCGGTGCACGTCCTGGATCGGATAACGGCTGAGGATCGAGAGATTGCTCGATCGCAGGAAGAACTCGAAGCCCAGCCGTCCGCTGATGCGCGGCCCGCTACCGTAGGTCTCCTGCATGAGCACGATGTCGGCGCCCGAGTCCTGGATGACCTCCACGACCCGCTGCACTCCCTCGTCGACGCCCTTACGCCGGCCACCGTGCCAGATGTTCCAAGCGAGCACCTTGAGCGGGCGACCGTCCCAAGTGGCTCGGGGCGCCGGTCGACGCTCCTCTCCCAGTCGCTCCCCGAAGGACGCCGATACTTTCGATGCCGACACAGCACCTTCTTCGAGGCGGACATCCGCGATCTCCAGTCCTGGCACGGCTCCAAGCCGCAGTGCCTGGGACTCGCTCGACAGGCTGCCCAGGCCCCGAAGGTCGTAGAGGGCGACCCGGAGGCCATCGTGAAACAGGTGCACGACGCCCTGCTCGCGATCCACGGCGAAGCCGACCTCGTGCCATCGCCCGTCCGCGATGCCTTGATCGGCGGCCTCGGGTCGATGGTCGAGCCGCCGGCGTCCGTCGCCGGCATTCCACGTCCACGCTCCGTCCGGCAGGATGCTGATTGCGAAGCCAGGAAGCACGCCCGACTCACGACCCAGCCCGTAACTGTTGTTCGTCGTGTAGTCGCGAACCTCTTCCGTCTCCCAAGCCTTGTTCGAGGCGAGGAGCGGAAGATCCCCTGGGAGCGGCCCGTCGAGTCGAACGAGCATTCGGAAGGTGAAGCTCTCTGCCAGACTCAACGTAAGCGTCCGACGAACGCCATTCTTGACGCCTGGAGGCGAGCTTGATCCTGGCCTGTAGCGTCGGGCCGGGTCAGAGGGTCGCAGTGGCCTCGATGAGGCGCTGCTGGCGGGCTGCCTTCCACCCTGCTGGCGTCAGCTC